>NZ_AP023182.1:720399-1440798 GCF_013426915.1 Paraburkholderia sp. PGU19
GATGAATTCGTCGAGGGGGCCATGAAGCAGTTGTGGAACTGCTGCTCTGGCAACCAGTTTCTCAATGCGCATCTGAGTGACGGAATCATTACTGCGATCGTCGCCTACCTGTTAAAGCGCGCCGGAGGTCCGGACAGTTCCACTGCGCCGGTCTCTATGCCAGCATGGCGGATGCGACAGGTGCGCTGTTATGTGGAAGGTCATCTGTCGGAAACGATCAATGTCGAAGATCTTGCACGTGCTGCAGGGCTGAGCGCGCGACAATTTTTCCGCGCGTTCCGGGAACAGACGGGAGAGACTCCGCATCGATGGCTTGCTGGTATCCGCCTGGAGACGGCAAAGGACATGCTTGCACGTAGCGACGAACGACTCTCCGAGATTGCCGAGGCGTGCGGCTTCGCCAATCAAAGCCATCTGAGCTCAACGTTCAAGCTGATGACGGGGGTGACACCGTCACAATGGCGGAGTCTCGGCGGCATAAATCGATCGGATTGAACGGGGTCTGCGACGCTACCGACTGGAACCGTATTGCGCCGTGCATCGACGCATAGGTCGGCACGGCTTCTATGCGTCTTCTTTAGCGATTGTAGATAACATGACCCACAACCATAGCCTATCGGGTAGCCACACGCACTCGAAAGCAGTAGGCGCTCGTGCAATGCCGCGGCGGGGCATCGGGAGTGCCCGTCAGGAGAAAATGATCAAAGGAGGACGCAGACAAATCGTCCCACCTGATTGCGGGACAAGGGCGAATCGCTGATGTTCCTGAGGGGCCGTGGGCCAATAGCCGTCGCCGCTCCGGATACCATGAAGTGGGGCGACATCAGCGCTTCGAGTTGTTGTCAGCGTGGCTATTCCCGCGATAACCCGCGCCTTATCGCGGCAAAAATCGCGGGGCGAGCGCCGCATGCAGGAGAGGGAAGGGTGGCGGTCGGCCATTCGGCCAAGCCTGACATTCGGGTATCGGTATCAGTCAGGTGCCTAAGAGTTGCTTTGACGACATTCGCACATCGGTGTCGTCGAACGTCGGCTATCACCGCGAGCGAATGGGTACTCGACCCGTTTCTGTCGTTCAAGCCTGCGCAGCCTGAATGGCCGCCTTTGAACGTGCTGCGGTCATCGGCAACGCCGCCAAGCACAGGGAGGTCACGGAACGCCCTGGAATATTCCCCGAATCAGGCAGACAACGGCCAGACGAGCGACTTGGTATGGGTTGTTCCCAGTAGTTCGGCTTGGGGTGCATCGCGGGCGCTAGCCAGACTTTTGGAAAGCATCGCGCGTGCTACCGATGCTGCTGACGCTACGTCTAGAACAGACATTGCCATCACCCGAGACCGGTCGAAGAGGCATCTCAGGAAAACGTTCGGTCGGGTAGTTGTACGTTCTGACGACGGTGAGATTCCCGCATCGCTGGAGATCATGCTTGTACCCCGGCGGATGGTTGCGGTGGTAGTCAACGCGCCCATCGGAGTTGGACGAGGCTTTCCTGTTCCACTCGGGTTTCTGAGCTTCGATCAGGAGGTGCTCCGACGCACGCATGAGTATCTTGAAGATAAGCTGTGTCCTCGAAGTCTGGAAGCAGGCGAGGAGGTTGACTGGAGTGGTCTTTTAGATTGGACGCAACCTTTGAGTTGCGGAGATAGCAATGGAGTGGAGGAGCTTGGACCACGGTCGCCGACGTGATGTTCGCACGCAGGGCGAGAGAGGTCGCCGGTTCCAGCGTCGGAGCGCGACCTCGCATCCCAACCCGTTCATCCGCGCCCATAGAGTGGGGGCGGGGCATGAAGGTTCTACTGTCCGTCGCCCAATTGGTTACTAATCTTCACGCGGCTTCGAAAAAGTGGCTCCGCGATGCTCCGTCAGGGAAATCCGTTACAGACAAATATGTTTCGACCCCTGTTGATAAGCCCCCCGCCCAGACCCCCCTGCACCCCCGAAAAACCGAGAGAGATATAGGTAACTAGAAAAATCAAACGCTAAGAACAGCGACGCCCGCAAGCGGGCGTCGAAAACAACGTCACGATACAAACCGGTCTGTATCTCGACCTATGAGGCTAAGTAGTCGGCCTTGAACAATCCGCGAAAGCTTATGCGGTAAGGCTCCGAGGCCGAAATGGCATTGTGGGATTTGCAGAGACCTGGCATATTGATGCCTAAATCCTGCAAATTCTGACGAGGTGCGGATGGGTCCGAAGACGCCTGTGACAGAGGGAGATTTCTTCCGGCAGCCGCTGCGCGAGCAGATCAATCTGAGACATCCGCTGGTGCGGCTGGCTGACCTGATCAACTGGAATCGGCTGGGCATGGCGATGAGCGAGAGCTTCGTGTCGCGCAAGGGACGCCCGGCAACATCACCCAGGCTAGTCGCCGGTCTGCTGTATCTGCAGCACGCATTTGACCTGTCCGACGAAGAAGTCGTCTGGCAATGGGTTGAGAACCCGTATTGGCAGGTGTTCACCGGCGAGACGTATTTGCAGACCGAACCGCCGATCGATCCGTCGAGCCTGACGCGCTGGCGCAAGCGGCTGGGCGAGGCTGGTGTTGAAGAGTTGCTGGCCGAAACGATCGACGCAGCCAAACGGGCCGGCGTGATCAAGGCCGCGAGCGTCAAGCGCGTGATCGTTGACACAACTGTCATGCAGAAAGCGGTTGCCCATCCGACCGATTCGCGGTTGCTTGAGCGGTGTCGCGAACATCTGGTAAAGGCTGCAGCACGGCACGGCCTGAAACTGAGGCAGAACTACAACCGCGAGGCGCCGCACCTGGCGCGTCAGATAGGCCGCTATGCCCATGCCAAGCAGTACAAACGCATGAAGAAAGTGTTGCGCACACTGCGCTCGCGTGTGGGTCGGGTGATGCGTGACGTCGAGCGGCAGATTGATGCGGTCTCCGAGGGCAGTCGCGGGGTCCTGCAGGAACTGATTGATCGCACAAAGCGGATCCTGTCGCAAAAGACAAAGGACAAAACCAAGCTTTACGCTCTGCATGCGCCGGAGGTAGAGTGCCTGGCCAAGGGCAAGGCGCGCACGCCCTACGAGTTCGGCGTGAAGGTGTCGATTACGACGACGCACAGGGAGGGCCTGGTCGTTGGCATGCGCTCGATGCCAGGCAATCCATACGACGGCCACACACTTGCAGAAGCGCTCGAACAGGCGGCGATCCTGAGCGACGTCACGCCAGAAATCGCCGTCGTGGATCGTGGATACAAGGGCGTAGACATCGAAGGTGTGAAGATCTACCACCCGGGGTTGAGGCGAGGCATCACGCGGGGATTACGAGCGATGATCAGACGGCGCAGCGCGATTGAGCCAGCGATCGGCCACATGAAGACAGATGGCAAACTCGATCGGAACTGGCTGAAGGGAGTGCTCGGTGACGCGATGCACGCGGTGTTATGCGGCGCCGGTCACAACCTACGAATGATCCTCAGGAAGCTGAAGGTTTTTTACGCCCTCATTCTTGCTGCTTCGCTTACCACTCTCGTCCGAATCATGCCCGGCGCATGACCCCACCGCCGGGCAAACGCATTATTCAGGGGCGACTAAGTAAGACGTGTGTCAAAATACACAAGTAGAAACATAATTGCCTTGAACACTTCAGGTTTAAGCACTCGCAGCGATTCCATTGGTGCGAGCGACAATCGGGCTCACTTCCAATTTCTGTTCAAGTGTGAACCGCGCTTGTTCCTGAGGTGACGCTTTATGCTTCGCTTCAGCATTCGCGATGAAGTCGGGCAGTTCGCGTTTCATTGATGAGTCTTCCATTGATGAGCCTTTAGCACCAGGCTTCCACAGGGTTGTGCCGAACCGGCGGCGCGTAGCACGGGCTAGCGCTAACGCAGACATCGCGCCCTTCGCACATTCGAATTCAACCTGCCAGCAGAAGTCTGCGGATTCACCAAACTCGCGGAAAGCCAGAACCTGCCAATCAAGCTTGTCTGGGAAAACAAAAGACGGGATGGTTACATCCTTGCAGACTTCGCGGCGAGCATGAGCTGATGATGCCGTTAGTGCCCACACGGCTTTGTGCATCATCGTGCGGCAGGCGCGAGCATGTCCTTCCAGCGACAACGCGAGTTCCAACGCCGTGTCACGTCGCTGACGCTTACGACGACGCGCGTTTGATGCAGAGATTCACGCGAGCGTAATCACTGAGCCTACGGTCGCCGATGTCAGCGTCACAGTTATTGGGGTGTCCCAGATAAGGCGCTGAAAATATTCAAGCCATTCGTGCCGCATTCCATGCGCCTCGAATAAAAGAGGTGTGCAGAGTATGAGCAATCGTTTGCGGCCGTACCGGAGCAAAAAATTCGAAGTGTGTTAGCGCCGCAACGGTCGACTACGGAAACTCGTGCCTGAGGAGCCAACCACGATCGCCGTCGCGGTCCGAATTTCAGCAATCGGCCATCTGCGGCCAGTCGGAAGGCGTGAGTCGCTCTCGCCCGGCCGTCTGCTTCCTGACAGTCAACAGTCATCGCGGTCGAGGCGCGGGCGGGGTGTCTTCTATACTGTCTTTGGCTTGGTTCCGAACTGCGTTCGCAAATAAACGGGGTGCTGTTGGTGGATGGCGATTCGCAGGGTAATCGAGGAGGAGCCTGAGAAATGATGGGCTCTGGTCAGTAAGCAACTGAACAAGGCGCACCGATGGAGCTCTCACTTCTCCTTTTTGCCACAAGCGAGTTCAAGTCGGCAGTTGCTCTCCAGCTTGCTCTCGGACGATGAACTCGGCGTACCAGTCCGGCCAATTTTCATCATGTTGGCCAGTCAGTTTCTCGTGTTCGCCGTGTGCGGCCGCGGCACGGCGAAGCGCACTCGCCAGGTCCATCGCCGAAGAGAATGTCGTGACGTGCGCATCGACCCGACCTGGCAGCCGTGCGGTCACTTCCTGGAAAACCCAGCCGTTCCCGTCGGGGTCGCTGAACGAAGCGAAAGAACCGTAGCTTTTACGCGCTGGGTGCGGGCCGCTTACGCGTCCTTCTTCACCGGCATGGTGGAATACGCCGCCGACGTCGTGGAAGAGTTCGCTTACGTCGATGCCACGATTGACAAGATCTTCGCGCGCAGCGTCCACGTCAGACACAATGAGATGGAGTCCCTGGGCTGATCCGGGCGCCTCTGTTGTGACACCCTTGCCGAACAGGATCGAGCATTGCGATCCCGGCGGCGTGAAGTGTACAACCCGAAACTGATCATCCTTTTCGATATCGACGTCGAGCCTCCAACCTAACCTAGCGTAGAAGTGTTTCGCGCGATCGACATCCGACACGGGAATGACGACTACCTCTAGTTTCATATCGACCGTTCTCGCTCGTCCGTTCTCTGTCGCAGCTTTGCTGCGCGTCTGCCCATTACTCATGTCAAGCTCCTTATTCGCCGGCCCGAACCGCGTTGATGAGATTGTTACGCAGCGTCACGATCGCCTTTTGCACCTTCGCAAACTCGTCGGGCGAAAGGCCAGTTTCCCCGGTGAGGTCCATCGTCAGGGCTCTTTCGCGCAGACGTCGGCCACTTTTTGTCAGGCGGACCCGCACCTGCCGCTCGTCCTCGGGATCGCGCTGCCTTTCCAGATAACCCATCGCCTCGAGTTTCTTCAGGATCGGCGTGAGCGTGTTGGATTCGAGAAACAGCTTCTCGCCCAGACCGCTGACGGTCTGGTGGACTTCCTCCCAAAGCGCAATGATCGTGATGTATTGCGTATAAGTGAGCCCAAGCTTTTCGAGGATCGGATTGTACGCCTTGCCGAACGCCAGGTTCGCAGAATAGACCGCAAAGCACAGGTAGTCTGAGAGCGGCACGGCCGCAGCGGGCGCTTGGTTCGTCGTTTTCATTTGTATCCTCTTGGCTAGAGACCATGGTCTTGTAACGTTTGGTCATTCTTGCAAATAGCTTGCGATCCGAGCCTGTGACCGTTGCGCATAAGAAACGAAGATGCGCCACGGCCTGGCGACGGAGGGATGCACGCTCTAGCGGTGTGCGAAGAGGCTGTCGCGCGGCGTCACGGCGACATGCGCGCGGATGGTGAACTGGGCGCCAAGGCAATGCCCGGCCCCGACCGACCCAATGCTGACCTGAATGTCCAAGGAATAGTCGCGCGGCAGCGTGACCTTCTTCATGGAGGCCGCAATCCCGAACGCGCTGATGTAACAGGCCGACCAAGCGCCCGAAAACAACTGCTCGGCTCTCGGGTGCAGCCCGGTGGCGATGAACTCGCGGCTTTCACCGCCGGACGCCGACAGTTTGAGGTCGAGCGCGCCGAGCTCACCGGGCTGGACATTGGGGTAGGGGTTGATCGTGGCGTGGCTGTTGCCTGAGTGGAGAACTTGTTCGATCTTGCTCATGATGGATTCCTTCGTGAATAAGGGTGTTGCGCGGTTATAACTCGTATGCGATGTAATCGCATGCGGCGCATAATGGATGAAGATATCGCCCTAGTCAATAGCAAAATAATTAATCGCATGCGATGCGTCGATAGCAAATGGGCGTTTTTGCCCCTCAAGGAGCGGCGCGGCAATTCCTGTATGTCATTGAATTAGCGAGATTTGTCGACATTTTCTGGGTATTGTCACTTCGATAGGGTCTATCGACGGGAAACGCTTGTCCGGCTTGGGCTGCTGGGCGATACCAGCCGACGCTGGTTGATTGAACAGGCAGCGAAAACTGGTTACGCGATTCGACGTACATGGCCTCGTCCCAAGCCAAAGCTGGGTGCAGCTCTTTAGGCCGGCTCATGTTTGAACGCGCACATGGCCAATGTCAATCGACGTCGTCACGACGGCATCCGCTTCAATTCATCGACGCGGGCACGGTAGCTTCGAAGCAGGCAGGCCTTGTCGCCACACACATTGCGAGAATTGCGAAGCCATGCACGTTGATCATTTCGCAATCGGTCCTTGTTGGACGATGCCTTCATCTTTTGGCCGTAGATTTCAGCCAATGTCTTGTCGACACGGGTGAGCTCCTCGTCCCCGCAGATGAGTTGCGCCTGAACTGATATGAGCTTGCCGCAATCCAGACTGTGCATCAGCGAAGCCTTCGTTTCGTATCGGGTTTCGAGCAGACCGGGCTTGCATAGCCCCTGCAGCGACTTGCAAGCGATGTCGCGCCCGACCCATGCCATGTTTTGTGCACCATAGCGTTTGACGAAACGATTGATGGCGAGCTGGCTTATCCCTCTTTGCATTGCATTTGCAGCGATTATTTCGTTGCAGAGCGAGTCCTCGACGTAGCTTCTCCCATGGCGCTGGTAGCAGCTGTGAAAGCCGAGCATCCCGGTACCGACGATGCTTCGGCGTTCCCCCGACGCGAACAGGATCGAAGCGCAAGCGGACGCGCACTTCGCGTTATCAGGGACGACGGTGTAGACGCGCACCTTATCCATCGCGTCGACGACCCGAAAGGCGGCCTCGACGTTACCTCCTGGACTACTCAAAACGAGGACGACGAGTCCCTCGTCATCGCGGTCGGCCATTCTGGCAAACGCCTTGAACTTCTCAGCATCACCATCCTGGATCCTCCCTTCGGCGATCACAATTTTGCGCTGGACTTGTGGTTGGGCGTAGATCTTGAAATCCATCGCCGGCGCCATTCCGGGAAATAAAATCGCAGTGAGGCAAACGCACGAGAACAACCACCGGGCGGAGCGTTGTGCTCGCGTGTCCTTTGGCGGCGGGTGCTCAATGCTGCCCATGCACTTCTCCTCGGTAATGGGGGCTTTGCTGTCACGCAATGAACGAAATCGCGGCGTCGATCATCGCCATAAGAGCGGCCGCATACTGGTGCGGAGTAAACGCGCAAATATCGGACTGAGGATGCGCCGAATGGCCGGTCATAGCCACACAATTAGGAGAGCATATTTGATGAGAATCTTCACTGAATCCGAAATTCTCCGGAGCTTGGGAATCAGCTGGGAAGTTCCGCCGACTCACGCCGAATCATCTGCATCCGTAACGCGATGTCCACCATCATCCTGTTTTCGTGCTTGCGCAGGTCCATCCCGCTGAGCTGTTCAAACTGGTTGAGCCGGTAACGGACAGTTTTCTGATGTACATGAAGAGCAGACGCGGTGGATTGTAGCGAGCAGTCTGCGTCAAAGTATGTACGTAGTGTTTTCGCGAGTGCGTGATTGTGGCGCCTGTCATATTCCACGGCGTCACCAAGAATGGCGCCCACGAGGCCTTCGACGTCGCTGTCGTGGCGGATGGACAGAAGAAGTCCCAATACGCCAAGCTCATCGGAGATCGCGACTTTCTCATCGCAGAACTTCGTGGCGGCGAGGAGGGCGATCGCGGCTTCGCGATGCGCGGCTCTGAAATCGCCACTTCCGCCACTGATGGAACTGACACCCCACACCGGGCTGAATCCAGCAACCCTGCCTGCGAGGTTCTCCCGGATGGCGTCCAGCACGCGCCGGATCTCTTCGCTGGTCTTTCCGGAAATGAGCGCAATGACGAGGTTTCCGCGTACGGTCATGAGCCGCAAGCCGGCTGTTTCGAGGCCGCGAGCGCAGTAGTCGAGCGCGATGCGCCTGCTTCTTTCGGCGGCACCGGCATCCCATCCATCAGCATGCGCCAACACATCGAGCTGTTCGAGCGAGCAATGAAGAATCCGGTGAGGTCCGTTGAGTTCGATTCTTAGCCCTTTCGCTCGTGCAACAGCGGCAAGTCTGACCTTGGGTTCGCCCTCGAGCAGATCCCAGAGGATCTCGCTGCTCACTTCGGCCCTGGCAAGCATCGCAGCGCGGCTCTCCAGATAGCTCAGCGCACATGCCATGACGCCTGAGCCTAGCGCCATGTCCGCTATCTCTCCCGGCTCGGTGTTGGAGACAATACATGCCCATCCGACTTTTTCTCCGGATACTGCAATCGGCTGCGCGCGGATCCAGACATCGTCCAGGCGTGCGCGTCGGTCGGATTGCGAATCATGAGGTTTGTGAAGTACCGTAGCGATCGCGGGTAGTAACGCGGCGATCTTCGGGCTGACAGGACACGTCGTCATGGGTTGCATTTCGTCCGTGACGATGGCGACATCGGCGTCCGAGTAACGGCCGATCGTCCGGGCGATTCCGTCCAGGCCCTCGCCAGCCAGGATCGCGCCAATCATCGATTGCTGGATTTCAGCGGACTGGCCAAAGGCACTGTTCTGGTTCTTTAGCTGCCGGTTAGCGGTTGCAAGCTGTTCGACCGCTAGCTGCTGCGTTTCATTGAGTTTCGCGTTGTGAATGGCGATCGCCACCAGGTCGGCGAGCGCCTTGATTCGTCTGACGTCGCGATCCGAGAATGTGGATTTCCTGCGCCGCCAGACTTCCAGCACCCCGACGACTTCATCGTGTACCTTGAGGGGGGCCGCGAGGGCGGAATACGCATGTTCCAGCCTGGCAAGATCCATGTAGTCCGGGCTGATCGTGTTGTCTCGGATGTATTCATCGACACGAACGGCCTCGCCGGTTTCGAATACCCGACCCGCCACACCGCGCCCCTTTTTCATGCGCAGCTGGGCAGTCTCGACGCGCAGGTTACCCACGCAGCTTCGCATGACGACCTCGTTGCCCTCCCTGAGAAACACGCCGCAGATGTTGGAGGAAAGAAGGCGGAGTGTTTCGTGGGTCGCGCAGGACAGCACCTGGTTGAGCTCGCGTGCGGAGAGTGTTTCGCGCACCACGCTCTGCAACCCGCTGATCTCGTCGAGAGCAGCCACGACGGCCCGTCCCCGGCTCGCTGCAGACGACGCCAGGGTGAAAGCCGAAGCAAGGAGACGCAGGTGATCGAGTTGAGCGTCCGTCGGGACGAACCCGGGGAGGAAGATCGCCTCGGTGCCCGGTGACAGGGGAACGAAGCAGCCGTAGCTTCCGCACGACAGTTTGCTGTCATCCTTCAGGAGATCCTCAATACCTGACTCGAGGTACTGGCTGCTTTCACTACCCAGTGCGGACTGCGGAACCCACTCACCCTGTGTCCGTCTGAGCACGGCGGACGTTGAGACGCCCGTGCTGGCCCGTACAAGATCCAGCGCAAGATTCGTCACGGAGTCGGTGCCCTCGAGCACCGCGCCCGAGAGGGTGTCCAGCGCCGTTTGAAGCGAGAAAGCCGGCGGCCCGACCGCCTCGGCTGTCGCGGTGACCGCGTCGTCGTGCGAAGTGTTCATCCGATTGCTCCACGGAGTTTCACGGGTCTTGTTGCGATGCAGCGCGACCGAATACGTGGTTGGCTCCACAGATTCCTGTATCGCCGACGATCGGCAGGCGTCCTATTAGCGTTTTCCCGGACGAGCCTCCTTGCGGTATCCCTGAGACATAAATGCGGCAGCAGTTTGCCGGTCTTTTATCTCTAAGGGATAAAACGGAACCCGTCTTGCTCCTGCACGGGCTATACGAGCGACGCCCGAGTGTGACTATGATTTCCTCAACGGTCAGCCAGTCGCAGAACGCGTTCCGGACAGAGTTGCCTTTACTCCCGCAATCCGGGAGGGCAACGAAGGGGCGGGCTGACCTTAGGAGACGGGTGCGCGGTCTGCGGTGCGGAGAGGCATGATGAAACGCTGTTCACTTCAGGAAGGCATCGACAAGTGGTTCTCGCCAACGCAACGCGCCCATATTCGCGTCACGCGATTCCGCCAGAACGTGCTGGGCGGTCAGACCGGCGTCGTTGTGCGGCTGATGAGCACAACGGACTCGATCGAACTGCGCTTTTTCCGGCACGGTGATGGAACATGGCGCCTGTTTCCGGCCAGCACATCGCGGCCAACGATGAATGCATCGGCCTGGCTCGCTGCCTGATCGTCAGGTAGCGGTCTCCCGGCAAAGGCAAACGACTTTCAACAGACGGAGCGGCAATGATCAAGGCTGAGGACGCACAGTTTCACGCGGCAGACGCAGACAAACCGAACTGGGCCGAGACCAACTACTTTGGTTTCTTTTCTGCAGAAGCGAACATCAACGTCGGCGTCTATGCGCTGTTCCGGCCAAACCTGGGCATCGTGAACTCGACAATCAGCATCAATTCGCGGCGCGCGATGACGCCGTGGCATGCCGATTACAACGACCTGCAGTCGCATCTACCCATCCCGGAGCCGCGCAATCTGCTGGACTACCGCCTCGCCAACGGCCTGAGCGTCAAATGCCTGGAGCCGAACATGGTCTGGACTATCGACTATGACGACGGTCAGCAGACGGAGATCCGCGTCAGGTATTCGGCCCTGATGCAGCCGTTCGACATTCACGATCCTGCAATGGACCCCATCGTCGCAGCCCAGAAGGAAGCGGGTAAATTCGCCTGGGGTACCGCTTACAACGGCCATTTCGACCAGACCGGGCGCGTGACGGGATACATCGTGCTGCGTGGAAAGCGGTTCGAGATCGATTGCGTGTCGACGATGGATCACAGCTGGGGACCGCGCCCCGAACGCGGCGCGCCGAACATGAGCTGGCTGCACGCACACTTTTCGGAGCGCTTCGCAGTGCATTCCATCTTTTCGTTCGACGAGAACGAGGGGGGCAAGACGCTCTCACTCAGCCATGGCTACGTGCTGCAGGATGGAAAGGTGTATGGCCTGAAGGCGGGAACCGGCAATACGATTCGCATGCACGACCGGTATCCCGAACACATCCAGCTGGCTGTCAGGGATAGCGCGGACCGGACCTGGGAGCTTCAGGGCGATGCGACGACCACATTCCCGTGGCAATGCTGGCCCAACATGGTCGCGTTCAACACGCTGACGACATGGCGCTGTCAGGGCGAGACCGGGTACGGCGAAGTGATGGATTTCTTCGAGGTTCCGTCACTGACCCGGCTCAATAGCGAGCAGGTTCCGTCCGTCTCCGATAACAGGGGGTAGCCGTGTCGCTGCGCATGATCCTGTTTGACCTCGACGGAACACTCGTGCAGACCAGAGAGGCGTCGTGGCGCGTGTTTGAGAAGGTGAACCGGCGCTTTGACCTGGGCATCAATTCCGCTGAGGCGTTCTACGCATTGTCAGAAGGCAACCTGTTTGCGGGGCTTCGGGAGAAGTGTGGAGATGACGCGAGGGCGAAGGAGGTGAAGGACTATTTCTTCGACCTTCTGCTCAGCGAGTATCGCCCGCCCGTCATCCCCGGCATGCGTAGTGTCGTGCAATCCCTGGCCGCTCGATATCCGCTATCGGTTGTTTCGTCGAACGCGATGGGTGCGATACGCCATGTGCTGGATGACGCGAGTCTTACCCAGTGCTTTGGTCACGTCTTTTCTGGTGATGTCGAACCCGACAAGGAGCGGGCCATACAGAAGGTGCTGGGCGATCCGAGTTACGGACTGGGACGGCGGGGCACGCCAGGCTACGACGAGTCGGCCGGCAACCATACGGGCGATGTCGTGTTGATCACCGACACGATTGGCGACGTGAAGGCGGCCATTTCGGCGGGCGCACGCGCTGTAGGTGTGTCGTGGGGCATGCACTCTCCCGCGCAGCTTGAAAGCGCGGGTGCGGAATTCGTCGCGGTCTGGCCCGAGGAACTGCTGATCCATTTTCGCGAAGGCAGTTCCCAGGATCGCGCAGCACATCGCTGACGGGCCGATTCTGGCGATCGGATGAGAAATATCCTAAAGCAGATGATGCGTTTTATCCGTCAGCGATAAAGAGAAGGGAAGCAGGATTATCTAGGATTGAAACCGGATGGCAGTGGTTTGGATGTGACGACAACACTTGATTAAAGCGCACCGATGGTGCCGTCAACAGGAGACAGCAATGACCGTAGTTGCAGAAGGCTTTAACGCGTTCGAAACGGACAAGGAACCGACTGGGACAGTGATCTATCTGCACGATCCCCAGTCGGTAGTGAAGCTGATCACAAGCGGCAAGCTCAAGGATCACATCCTTCTCGTACGCGGTGGCACCACGACCTTCCTTGCGCCCGCGCTCTCGATGGGCGCCATCGGTGTGATCACGATGTCGGGTGCGCCCGAGTCGCATCTCGGCATTCTGTCACGAGAATTCCAGATCCCCTGCATCATGACTGCGCACCTGAGCGGCAGCGACTCCCGGTATGAAGTCGGCAACACCGACCAGGCGCATTTCGACGAAATCGTCAGGGAACTCAGCGGCAAGCAGGTGACGCTGAAGTGCGCGAACGCCGAAGTCGGGCAGGTCGTTGTGTAATCCGACCGATAACTATCAAGGAGACGACAATGGATCAGCTGCGAAAGAGCACTTACAAGAAGCGCTACGAAAAGGACGATGACGGACTGCGCTTCCAGTCGCTGCTTTACACGGGCAACTACACGGACCTGCCCCCCGTACCGGACGGTATCGCGGGTGACCGCGAAATGCGGGCGCGCATGAAGACGGGTGTGCTTGAGAAGGTCACGCGCGAGGATGTGCTGAAGCCCGAGTTCACGATCGACGAACTGAACGACCTGAACAACTACTTCGCGTGGAATATCTGGGACGTGCTCGTCATGCGCGCCACGGAAGGCGTGTCGGGCATGATTCCGCGCCAGGAGTACGAGATTCTGGCGTTCATGCAGGAGTTCTATCGCTACCCTGAGTTCATGCGCCTCATTACCGACCAGCTCGGTGCGCAGGGTGTGATGGACATCGGCGCCAGTGCACGTAAGGAAATCGGCACCAAGATCAACTGTGTGCACGACTGGTGCCTGGGTGCCGTGGCGTTTGGCATGGGGCGATGCGGTCTCCTGGCGCTGGAAGCCATTGGTCCCGACGAGTACGTCGAAGAGAGCAACACCATCCTGAAGTTCGCACAGCGCGTGCTGTGGGGCAAGCGTCAGGACGGGTACATCCTGAATTCGCAGGACCGCTACCGCTGCCAGATCCATGAGCCTGAGCTGATCGACCGGCTCGTGGGCGAAGTCGAGTACTTCGAGAACGAGTCCGACACCTACAAGCAGCTGACTGCGTTCAATGCGGCCGCCGAACTGCTTGCCTTCTTTGACCACTACGACTGCCGGCTGGGGCTCGGCGATACGGGTCCCTACGAACTGAAGGACGGCAAGATTCTGATCATCCGCGATCTGTTCGTGAACGAGGACGTCTATCACTGGAGCGACGTCTGCGAGGGCCTGCCGCACTGCTTTACGCTCGCGCTTGTGATCGACCCGGAGCAGCTTGGGCTCGAGGAAATCCGCGTCAACGATATCTCGACGACCTTTACCGTCCCCAAGAACTACGTGCCAGCCATCTGTGGCGCGGCCGTGTTTGTTCGCGAAGCCTGGGACACGCCGATGGGCGAGGTCTATCCCGTTGCGATCAAGGACCTTGAATCCCACCTCGACAGGATCAAGGACGCGACGTTCAAGCTGTACAAGAAAACCCTGAAGATGCCGCGGCGGGAGCTGTGTACGAACGGCATCTACAGCTACTACGTCGGCATGATCTTGCCTCACCTGCGCAAGGCCGGTCTCTACGATCACGTCAACGAGAAGCTGAATTTCTGGGAACTGGACCAGCGCGTATCGAACTACTACTACGAGATCACGAAGCGCAATTTCGTGCAGTCGGTCGTGCCTCAGAAGATCTTCTCGGGACAGGGCTATCTGCCATTCTCGAAGCATGCGGACATCCGTCATTCGAAGTACGCCTGGCTCTGATGGCGCGATCTGACAGCACGCGGCGGAGCAGCTACACGCTCCGCCTGCATAACCCGGAGATACCTAAATGTTGACGGAAACCGCATTCCTGGTCCTCAACGCGTTGTACCTGAAGAAGATGGCGAACTTCGCTGCACTGGTCGAGTGTGTACGACTGCCGGAGGCGGACGTGCAGGAAGCCCTGAACGCCGCGGTCGAAAACGGGCAGGCGATGGATCTGAGCGGTGAATATCTGCTGGACGTGCCTGGGCGGCGCGCCGTGCTCAAATACTACAGTGAGATATACCTGCCCAAGCGCGCGGCAGTGACGGAGTGGTACGAGCGGTTCGAGACGTTGAACAGCCAGTTTCTGAAGCTTGTCAGCGAGTTCCAGACATCCGACGGTGACGCGCGGGTGCTGGCCCAGCTGATGAAGGTCGTCGGGCGTCAGATCACAGCGTTGCGGAAGATCGAGAGCGACATCCCCCGTTACGGCGTCTATGCGGATCGGTTTGCCACGGCGATCGAAAAGGTGGACCTCGGCGACAGGCCGTTCGTGACGAATCCCCGCGCGGACTCGATTCACAACATCTGGTTTGAATTTCATGAGGACATCCTCGCGGTTGTAGGTCGCCCGCGTGAAACCGTAGAGGATGTGCACTGAACATGGCAGCGATCAAGTACCTATGGGATGTCGACACCATCGACCCGTCCGACACGACACGCTTCGGCGGCAAGGCGAGTGGGCTGGCGCGGATGCGGCAGATGGGGCTGCCTGTGCCGCCCGCCGTCGTGATCAGTACGGATGCCTTCAAGGCATTTCATGAGAACGGCGGACAGCTCCCCGCGTCGCTCACCGATGAAATCGACACTGCCATTCACCTGCTCGAGCAGCGCACCGGCAAGGCTTTCTGTGGACGTGGCACACCGTTACTCCTGTCCGTGAGGTCGGGCGCGAAGATCAGCATGCCGGGCATGATGGACACCATCCTGAACCTGGGACTGGATGCGAGATCGGCCGCCGAGTTTGCGGCTTCGTCGGGCGACCGCGCATTTGTCGGCGACACGTGGCTGCGGTTCTGGTCGATGTATGCCGACACCGTGCTTGGTGTCGATGCCGAATCGATCGTCACGAGGTTCGAGGAAGCGACTGCCGCGTCGAACCGGCCGGTGGCCGAGACGTTTGCGGGTGTTGAAACGGAACTGCTCGCTGCAATCGAGTCCGAAGCAGGCGAGCGGCCCTCACCATCGCCACGCGATCAGCTCACGCGCGCGATCACCGCTGTCTTCGAATCCTGGCATTCAGCGCGGGCGAAAGCCTACCGGAAGCACCACGGCATCTCCGATGATCTGGGTACGGCCGTCGTGATCCAGGCGATGGTGTTCGGCAACCTCGACGCGGATTCGGGCACTGGTGTGGCCTTCACACGGGACCCCATGACAGGTGAGCGACGGCTGTTCGGAGAATACCTCGCTGGTCACCAGGGTGAAGATCTGGTAGCCGGCACCAAGACGCCGGACTCTCTCGCCAATCCGTCGCCCGGCGTTGCCCGCATCGCAGAGGAAGTCGGGATGGTGGGTGAGCAACTGGAGGCCCTGTACGAAGATGCGCTCGATATCGAATTCACGGTAGAACGCGGCAAGCTGCATCTGCTCCAGGTACGTGCGGCAAAGCGCACGGCCGCTGCCGCAGTCCGCATCGCCGTCGAGATGGCGGACGAGGGTCTCATTGATCGTGTGGCGGCGTTGCGTCGTGTAACAGGCGACCAACTTCGTCAACTCGTCCGTCCGGGCTTCGTGCCGGCGAGCCTCGAGGCTGCCAGCACCAACGGCAGTCTGCTCATTGAGGGCATCGCCGCTTCACCGGGTCACTCGACGGGCATCGCCGTGCTCGATAGCGACCGGGCCGTAGAGCGGGCGGCAGCCGGTGAGAACGTGATTCTCGTGCGGCCGACGACGAGCCCGCTTGATGTGCGCGGTATGTTGCATTCGCAGGGCATCGTGACGGCCCGGGGTGGTTCGGCAAGTCACGCAGCCGTCGTCGCACGCGCGCTGGACAAGCCTTGCATCGTGGGTTGCGGTGCGTTGGAAATCGACGAAGGCGCACGCACTTTCAAGGTAGAGGGTCGCGAGTTCAATGAGGGTGCGGAGCTGTCCATCGACGGGAAATCGGGCCGTATCTACATTGGCGCGATCGAACTGGACGACACGGGGGCATCCAATTCCTATCTCAACCGCCTGCTGAAGTGGGGCGAGGAAATCTCGAACGCCTCAGTGTGGGCGTCGGCGCGAATGACGGGCGAACTCACCGCCATCTGCAAACGTCACCCGGCGGGCGTAGGAATCGTCCCCGTCGTCGACCTCCTGATCGCAGGTGGGCAGGCGACCGGACTGATCGAAGCCGTGCAGGCGCTCAGCACAAACGCGGCGGCGCCAGTCGGGAAGGTTGAAGAGCGTTTCCAGCATGCCCTGTTAGACGCGTGCGAGGCGTTTTTGCAGGCGTCTCTCGCGCATCCCGTTGCACTGCGGTTGCCCAGGCTGAGCGGATCGAGGGCGCGGCACATGGTCGACGGCTGGGCGTCGCTCGATCCTGGACTGCTGTTGCCGCTCGGCGCCCCTCGCCTCATGACAGCGCTGGCGAAAGGTGTCGCGAAGGCGGCGATGGAGGTCGGACACCCATCTGTGACCGTCGTTCTGCCAGCCGTATCGGACGTACTGGAGATTGCCGCGTTCAAAAAGGCAATCGACGCCATTCCAGGCGTCCAGCCGGCAGTCCTCGTCCAGAATGCCGCGCTGCTTTCGGAACTGCCCGGTTCATCCGTTGAAGGCGTGGATATCTGGGTCGACCTGCCGGAGCTGGTGCGAACGTTTCACGGCTGGCCAGATGAACTGTCGTTCTCTGCTGAAGTCATCGACCGGTATGAGGCAGCGGGCAACTTTTCGTGTTCTCCGCTGAGAACGCTGAAAGGCTTTCTGTTGCAGTCACTGGCGCAACTGGCGGTGACGGCGTGGGACCGCGGCTGGCGAGTGGTGGTGGATCTGGGGGCGTCACCTGCGACCGAAGTGATTAACGAGCTGTATGGACTGGGCTACCGGCATTTCTCGGTGCCGACGGAGCGCATCGAGGCGTTGCGTCTGTGCCTGGGACACGCTGCGACTTTGGGCAGTCCGGGAAGCAGGGAAACGTAACCTGACGGCAGATCGTGTGGGGAGATGCGTCGACGAGATGCATCTCTTCCAACAATATAAGGACTACTTGGAAAATGACCGAAAATCTGGATTTTCGTTACCGGAACCCGGCATGAATGGCACAAGGCCCCACCCGTATTCGGAGGAATAGCATGGAAATCAAGGCAGCTGTCGTCAACGAGAAGTCGGGGGAATTCAGCATCGAGACGGTCAGTCTCGATGAGCCGCATCCTGACGAAGTTCTGGTCCGGATCGTGGGGTCGGGTGTCTGTCACACTGACCTGGTCGTGCGGGACCAGTATGTGCCCATTCCCCTGCCTGCTGTGCTGGGACATGAAGGTGCAGGTGTTATCGAGGCCATCGGACGGGATGTGACGCACTTCAGGAAGGGGGACCGCGTGGTGTTGTCGTACCACTCGTGTGGCCATTGTCCCAGTTGCGAAGAGGGTGCTCCGGCATATTGTGACCATCTGATGCCGAACAATTTCAGTGGGCGACGGCTCGATGGCTCAGCCTCGGTGAAAAAGAACGGCACCGATATCAGCGCGAACTTCTTCCAGCAATCTTCATTTGCAACTCACGCACTGGCGACTTCACGCAACGTCGTGAAAGTGCCGGATTCCGTTTCGCTGGATCTGCTTCCGCTCTATGGCCCATTCGGCTGCGGGATACAGACGGGCGCGGGAGCCGTGCTCAACACGCTCAATCCACGCGCGGGCACATCGATCGTGGTCTTTGGTGCGGGTTCCGTCGGGCTCTCCGCTGTGATGGCGGCGCACCTGGCAGGGTGTACGACCATCGTCGCTGTGGACCTCAACCCCTCCCGGCTTGACCTTGCACTGAAGCTCGGCGCGACGCACGCCATCAACGCAAAGGCGGACAACCCGGTTGAGTTCGTGAAGTCCGTCACACGCGGCCGCGGTGCCGACTATTCGCTCGAAACGACAGCGCTACCTCAGGTGCTCCGGCAGGCAGTCGAATGCCTTCACGCCAGAGGTGTCTGCGGTTCAATCGGACTTCCTCCCGCCGGTACCGAGGTCACGCTGGACATGCTGTCCATCCTGTTTGGCCGGACGCTGCGCGGGATCATCGAGGGCGACAGCGTGCCGGGCATTTTCATCGGTCGGCTCATCGAACTGCATCAGCAGGGGCGTTTCCCCGTCGAAAAGATCATGACGCACTACCGCTTCGACGAAATTAACAAGGCGGTCGCGGAGACCGAAGAGGGCCATGCTATCAAGGCTGTCCTGCACATGGAATAGCTTCCTCTCGGCGCCTTTCAGCATCAACAATACCCGGAGACAGGAATGAAGATTGAAAGAGCGGTGTGGGGAAACGATATCCCGGTTCGCGAGTATGCGATGTCGATCAATGGACGCCGGATCACATCGGATAACACGGATGTCGCCATCAACCCGGCCACGGAGCAACCCATCGCGAGCTTTCCGCTTGGGAACCTGCAGCATCTCGACCAGGCGGTCGACGCGGCGAGCGCAGCGTTTCTGACGTGGCGCGATACGACCATCAGTGAACGACGGAAGGCCCTGGAGGGCCTCGCCGACCAGATCGAGAAAAACTACGAGGCGTTCCTGACGCTTTTGACGACCGAGCAGGGCAAGCCCCGTGCAGGCGCGGAGTGGGAGATCGGAGGCTCGATCTATTGGCTGCGCGAGATAGCAAAGCAGTCGCTGCCAGAGGAGGTTGTTCGCGATGACGGCGAAAACCGGGTAGTCACCCGCTACACGCCGATCGGCGTAATTGGCGGCATCACGCCGTGGAATTTTCCGCTGTTGCTCGCGGTGTGGAAGATCGCCCCCGCGCTCATGGCGGGCAACACGATGGTCCTGAAACCTTCGCCGTACACCCCGCTGTGTACGCTGTGGTTCGGTGAACTCGCACAAAACGTGCTCCCGCCGGGTGTTCTCAATGTCGTTTCGGGCGGCAACGAGCTGGGTCAGTGGATGACGGAGCACCCAGGAATTGGAAAGATTGCGTTCACCGGGTCTACCGCTACGGGCAAACGGGTGATGCAGAGCGCCGCGTCGAACCTCAAACGCCTGACGCTTGAGCTCGGCGGCAATGACCCGGCCATCGTCCTCCCGGATGTTGATCCGGATGCCATCGCGAAGGACCTGTTCTGGGCGAGCTTCCAGAACAGCTCACAGTTCTGCGTTGCGACGAAGCGTCTTTACGTTCACGAAGACATCTACGATCGCCTGGTCGCAGCGCTCGTCGACTACGCGCGAACAGTCCAGGTTGACAACGGGCTGCTGGTCGATACCCAACTGGGGCCCCTGCAGAACAGGATGCAGTACGAGAAGGTGTGCAATCTGCTGCAGGACTGCGTTGCCGAACAGCATCGGGTCCTGCTGGGAGGTGTCCCTGCAGACACGAAAGGCTTCTTCATTCCTATCACCTTGATCGACAACCCGCCTGACGATTCACGCTGTGTCGTCGAGGAGGCGTTCGGTCCCGTGCTGCCCATCCTGAAGTTCAGGGATATCGACGACGCGGTGCGCCGTGCCAATGATACGGAGTATGGGCTCGCTGCTTCTGTCTGGTCTGCGGATGTCGAGAAGGCGCAGGCTGTGGCGCGCCGGCTCGAGGCGGGCACTGTCTGGATCAACCAGATTCACGTGTTCGGCCCGGACATTGCGTTTGGTGGGCACAAGCAGTCGGGTATGGGCATCGAAAATTCACTGCACGGACTGTCCGAGTACTGCAACCTGCAGACGATCATGGAGCGTCCACTGGCTTCTGCTGCGTAGTTACAGCTTGCCGCGTTCGCGAGAGAAGAGACCAACCGGAGGATAAAATGGAGCAGTCAATCGGGGCACTTGTTAAAGATTCGGCACGCAGGTTCGGTGACAAGACTGCTCTCATCGCTGACGGGAAACACTGGTCGTTCCGTCAGCTGGACAACTTCTCGTCCATTGTGGCGAGCGCGCTCCGGGAGCGAGGCGTCGGGAAGGGTTCGGTCGTCTCGCTCTATTCGCCAAACTGCGCCCAGTGGATCATCGCCTACTATGCGATCCTGAAACTGGGTGCCGTTGTCAACCCGCTGAACCTGATGCTGACGCCGTCTGAGGCGGCCTACGCGGTGAATGACTGCAAAGCCGTTGCGGTGCTCGGCGCGCTAGACAAGCTGGTTCCACTGCGTGACACGCTTGGACGCGACCGTATCAGGCTGATATCTTTCAGTGGGACGGGTGCGACAATCGAAAGCTTCGACGATCTTCTTGCGGGGGATGATAAGGGCACCTATCCCGTGGAGGGTATTGCGCCCGACGATCTGAGCACCATCGGCTATACGTCCGGAACGACGGGTCATCCGAAGGGCGCGATGCTGTCCCATCGCTCGATTCTTTTGAACACCGCGATGACTTCGACGCTCCATGTGCGCACCGAGCACGATACGGTGGTCAGCGCACTGCCGTGCTCCCATGTGTATGGCAATATCGTCATGAACAGCGCGATTGCGTGCGGCATGACGCTCGTACTTCACGCCGTGTTCGATGCCAAAGTGATACTTGCAAGCATCGAGGCTTGCCGGGCGACGATGTTCGAAGGTGTGCCCACGATGTACATGTACCTCCTGAATTTACCCGAACTTCACGACTATGATGTCTCCACCCTGACGCGCTGTACGGTTGGTGGTCAGACGATGTCGCCATACAGGATGAAGGAGGTTGAAAGCCGGTTGGGTGCGCCCTTGCTTGAGCTGTGGGGCATGACTGAACTCGGAGGTCTTGGCACCACGCATCCGCTGTATGGTCCAAAGAAGCACGGCTCCATAGGGGTTCCCTTGCCTTTCCTGAGCGCGCGAATTGGATCATTGGAGCATCCGTCGGTAGCCGTCACGGCAGGGGAGATAGGCGAACTCCAGATAAGGGGGCCCGTCACGATGATGGGTTACTTCGGCCGGCCTGAGGCGACAGCGGAAACCATTGATACTGACGGCTGGCTGCACACGGGTGATCTTGCCTGTGTGGACGAGGAGGGGTTCATTTTCATAGTGGACCGTCTGAAGGACATGGTCATTACGGGGGGCTTCAACATCTATCCGGCCGAACTCGAGCGCGTGCTCTGCGAGCATCCGTCGGTTGCGATGGCGGCCGTGGTGGGCGTTCCGGACGAAATGAAAGGCGAGCTGGCGAAGGCCTTCGTCGTATGCAGGAACGGCGCTGACCTCCATCCTGAAGACGTTCTCGACTTCTGCCGTCAACGACTGGCAGCCTACAAGGTGCCACGTCTGATTGAGGTCGTGGACGACCTTCCCAAGACCAGTTCCGGAAAGATACTGCGACGCGAGCTCCGCGCAAAGGCGTTGCCGCACAATCAAACATCGTAGGTCGACAGAATCGCCCTGACCGTACCCCCGATCAAAAGCGTCAGTGCGTATCTCCGAGGGATTGCCGCGACCGGTGTGGTCGCGGCTTTTTTTTATGCGTAGTGCCTCCTGTCCACGCTTTACTTGTGCAATCCCTGGTGGAGCAAAGTCGCTCGCCAAAGATCGCACACGCGAGCGGATAGAAACCGGGATGGCGATTTATCTCCGTGTGACCTATTCCCTGCTGTCAGGCCTGCTTATCGTCACGTCACGGATGCGTCAATGCGATGCGCGTTAGCGTGTCCGGACATCTGGTGACGAAACGACACATCGCTCCAAAGGCGTGTGCATAAAAAATCAGGAGACAAGCATGAAACGGTTTCTGTGCGCAGGAATCCTGCTCGGACTGAGTGCGACGGCGACGGCACAAAGCAGTGTAACCATCTATGGCATCCTGGACTCGGGACTGCTTTACCAGAACAAGACTGCCTCGGATGGACACAGTGGCTTCAGTTTTGTCGATGGCGCGTGGTTGCCTTCCATTTACGGGCTGCGTGGCAGGGAGGATATCGGCGGAGGTTACGCTATCAATTTCAATCTTCAAGGTGGCTTCTCTACGGGCACAGGGGCGTTGGGTGACTCAAACGGAGGTATCTTCGGACGAGCCGCTACGGTCGGCGTCTCGGGTCCGTTTGGTGAGGTCAAGATGGGGCTCCAGTTTTCGCCTTTCTTCCTGACGGTGACAGATGGCGATCCGCGTGGCATGCCGCAATTTGGCAGCCAGCTCGTACAGTATTTCCAGCAGTTCGGCATTACTGGTATATTCGACAGCAATGCCATCGTCTATACGACACCGAAGCTGTATGGCTTTACTGGCGCGGTTGAGTATGCTGTCGGAGGCGTTCCTGGATCGACAAAGAACGGTCGCAGCATGTCGGCTTCGTTGTCTTTCAGCCAAGGGCCCATCCTCGCGAATGCGGCCTACTATACGCATGCCGATCCGGAGACGGGCCAGACCGTCGCGATAGGAAAAACGGCAGGGCTGGGCTATGCAATTGGTCCAGTGCTCGCCAAGATTGACTGGGTCAACTACCTCAACCCATCATCAAACGCGCCATTATCCAACGTGAGTGTGTTTGGAGTAGGTGCCGTCTATTCGGTGACGCCCGCGGTCACCCTCAACGGCGGCTTCTACTACGCCGTCAACAAAGGAATGAGCGAGAACAAGTCGAGGATGTTCGCCTTCGGCGCTGAGTACGCTCTATCGAAGAGATCCGTTGTGTATTCGCAGGTGGGTGTAGCACATAATCAGGGCGCGTTTCAGACAAATCTTGCGGTGTTGGCGCCGACGTCATTCGCGGTGCCGACTGGTGCGACGACCACAGCAGTCAACATCGGAATACGCCATACCTTCTGAATTCGGGGGGGCATGTGTCTGTATTCGACAGTCTTCTGTGCTCGCGAGCTATAAATCGGGATGCTAAAACTCGATGCGGAAGACCACGATTTACGCTTTTGTAGCGAAATTGTGAGGAGATCATTTCGAAAATGCCGAAAGAGAAATCTCTTTGGATATCCGCGAGTATTTGGAGACTTCGTCACATAGTTGCCCTTGATGATTGGCTACACAGCACATACGTAGTCTCGTGTTGGATGGTCTTTACCATAACCGGGGCCGCTCTGTCGTCTGGGGACGGCATCCGGAACCGTCGGACACGTGCCTCGACACGTGTCCGATCGTCTGCGAGCGAGAACGCTGAACGTAAGTTTAGGTTCAGGTTCGGTTTTGGGCAGCCGCGTGAGGCACTAGTCGGCCACAAAGAGACGCTCACCAATACGGTCAGCAAGCGAGTTGAACGTCGGCCCTACATCGCAACTGATCCCCAAAGCATCTTCGCGCGAGGTTTGGCCGTGACCACCTCTGAGTTCATCATCAGATGCCTACAGCCAGACGAATGGCGCTTGTTGAAGGCTCTTCGTCTGAGGGCGCTTGGTTGCGACCCTCAGTCGTACTGGGAAGACTGTGGATGAAGCCAGCGCTCGCGACGACGTGTACTGGAATACCTTCGCCAGCAAAGTCACGACGCCGGAGGGCATCTCGAATGTTCATCGTTGAGCATGCCGAAAGCGTTGCCGCTTTCGTTTTCGGCGTGAAGAAGGACGATGACGAATATAGCGTCGGAGGCCTTTGGGTCGATCCGGTTCACCGACGAAAAGGATTTGGGAGCTTGCTGGTGCAACAGGTGGTCACATGGGCAAAAGCAGATTCGCACGCTGCGGTAATCCGGCTATGGTGCCATACTGGATCGGCACTATCGTTCTATCAGCGAAACGGCTTCCAATCTTTGGATAAATTTCAGACCAGCGACGTTGATGGCCGTCGGATAGTTGAGATGGAGTCGCGCGGGATCTGATGGAAAGGCCAATGGCGCATTCACGCTCGGCGAAGGCCAATGAGTAGTGGGGCTCGTTCAGGCAGGCGCGCTGCTGATTAACCACATCGCGCCGGGCAATCGCACGCTCGCGCCGTCTGCATAAGGCGCAAGCGCCTCGTGAACAGAGGTAGCGACGGCAGAGACGACCTCCGCGGGCTGGTTGCGCAACCAACTGTTCACGGCGCCGATTTGGGTTGACTGAACCACCGCCTCCTCCAGCCCGCGGCCAGCGGCAATATCTAGGTCCATGTCGAGTTTCTCGAAGCGCGGCGGCGCCCAACCGGCCGCCGTGACGACCTCGGTCACGTGGTCCCGATCGGCGAAGGCGAACATTCCGGGAGCGTTCGGCAGCGGCTGCGGCCTCGGCGGCAGGTGCCCCGCAGCTGCGGTCATCGGCACTTCCATCCATGGATTTTCAGCCAGCGAGCGCCAGCACAGGAGCGCCATGCGTGCGTCTGGAGCGGCTGCGCGGCGCATGTTGGCGAACGCAGCCACCCGGTCGCCGAAGAACATCACTCCGAAGGCGGAGATCAGCAAATCGTATTTGTCCAGCGCAGCCGTTGCCGGATCGGTCTGCCGCCAATCGATATTGACGATGCCGGCGGCGCTCGCGCGCCTTGCACCCTCCGCAAGCATTGGTCCGGAAATGTCCAACCCCGCCACGCGGCCGGACGGACCCACGGCGCGCGCGAATTCCAGCGTGGGCGCGCCACAACCACAGCCTATATCCACTACCCGTTCGCCGGCTCGCGGAGCGGCATAGACAAGCAAGGCGTTAGTCACCGGCGCAAGCGTGATGTCGGTATGCTCCTGCCGAGCCACCCAGACGTCGCCGCCATTGCCGTTCCAGAAGGCGAGCATGTCGGCGTTAATCTCTTCAGGCGAGGCCATCCGGGTTCTCCTACCAGGCGGGTGAGCACGTTGCGTGCTTCGCCAAGCGTACAGCAAGCGGTGACGTGGCGCTTGCCTGGAACTTACGCGAGATACCCTGGTTACAAGGGGGCTGACCTCGGAAATGAACAGGGCGATCCGAAGCGCCGACGGCTGGTGGCCACTATGACGAAGGTTTGCCGCGACCGCGAAGGCCGTACTCACTCACAGAAATCGCCCTGGCTGCCGTTGAAGATTTCGACGGCGGTCCTCCGCAACCGTCATTAGGCTTTACGCCACAGAAGTCCGCTCATAGGTTAGCTGCGGCCATTGCCAAGGACGTCCTGATCAGGTGTTTGCGCTGGAAAGATTGATGAACACGAATTAGAGGTGGACTTTGAAGCCACAACGCGGGCGTTCCGTTTATTTCGTGACCATCCGTTCCAGCAGCGGACACTTATCGACGGCCTTGCGAATACCGGTGCAGATCGAGCGGCGCAGAACACCCACTGAAGCAGAGGGAAAATTGTTTCCGCCTGTTGGAGCGAGAGGCGGGAAATCCGCCTGGGCAGGCTCGATTCGACGTTCCCGCAACAGGCGTCCCTCGTCCAACTGGTGCGCATTGGTTCGTAAGCCAGGCCGGTCCGACTCACCTGTTCAGATGGGTCCGGCGATGGGCGAAAGCTAACCGGTTGCTCGTCCGGCAACGGGCGTTCGCCTGACTTCCGACAGATAAATCAGGACCAGCGAGACCCAGACGATGCCGTAAAGAAACATGAAACACGTCGAGCGGACCCGGAAGAAGTCGAGCAGCAAGCCAAACAAGATCGGCAGCAAGAAGCCACCAAGCCCGCCTGCGAGGCCGACAATACCCGTCACCACGCCCATGTTATCGGCGAAGTCGTCAGCAACATATTTGAACGTCGACGCCATCCCGAACGCAAACACGGCGCCAAGTGAAAACGTCAGCAGGACAAATACGATCAGCGTGACCTCGATATGGAGGCTCACGGTGCCGTCTATCGTGTGAATGACGAAATCGGTGGAAGGATACGACAGCAGGAACAGGCATATCCACGCGACCCAAAGGCCCCACCACGTCACGCTATGCGCGCCGAAGCGATCCGCGAGCATGCCTCCCACTGCGCGCAGAATCGACCCCGGGAGCGAAAAGCCGGCGGCGAACGCGGACGCCACGACGAGCGACATCCCATACTCGGCCTTCAGGTACTGCGGTATCCAGAGAGACAGGGCCGTGAAGCCGCCGAACGTAATCGAGTAGTACTGGCACAAACGCCATACATGCGGATTGCGCAACACCCTGAACGAGTCGAGCCACGATCTTTGGGTTTGCCCGGCGCCCGGGTCGCGCGCCGACGCGAACCAGAAGATCACAGCGGTGACCAGCAGCGCGACGGCATAGACACGCGGCACGAAGCGCCAGCCATACGCGGCCTGCAAAGATGGCGTGATGAAGAGATTGACGGCTGCGCCGGCCGTGCCCGCACCGAAGAAACCCATCGCGAAGCCGCGTCGCTCAGGCGGGAAAAAGCGCGCGACATACGGCGTCCCCACTGCGAAGGATGCACCGACACAGCCGAGAAAAAGCCCGATCAACAGAAACTGCCACAACGCGGTGGCGTAACTGACGATATAAACAGGTATCGCGCAAATGACCAGAAGCACCGTCATCACGATGCGCCCGCCGAAGCGGTCGGTCCATGCGCCAAGCGGTAGGCGCATCAAGGCGCCAGTCAGCACGGGAGTCGAGGTCAGCAGGCCAAATTCCGTGCTGTTGAGTTGCAGGTCCTCGCGCAACTGGACGCCTAGCACGCCGAACATCATCCAGACGACGAAGCAGACGAGAAACGCGAGCGTGCTCGCCAGCAATACCGACCATGCCTGCGCCGTGACGCCGGGCGCCGTGCTCAGATTCTTCATGCCGCCTTGTGCGCTCATGCCTGTTCCCTCGTTTATTGAACCAGCGGGCCGTTGGCCTCGCCCAGATCCGCGCCTTCGATTCGCGCGCGCGATGCCAGGACCGTCACGTATTGCTGGATCGCCTTGTGACGGACCCGCTCGCCGAGAAAGCGGGCAATGTCAGCTTCGACCGACTCGAACGGAAGACGCTCGCCTTCGACACGGCGATCGATGCGCACGATGTGAAAGCCGAACCGCGTGTTGATGAGTCTCGGCAGCACGCCGAGGTCCTGCGTGTCGAACAAGGCGCGCTCGAACTCCGGCACGCTGTCGCCGCGTAACAATTGCCCAAGGCTGCCGCCGATACCCGCCGAAGGACAGTTCGACACCTCGCGCGCCGTGTCTTCGAACGTCCCGCGCGCGGCCAGCACCTTCTGCAATGTCGTCTCGGCCTTGTGCCGGACGAGCGCAAGCGGCGCGCGGCCCGTGACCGCGAAAAGAATGTGGCTCGCGAAGACGATGTCGTTTTGTCTGAAGCTCGCGGGGTGGCTCTCGTAATAGCGATCGCAGTCGGCGCGCGTCGCCGTCGGCACACTCAATTCGGTGTCGAGCAGTCTATCGAGCGATGCGTCGTCAAGAGCGGCGGCTTCGGCGATCAGCTTCAACTCGATTGCGCGTTGCCGCAGCAGTTCGCGAATCACGAGTGCGCGCCTTGCAGCTGCGTGCGGATCGGGCGCATCCGACTGATGCCTGACCTCGTCGTCGATGGAAGCCGCGTCGATCGCGACCCCGTTCACGCGCAGTGCGCCGTCCTGATACGCCAGCGCGGTCTGGTCGATCGTGCTCATGACATGCTCCTCAACGCTTGCGCACGAGTTGATACGGTCGGATCAGATAGGCAATCGACGCGAAGCCGCTCCAGATGTGGACCATCCGCGTGAATGGCGCGACGAGGAAGATCGTGAAGCCGAGCGCGATATGCACCTGATAGGTCAGCGGCACACCCACGAGCAAGCTCGCGATATTCGGGCGGAACGTGACCACGCCCTTCACGTAGTCGGTCAATTGCTCGAACATCGCGCCGTCCATATGACGCATGGAGAGCACGACCGTGCCGAGCCCGAGCGCAAGCTGCACCCACAGCATCAGCACGATGACGATGTCGGACACGCGGCTGTTGCGGCGGATGCGCACGTCGGCAAGACGCCGGTGAATCAGGATCGTCAGGCCGATGATTGCGACGATGCCCGCCGCGCCACCCGCCACCATCGCGATCAGCTGGTGCGCCGACGCCGACATGAACGGCGACACGAGCCAGTGCGGCGCGAGGAAACCCACGAAATGGCCGCCCACCACGATCAGGATGCCCCAGTGAAACAGATTGCTGCCCAGGCGCAACGCGCCGTGCCGCAGCAATTGCGACGAATCGCTTTTCCACGTGTATTGCTCGCGGTCGAAACGCACGAGACTGCCGAGAAACAGCACGGCAAGACAGATGTACGGATAGATGCCGAACACGAACTGATGGAAGTAGTCGTTCATGACTTGTTCTCCCGGGTAGCGTTTCGTCCAGCTGGCGACGCGGCACCAGGACGGCTGTCGTAGAAGTGAATGGGCGCCTGCGTGGGCGTGGCCGCGCCGACGAAGCGAACGGGCTCGTCGGCCCATGCGGCATCCAGCGCGCGATAGTCAGCTGAGGTGGGAGACGATTGCGCGTCGTCATTGTTGAGCGCATCGGGCTCTTCGGCTTTACCGCAGCCCGCCAGCGGCAGCAGCGCGCCCACGACAAAGCTGAAGGGGCTACCGCGCCGGGCCAGTTGCGAGGTAATCGATTGCAGGATCTCGCCCGTCTCCGCGAGCAGTCCGCGTGCTTCCGCAGCGGGAAGGCGCGACAGATATTCGAGGAATACAGGTAGATAGTCGGGCAGTTCGCCTGCGCCCAGATGCAGGCCATGTTCCTCATACATCCGCAGCAGATCGACCATCGCCTGTCCGCGATCGCGCGATTCTCCATGCACATGCTCGAACAGGTACAGCGACGTCGCGCGCCCGCGATCGAACAGCGCCACATAGTTTTCCTGCAGCGTTAACAGGTCGCGCTGCGCGCAGTAGTCGATGAACTGGTCGAGGCCCGCGCGCGCATCGCGTGTAAAGCCGCGCTCGCCGCGCAGCAACTTTTGCGCTTCGGGCAACGCATCGAGCAGCGGCTGGTCCGGGTAGCTGAGCAGCGCGCCCAGCACCGCGTACGTCGCGCCGGGCGGAATCGTGTCACGGGAACCCATGTCAGAACTCCTGGCGAATCGGAATCTTGCGGTTGCTCTTTCTGGTCGTGAAGAGGCTCATTTCGGATCGTCCGTCCGAGCAGCCGTTGCCAAACGAGAAGCCACATGACGAGCGCAGATCGAACGCATCTTCCGCATACTCGCGGTGCGATGTGGGAATGACGAAGCGATCCTCGAAGTTCGCGATCGCCAGATAGCGGTACATGTCCTCGACCTGGGCGACCGTCAGGCCCGCCTGTTTGAGGACGCCGGGTGCTTCGACCTGATCGACATGGCGCGCGCGCATGAAGGCACGCATGGCGAGCAGCCGTTCTAGCGCCAGCTTGACGGGTTCTTCCTTGCCCGCCGTCAGCAGATTCGCGAGATAGCGTAGCGGAATGCGCAGCGATTCGATGTCGGGCAGATAGCCGTTCATGCCGAGTTCGCCGCTATTGGCGGCTGCATTGATGGGCGAGAGGGGCGGGACGTACCAGACCATCGGCAGCGTCCGGTATTCGGGGTGCAGCGGAAAGGCGATTTTCCAATCGATCGCCATCTTGTAGACGGGCGAACGCCGTGCGCCGTCGAGCCAGGCTGTGGGCACGCCATCGCGTTCGGCCTGCGCGATCACCTCGGCATCGTTCGGGTCGAGAAAGACGGACAGTTGCGCTTCATACAGATCGGCTTCGTTCTCGACGCTCGCCGCCTCGCTGATGCGATCCGCGTCATACAGCATTACGCCGAGATAGCGGATGCGGCCCACGCACGTTTCCGAGCAGACGGTTGGCTGTCCCGCTTCAATGCGCGGATAGCAGAAGATGCACTTTTCGGCCTTGCCGCTGTGCCAGTTGAAGTAGATCTTCTTGTATGGACACCCGGACACGCACATGCGCCAGCCGCGGCACTTGTCCTGATCGATCAGCACGATGCCGTCTTCTTCGCGCTTGTAGATCGAGCCGGACGGACACGATGCGACACACGCCGGATTGAGGCAGTGTTCGCACAGGCGCGGCAGATACATCATGAAGGTGTTTTCGAACTGCCCATAGATGTCCTTCTGCACGTTCTCGAAGTTGTAGTCCTTCGAACGCTTCTCGAATTCGCCGCCGAGAATCTCTTCCCAGTTCGGCCCCCACTCGATCTTTTCGAGCCGTTCGCCGCTGATCAGTGAGCGCGGACGCGCAACGGGCATCGCTTTCGCATCGCCTGAGTCCTGCAGATGCGCGTAGTCGAAGGTGAACGGCTCGTAGTAGTCATCGATCTCAGGCAGATGCGGATTGGCGAAAATCTGCGCGAGCAGTCGCCACTTGCTGCCGAGGCGCGGTTCGATCTTGCCGTCGGCCTTGCGTTTCCATCCGCCCCGCCAGCGGTCCTGATTCTCCCAGTCCTTCGGATAACCGATGCCGGGCTTCGTCTCGACATTGTTGAACCACGCGTACTCCATGCCTTCGCGGCTCGTCCACACGTTCTTGCAGGTGACGGAGCAAGTGTGGCATCCGATGCATTTGTCGAGATTGAGCACCATCGCGATCTGCGCGCGCACCTTCATGAGGTTTCTCCTTGACGGTGTTTATGCTGGCTGGCAGGGTTGGCGGGGTCGGGAGGCGCGTCGTCGAGCCAGTCGATATGCTTCATCTTGCGCACGATCAGGAATTCGTCGCGGTTCGAACCGACGGTGCCGTAGTAGTTGAAGCCATACGCCAGTTGCGCATAGCCGCCGATCATATGCGTCGGTTTGAGCGCCACGCGCGTGACCGAGTTGTGGATACCGCCGCGTGTGCCCGTGATTTCCGAACCAGGCGTATTCACGATCTTTTCCTGCGCGTGATACATCATCACCATGCCGTGCGGGATGCGCTGGCTCACGACGGCGCGAGCGCACAACGCGCCGTTCGCGTTGTAGCACTCGATCCAGTCGTTGTCGACCACTCCGATCTGTTTCGCGTCGATCTCCGACAGCCAGACGATCGGACCACCGCGCGAGAGCGTGAGCATCAGCAGGTTGTCCGTATAGGTGCTGTGGATGCCCCATTTCTGGTGCGGTGTAATGAAGTTCAGCGCGATTTCCGGGTTGCCGTTCGAGCGTGCGCCGAGCATGTGCTCGTAGTTGCCCGTCTCGATGGGCGGCTTGTAGACGCAAAGCGATTCGCCGAATGCGCGCATCCACATGTGATCCTGATAGAGCTGCTGGCGGCCGCTGAGTGTGCGCCAGGGAATCAGTTCGTGAACATTGGTGTAGCCCGCGTTGTACGACACATGCTCCGACTCGATGCCGCTCCATGTCGGCGACGAGATGATCTTGCGCGGCTGCGCCTGGATGTCGCGAAAACGGATTTTTTCATCCGCGCGCGCGTCGGCCAGATGTGCGTGCTCGATGCCCGTCATCGCCGAGATGGCTTGCCACGCCTTCACCGCGACGGCGCCATTGGTTTCCGGTGCGAGCGACAGGATGACTTCGGCGGCGTCGAGCGCGGTATCGATGCGGGGCCGTCCGGCCGTGTCGTTAGCGGTGCCCGTGCCATTGCTCTGGCCATTCGCGACGCGATAGTTGAGTTCGCCAAGCAGCGCGACTTCGTCTTTCGTATCCCATGTGATGCCTTTGCCGCCGTTGCCGAGCTTGTCCATCAGTGGACCCAGCGAGGTGAACCGGTCATACGTGGCGGGATAGTCGCGCTCGACGACGATGACAGAAGGCATCGTCCTGCCCGGCACCGGTTCGCATTTGCCCTGTTTCCAGTCGTGCACCTCGAATGGTTGCGCGAGTTCGCCTGGGCTGTCGTGCGCAATCGGCGAGAGAACGACATCGCGTTCGACGCCGAGATGCCCGACGCTCAATTCCGAGAACCGCCTGGCGAGGCCCTTGAAGATTTCCCAGTCGCTCTTCGACTGCCACGCCGGATCGACAGCAGCCGATAGCGGATGAATGAACGGATGCATGTCGGACGTGTTCATGTCGTCCTTCTCATACCACGTCGCAGTGGGCAGCACGACGTCGGAATACATACAGGTGGTCGACATGCGGAAGTCGAGCGTGACGAGCAGATCGAGCTTGCCGCGTGGCGCTTCGTCATGCCATGTGATTTCTTCAGGACGCGGATGGCCCGACTTGAAGACCTCGTCGCCTTGCACGCCATTCGTCGTGCCGAGCAGATGCTTGAGGAAGTACTCGTGGCCTTTGCCTGACGAGCCGAGCAGGTTCGAACGCCACACGAACAGATTGCGCGGGAAGTTCGTCGGACTGTCGGGGTCTTCGCACGCCATGCGCAGGCTGCCCGATTTCAGGTCGCCGGCGATCTTTGCGCTCGCTTGCGCCGGGTCGTTCAACGCACGTCCGACATCGAGCGGATTGGCGGACAGTTGCGGTGCGGACGGCAGCCAGCCCATCCGTTCGGCGCGCACGTTGTAGTCGATCGGCGCGCCGTGAAACTGCGACTTGTCCGCAAGCGGCGAGAGCAGGGCGCCAGGGTCCATCGGGTCATAGCGCCATTGATCCGTATGCGCGTAGAAGAACGACGTCGAGTTCATCTGGCGCGGCGGCCGGTTCCAGTCGAGCGCGAACGCGAGTGCCGTCCACCCTGTCTGCGGGCGCAGCTTTTCCTGGCCGACGTAATGCGACCATCCGCCGCCCGACTTGCCGATGCAGCCGCACATAATCAGCATGTTGATGATCGCGCGGTACGACATGTCCATGTGGAACCAGTGATTGATGCCCGCGCCGATGATCACCATCGACTTTCCCTGCGTCTTGTGCGCGTTCTCGGCGAACTGGCGGGCGACATTGATCACGTCCGCGCGCTTGACGCCTGTGATTGCTTCCTGCCAGGCTGGCGTATAGGGCAGATCGTCGTCGTAGCTCGCGGCGATGTCTTCGCCGCCGAGCCCCTGATCGAGGCCATAGTTCGCGACGAACAGGTCATAGACGGTGGCGACCAGCATGTCGCCATTGCGTGTCGCGATTCTTCGCGCGCCGATCTTGCGCGAGAGTTCCGACGCATGCGACGTGTGATTGAAATGCGGATGCCGGATATTGCCGAAATACGGGAAGAGTACATCGACGACTTCGTCGTGCGCGTGGACGAAGGAAAGGCGCGGCTCGATGGGCGCGCCTGACGCCGACTCCTCCTTCAGATTCCACTTGCCCTTGTCGCCGCCTTCCTTTTGACCCCAGCGAAAGCCCGCAGAGCCTACCGGTACGACGGCGTCGTTGGTCGCCGCGTCGATGACGACCGTCTTCCAGTCGGGGTTGTTGGTCTGGCCGAGCGCGTCGTCGAAATCCGATGCGCGGACAAGCCGCTCCGGCACATAGCGGTCGCCCCGTGGGACGAGCCGCACGAGACACGGCATGTCGGTGTAGCGGCGGCAATAGTCCATGAAGTAATCGCTTTTGCCGGCGAGGTGAAACTCCTTGAGAATGACATGACCCATCGCGAGCGCGAGCGCCGCATCGGTGCCCTGCTTCGGATGCAGCCAGATGTCGCCGAACTTCGCGCCTTCCGCGTAATCCGGGAAGATTGAAACGATCTTCGTGCCTTTGTAGCGGACCTCGGTCATGAAATGCGCGTCCGGCGTGCGCGTCTGCGGCACGTTCGACCCCCACATCACGATGAATGTGGAGTTGTACCAGTCGGCGGATTCGGGCACGTCGGTCTGCTCGCCCCATGTTTGGGGCGAAGCAGGCGGCAGATCGCAATACCAGTCATAGAAGCTCAGGCACACGCCGCCGATCAGCGACAGATATCGCGAACCTGCCGCGTACGAGACCATCGACATCGCGGGAATCGGCGAAAAGCCCACCACGCGGTCTGGCCCGTGGCGCTTGACCGTGTGGACATTGGCGGCGGCGACAATCTCGTTGACCTCGTCCCACGTCGAGCGTATGAAGCCGCCGAGTCCGCGCCGCGATTGATAGTTGCGGCGCGCGGCGTCGTCTTCGACGATCGATTGCCAGGCTTGCACCGGCTCCATCGTTCGGCGCCGCTCGCGCCATAGCTTGACGAGCGCGCTGCGCACGAGCGGATATTTGAGGCGGTTCGCGCTATACAGATACCACGAGTACGACGCGCCGCGCGAGCATCCACGGGGCTCGTGATTGGGCATGTCGGGGCGCGTGCGCGGGTAGTCGGTCTGCTGGGTTTCCCACGTGACGATACCGCCCTTCACGTAGATCTTCCACGAGCATGAGCCCGTGCAGTTCACGCCATGCGTGGAGCGCACGATCTTGTCATGTTGCCATCGCTGCCGATACGCGTCTTCCCACTTTCTGTCCTCGTCTGTGACGGCACCGTGACCGTCGGAAAACTGCGGCCGGACCGTAGTGAAGTAACGTAACCTGTCCAGAAAGTGGCTCATAAAATTCCCGTGTCTGTCGGTATCGGCCGTTCCCAGACATTAAAGTCGGTAGATGTGGATAAGTAAAGTTGATGCATGAATTAGCCAGTCAGTCTTGATCCTGATGAATAGGCTCATGCCGTTGGCTTCACTCCCGTAGCGTTGCGTTGTCGAGGCCGATGCCATACCCGGTCCTACCGGGCAGCCCTCCCGGGGACGCCTGGCTCGGGTTTTCCCCAGACCAAGGGGCGATTCCTGGCGAGGCCAACAACGGCGGCACCGCCAATCAGCTATTCGTGTATATACCGTGGTTCTCTGATCGCTAAGTTGATGCAGGTCAACTCGAACCTGGTGGGAGGGCGGATGATGAATTCATCTGCGCCATTTCATCCTTCTGACGCAGCGGGGAGAGTTTTCGAAGGACCATCTGCGGCATGAATGCGTCGGGATACGCAATCAGATTCGTGAGCAGATCATGTATGGGAATACCGTAGTGGCCGTGGACCGCGGCAGGCCGTCGATGCGTGCGTTGAACGAAGCCATCCATGTGGCATCAGTGCTCGTGGTACGGGGCCAGGAGGGCAACGGCTAGGTGTTCAACGTGGTGGCGCGCCGTGACGCCGTGACCGGAGTACCCACCTGCGCAGTTGGAATAGAGACGGGTTTCCAGAGGAGCAGGATCATGCAAATCGGGCCCAATTTTCATCCTCACTTTCGGCACGCCACCTTATCGACCTATGTCGCGAGCTATATCTTTCCGATACTCCTTGCAGTCTATGAGGTTTATCGCATCGCATACTGGCTCGTCAACTACGGTCTGAATTTATCGGTGTTCAAGGAGATGGGCTATGAGTTCACATTGATGCTCGTGCTGTTTGCAACGCAGATTGTCGTCGAATCTTGTTTTCTCTTCTTAGCGTGGGCAGGCGGACATTCCGACCTCGGGCGCCGCGTTCCCAATGTCGCACTTGGTCTCTTGTTGTCGGCTACGGTGCTTGCTTGCGACTTCGCGCTGCAGATGCTGCCGTAACGGCGAATGCAGGGAGATCGCATTCGTCAGTCGTCTTCCCTAAGACATCGATTGCGCTTTTCGACTTGCAGTCCAGCAGCATGCGACAAAATGCGCGTCGACAACCTTTGGTAAGCATCTATTCTTGAAACGAGACCCGAAGCGCGGGGACTCTGATCAACGGAGACGACAATGCTCAGCCCACATGAGATTGCAGCGCTCATGCTGCTTGAGACCAACCAGAATTCAAACACTCTGGATCTTGAGGATCTGGGTGCCTTGTGCGAGCGTCAGCTTGTTTCGCTAGAAAAGCTGGCCTCAGGATACGCACATGTGCGTTTGACTCCACAAGGCCGCTCAATACTCAGATCAGTCGGACGGATGCGCTAGTTTATGCCGGGTTAGCAGAAATGACGCAGCAAATGGTACGCACTTGCTACGGCCTATAGGCGGAGGATGAGATGCAACAACCATTAGCGAGAAGGGCGGTACAGACGATCATCCACGAACATCAGCAACTCTCGACTGTGGTCAACGGGATGACGCGGTTTGTGGACTCCTTGGGCACGAGTGTGCATGCGCCCGGACCTATGGTGTTGCGGGCCATGCTTTACTACATTCGGGAATATCCGGAACAGGTGCATCACCCTAAGGAAGACAAATATTTATTCATGCGCTTGCGATTGCGCACGAATGAACTGGACGGTGTCATCGACGAACTGGAGGCGCAGCATGTACAGGGTGAAGCGCGGGTGCGAGATCTTGAGCGTGCCTTGGCGCGATATGAGGTGGCCGGTGATTCAGAGGTTCCTGCATTGCGGAAGATGGTCGAGGAATACGCTGCGTTTTACGGTAACCACAGGCGGCTGGAAGAGGAAGTGATTTTGCCCGCTGCGCTGCGATGCCTTACCACCGCGGACTGGATAGAACTGGATGAAGCGTTTGGCGCCAATCGTGACCCGTTCGACAGCAGCGAGCTCGAGGGTGATCTCGACCATCTGTATTCAATGATCGTGAACACAATCCCGGATCACGTCGCGTGAATATATTGTTCAGATCAGTCAAAATGAAGATGGCGGGCGAAGTCACTTCGACTCGGTTATCGAGGGAAACGACTGTGTGAGCCACGGATCCCGAAAGACGCGCATGCGGGGTTCATCGTTGACGGTATGTTCGCGTCCAAATGCGGTTGAGTCATTCCTATTAGACAACGGGGTGGCTGTTTAGGGGCGATCCGAGACGTCCCGTAAAGTAGTGATGCGGCGGAAGACGCCGCATACATCCGGTAGACACGCGCCTCCAACTGACCATTGAATCTCTGAAGGTGCCGCAGCGACGATCTTAGGCGCGGATTTGCGTCCAGCGATCCGCATCATTAGCACCCAGGCGTGCTCTCAGGGAGCCGGAAAAGTTCGCTGGGAAGGCAGTTGATGGCAACCGGCCATCTACGGCCATTCGGCCAATCTATGGACCAGCCGGTTGAACGTCGGCTCCTGCCCGGATAGCTGACGGCTACCCGCGTCCGAGAACTGGACGCTTGCGCGGTTCGACGTGCTACCCCGCGCGGCTTCCAGTCGAGCCCACTAAAATTGGATTCATCGGGTGTCTGCCGTATGCAGAAACCTCAACACTGTGGCCCACCCGGGGACCGGCTAGGCTCGGTCCATTTATTCCACCGACAGGCAGGAGGCCATCATTCTATGCACGAGATCAGCGGTGTTGTTCGCGAGTTTGTTGAGGAGGTCCTGAACCAGGGGCGGATCGATGCCGCCGACCGGCTTGTCTGGGATGACATGGTCGAGCACGTCCCCTTCCCCGGCCAAGGTCCCGGTCTCCAAGGTCTCAAGGATGTCCTGCGAGGGATGCGGGCCGCGTTCCCGGATATGCACTGGCACATCGAGGAACAGCTCACCGAGGGTGACCGCGTGCTGACCCGCTTCGAGTGGACGGGCACTCACCGGGGAGAGTTCCTCGGCGTGCCTGCTACGGGGCAGTTGGTAAGGGTTTGGGGCATGGTCGTCGACCGCATTCAGGACGGCAGGATTAAGGAAACCCGCATCATCATGGACATGCTCGGACTGATGATACAACTCGGCGCGGTTCTCCCACCGGGCCACTGAAACCGAGATGGACGAGCACGCGCCGGCCGGCACGCTGGCACCGATGACCGCAGGTATCCTGGAAGCTGTCGTCTAGGGGGCGGGTACGAATGACGGGAGTGGGTCGGTCTCAGTCTATGGAAAGCTTCGATCGTTGATCGACTGGATGCGGGGCCATGAGCGGCCGTTGACCCGCGCCTTCTCGATGACATTCGGATGGCCGGTCAGCTTCGACACCGGCCCACGGTCTGAATTAGGATGGTGCACCGGGCGACGATGAACATGCGACCGGTCCATTCTTTAAAATGTCGCGCGTCCATCTCAACTATAACTGGTCGAGAAAATCCATAGAACTGCTGAGACGAGGAGATATCGTTGAGCAATACGGGCGTTGCAGCGGTCGAAAAAGCGTTGTCGCTGCTCGATTGCTTCCAACCGGGCAAGGAGTCGTTATCTCTGGCAGTGCTTGCCAAGGCGACGGGCATACCCGTCACTACGGTCTATCGGTTAATGAACTCGCTCGAGCGTAAGAGTTACGTCGTTCGCTCGGGTGAAGGCGTCTATTCTCTCGGGCATCGGCTGCACTATCTCGGCAAGCTCTATGAGCAGTCGTTTCGCCTGTCTGCCGTTGTCGAGCCGATCTTGCGCGAGCTTGCCACGGCGACGGGCGCAAGCGCGTCCTACTCTGTCGTCGAGCGCGGCAGATGGCTCTGTCTGTTCAGGGTCGACCCGGCGGAGGGTTTGCGTATCACGCGAGTCCCCGGCGATTTGCGAGATTTCGACAACACGCCTACCAGCGACGTACTGCGATACTGGGGACTCAAAGAGCCGGTCTTCGATCGCTTTCCGACTCTTCCGATATTCAAGTCTGGTGCGCGCAATGTGCATACTGCCGCATCCGCGATGCCCATCTTCGGCGCCGGCGATCAGTTCCTTGCTGCCCTGACGCTATCAGGCGCGGCATCGAGTCTGGAAGCGGCACGTACCGACGGGTCGTCCGTCGCACGGCACGTCGGTGCCGCGATGGATCTGTCGCGGCGGCTGGGCGCCAGCGCGAAGTTGTGCGAGCGCATCTATATCCAGGCGACGAACGATTCCTCAACCTGAACTATGTCTTCCTTGAAGCGGCAATCAGGTGCCGTAGACATTCTCGCAAAACGCGACACTAGCCCCAAGCTTCCGGGATAGATCAGCGGCCGCATCCAGTTGCGGTCGATCCAGTTCGCCTGACGTGTGTGCCGCGCTGAGGCGCGACGCAGGACCGGAAAGCGTCAGCGCCGCCATGAACTTGTCGCCCGCGCCGAAGATCGGTACTGCGAACGCGGCCGTGTGGACGTCGCGCGCACCCGCCGTAAAGATCGGCAGTGCGGGCGGCTTGTCGTAAATGGGTTCGCCAAGTCCCCAGAAACGGATCACCTGGCTGATCGCCGTGTCGTCGAGCGGGAGTGTCGTCCCCGCGAGCCGCGTTTCACGCAGACCTTCGGACGGCTCGGCCCGGAAAAGGCAAAGCCGCTGTCCATTATCGTGAACGTAGTACGATGCGCTTTCCCTGGTCAGCGCCGCCAGCGCGTGCAGCGCCGGTTCCACCACCGTGGACAGATGGAACGACTGCTCGTACAGCTTCCCCAGGTACAGCACGCGATGCCCGAGCGAATAGTTGCCCGATTGCGCGCGCACGACATAACCCATTCGCTCCAGCGAGTTCATCAGTCGATAAACCGTCGTCTTGTGCATGCCGGCCGCTTGCGAGAGCATCGCGAGTGACTGCGACTCGGCACCCGGTTTAAAGCAGTCCAAAAGCGAAAGTGCTTTCTCGACAGCGACGACTCCCTCGTTTCCCATTCCTGCCTCCAGTCGTTCATTTCCCTAGATTGTACACAGTAAAACGTCGGTTTATACCGTAAAAGGGTAAACGCTAGTGGTCCGACGTGTCTTCGCTGGCTATAGTGATTTCACGCTGTACACCATAGTTGTACACAGTAAAACTCACGAACTGAGGTGAAATCCATGAGCACGACGTCCGCAGCTACTTCCTCCATCCATCGCAATATCGAACGCGTGTCGCCGGAACTGGTCGAGGCAGCTGGCCGATATCAGGCAGCGATCCTCGCTGACGTCGCGGGCCGTCGCGGCACGCTGCATGGCCGGGTCAAGCCGCTGTCGCCGAAGATGAAAGTCGCGGGTCCGGCCGTCACGGTCGAAGTCCGTCCGGGCGACAACCTCGCCATCCACGCCGCGCTGTCCATCGCGAAGCCGGGCGACGTGATCGTCGTCGACGGGAAGGGCGATCTCTCCTGCGCGCTGATCGGCGAAATCATGGCGACGCAGGCAAAGGCGAGCGGCATCGCGGGCATCATCATCGATGGCGCCGTGCGTGATGCGCACGAACTGGCCAACGGCGACTACCCGATCTTCGCGGCGGGCCTCAATCCCTGCGGCCCGACCAAAAGCGTCGCGGGCCGGGTGAATGTGCCGATCTCGGCCGGCGGCACTGCCGTCAATCCGGGCGATCTCGTCGTCGCTGACGCGGACGGCGTGGTCATCGTTCCGCGCAACGATGTCGCACGCATCGTCGATCTCGCACAGAAGAAGCTCGACATAGAAACCGCGCGTATCGCGGCGATCCATAAGGGCGACGTGCGTCCGGGCTGGATCGAGAAAGAGCTGCGTGCAGTAGGCATGCTGGCCGAAGGCGAGGCGCTGTGATGCAGACGGCTTCGCATAAACCCGTCGTCCTCGTGACAGCGGCCGACCTTGCGCCGCAAGCGCTCGACATGTTGACCCAGTTCGACATCGTGTTCGCGGGCAAGCAGCCTACGGAAGACGACATCGTCGCGCTGTGCGCCCGGCACAAGCCGGTCGCGATCATCGTTCGATACGGCAAGGTCAACGCCCGCATCATGGACGCCGCCGAAAACCTGCAGGTGATATCGAAGCACGGCAGCGGCATTGACGTGATCGATCAGGCGGCTGCAACCGCGCGCGGTATCGCAGTGCGCGCGGCCATTGGTGCCAACGCGGCCGCCGTGGCGGAGCACGCCTGGGCGCTGATCCTCGCGTGCGCCAAGTCCGTGCCACAACTCGATGCGCGCATGCGCGAAGGTCACTGGGACAAATCCACGCATAAGTCCATCGAACTGGATGGGCGCACGCTCGGCCTCGTCGGACTGGGCGCGATTGGCCGACGCGTGGCAGCGATCGGTGCGGCCTTCGGCATGAACGTGCTCGCGTTCGATCCGTACGCGAAAGAAGCGCCGGCTGGCGTCAAGCTGGTGTCGCTCGACGAGTTGTACGCCGCTTCTGACATCGTCTCGCTGCATTGCCCGCTGACGGCGGAGAACCGCCAGATGCTCAACCGCGACACGCTCGCGCGGTTCAGGCGCGGCGCGATTCTCGTCAACACGGCGCGTGGCGGTCTGATCGACGAAGCCGCGCTCGCCGAGGCACTCGCAAGCGGCCAGTTGCGCTGCGCCGGTCTCGACAGCTTCGACGTCGAACCGATGACGAATCCGCATCCGTTCCAGCAGATCCCGAACGCCATCCTGTCGCCGCATATCGGCGGCGTGAGCGATGCCGCGTACGTAAACATGGGCAAGGGCGCCGCCGCCAATGTGCTCGCCGTCGTCGAAGAACACGCCCGCAACGCAGCCTGAAGTCCGCAAGAGAAGGCCCATCATGTTCTATCTCGTCTCGCCCGAAGTACGCACAGCCGAAGTCTTCACGCGTATGCCGGAGAAATTCCGCAAACCCGATATTCAGACCGATTGGGCACGTGCGAATCGCGGCGGCCTCGCCACGGACTCGTTTCTCGAGGGCCCGGTATGGGACCCGGACGGCCATCTGTTCGTGACCGACATCCCACATGGCCGCGTCTTCCGGATTTCGCCTTTGGGCGAGTGGGAGATGGTCGTGCAGTACGACGGCGAGCCGAACGGCATGAAGCGTTTCGACGATTCGCATCTGCTCATCACCGACTATCGCAACGGCCTGATGCTGCTCGACATCGTGCGTGGCGAAGTGCGTCCGTTTCTCGAGCGGCGCAATTCCGAGCGCTTCAGGGGCGTGAACGATCTCACGTTCGATTCGCACGGCAACCTTTACTTCACCGATCAGGGGCAGACGGGGCTGCACGATCCGACGGGCCGCGTGTACCGGCTGTCGGCGGACGGCAAGCTCGACATGCTGCTCGGCAATTGCCCGAGCCCCAATGGACTTGTGCTGTCGCCCGACGAGAAGGTTCTGTACGTCGGCATGACGCGCGGCAACTGCGTGTGGCGCGTGCCGCTTCAGACCGATGGTTCCGTCAGCAAGGTCGGGCAGTTCTTCACGTCCTACGGTCCGAGCGGTCCGGACGGTCTGACCATCGATACCGAGGGTCGCCTCTTCGTCGCGAACCCGGGGCTCGGCCGCGCGTGGGTACTGAACCATCGCGCCGAACCAGTGGAAATCCTGACGAGCCCGGAAGGCGCTTCGCTCACCAATCTGTGTTTCGGCGGCCCGGACATGAAGACGCTGTTCATGACCGAATCCGTTTCGGGAACAGTTTTCAAAGCCGACATGACGATTGCCGGGCCGCTCCCCAAGCGGGCGAAGCGGACCGTCTGATCGCCTGGCGGGCCTGAGTGCCCGCCATACATCAATATGTCGCGCCGACAGAAGCGCGATGGAGGAGCAAACATGACCATGTCGCACACCCTTCGTGCCGACGGCGCCACGCGGCACGCACAAGCGCAGCCCGTTCCAGGCATTGCGAGCGAGGATTACGCGGCCAGCGAGCGCACGCTCGCCAAGGCATTCCGGCGAATCCTGCCGTTCATCTTTATCTGCTACGTCATCAGCTATCTCGACCGGACCAACGTCGGATTCGCCGCGCTGACGATGAACAAGGATCTCGGCCTGACGGCAGAGCAGTTCGGCTTCGGTGCAGGGCTTTTCTTCGTCGGCTATTTCCTCTTCGAGATTCCGAGCAACCTGATCATGCAGAAGGTCGGGGCGCGCGTGTGGATCGCACGCATCATGATCACGTGGGGTCTCTTCTCGATGGCGACAGCGTTCGTTGTTGGCCCGAAGAGCTTTGCTGCCGCGCGGTTCCTGCTCGGTCTCGCCGAAGCGGGCTTCACGCCCGGCATCTACCTCTATTTCACGCACTGGTTTCCGGGCAAGTGGCGCGCGAAGGTCACTGCCGCGTTTCTCGTCGGCATTCCCGTCGCGAACATGATCGGGTCGCCCGTTTCAGGCGCGCTGCTCGAACTCGGCGGTTTGCACGGGCTGCGCAGCTGGCAGTGGTTGTTGCTGATCGAGGGCGTACCGGCTGTGATGCTCGGCATCGCCTGTCTGTTCGTGCTGGCTGACCGCCCCGAAAAGGCGAAGTGGCTGAGCGACGAAGAGAAGTCCTCGCTTGCGAAGCGCCTTGCGCTCGAACAAGGTGACATCGGCGCGCGTCACGGCAGCAACCTGCGCGACGCGATGACCAACTGGCGCGTATTCGTGCTCGCGTTCATCAACTTCTGCGGCATCGTCGGGTCGCTTGGCGTCGGTCTGTGGATGCCGCAAATCATCAAGCAGTTCGGCGTCGAGCACGCGGTCGTCGGCTGGCTCACGGCGATCCCGTACGCAATCGGCGCGGTTGTGATGCTCTGGTGGGCTCGCGTCGCCAATCGCTCGCAGAACCGCATTCCGTATGTGGCTGGCGCGCTGGTCGTTTCGGCCGTCGCGCTGTGCGCGAGCGCGTTCATCGACACGCCCGTGCTCAAGCTGATCGCACTGTGCTTCACAGTGAGCGGCATTCTCGCTTTCCAGGCGACGTACTGGGCCATTCCATCCGGCTTCCTCACGGGGCGAGCCGCTGCCGGCGGTCTCGCGCTCATCGTCTCGGTGGGCAATCTCGGCGGCTTCGTCGGTCCCTCGATGATCGGCGCGCTCAAGCAGGTTTCAGGCGGCTTCACCGTGCCGCTGCTCGCGGTCTCAGGTGTGCTGCTGCTCGGTGCGCTGACCATCGCGTGGCTCGGCGACCCAGGCGCTGACGCAGGCGAAGCGCCTTCAGCCCACAAGGTGTGATCCACGCATTCAAAACCAATCCATAAACACTGTTTGGAGACTCCATGCTGTTCAAGAAAGCCAGCCACAACGTCAACACGAATTCCCGCCTGATGCTCGGCGCACTCGCAGCCGCCGGCATGAGCCTGACCTGCGGCGCCGCGCATGCGCAAAGCAGCGTCACGCTGTACGGCATTGCGGACGTTGGCATCGAGCACATCAACAATACGAGTGCTGGCGGCGCACAAACGCGCGAAGTGTCGGGCAACCTGTCCGGTTCGCGCTGGGGACTGAAGGGCGTTGAAGACCTCGGCGGCGGAATGAAGGCCATTTTCCAGCTGGAGAACGGCTTCAACATCAATGACGGCACGACCGCTCAATCGACCAAAGGTCTTGGTGCGAACGCTGCAACGACTGCCCGGCTATTCGGCCGGCAGGCGTGGGTCGGGCTTGCCTATAAAAGTCAGCAGTTGACCTTTGGCCGGCAGAACGCGCTGCTCTACGAACAGGCGGTGGCCTTCGATCCGATGGGCGCATCGTCGCGCTACTCGGTGCTGTCGCTCGACTACGCGATGGCCGCGCGGATCGACAACTCTGCGAAGTACACGGGCGTATTCGGGCCGCTGACGGCACAGGCGATGTACAGCACGCGCTACGACACGGGTTATGGCTCCGAAGTGCCGGGTGCGGAAATCACCGGGCGCTTCTTCAGCGGCGCGCTGACCTTCGCGCAAGGGCCGTTCGCGGCAAGCGTGTCGTACGAGCAGCGCAACAGCAACACGGTCGCGACCAACACGGGGACTGAGCGTCGCGCAACGGCAGCCGCTTCGTATCAGATTGGACCGGTGAAGGGCTTCGCGGGCTATCGCTATCTGCGTGCGTCGAATGCTTTTGTTCCTGCGAACCCGATCGTCGTTGCAAACGGCTCGGAAGCCAGCGCCGCGAACCTCTACTGGGCGGGCGCGCAGTTCTTTGCCACGCCGGCATTCGTGCTGACGGCAACGGCCTACTACCAGGACGTGCATTCGACCAGCGCCGATCCGTGGATCGCCGTGCTTTGCGCGGACTACCTGCTGTCGAAGCGTACCGATGTCTACGCGACGGCGGGCTTCGCGCGCAACAAAGGCGGCTCGGCGCTTGGCGTGAACGGTTATGGAACGGTCGCGGCCGGATACAACCAGACGGGCGTAGTCATCGGCATGCGCCAGAAGTTTTAAGAGGCGAATGTCATGCAGATCGTCCATGCGCCTCATTTGCCCGTTCGGCCTGAGTGGCTCGCGCTTCGCGACGAGCCGGTGCTCGAACCGGCGCTTGCCATCGTCGATGCGCATCATCACCTGTGGGATCGCCAGAGCGGGCGATATCTCGCGGATGAGTTCGGCAAGGATGTGGCCAGCGGGCATCGCGTCGTGTCGACGGTCTACGTGCAATGCCGCTCGATGTTGCGCGAGCACGGTCCGGATGCGATGAAGCCCGTTGGCGAAGTGGAGTTCGCCAACGGCATCGCCGCGATGTTCGCGAGCGGTGCGCACGGGCCGGCGCGCTGCTGCGAGGCGATCGTCGGCGGCGCGGATCTGACGTTGGGCGCGGAACTTGATGCCGTGCTCGAAGCGATGCTGCAGGTATCCGGCGGGTGCTTGCGGGGCATCCGCAATCCGCTCGCGTGGCATGCGAGCCCCGAGGTGAGTTCGAGCCCGGTGACGCCGCCGCGCGACCTGATGGCGAATCCGGCTTTCCGGCAGGGTGTCGGGGCGCTCGGCCGCTTCGGTTTGTCGCTCGACGCGTGGGTCTATCACACGCAACTCGACGACCTTTATGAACTCGCACGTGCGGCGGACCACGTGACTGTCGTCATCGATCATTTTGGCGGCCCGCTGGGCGTGGGTCCGCATGCCGGTCAGCGTGCGGCTGTTCATGCCGAGTGGAAACAGAAACTCGCGCGCCTTGCGAGCCTGCCCAACACGCGCATCAAGCTCGGCGGCGCGGGCATGAATGTGTTCGGCTTCGACTTCGCGACGCGCGAGCGTCCGCCGTCGTCGGAGGAACTGGCCTCCGCGTGGCGCCCATACTTCGACATCTGCATCGAACTGTTTGGCGTGGATCGCTGCATGTTCGAAAGCAACTTTCCCGTCGACAAAGGGATGTTCAGTTACGGCGTGCTGTGGAACGCCTTCAAAAGACTCGCGTCCGCAATGTCCGTCGATGAAAAAGCCGCGCTCTTCAGCCGGACTGCGGCGGCCACTTATCGACTCGCGATTCCTGGAGACAACACATGAAGACGAGCGCAACTGTTGCGGCAACCGAATTCAAGAATGGCGCTGAGGCCAAAGGATTAAGGAACATCACGGGCACCGAGTGGCGCTCGCTGTCACTAGCGGGACTCGGCTGGACGTTCGAAAGCTATGACTCGTTCCTGCTTTCGCTTCTGCTGCCGACGCTTGCTCTTCAGTTCGGGTTGAGCAAGGCGCAACTCGGGCTGTTCACGAGCATCACAGCGGCCGGGCAGATCATCGGCGGCATTCTGTTCGGCTATGTGTCGGACCGGTTGGGGCGCGTGCGCACCGCGCTGCTCTGCGTCGGGATTTATTCGCTGTTCTCGGGGCTGATTGCGTTTGCACCGAACGAGCACTGGTTCGCGACGTTGCGCTTCTTCGGCGCGTTGGGCATGGGCGGCACCTGGACGGCGGGCGCCGCGCTCATTGCCGAGACGTGGCACGCGAGCCGACGCGGCAAGGGCGGCGCACTGATGCAGATGGGGTTGCCTATCGGCGCGATTCTCGCCATCACCATCTCGGGCATCGTCAGCGGCGTGAACGATGGGCTTGGCGGAAACAGCTGGCGGCTGCTTTTTCTGATCGGTGCGTCGCCGTTTTTCATCCTCTTCTGGGTCGCAAGAAAAACGCCTGAATCGCCGCTCTGGCTGGAGCGCAAGCAAGCAACGTCGTCGGTTCAGCATGTGGGCGCGGCGAGCAGCGACAAGCTCAATGTGCGTGGACTGCTGACGGCGTTCGGATTCATCTTCTTTTTGCAATACCTTTACTGGGGCGTCTTCACGTGGACACCGACGTTTCTCGTCACGGTGAAGCATCTCGACTTCGTGCATAGCCTGAAGTTCGTGCTTGCGCTGCAGTTCGGCGCGATCAGCGGGTTTCTGCTGTTTTCGGCATTCGTCGACCGGCTCGGCCGACGGCCGATGTTCCTCGCCTATCTGCTGGTCGGGGCTGCCGCCGTGGGCGTGTACATCCTGTCGTCGGACGCGCTATTGCTGATGGCCGCGATCTTTCTGACCGGCTTTAGCGTGAACGGCATTTTCGCGGGGGCAGGTCCGTTCCTGGCGGAGATCATCGGCAACACGGCATCGCGCGGATTTCTGATGGGCCTCGCATATAACGGCGGCCGTCTTGGCGGCTTCATCGCACCGTTGATCATCGGTGCGCTGGCGTCGACGTCGGGCGGATTCGCGCTGGGACTCGCGACGACGATCGTCGCGTTCATCGCCGCCGCCGTGGTTGTGTTTTCCGCGCCCGAAACGCGCGGCAAGGCGCTGTCGTGACGACGGCGGCACAACCCAGCTTTGTCAGCAGACTGTTTCCGGCCCTTGCTGAGGCATCGCTGCGACGATATCTGAGCGGGCAGGTCGCGTCCGTACTAGGAAGCTGGACGCAGAACGTCACGCTGAACCTGCTCGTGTATCACCTGTCGGGGTCCGCGGCGATTCTCGCGCTGCTCAACTTCCTGCTGTACGGGCCGCAACTGATCGTCGCGCCGCTGGCCGGCTCGCGGATCAGTTCGGCCAACGCGAAGTGCGCGACGCTGTGCGTGCTCACGACGTCGCTGGTACTGACGGGCAGTCTTTTCACGTTATCGATGCTCGGTGTACTCGGCGTGAAACTGATACTCGCGCATGCGCTCGCCATCGGCGTGTCGAGCGCGGTCGAGACGCCCGCGCGCCAGGTCCTGCTGCTCACGAGCCTGGAAGATCCGTCGCATACGTCGAACGCCGTCGCGATGAACACGATGGTCTATAACGTCGGCCGCATGGTCGGTCCGACCGTTGCGGGCTTCGTCTATCCAACACTCGGGCCCAGAACATCGTTTGTGATTTATGCGTTGGCGCTGTGCTTCATGGCGACGTGCGTGCGTTCGATCAGAACGGCCTCAACGACGCGGCCGGCGCGTGCGGACAGCAGCCTGCGCGACGCGGTTGGCTACGTGATGTCCGATGCGTTCTCCGCACGTTATCTGCCGATTCTCGCGTGCGTCGGTCTGTTCGCCGGCAGCTATCAGACGCTCGTGCCGCTGCTCGCAGACCAGGGGTTTCACGACGCGGCTCGCTTTACCGGCGTGTTCTTCGCGTGCGCCGGCGCGGGTTCGTTGAGCGCGGCGGTGTTGTTGTCGTCGGCGATCGGCCCGTTGGCATCGCGAAGATTCATCGCGTGGGCGCCGTGGACGGCTGTCGTCGCCCTCGCGTTGCTCGCCGCGACGTCCGACTCGGCAGCCACGATACCGGCGTTTTACGCACTCGGCTTCAGCCTCACTTTCGCGGCCACGTCGACGAACGCGACCATCCAGCGGCAATGCCCGGAACACGTGCGCGGCGGGCTCGTCGGCATGTATGGAATGGCCTACAACGGCACGATGCCATTCGGCTATCTGCTCGTCGGCACCGCGTCCGAAGCGTTAGGCGTGCGGCACACGTTCGCAGCCATGGCGGTGGTGCTCGCCAGCGGCGTCATCGCCGTCATTGCGTGGCAACGATTCACGAATCAGCGCGCAGGCGCACAATAAACGGAGACGACGATGCAAACTGGATTCATGGACAAGTCCGAGATCGAGCGCCGGACCATACGAAAGGTCGTCTGGCGACTCATTCCCTTTCTGATGGTGTGCTACCTGCTTGCCTTTATCGACCGGGGCAACGTGGGCATGGCGTCCCTGCAGATGAATCACGACCTTGGCATGTCGGCAAAGGTCTTCGGCTTCGGCAGCAGCCTGTTCTTCATTTCCTACTTCTTTTGCGAGGTGCCGAGCAATCTCGCGCTGCAAAAATACGGCGCGCGAATCTGGATTGCCCGGATCATGATTACGTGGGGCATCGTGTCGGCCGCGACGGCGCTCGTGCATAACGCGACGACGTTCTACCTCCTGCGCTTCCTGCTTGGCGCCGCCGAGGCAGGCTTCTTCCCGGGCGTGCTGCTCTATCTGTCGTACTGGATTCCGGCGTCGTACCGTGCTCGCATCGTTGCGACCTTCATGGTCGCGATTCCGGCCGCGAGCTTCATCGGCTCACCGATCTCGGCGCTGCTCTTGCAGATGGACGGCTTCTGGGGTTTGCGCGGATGGCACTGGCTGTTCATTCTCGAGGGCATTCCGACGGTGCTGCTCGGCGTTGCCTGTCTGTTCCTGCTTACCAATAAGCCGGAGAACGCTAAATGGCTCGACGACGACGAACGGACATGGCTCGTCAATGCGCTTGTCAGCGGGCACAAGGCGCCGAAGAAGGTGCCGTCGCTGCCGCTCGCACAACTGTTCCGCAATCGCTATGTGTTGTGTCTCGCTCTCGTCGATACGTGTGCGTCGGCGGCGGGCAGCACGCTGTCCGTGTGGCAGCCGCAACTGCTCAAGTCCTTTGGCCTGTCCGTCATGCAAACGGGCTTGCTGAACTCGGTTCCGTACGCAGTAGCTTCCGTGCTGATGGTCTACTGGGGCCGTCGCTCGGACCGGCTGGGCGAGCGCCGCTGGCACACCGTTGTGCCGATGCTGCTGATCGGCGTGGGCCTGTTCGCGACGTCGCTGAGCGGCTCACTGCTGCCGACGATCTGCATGCTGTGCGCGGTGCTCGTCGGCGCCTATTCGTTCAAAGGCCCGTTCTGGGCGCTGGCCACTGACATGCTGTCGAACAGCGCCGTGGCAGCAGGTCTCGCGACGGTCAATGCAATCGCGAATCTGCTCGGCGGCGGACTGATGGTGAACGTCTACGGATGGGTGAAGGATGCGACGGGAAGCTACGCGCTGGCATTGATGCCGCTCGCCATCCTCACGCTCGTGAGCGTCGCAACCCTGTTGCTGCTAACGCGCAATAGTTCGGCAAACCGTCTCGCTGGCAAGACGGAGACCATCTGAACATGAGAATCACAACAAGGCGCGAATTTCTCCAGGCTGCTGGCGCCGCGCTGATGTCTGCATCGCTGCCGACGCTGGTCGGTGCCGAAGAGTCGTGGTCGAGCGGCACGGAACGGCCGGCGTTCAGGTTACCGGAGGGTGCCATCGACTGTCACATGCATATCTACGACGATCGGTTCCCGGTTGCGCCAGGCACGACGTTGCGTCCGCCGAATGCGACGGTCGCGCAATACCGGCTCCTGCAGGCGCGCCTCGGCGTGAGGCGCAATGTGGTCGTCACGCCGTCGACCTATGGAACGGATAACCGCTGGACGTTGGCAGCCATCAGACAGTTCGGCGACAACGCGCGCGGCGTTGCCGTCATCGACAGTTCGGTGGGCGATGCTGAACTGCAGAACCTGGATCGCGGCGGCATACGCGCGATTCGCTTCAACCTGAGTTATCCGGGTGCGGCGACGCTCGACATGCTTGCGCCGCTTGCTGCGCGCATTGCGAATCTCGGCTGGCATATAGAACTGGTGGTGCAGGGCGCGAGGTTGCCGGAACTCGAGCGTCATCTGTCCGCGCTGCCTTGCCCGCTTGTCATCGACCATATCGCCCATGTTCCGCAGCCGGGCGGGCTGTCTTCGGACGCATTGCGCACCGCGCGGCGCCTGGTCGACAGAGGCAATACGTGGATCACGTTGTCAGGGCCGTACGTCGACAGCAAGACGGGCGCGCCCGCGTATGAAGACGTTGCGCCCGTCGCGAAAACGCTGATCGACATGGCACCGGAGCGGATGCTATGGGGCACCGACTGGCCCCACCCGACGCAGAAGACCGACAAGCCGGATGATGCGAGCTTGCTGGACACGATCGCGGGTTGGATCGGGCGGCCGGACTGGCAGTATCTGATATTCATCGACAACCCGGCGAAGCTGTACCGGTTTGCATAGCGCAGAGCAAATGTCGCGACGCGAGGGAATCGAAATGGCCATTTGGTCGCGCGCTCGCGGCGTTTCAGCGACTGCCAGACGACTGTTGCCTCAAGCTTGACGGTGCGCCGCTTCCGAACGTCCGCTCGAAACCGGCGGATTCAACCGATCGACGCAATAGTTTGATGGAATCGCGCCGCTGGACGGCGATGGGAACACGAGTCAATCGGTCCGCTATGGCGTTAGCTAACCGCCGGGAGCTTTCGCTGACACATCCGTCAAATAGATGCAACCGTGTCAAGGTTACTGATTATCACCGGCACTTACGTCCCAGCCTCTATTGCGTGAAACCGATGGCCAAGACGGCCGGGGAACTGGGCAAATTCCCCGGCTCGAAGCAACACTGATCGCGCTTCTAGCTTCAGTTCCATCTGGCCATTCGCGACGAAGGTCATTTGCTCGCCGCTGTGACAAGCATCGCTGCGCGCTTCTCCTTCCGAACTGAATCGGGCAATCAAGACCGTTGATCGTCATCATCGAGTAATGACCACCAGGTGCTCGCACGCATTGGTATCCGACACAAGTTCTGACTGGATTCGGCAGAGGTGCTTCAGCGAGAGCGCTTCTGCTGTTTCGCCGATCTCGATTCAGGAGTCAGACAGACATCGCCAATGTGTCATGGTTTAACACTGCAACTATTTTTCAAGGAAATCGCGTACCGCCCGGCGTAACAACACCCGGCGGTTTTTTTGGTACCACGACACTGCCCAGTGCCGCTTTCTCGAACAATGGTGACCGAGTCCCGGGTGCGGACATGCAGCGCGTGTGTCGCTCGAGTCGTATGTATCGCTCAATTTCCGGGTGCTTCGATCGCTAATTGAAGCGTGCCGTTAGCGGGATGCCACGTACCCTGGAAATCTACTGATCCCACTGCGTCCCGGGAGAGGGCCTCGACGCTAGTTGTAACCGAGTATCGCGGCTGTGGTGACATCGGGCCGGGCGTTCGGATCGCACGCCAGCGACATTGTTGGCTCTCGAAGCGCCAGAAAGTAGGACGAGACATGGCTGCGTTTTTCTTCTTCGGAAGAACGACGCATGTGCTCCTGCGTGTGGCTCATTTCGGGGTGCGTCATGGATGCTCCGGTTGATGTATCGGGGACGAATTCAATGGGTGCATGACGTATCTTCCGTCGCTCGCTTTATCCTTCGCGAGTCGACGTCGGGTGCGTCGTGTGATGGCAATTACGGCGAGAACCACCGGTCCAATCGCGATCCCTTCGGCGAGTTCAGGCTGAATCGGTATATCAAGCAGGTGCAACGCCTTAAACGCCGCGCCGGTCAGCGACAGTATGTAATAGGAAATCGCTGCTACCGATAGGCCTTCGACGGCGTGCTGCAAATGCAACTGGTTGCGCGCCGTCCGCTCCATTCCGGCGAGCAGGCGGGTAACGTCCTTCTCCTGTGCCAGATTGACCCGCGTGCGCAACAGATCGACGGCGCGTGCGATTCGGGCCGCGATCTGTTCGTGACGCGCCCAGACGCTGCGACATGTTTCCATCGCGGGAGCGAAGCGCCTCTCCATGAACTCCTGAATCGTCGGCATGCCCTCGATCCGCTCTTCCCGCAACTCCTGTATTCGGGCGAGAACTATTTTCTCGTATGCACGTGAAGCGCTGAAGCGTGCGCCGGATCCTGACAGGGATTCAAGACGAACCGCGAGATGTGTGAGCTTGACGAGCAGCTGCGAATCATCGCCGTCCGCGCCAGGCAAGTCCATGCTCTGCATCAGGGATTGAAGCGAGGCTTGAATCTCGTCCAGGTCCCTGCCCAGTTTTCGAGCGATTGGCAGTGCCAGCAGGGCCATCATCCGGTACGTTTCGATTTCATAGAGCCGCTGCAGCAGGCGCCCGCCCTGTTCCTCCCGAAAGCCCTCGTCGATAACGAGGAAACGCATGAAGCCATCCGCGCGCACATTCCAGTCGCAAAACGCCCGCCCTCCGCCGAGCACGCTGCTGCCTACGAGGATTGGGCCGTCGATCCACTGCGAGGGTGCTTCGCGGATCGTACGGGCATGGTCTCCTGACAGCAACTCCATGCGGCAGGCGACGAACCGGTTGCCAGCAATCTGCTCGAACCAGTTTGCGGGAATACCTTCAATTGCAACATCACTGAAGTAGTCAGCGTCATTTCGCGGAATGACGAATGTGAACGTGGAAAACTCTGTGTGACGCTCCCATTTCAAATGCCACCCAAACGACGACTGCACGGAATAATGCGTCATGCCATCCGCGGGAGGCGGGAGTCCAGAGTCACGGCACAACGCTCGCAATACCGTTTCGTGGATCGATGGATTGTGTTCCGCGTAGACGGCGTAGTGCGTCAGCGCGACAGACTCCGCCAGTTTGAGGAACGGGCGGGCATGCAGTTCTGCGGCCAGCTCGGCTCGCAGTGGATGATCCATGACCATTGTCTTCATGGGTTCGAGCTCAGGTTGCAGTTGATGCCGCGGCGCGGATCCTGGCGACAACTTTGGCAGAAGTACGTCAACAAGAGAATCTCATTGTTTTGATCGAAGGCTTCAGATTTTCTGATGCAGTTCCGGTCGAGCAACATGGGTCCACCCGACGATAAGGGCACTGATTGTCGGCTCTCGAGCAATTGCACGTCCCTGTCCCACCTGAGCTTGATGATGCGCTCGACACCGCGCGCAGGTATCAAAAACAGCTGTAGGGCCGCACCCGCCAGAACCCCGGTGCGCGCTATCGGTCTAGGCAGCTTCAGAACCTGGGATACGTAGGTCAGACTGAATGTGGCGACCATCGCGTACAACACGTCGCTTCCTATGCACACACCGCCCGCCACCAGCAGGCTTCCGAGATGCGATTCAAATACTTCCCGAACCGGACGTTCTGCTCGGGCAAACTCTCCGCTCGATTTGCACTTGCTGTTGGCTCAGTGACGGCGCGTCGGATCGACATGCCTACGAATACCAGGATCACGCTTAGAACGAATGGGATACCCCACCCCAATTCGCAAACTCATCTGAATTCGTGACGGTCGTCACAATCCATAACGTGCCGGCTGCCAGAAGCCCTGGGCAGCAGGTTGAGGCCGCCGTCCAACCGCCCAGAGTGTTGCGTGGCAATGCGAGGGAAATCCGTCTCCGTCAGACATCGAACCACCTCGAAGGCTTCCTGATAGCGTGAAGCGCGCGAGTCAAAGTCAATATTCAACGCAGGGTACTCCGCCGGTCGGTCGCCCGAGGCCAACCCGAGAAGGAGGCGTCCATTCGTCAAGACGTCGGCGCTCGCCACTTGTTTGGCGAGGTGCATCGAATCTCTCAACGGAGCCACGATGCCTGCGGTACCGAGCGCGATGTTTCGCGTGACCGCGGCAAGAAACCCAAGATAGACGAAGGGGTCCAGCATCTGGCCTGCATCTCCAAAACTGGGGTCGTAGAAGAGCACGTCTCGCAGCCAGATGGTCGCAAAGCCGGCTTCGTCTATCGCACGGGCAGGGTGTTCGTGGTCTTTCAACGTCGGGCTAGCGCTGTTCGGGTACCCCTCAAGCGGAGCAATGACCCCGAGCGTCAGCTTGCCGGGCTGAAACGTCCTCGAAAATCCCGAGTGGGTGCCAGACGCGGCCCCCCCCTGGATTGAACATCTGGATGGCGGTCGGTGAGCATGTTGAACGACTGAAGAGTGTGAGGTTTCGGTTATGTGCTGGAGAAACCCCAGCCGCTGTTCGTGTGATTGTTCGCCTCTCCGCCGCCGCGATAAATAAGCTAGGATTGAATGAATTGTTGCCTGTCAGGCGAACAATACTGATAGCAGTCTGTCGGGCTGGACACCGCTCAGAGGGATCCATGGAATTTCTGCAAGCAATGAAAGTCTTCAGCGCAGTCGCTGAACTGGGTAGCTTCACACATGCTGCTGAAGTGCTTCAGGTCGGACGTCCGCATGTCACGCGCTACATCCAGGAACTGGAGGCAACCCTCGGGGTCCGACTGTTCCAGCGCACGACGCGGAGCGTGAAACTGACGGCTGAGGGCGACCAGTTCTTTGCGCGAGCAGAAGAAATTCTTGCCAGCGTCAACGATGCAACCTCAATGTTCAATCAGACTGGCGAGACAGTGCTGGGCCGGTTGCGTATTGACCTCCCAGCCGCGTTTTCTCAACAAAAGTTTCTGGACCGGCTGCGCGAATTCAACCGCCTGTACCCGGGCCTCGAGCTTGTACTCGGCGTGACCGACCGGGCCGTTGACCTGGTCGCCGAGGGAGTCGATTGTGCTTTGCGAATCGGAGAGCTTCCCGATTCGAGCCTTGTTGGACGTAGGGTGGGAGCGGCCGTCATGCTGACATGTGCTTCGCCTGGATATCTGGAGGAACGCGGCACTCCGCTGAATCTTTCTGACCTCACAGCGCATCGACGGGTCAACTTTCTATCGGGTCACGACAACCGCCCATTGACCTGGCGCTTCTGCGACAACGGCGAGGAAACCTCGGCCACCTTTCACTCCAGCATCAGCGTAAACGAGTCGAACGCCTACGTTCACTGCGGCGTGGCTGGATTCGGGCTGATACAGACTCCGGGGATACTGGTTGAGGAACATCTGGCGTCGGGGCAACTCGTTGAAGTCCTGGCCTCATACAGACCGACACCATGGCCAGTATCGTTGCTCTATCCGAGCCGAACCTACGTGGCGTCACGCGTGAAGGTCTTCACGCAGTGGCTTTCTGAGGAGCTTGCTACATTCAATCAAACCTGGCTCGTACCCTAAGGTCGCGGTTCGAAGTTGACCCACAAAAGTTCATCACCACGACGATTTGACTGGTACAGATGGTTATGGATTGTTGCTCAAGAATGCAACAGTCAATTGCCCGCCGTTTCGTTTATCGATTCCCGTCGTCCTCCTACAGTGTCATACATCTGCCGGCTGCCATCACTTCAGCAGGCGGCATCCAAGACATTTCGAGGTCAAGTCATGACAAGAGTAGTTCGCTTTCATCAAACCGGCGGTCCGGAGGTGCTTCAGTTTGACGACGTCGAGGTGACATCGCCCCAATCTGGCGAGGTTCAGATTCGCGTCAAGGCTCTCGGTATCAATCGCGCAGAAGTTATGTACCGCACGGGCAAGTACGTCATCGGCCCTCAGTTTCCGGCAAAGCTCGGTTATGAGGCTTCCGGCGAAGTCGTTGCCGTCGGCGCGAACGTGACCGGCTTTGCGACCGGCGACCTGGTCAGCGTTATCCCCGCGTTCTCGTTCGCCGAGTACGGCATGTATGGCGAAGTCGTGAACGCACCGGCGCACGCTGTAGTGAAGAATCCGGCGAACGTGACTCACGAGGAGGCGGCAGCCACCTGGATGATGTTTGTCACCGCATACGGCGCGCTGATTAACTACGGCAACCTGACCAGTGCGGACACGGTCATCATCGGTGCAGCGACCAGTAGCGTCGGGCTTGCTGCCATCCAGGTCGCGAAGATGGTCGGAGCGAAGACCGTTGCATTGACACGAAGCGCGGAAAAGGAAGGAACTTTGCGAGCGTGCGGTGCCGACCACGTTCTGCTGTCGGATATGCCGGACCTGACGGAATACATCATGGGCGTCACGGGCGGAAAAGGTGCTCGCATCGTCTTTGACCCAGTCGGTGGGCCGAATGCCCGAAACATCCTGCGCGCAATGTCACGCGGCGGAATCTACTATCAGTACGGCGCTCTGGACTCCCGCGATATTCCGGTGCCGGTGATGGACATTCTGACGAAGCACCTGGTCCTTCAAGGTTACGAGTTGTTCGAGATTACCCAGGATGCTCAGAAACTTGAGCAGGCTAAGGCGTTCATCTCCGAAGGCCTGTCCTCCAAGGCGCTCCGTCCTGTCATCGACCGGGTATTCCGCTTCGAGGAGATTGCCGAGGCTCATCGGTACATGGAAGCCGGCAATCAGGTTGGCAAGATTGTCGTTACGCTGTAGTCGCCACGCGACCTTCCTCGAAGTTTGTAGATTCCACGCTCGGCCGGTGACTTCGAGGAAAGCGAAGGCGCGATACATGCCGCCGGAGCTTGCCGTTCCAGGGCGACAGTCGGGTCATCGTGAAAGACCGTGGTTCGATGAAGGCACCTTCGGTCGAGGCCTCGCACCTGCCTCCGACCTGAGCGGTCTTGAGCAGTTGACGAAGCAAGTTGAGCGATTCGGGCGGGGAACTGTAATTAAGCTGCTCGGGAGCGAGCCACGAGTGCTCGCAGACCACATCTCCTATCAGGTTTAGAGGTATTCATGAGTTCTCGAGCTAAATTCCAGGCACCTGCCGTTATCCGAAAGACGGTTGGGGACATGACTGTCACCATGTTGAGTGACGGCTATCTCGATGTATCGTTTGAATTGCTTGACGGCATCGATGCAGCCAAGGCGGAAGCGTTGCTTGAGCAACGCGGCGCTTCGCCATTGCCCCGGATGAACATCAATGTCTACGTTGTGGAAAGTGCGGACCGAACAATCCTGATCGACAGCGGTGCGGGCGGCATCAACGGGTGGGGCGGACGACTCCAGGTCGCGCTCGCGGCTGCCGGCATCGATCCGCTCCAGATCGACACGATTCTATTGACGCATGCACACCCGGACCACATCGGCGGACTGGCCGGACCGCTGCAGACTCCGGTGTTCAGGAACGTGCGACAGCTGTTTGTCCACGAGAAGGAATTGGCATTCTGGCGCGATGAAGGAATCTATGCGAGCGCACCTGACGGTTTCCGCCCGTTCTTCGATGTCGCACGAAACGCATTCAACGCATACGGCGAGAAGCTGGTGCCGTTCCATCAAGAAGCGATATTGCCAGGTATTCAGACGGTTCCACTTTTCGGACATACTCCTGGACATACGGGATATCTCTTGGGAAACGGCTCAGACGCATTGCTGATATGGGGAGATATCGTCCATTTTCCGCACGTTCAACTAGCGCGACCTGATGTCACGATTGCTTTCGACAGTGACCCGGCGCTGGCCGCGCATACACGCGGGAAACTGCTCGACAGAGTAGTTGCCGACAAGCTATCAATCAGTGGCATGCACTTTAATTTGCCGACAACCGCCTCGGTTCAGCGTGACGGTAACGCTTACATCCTGAACTATGACATGTGGTCGCCTGCTGTCTGACGTACTCGGTAATGTGGGGGCGCTGCATGCGGACAGAAAGCGCATCAAAGAAATCGTCGAGTGAGTTGCTTGAGGACTTGTTGAGCCTGGCAAGGTCCCGGGATTCTCTGCCATGTGATTGCTTGCGCTCCGTTCAAGCCCATCAAGTGAAGAAGTACGAAGTCGATGGCGCGACGCTTTCTTTCCCTCTGCTGGGACATTTCAGATGCAGGGACCAGGGTGGCTGGCTGCGTGTGTGCGCAGGAGATATTTTGATAGTTCCTAACGCGCGGAGTATCGATATCGAGTACATCCCCGACCAGGAGCACCATGAATTCGTCGCGCTCAGCGTGGTTCTCGCCGAGGAGCAACTTGAGGCTGCCCGATTGCTGCTGTCGGTTCCCCCGCCGCCTGAGACGGGCGGTATCGCAGCCGTACCGGTCGAGAACTTTCTTGAACCACTTACCCGTTGGACACGCGCTATGCGTGACGGAAATCGCCCTCTCTCATTACACGCGATGGTGGAAGTGGTCCTGCGGCTTTTTGAGAGTGGACACTCAGGCTTACTCCATCCGCAAGCTCCCAGTCTGGCAATGAAAATCCGTAGGCTGGTGACGCAAGACCCGGCGCACAACTGGAATTCGACGGAAATCGAAGGCCTGACGGGTTTAAGTGGGCCTACCTTGCGCCGTCGGATGGCGGAGGAGTCAACGACGCTTCGGTCGGTGATTGCCGATGCGCGAACCTCCGAGGCCCTGCGCCTCCTGATGACGTCACACCTTCCAATAAAGACGGTGGCCGCGCGCGTTGGCTACAACTCGGTCGCAAGCTTTAGTCGGCAATTCGCGGAGCGTTATGGTACAGAGCCGTCCCAATTCAGGTGAAGAAGTCCGCTGTGTGCCGTTCACGGGTAGCGCGCGGTTGGACGGCACGGCTACTGGAGATTCGGCAACTCAACGTAGCACGGCCACGCTAGCGAGTCAGTGAGATATCGATACGCGTTGCGCGTGGCGGGCAGGAGCCCCCCACATCCAGTGTCAGCGATCGAAGCCTAAAATCAGCGTGCCACGCCTCGCTCATATGAGAACATCACGTGTTCAGATCAACGGCACCGAGCAGCTGATGTCCACTGTGTTGCTCGAACGGGCGGCCGCCCGGCGAGCCATTGACAGACATACCACTAGATATTGCTTTTTGCATATGCAGACCGTTGTAGCAGCGACCAGTCTACGCCCGACGATGCATTACCTACGGTTCAAGAGTTCGCGGCAATGGCACCGTGGAGTGTACTGATCTGATTTCGTTTGTATCGCCCGAGCCCGACGATTCCCACAAGTGAGATAGCCGACAGCAACGAGAAGAATGCTGCAAGCGGTAACCACTCTCCGTTGTATCGCTGCGCGAGGATTGTTCCAAGCAATGGCGTCGTTCCGCCTGCGATCATCGTGCAGAGCTGGTAGGCGATCGAGATTCCCGAATAACGCACACGAGTGGGAAATGCCGGCGTGATGAAGCCTGCGATCACAGCATAGATTGCTGACAGGGTGACAACAGTGAACGAGATCCCTACGACGATGGCAACGGGATTCATGGTTTTGACCAGCAGGAACATCGGGTAAGGCGTGAGCATCGACAATGCAGCCGCACAGGTGAGAAAGCGGACCTCGCCGAAACGCTGCGCGAGCAGCGCAGAGACCGGTTGCGATAGTAGCTGGATGATGGTGACGATGAACAGGCAATCGAGAATGAATGACTTCGACATGCCGAGGTAGCTCGTCACGTACGAAATCATGAACGTGTTCGTGAAGAAGAAACCGGCGGACCCGATCGTCGTCGCCATCGCGGCGAGCAGTATCGGATACCACGCAGTGCGCAGCACTTCTGCAACGGGGTTCTTCGCGACGGTATTGCTATTACGCACGCGCTCAAATTCGGGCGATTCCTTCACGCCAAGCCGGATAACAATACCGATCATCAGCAGCGCGAAGCTCACGAGGAAGGGCAGGCGCCAGCCCCATGAAACGAAGCTGTCGTGATCGAGCGACGTGACGAGCCGAAACGCGATCAGCGACAGAATCAGCCCGGCAGGGCTGCCCATCTGCGGAAATGACGCGAAGAATGTCTTGCGCCCTTGCGGCGCATGTTCGCTCGCCATCAGCACCGCGCCGCCCCATTCGCCGCCGACGGCAATCCCCTGCAATATGCGCAACACGACCAGCAGAATCGGCGCCCAGATGCCGATCGTCGCATAGCCCGGTAACAGACCAATGCCTGTCGTCGCGATGCCCATCAGGAACATCGTCACCACCAGCATCTTCTTTCGCCCGATCCTGTCGCCGAGATGGCCGAAGACTGCGCCGCTCAATGGTCGCGCGACGAAGCCGACGAAGAAGGTCGCAAACGATGCCATCGTGCTGACGAAGTGATTGCTGCCTGGAAAGAACACCTCACCGAGCACGAGTGCAGCGGCTGTTGCATACGTGTAGTAATCGTAGAACTCGACGGCAGTGCCGATGAAAGCCGCTGTCGCGGCGCGCACAGGCTGATGGGTGCTGGATGTGAGATTTGACATGGGCGTTCTATGGCGCTGTCGATTGAGTTCGGCGAGTGGGGTGTCTCTTTATCGGTCGCCGAATTGGATTCGTACAATTCGGGTTTTTTATTGGCTGTATTAATGGCGCTTATGCTCGGCCAAACGAGATGTCGCGGCAGCCTGGTTTGCCGCTTCGTATCGTTCGAGCGTCCTGCGCGCGTTGTTCGCCTCGGGCGCGTCGATCCAACCCATTGCGCCCGTGATGCAGGTCGACTGTTGCGCACGATGCGCGTCAAGCAGCATCTGTGCGGCTAACGCGTCCTCAGAGGAAGGCGTCAACGCACGATGGATCGCATCGATATGCTCGACGAACACCGCGCACTTCGAGCGAAATCCGAGTTGCGTGGATCGCTCCATGTCGCGCAAAAGAACAGCGTCAGCGCGATACGTGCAGGGCAGATCGATTGGATGACAGCCTGCTGCGATGGTATCGAGCAGGAAGCGGCCGCGTGCATGCAGCAGTTCGTCTCCACCTTGTGTGCGGCGCGCGCCCAGACTTGCGGCGAGATCTTCGGACGCGAGCATGCAGTAACGGATGCGAGGGCTCGACGCCAGCAGGGCAGCGAGACGCGCCAATCCCGCTGCCGATTCGATGGTCGGCACGATTTCCGTCGCGCCATCTGCGATTCCGTAGCGTTGTTCTAGCGCGCCCAGGTGCGCGTCGAGTGCGGCGAGTTGTTCGGGCGTCTCGGTGTGCGGCAGGAAGATCGCATGCGGTCGGCCCGACATCACGCCTTCGAGATCGGCGAGGCCATCGTGCTCCAGCCGGTTGATCCGCACCGCGCCGAGCGCACTGCAACTATTCATCGTATCGAGTAGCGCGACGATCAGTTCACGCGCGCGTGGGCGCGCCGGTGGCGTGGTCATCTCCTCGAGGTCCACGACGATCACGTCGGCGTTGGATCGCAATGCAGCCGTGTGTGCAGCAGAATCGGCGCCCGGTACGAAGAGCCAGGTGCGCCGCAGGGCAGCGAGCGTACGTAGCGGGTAAGTCGTCACGATAGTTCCTTTTTGGTTTTCGGTGGACATATGCCAGATGGCAACGCTACGCGCGTCCCGCGCGAGCCAGCATCGCGTGCAGGAGTACGTCCGCGCCGCGCGCGACATCTTCCGGCAACGCGTCTTCCGCCTCGTTATGACTCAAACCGTCGACGCAGGGAATGAAGATCATCGCGGTCGGGCAGTGCTTGGCCAGATGGATAGCGTCGTGGCCCGCGCCGCTCACGATGCGCTGATTCACATATCCCAGTTCGCTCACCGCCTCCTGCACAGCGTCGATGCACGCGGGATCGAACGGGGTCGACGGACTGACCCAATGCTGCGTGATATCGATCGTCAGGCCACGACGTGCGGCGGTTGCTTCAAAGCGTGTGCGCACAGCCGCTTCCATTTCTTCGATTGCGGCATCGCTGGGGTTACGCAGGTCAACGGTGAACATCAGCTCACCGGCAATCGTGTTGCGCGACGCGTTGTGGATATGCCATTCGCCGATCGTCGCGAGCCCTTGCGGAAAAAAGTCGACGGCGATGGCTTCGAGTTCCGATGCCATGTCGGCGGCACCGAAGAGCGCGTCCTTGCGATACTGCATCGGCGTCGTGCCGGCATGCGCGGCGCGGCCTGTGACCCGCACGTCGAGCCAGCGGATCGCCTGGCCGCCCGTCACCACGCCGACGGGGACGCCTGCTTCTTCCAGCACCGGGCCTTGTTCGATATGCGCCTCGAAGTACGCATCGAACCGGTCGCCCGGCACCGCGCGCTCGCCTTGATAGCCGCTGGTAGCCAATGCGTCACTGAGCGTCACACCGTCGGCATCCTGAGTCCCGAGCGCGGTTTCGAGCGGCATCACGCCGGTAAAGGCGGCCGATCCGAGCATGGCGGGAGTGAAGCGCGCGCCTTCCTCGTTGGTCCAGACGACGATCTCGATGGGTTTGCGCGTGACGATATCCGCGTCGTTCAGCGTCCGCACGACTTCGAGCGCAGCGAGCACGCCGTAGACGCCATCGAAGCGTCCGCCTTCGGGCTGTGTATCGAGATGGCTGCCGCTTGCGACGGCGGCACCAGCCTCGCGGCCCTCACGCCGCGCAAACAGGTTGCCGACCCGATCGACGGACAGGGAGAGTCCCGCCTCGCGGCACCACGCGGCAAAGAGCGCGCGGCCTGCGGTATCTTCGCTCGTCAGCGCGAGACGGCGCACGCCGCCTTTTGCCGTTGCACCCACTTTCGCCATCTCCATGAGGCTCTGCCACAGCCGGTCTGCATTGATCTTCAGCATCATTCGGTTTCCTGATAGTCGGCTTGCGCTGCGTGCTGCGCGCGTGGCCATGTTCGTCATACCGTCTTTATCGAAAATTCAAAATAATTAGTCCAATTTCTAATTGTTATCCTGAGTATAATTTTGGCGAATACTTCGATCACGAGACTCGCGATGAGCAAAGACCGGCCCGATACCTATCTGAATGACCGTCTTGACTGGAACCTGCTGCGGACGTTTCTTGCTATCGCGCGCGAGAAGAGCGTGAGTCGAGCAGCCACGCGCCTGCATCTGACGCAGCCCGCCGTGAGCCAGGCGTTGCGGCGGCTCGAAGAGCAACTTGGGCTGCGTCTCGTCGATCGTCACGGGCCGCGTATCGAAGTCACGCAGGCGGGTGTCGAAGTGCAGAAGATTGCCGAGGAGATATACGGTACGGTCTCGCGGCTGTCGCTCGCGGATGTCGATCGTGATCACGATATTTCCGGCACAGTGCGTATCGCGGTGGTGAGCGGCATCGACTTTCCCGCCTATGACGACTTCCTTGCCGAGTTCCATCGGATCTACCCGCGCATCGAATTCGAGAGCCTTGTGATGCGCAGTGCCGATGTCGTCAACAGCCTGCAGCAGAAAGCGTCGACGCTTGGGCTGACGCCACGGCGCGCGTTGCCGAAACGCATCGAAGGACGCGTGTTTCTGCGTCAGCGGTACGCGCTGTTCTGCGGCAGGCATCATGCGCTGTATGGCCGCGATGGCCTGAGTGTTGCCGATCTCGCCGGCCAGCAGTTCGTGTCTTTCACGGGCGACAAGGTCGGCGATCATATGTCGCCGCTCACGATCTTTCGAGACGAAATGGGCTTCACGGGCCGCGTGATCGCTTCTTCGTCGAGCATGGCCGAAGTGAAACGCTTCATCTTTTCTGGGCTGGGCATCGGTTGTCTGCCTGAACACATCGTGAGCAGCGACATCGAGCAGGGCCGCTTTCAGCGGCTGCCGCCCGATGATGGCGTGGCTGACGTCGACGTCTACTTCCTTTGGTCGCAGGACCGCAAGCTCAGCGCCGCAGAAGCGGCGTTCGTCGCGGCGCTAAACAGGTTCATCGACGCCCGGGAAGCGTGATTCAATGGCCTCGCTCAATATCCACGCGTGATGTCGACCACGTTCTGAAGCGGTTCGCCGTCGAGCAGCCGCTGGACGTTTTGTGCAACCTGCAATCCGATCGTGTCCGAACTCGCGACGGAAGCCATGTGCGGCGTGACGATCAGATTAGGTGTGTTCCATAGCGGATCGTCGCCGGGTAACGGCTCGGCGGGAAACACGTCGACGATGGCGCCGCCCAGCCGGCGGCTGGTGAGTGCGTCGACGAGATCCGGCACGACGAGGTGTTCGCCGCGGCCGACGTGAATCAGCTTCGCGCCGTACGGCAAACGCCGGAACGTGTCCGCACACAGGATGTTGCGCGTTTCATTCGTAAGGGGAAGCAGGCAGACCAGGATGTCCGTGCCAGCGAGAAATGGTTGCAAGCCGGCGTCGCTCTCGAAGATATCAACGCCGGGCAAACGGCGTGGCTGACGCGCCCAGCCTCTGACAGAAAAGCCAGGCCGATGCAGATCGAGCGCGACGCGGCTGCCGATTTCACCTAGCCCCATGATGCCGATCGTGCATTGCGAGGGATGCGTCTGGTCCGGCCGAAACCAGTGTGATCGTCGCTGGTTGGACATGACCAGATCGAGCTGGCGATAAAAATGCAGTACACCCCATGTTACGAACTCGCTCATGCCGCGCGCATGCTGCGGATCGACGACGCGGCACAGCGGTAGCACGGGCAGCGCCGGGTCTGACAGGATGTTGTCGACGCCGGCAGCGATGCTATGAATGAGGCGCAGGTTCTTCATGTTCGCGAGCGCGCCGCGCGGCGGGTCCCAGCACGCGGCGATTTCAGCGTGTGCGGCACGCGGTTCGCCGTGCATGACGACATCGAGTTCAGGCGCGGCGCGTTTGATAGAGGCCACGAGATGCGACATGTCGTAGCTTTGGCTCAGAAGTGCAATGGTGGTCATATTCAGGTAACGCTGCACGGGCTCGGGCAGCAGGCATGAGAACAGGAAGTCGGGCCTTCAGCTTCGATAGTCGTTGTGCGGATCGTCGATGAGACGCAACGCCGCGCGCCAGGCCGTCTCGGTGATTTCAGCGGACTCGTCGCGCATGAACTGGCCAGCCGTCCGCTCGCACACATCGACGGGCGGGATGGTGAGTTTCGCGCCTCCCGACATGGCCTGGATTTGCGCCTGACACGCCCGTTCCAGGAAATAGATTTCATGGAAGGCTTCGGCAGCCGTTGCGCCGCCCGCAATGAGCCCGTGATTGCGCAGGATCATCGCCTTATGCTTGCCGAAGTCGCGCACAAGGCGCTCACGTTCGCCAAGATTGAGCGCGATGCCTTCATAGTCGTGATAGCCGAGCTTTCCATAGAACTTCAGCGCATGCTGGCTGATGGGCAATAGACCGTCCGCCTGCGCCGATACGGCGATGCCCGCTGCCGTATGCGTGTGGACCACGAAATGCAGGTCGTCACGCGCCATATGGATCGCTGAATGGATCGTGAAGCCCGCAGCATTCACGCGAAAGCGCGCGGGGTCGCTCTTTGCGCGCTCATCGATCACATTGCCGAGGTGGTCGATCTTCACGAGATCGGACGCGCGCATTTCGTGAAAGAGCAACCCGTAGCGGTTTATCAGGAACGTTGGTGCGTCGCCGGGTTGACCGGGCAGGCGCGCCGAAATGTGCGTATCGATCATGTCCGTCATGCGGAAATGCGCGATGAGACGATAGAGCGCGGCGAGTTCGACGCGGACGGCCCACTCTTCAGGTAAGAAATCGTGGGTGCTGTCGAGGCAATGGACGTTGTCGAAAGATCGCATTGAAGTGTCTCCGTGGACTTGCGATGAAAGCGGGCTAGTTTTTGCGTGAGAGGTGGGTTCCGTCAATTTCATTGTTCTAATGTTCTTCATTAACGCAGCGAATGCTTGGCGACGCATTGCCCTGTAACACAGTTGCGATGGACTCGCCGGCGTTCAGACGCGCGAGCAATGCAGGCTCGGCGCGATCGGAGGCGAGCGCGGCTTCGATCACGTGGACAAGCGTCGTTTCGTTTGCAAATAACAGGCCGTTGTCGTCGCCCAGCACGAGCATGCCCGGTTCGACGGACACGCCGCCGCATTGAACTGTTGCGCCGAGGCGGCTCACGCCGGTATCTCGGCGCTTCGTCGTCAACACGCTGGTGCCGCGTGCGAACACGGGCAAGCCGATTTGCCGTAGTTCGAGAATGTCCGTCGCGACGCCGTCAACGACCACACCCGCCGCGCCAGCACTGAGCGCGGCCGTGACGGTGACGGCACCCACGGGCGCATGGGTGTGGTTGCCCTTCATGTCGATGACGAGGACATCGCCCGGTGTGAGGTGCGCCAGCGCGCGATTGACGGGCAGCGCGTCGGGACTGCAGAGTTCGAGCGTCACCGCGCGGCCAATCATCCGTTCGTTCGGCACGAGCGCGCGCATGCCGTATTGGGCAAAGCCCTCTTCGAGGAAGTGGCCAAGTGTCGGGAAACTGACCTGACGAAGCTGATGGAGAAGCGTGGGCGAGACACGTTCGATGGTTTGCGCTTCCTGCATCATGCACGCTCCCCAACACGTGCGTGCTGCCGCTGGTTGTTTGCGAGGTCGGTCCTGAGCGTTTCTGTCAGCATCACCAGTGCGATTGCGGAGACAAGCGCAGAGCCGATCATGTACCACGCGACGGACGATCCGCGCCCGGTCGCCGACAGCAGCGCCGTCGTCACGATGGGCGTTGCCGCGCTGCCGAGCAGACCGGACAGCATGTAGCTGACAGAGAGACCGGAGTAGCGGACCTCGGTGCCGAACAGCTCGGCGAGGAACGTCGCAATCGGCCCATAGTTCGCGGCGAAGGCGGTCATCATGAGGACGTAGCCGAGCAGCGCGAATGAGAAGTCGCGCGTGTCGAGCAGCCAGAAAAGGGGAAAAGCGAAGAGCGCCTCGGCAACGATGCCGCCGATGATGACGGGCTTGCGGCCTATCTGGTCGGACAGCTTGCCGAACAACGGCAGCAGCACAATGCACAGTGCGCAGGCGATGAGCGCGATGGACAGCATTGCGTTGCGGCTGAAGCCGAGTGTCTGCGTGCCGTACGTGAGGCCGAAAGCGACGATCAGGTTAAACGACGTCCCGGTCGACATCGTGGCGACGCCGCCCAGTACGACCTGCTTCCAGTGTTTCGTCAGCACGTCGGCAATGGGCATTTTCACCTGAGCCGCCGCGTCCTTGACCTTGCGGAACGTTGGCGTCTCGGAGGTATTCAGGCGGATATACAGGCCGACGCCCACCAGCAACGCGCTGGCGAGAAACGGAACGCGCCATCCCCACGACAGCAGAGATTCGGCGGAAAGCGCTGAGCTGGTGAAGAGAAAGGCGAGGTTGGCGATCAGCGTGCCGGCGGGCACGCCGATCTGCACCCACGAGCCGTAGAGACCGCGTTTGCCGGCGGGCGCGTGCTCGACGGCCATCAGCACGGCGCCGCCCCATTCGCCGCCCAGTGCCAGCCCCTGGATGATGCGCAGCGTCAGCAGCAGGATCGGCGCCCAGATACCGATCGCGGCATAGTTGGGCAGCAGGCCGATGCAGAAGGTCGCGCAACCCATCAACAGAAGCGAGACCAGTAGCATCGATTTGCGGCCGAGACGGTCGCCAAAGTGGCCGAACAACGCGGCGCCGACGATGCGCGCAAGGTACGCGGACGCGAACGTGCCGAACGCGAGCAGCGTGCCGATGAGCGGGACGAAACCCGGAAAGAACACCTTGTTGAACACGAGGGCGGATGCCGTCGCGAACACGAACAGGTCATACCATTCGACCGTCGTGCCGATTACGCTGGCGACGGCGATCTTCTTCATCTCGTTGGGAGCTGCTTCGTCTGCGACGGGCGATACAGCTGGTCGGACCGTACTCATGGTCTTCTCCGGAAAGTGAGGCAATGACTGGGGGGATGCCGCGTGGGGAGCACGGCGTTCCCCGTCTTTATCCGGAGCCAAAAACAATAAGTAAAAGTCTGTTTCCTAATCCAGTGTATTAATGGCGTTGATGATGGCCAGAAGCAGGCCTAACGTGCCGCTGTGCGCGACTGACGCAGGGCCGCGTGAGGAAGATAGGGCGAATTGAAGGTCTCGCGGAAGTAATCGACGAAGACGCGCATGCCGGCCGTGATCTCTCTGTCGCGTGCGTGTGCGATGCCGCCCGCCATTGAAGGGCGGGGTTCGCCAGCGTGATGGTCTCGATGCGTTTGCCCTCGAGCGACCATGGCCGGTACACCATGTCTGACAGGATAGCGACGCCGCTTCCGTTGGCAACCATGCTGCGCACGGCTTCGACGGAAGACGTCTGAAGGATGACGTGCGGCTGATAGTCCGTCTTGCTCCAGTAGCGCATGGCGGTGTCGGCGGCTTCGTCGACGGTCAGCATGATGAAGGGCTCTTTGGCCACGTCGGCAAACGTCACGGAACGCTTTTCAAGCAATGAGTGATTCGACGCGACCCAGAGTCGCCGTGTGGACGCGAAGATGCGCTCGACTGCCAGGCCTGAACTCGCAACGTTGTCGGCAAGCAGGACGGCAATGTCGTATCGGTCTGCGAGCAACCCTTCTTCTATCTCGTCACGTCTCGCTTCATGCAGCCGGATCGATAGCCCGGGATAGAGCGTTGCGATCCGTTGCAGATGGTAGGGCAGAAAGTAACCCAGCAGCGTGTAACTGGCGGCAACCCGCACACTGCTTTCGATCGCGCTTTCGTTGTTCGTTACCCTGAGGGCCTCGTCGACGCCGGCGAGTATGGCAAACTGGTCACAAGCGGGTATTAGGATAACGAAGAGAACAGTCACTCGATTGTCCGCTTGACGGGGGCGGACCAGGCATTGGTGCCACGACAGCCAACGACAACCCGTTGGGCGTGTCCAAGCCAGGGCAACGTGCCCGGATGTCGTGGAAACGAAGGCTTATGTCCGGTAAAACCCGGCGTGGATTATCACCGCTAGAATTTGTGGGCGCCACGCAGGGGAGCACAACGCAGCCAGAAATGAGCGCACGGCCCGTTGCTCGAAGAAACGCACACCTTTGGTGTGCCGGGTCAGTGGTTCCCGGCGAGAGAGGGGAGCATCCAGCAGTTCGGCGCGCAATCCTGACGTGTCAGGAACATGCCATGCACGCATCGCGGCCACATAAAGCAGGCGCGTCCCGTTCCGTCCTCGTCCAGCGTGAGGTGTCCATCGACCATTCCGAAACAAAAATCTCTGACCACCACGCGCTTCCATTCGAGGTCGTCGAGGGCCTCGCACGGCCTTAACCCATTCGCTGATCGTAGGTCCAACGCCGCACTTTCTGCGCATGAATGTCCGCGGCATCCGGATGGGCCGGGTTGATGAGGACGTCCGTCTCCTCAGGGACGATAACGGACGGCACAAGAAGCAGGGCTGTGGCAGCCTGATGGATCCATTTCTCACCTGTATCCAGGCTCGTCATTCCGGGCGGGATTGCGTCCCATCCGAAGGGTGCTGAGATGTTCGTGAAAACCGTCGCGGCCTGCCAGACGCTGTCGCGCCCAGACGAACAAGGTACCGGTTCAGCATACCGATCACCCGTTCGCTCTGCTCCGCGGACAGGCGCGCCTTCCCTTTGGCTTTACGGATGATGGTCGAGCGTGGCAGCCCCAAGGTCACCATCAGGTTGTCCTGCGAGGTTCCCATGTTGCGCGCAAGAACGTACACGTCGTAGGCATCCACGCCGTGCTTGATGAAGCTGATGCGCTCGAGCGGAGGCGCGTGATAGAGGGTGAGGTAATCGTTGATCTTCGTGGGGTGTGATTTGCCAGCCCGCGACGGCGCGGCGGGTTTTGCCGGGACACGAACTGCGGCCTTGCGGGCCCGGCGACGGGCGGTGGTGGCGGGCGCGTTCACGGGTATCTCCAAATGAGACTTTACTGTAGCTCAAATAGACGTGACAAATCTGCCCAGCTGGGTCGCATGCAATCTGGTCATCACCAGTCGCCGATGAGGGTGAAGTCTCGAAGGGCGTATCGGCAAGCACGCCGAAGGGGCTTACCGTTCTGGCCGACCGATCGAATCGTGTCGACCATCTGAAAGTCGTCCTGTGGACGGCCACCTGCACCTGTCGGAACGCGCCTCTTCGGAGCGCGCATCTCCGCAGTTGCCGACGCGACCAGCACAGCACTTCAGGTCAATTTTGCGTTTCCTGGCAGCGTCGCACATCTGGCGAACAGATGCGCCGCGTTCAGGAAAGCATGACATTTGCCGATAGCACGTGGTGTGCCGGTAGAATATCCGGCGCTCTCATGGGCCGGGGAAGTGGGGGACCGCATCTGCGCCGTGCCTTGGGGGCCGGCTGGCCCACTGGGCCTGTTGATGAGCCGTGCCGTGTCATCGCGGATTCACGAACACCTTTCGACTGTTAGGCATCGAGGGAAACGGCCGACGCGACGAGATGGGCAGCAATGGCACCAACCCGGACAGGTGAGGCATGCGTAGCTGGATTGTCCGCAGACGTGAAGAGGCATCGTGCAGACGGTAACAAACAACAGGCGAGGGCGCGCATCGTTGACCGACCAGTTCTGGCGCAGCCGCTCGGCACCGCTGGTGCTGGTCTGCGGCGGCATTGTCATCGCTCTCGTGGTGACGGCACTGTTCGCGGCGGTGCTGTATCAGGGGCGCCTTGATGCAATGGAGCGGGCCCGCGAAACATCGCGCAATCTGGCGCTCATCGCCGAGCGCGATATCGAGCGGAACCTGGAGCTGTACGCGCTCTCGCTGCAGGCCGTTGTCGACGGCGTGCGCGACCCGGAAGTGATGGCGTTGCCACCGCGCCTGCGCGCGCAGGTGCTGTTCGATCGCGCCACGACTGCCCGAGACCTTGGTGCGATCCTGGTGCTGGACGCATCGGGTAACATCATCATCGATTCTGCCAGCGAGGTACCGCGCGCAGGCAATTTCGCCGATCGACGTTATTTCACCGTGCAGCGCGACAATCCCAACGCGGGTCTCTACGTCAGCGATCCGTACGAGTCGCGCCTGCGTGACAGTTCCCCCAGCATCGCCATGACCCGGCGCATTTCCCGGCCGGATGGCTCGTTTGCCGGGATCGCGCTGATTGCGATCAACCTCGACTATTTTCACAGGCTTTTCGCCGGACTCTCTCTCGGGCCGCATGGCGCCATTTCGCTGATCGGCAAAAGCGGCATCATGGTCATGCGTCAGCCGTACGATGCGCGCACGCCCGGGCGCGACATCAGCAAGGCGAGCACGTTTCAGCGCTTCAGAGCCGCGGCGGAAGGCAGTTTCTCCGAGACGGCGTCGATTGACGGCGTGCGCCGCTTCTATTACTTCAGAAATTTTCCCGACCTGCCACTGATCATCATGGTGGCCGAAGCCGAACAGGACATCTACGCGGCGTGGCGGCGACGCGCAATCACCATCGGTTCGCTGATGGCCGCGTTTGCGCTGGGCTTCGTCGGACTTTCATTCCTGCTGGGTGCGCAGCTGCGCCGCCGGATGCGGGCCGAATCGGAACTCGAGCTGCTTGCGAGAACAGACGGACTCACGGGCCTGCACAACCGCCGCACGCTGGGGGAGATCCTTGAGCAGGAGTGGCGTCGGGCGCGCCGCACGCGCAGCATGTTTTCGCTCCTTTTTGTTGATATCGACCGGTTCAAGGCTTACAACGACACGTATGGTCACCAGGCTGGTGACGATGCACTGGCGGCCGTCGCACGCTGCATCCGTGACAATATCCGGCGACCAGCAGACAGCGCGGCGCGGTACGGAGGCGAAGAATTTGTCGTCGTCCTGCCCGATACCGCTCCCGGCGGCGCAAGCCAGATTGCCGAGCAGATCCGCAGCGCGATCAGCGCCCTCGCGATCGAGCATGCGGGCAGTGAATACGGGCGCGTGACGGCGAGCATTGGCGCGGCCAGCTGGTTCCCCGACCAGCAGGGCGACGTCAGTAGCGTGATCCGCGCGGCCGACGAGGCGCTGTACAGCGCCAAGGCCACGGGGCGCAACCGGGTGGGGCAGTTCCTTGGGGCAGGAACGGGTGGAGCGGGCCAACGCCAGCCGTGACCGCCGCGTGCGCACCCTACCGGACAGCAGCCAGTTTTGCCGGTGCCGTCCGGGCCGCGAGAATGCCACGGATGGTCGCCAGGGAGTGTTCGGCGACCGGACTCGACGTTTGTCGGCGCAGCACGGAAAACTCCGGCGTTCTCACACCCAGGCGCCTGCAGACAATGGAGAGATAAGGTTTGCCCGATCCGGCACATTGCGCGACGGCGCTGGCGATCGCGGCATCGCCAACGTGCCTGCGCAGCCATTCGAGCGTTTGCCGGTCCTTCTCGTTGTAGACCCTGACCAGGTGCTCCATTACGCCTCCCGAAATACTGTATATAAACACAGTATTGTGAATTTATACAGATTTTAGGTGGATGGCAAGGACTCGTGGTTGCTTCATCGCGAGCGTGCCACCGGATCGCAAGTACCATAGCGCCCACCCATGCAAAAGAAAGGGCGCTAACGAACGTATGTATTGACTCTTTGTATTCCGTAGCGCGGGTTGTTCCGCTTTTCCTGCCATGGCATCCACGTGGGCATCGCGGGGGCCGTCCATGCGGTGGGTTGCACAGCCGATGGTCGTTGTCGTCGGACCGATAATGGTCTATATTTGGTCCTATCAGACCTGCAATGGAGCACTGGATGCATATCGCCGATCACGTAAAGCCAATCAGCTACCTCAAGAGCGAAGCGGCACAAATCGTCAAAGACCTGACCGATTCGGGAGAGCCGCTCATCATCACGCAGAACGGCGAAGCAAAGCTGGTTGTCCAGGATGTGCGAACGTATGAAGCGACGCAACAGACGATCGCACTCCTGAAGATCCTGGCCATCGGCCAAAAACAGATCGACCGCGCAGACCACATCGACGGCGACGAATTCTTTGCGGAGCTTAACGAGCTCGACCGCCACGAGAAGCTTCGCTAATGCCAGCCCCGCTGTTGAAGTACCGCATCCTGCCGACCGCCCGAATCGCCATCGATGAGTTGAGAAGTTACATTGTTCGCACATTCGCGTGGGAGACATGGAGTCAGACGTCGGCGCAGATTCAGGAAACTATCGCGCACATCCGCCAGTTTCCCGAAAGCGGCCACGTCCCCGCTGAACTTGAAGGCTTCGTCGATGACAGTTTTCGACAAGCCCTTTCTGGCAAGAACCGGATCATCTATCAGGTGCGGGACGATACCATTTACATTCACCTCGTCGTCGACACTCGACGCGATCTGCTGGGCCTTCTCCAAAGAATCGTGCTGCGGCTGTTGTAAGCCACAACGACGTGACGCGGCCGACACGGGAATCAGGAGTCCTTGACCTGAAGGACGAGTATTCCGAAAGCGAGCTCGAAGAGGCACTCATCCACCGCTCGACGATTTTTTTCTTGAGCTGGGCAGCGCCTTCACGTTCGGCGGACGACAGCGAAGGTTGCACGTCGGTGACAGCTGGGTTCGGGGTGCAAACAGAGCCATTACGATAAGGCAGAGGATTTTTAGCGAAGCACAGCCGGCCCGTAAGTCGTGCCAAATGCGGGCGTGGTGCGCCGTCTGCGCTTCGCTAAAAATCCTCTGCCTTAGAGAAAGTTAGTAGGTATCCTTATCAAGAGTGCGGCCATGGAGATGCCCGACAACGTTGGCGCGCCTGGTCATTTTTTAGCAATGTTTTCGATCAGGTGCTGGCCTGCATCACGCGAGACGACAGGACAACCAGGACAGGACGTGACAAATGCACCGCTAGACATAGCGTACTGGCGCGAAGTCGTATCGCTTTATCTGGTCATCGTGGGTCAACAATACGATTCCTTCGGCCATCGCCTGACCAACCAGAAGCCGGTCGAATGGGTCCTTGTGAAGCTGCGGGAGGGCAGCAACTTCGAACGCATGCGGGGCTTCGATGGACAGTTCTTCGTAGCCAGCATCGAGCAGGTTCCTGCGCAGCACGCGCGCATCGACCTGAAAGTCATCACGGCCTAGCGCGCTTTTTATGACGATTTCCCAGATGCTCGCGACGCTGAAGTACAGGGTGTTGTCGGTGTCCTCAATGGCAGCGCGCGCTTCGTTGGGTAAGGCAGGATCATCCGCCGCAGCCCAGACCAGCAGATGCGTGTCGAGTAACAATCTCACTTTGCTTTACCCTCAAACATGTCGCGGATCTCGTCCGCTCCCATGGTGTCGAAGTCTGCGGGTATCTTGATTTGCCCCTTCATGAAACCGATGCGCCGCGGTGGTTTCTCCGCTTCGACATCGATGCGTACGACCTTCACCAGCGGCTTGCCGGCCTTGGCGATGACAAACGGCTCGCCGCCGTTCACGGTTTCCTCGATCAGCCGCGACAGATTAGTCTTGGCATCGTGCATGTTGTAAATCTGCATGGCAGCACCGTATTAACTTAGTTTAATGAACTTAGTTTAATCAAAAATTACGGATGCGGCAACCGTCACGTGGTGCGCAGCTCAGGCGGCCGCCAGCCGCTGGCGCCATAACCCGCATGTCTTTTGGTGACATACTTCACGCGCCAGCCCGACGTGGTGACGGCCGGTTCCCGAGGCGGTCAGGCTTTGAGAGTAAATCTGGGACGATCCTTCCGGCTGCTCGACCAGCGTCGACCGGGCCCAAGCCGGTCGACGTGTCGCTGCAGATCCTGGCCCCACGAAAAGCCGCTTGCCTCGCCCAGATCGCGCGCCAGCTTCACGACCTTGGGAGCGTTAAACACCTTGGGGTTGTAACTGCGATTCCAACCCGAACTGCTCCAGGAACTCGGCAGCTTCGCGCGACAATGGTTCCCTTGGTGGCTCATATCTCGCAAGTCTTTGAACAAGGTCACCGTTGATGACAGCGCATCGGACCTGTGCAAGCAGATGAGCCCCGATCGGAGACCAGCGCATCTGTTGACGCTTGCACATGCGCTGATTGAGTACCTGATTGACTGCAGACTCGGCCGTGGCGGTCGAGATAGGTTTGCCGCGACGGTGTCGTGCGCCGTAGTTCATCGTTGAGCCGCCATTCGCTTCGACGTATTCCACAAGCTCTCGGGTCCGGTAGTCGAGCTGCGACAGACTTTCTACAACGCCCGGCGTTTCAGCCACGATCACCCGACAGAGGAGCAGGATGCCCTGCATCCGGTCTTTCGCCTTCTCTAGCTTCGCGTGCCAGAAGCACCAGCGCAGCTTGTCAACACGGGAGATCAATACACGTTGGGCGGCTTTTTCCGTTTCCGTCCGCGCACGCATGCCCTTGATGATCTGCTCGAGATACCTCACCCTCATTGATATATGGAACCAGTCGAGGACAGGTGTAGAAGAAAACGGTAATCGACAGGCGAATGACTGCAGGCCATTGGCACCGTCGGTGATGACTGACAGTCTCGGTCGATCGCTTCCCGATGTGGTTTTTACAAGGGTGGTGAGCCGCTCCACGATATCCGGTAGCCTGTTTCTCACGAACGCGAATACGCGTGAAGTCTGGTCTTTGGCACTGAGGCGCCCCGTTAGAATCTCAAAGCTCGAACATTCTGATTTGCGTCGCCCGCGAACGAATCCTCCGTCGATGGTCAGGGTCCATTCCGTCTCTTCCTTCGGGGCGCGATCTGCAGTTGGCTGAACCGCTTCTATGCGCTCGCCGACGCGTAGCGCCCTGTTTCGTACGGTCACATGGTTCAATGTCGCCCGCACAGGCAGGAACTCGCGCATCATGGTAACGACCTGCCGATACGGCATCTGTGCCGAAAGCCTGGCCTCAAGCGATAGTAGGTCCGCGGTCGCCCGCTCCGGAACGAATTCGGTCATCGGACTGTACGGATACTCCATATGCAACGGCGTCTCGCACGGACAGCAAACGATCCGGGCACTGGGAAAGGGCACGGTACCGAAGACCGTATCCACCTTCCGGAGCCGCCGATCCTTAAGTTCGAGGAAACGGTGACAACGGGTACAGAAGCGTCGCAGCATGCAGACCTCTTCAGCTTGCGCTGCGACCACAACCTTCTGGAGCCTGTGCAGCAAATCTTTTTCCTTCGGCCAACGACAGCCCAACCTTCTCCGGCTCAAGTTGGCGATAGGGACGTTCGAGCTGACAGATTTCGAACGTATCTGTTTCACCCCAATCAGTGGTGATCTCGACGCGAATTGTGATTTTCATCTCCAACTCCGGCGGCCATGATTGCCGGAATCCTAGGCGCCCTGCGCTGAAACCCCAAGGTTTTTAACGCTCCCGTGTCGTTGCGGCTCGCAGCGCACAACGCATTTGTCAAGACTAAACCTGCTGCACCAAGCGCGCTTCCGACGATGAAATGACGGCGTTGTTCATCAAGCATGGCTCGATCGATTCGAAGGCCGCAGGCATCGGGCCGCCCAGGATGTTCCAGTGTACGCCGCCATTTCGGCTGGGACGGCAGTGCATGCTGATCGCACTGTATCAGAGCAGATGTTTCCTTCGCGTGCGCCATCGGAACCCATGCCTCAGATTACGCTCTCCGGTCAGAATGTCGGGTCCCTAATCTGACGTCAATTTCTCGGGCCGTCCGTATCACCCGTCTCGATGTGGGGTAGCGCAAGCCGGTGCGCACAACGGTCCCGATCCCTGATGGCGTCCAATACGAGTTCGGCTATGGCCTTTCCTGACGCGTGGCCCGTCGGCTGAACAACGGCCGTGACTGTGTACGCATGCGAGACGTCGGGAGGCACGCCGTCGTAAACGATCAGCGAAACATCGCTGCCAAGCCTGCGCCCACTGTCGACGATCGCGTGAAATGCGCCCACGCCTGCGAGGTTGTTGTCCACGAGCACCGCACTCGGCGGTTCGGCGAGGTTCAACAGTGTGGTCGCCGCATCATGGCCGCCTGCACTGTCAAACGAACATTCGATCATCAGTTCAGGCAAGGGAGCAACGCCCGCGTCTTGCAAAGCGCTTACGAAGCCTTCCCGACGCTGGGCCGCAAAATTCATGGCAAGCGGCGCGCTGATCAGGGCAATCCGGCGATGGCCGAAGTCGATTAACCGCTGTGTCGCGGCTCGCGCGCCCGCTTCGTTATCGAAATCAAACCACCAGTAGGGCCGCGCGCTATTGGTTCGGCCGTAAGCGACGAACGGAAAATCCCGCTCCTGGAGGAACGCGATGCGTCTGTCGTCCCGCAGCGTGCGCGCGACGATCAGGCCATCAACCGCCCGGCCTTCCACGAGGCGCCGGTAGGTCTCCAGTTCCGCGCCCGGCCGCGCGGACGCAATGATCAGGTCCATGTCGCGTTCGCCGAGCGCCTCGGTGATACCTGCGACCACCTCACAAAAGCGCGGATCGCCCAGATCGCTGGCACCGAACGGATACACGATGCCGATCGCATCGGCGCGGCCTGTCGCCAGTTTGCGCGCGGTCGGATCGGCCTGGTAGCCGAGCGCCCGCGCGGCCTCGATCACTCGCGTTCGGGTTGCTTGGCTCACGTCGTCATAGCCGTTCAGTGCCCGGCTGACGGTCGTCCTTGACAGACCCAGGGCGCTTGCCAGCGCCTTCAGATTCGTTTTCATCCTTCCACCTCTCGGTCCCGCCCCGTCACGCCTCATCACACTCATGTGTCCGGATGATGAGAAACCTGCTCATCATACCGTTATTTGATCGGGTTTTGACTTCCAAACCGGTTTGAACTAGTATCCAAACCGGTTTGGAAAGTTTTCGAAACACATTCATAGGATGCTCCAAATGTACGCTGGCCACGACTCGCGAATCACCCGGATCACCCCGCGCTTGCGCGCGCGCCTGCTGTCGGGCGCGTTGCTGTCGGCTGTTGCGCTACCCGCGCTGGCTCAGACTGCGACACCAGGCTTTCCAGCGCCGACGCCGCATTCGCAGCAGGCATACGACCCCGAGAGCAGTTTCACGATGCGCTGGACGCGCGCTGACATCCGTCAGATCAAGGCGCAGTCGCACGCCGCGTCGGCGACTGACAAGAACTCGCTGCCACTTTCGCTGACCATGCCGGACATCCCTCAGGATTTTCCGCTGATCAACCCGAACGTCTGGGTGTGGGACACGTGGCCGCTCGCCGACATGCGCGCGAACCAGCTGGCGTACAAGGGCTGGGAGGTGATCTTCTCTCTGACGGCCGACCCGCATGCCGGCTACACCTTCGACGACCGTCACGTTCACGCGCGCATCGGCTTCTTCTACCGCCGCGCGGGCGTTCCCGCATCGCGGCGGCCCGCGAACGGCGGCTGGACCTGGGGCGGTCATCTATTCCCGGACGGCGCGAGCGTCAAGGTATTCGGCACGTCGCCGATGACCGATAACGCCGAATGGTCGGGCTCGGCGCGTCTCACGCATGGCGACAACGTCAGCCTCTACTACACCGCGACGTCGTTCAACCGGTCAGCCCCGGCGGCGCCGACATTACACCGCCGCAGGCGATCATCACGCGCGCCGACGGTCACATCCACGCCGACGACAGTCACGTGTGGTTCTCAGGCTTCGATGATCACGAGGCATTGCTCAAGCCGGACGGCACCTACTATCAGACCGGGAGCAGAACACCTACTTCTCATACCGCGATCCGTTCGTGTTCACCGATCCCGCACATCCCGGCAAGACCTACATGGTATTCGAAGGCAACACGGGCGGCCCGCGCGGCGCGCGCACCTGCACGGAAGCTGACCTCGGCTACGCGCCGAACGATCCGCAACGGGAAGACCTGAACGCCGTTATGAACTCGGGCGCGGTGTATCAAAAGGCCAACGTCGGTCTCGCGATCGCGACGAATCCGCAACTGACCGAATGGAAGTTCCTCCCACCGATCCTGTCGGCGAACTGCGTCGATGACCAAACCGAGCGCCCGCAGATTTACCTGAAGGACGGCAAGTACTACCTGTTCACGATTAGCCATCGCACAACGATGGCGGCGGGCGTCGACGGACCAGACGGCGTCTACGGCTTCGTTGGCAACGGCATCCGCAGCGACTTCTTGCCGCTGAACGGCGGCAGTGGCCTCGTACTTGGCAACCCGACCGATTTTTCCGCGCCGGCCGGTGCGCCGTACGCGCAAGACCCGAACCAGAACCCCCGCGAGTTCCAGTCGTACTCGCACTACGTGATGCCGGGTGGTCTCGTCGAGTCGTTTATCGATGCAATCGGCTCGCGGCGCGGCGGCACGCTTGCGCCGACCGTCAAGATCAACATCAACGGTGACACGACGGTCGTGGACCGGACGTATGGCAAGGGCGGCCTCGGCGGCTACGGCGACATTCCCGCAAACCAGTCGGCGCCGGGCAATGGCAACGGGCAGGGCGGCAACAGCCAGTAAGCCTGCTCGTGAGGCTTGCGGCCGCCGCTTGCTGCAAGCCTCGACTGTCCCGATCTGCTCGCGCCGCCGATGTGCGTGCGCGGTCGCTCTATGTGGTGCCGCTATGAAGTTCTGGATTCCCGAATTGACCACCCGCAAGCGTCCCGTGTATCTGGAGGTGGTCCACGAAATCGAAGCCGCGATTGACGCGGGCACGTTGCGACCTGGCGACGCGTTGCCACCACAACGTCTGCTCGCCGATTTTCTTGGTCTGCACGTCAATACGGTCAACCGGGCGTTGCGCGAGACCGCGCGCCGCGGCCTGACTGCTGGCAACCGCCGGCACGGCACGGTCGTAAGTGGACCTTCCGGACCGGAACGCCTTCCTTGATAAGACGACATTTGATGCACGACTCGCAACACCGATTCTTCTTCAGCTCGCGCGTGCTGTCGGCGTGGCTCTTTGCCGCGCTGGCCGCCGTCACCGCATGCGTGCCGTCCTCTTCGTGCCTTGCGGAGAGCACGGCCGATACGCCGCAATGGCGCTCCGCGCTTCACTACACGCCGCAACGCAACTGGATGAACGATCCCAACGGCCTCGTCTACTACAAGGGCTTGTATCACCTGTTCTATCAGTACAACCCCCATGGGAACTTCTGGGGCGACATGTCATGGGGCCACGCAACTAGCCGCGACCTGATTCATTGGGATGAACATGCCGTCGCTCTGCGCGCAAACCAGACCGAGGAGATCTTCTCCGGTTCAATCGTCGTCGATGCCCGCAACACGTCCGGGCTCGGAACGGCAAAGACGCCGCCGCTTATCGCGCTTTATACCAGTGTCTACAAGGCGGGCTCCGGGCATGAAGCCGGCGTTCAGGCGCAGTCGATTGCATACAGCACCGATGACGGCGTGACCTGGCATCAGTACGTGCATAACCCGGTATTGTCGCTAAGTCCCGAGTCAAAGCAGTTCCGTGATCCGAAGGTGTCGTGGTTCGCGCCTGGCGGCTACTGGCTGATGGCGACCGTTGTCGCCGATGCGCATGTCGTCAAGTTCTACCGGTCCGACAATCTGATCGACTGGACGTTTCTGAGCGACTTCACGCTGCCCGATGTGCCGCATCGGAGCGCGCTGTGGGAAATGCCTGATCTGTTTGCGCTGCCGCTCGACGGCGATCCGTCCCGACGGAAGTGGGTGATGATTGTCAACGTGAACCCGTGGTCGATCGCGGGCGGATCGGGCGCAATGTATTTTGTCGGGCAGTTCGACGGTACACGCTTCGTTGCAGACGGTGTCCCGCCCGCCGGCTCCGATCTCTCGCGGTATCAATGGCTCGATCATGGCGCGGACTACTATGCGGCAGGGACGTTCTCGAATGTGCCGTCAGGCAGGGCCGTGACCATTGGCTGGATGAGCAACTGGGACTACGCGAGCCATGTGCCGACCGCGCCGTGGAAGGGCGCGATGGCATTGCCACGCGAACTCGTGCTGAAGACGATCGATGGCAGGCCGCAACTGACGTCCGTGCCCCCGTCATCGTATGTGACGATGATGAAGCAGTTCCCCGCAACACGCATCGACGCGTTAGACGTGTCGTCGGCCACGCGCGACCTTGCGCCGTCGGGGCGCGGCGTGCAGAACATCGAGCTGACCATCCGGCCCGGCACGGCGCAGCGCGCCGGTCTTATCGTACGTGCGTCGGCGAGCGGCGACGTGGGCACGCGAATCTTCTACGACGCGCGTGCCCAGACCTTGACCGTGGACCGGTCGCGATCGGGCAACACATGGTTTTCGGGCGCGTTCAGTAAGGCGCACATTGTCAATCTGCCGTTGCACGACGGCACGCTTCATCTGCAGGTGGTGATCGACCGCAATTCGGTCGAAGTGTTTGCAGATCACGGTCGCACGGTCATGACGGACCTGATCTTCCCGGCAACCGGCGACGATCGTGTCCGCGTCTTTGCGGAAGGCGGCGACGCCACATTCAGTGATGTCGTAATAACGAATATGGATTGACGCTCAGCATCAGCTAAGTACGCGGTACATGCAGCGTTCCGGACGATAAGGAGTTCACCGTGGCCCGGGCCATTGACAGCACAGTAATTTTGAAAAAATGACGTGTACGCCGTCGTCGCCACTATCTGACGGTCCAAAGTTGCATCGAGCGCCGTCATCGTGTAATTCACGACCGGAAAGCTACTGGAGCATATCCTCTCGCTATAAGTTGCCAGGCATGATCAAGATTGGTTCACTCGACATTTCGCTTGAGCATCGTCAAGTGCTGTTAGACGGGCAACCTGTACGTTTGGGCAGCCGCGCATTCGACATACTGGTGTTATTGATCGCCGCCGACGGAAAGCTTGTGTCGAGAGACGAAATCATGCGCCATGTGTGGCCCAACACAGTGGTTGAAGAGAACAATCTGCAGGTGCACATCCATGCAATACGACGCGCGTTTGGCGCGGAGCGCGAAAGAATCCGTACGGAACCGGGACGTGGCTATCGTTTGATTCTCGTGGCGAACAGGCAGAATCACCCCATTCAAGGCGGGAGAGAGGGGGCGGTAAATCCGGACGCGCTACCCGTAGCACATCAACGGTTGCCAGCCGGGGTGCCGTCCCTGATCGGACGAGACGACGCACTGACGGAAATCGCCAGATTGCTGTGCGATTCACAATGCCTGACGCTTATCGGTGTCGGGGGTATCGGCAAGACTCGTCTTGCAATCGAGGTCGCCCACAGAGTACAGGGTGATTTTAGCGATGGCGTAGTGTTCGTGCCATTTGCCTCAATTGACGACAGCCAGTCGGCTTTTGACGCGTTCGCACGAGCGACGGGCACGAGGCTGTCGCCAGGGTCGGAAGCGCTCGCGCAAGTCGGCCGGGAATGGAGCGGCCGCGAAGCGCTCATCGTGCTCGATAACTGCGAGCAGGTGCTCGATGTTGCCGCAGCAATAACGGAGGTCCTGATCAACGCGGGGAGCGGGATGCGTGTGCTTGCAACAAGCCTCGAGGCGATGCGGGTGCGGGACGAAATTACCTATACCGTGCCTCCGCTTGCGCTACCAACCGACGACGAAATCACCGTCGTCTGGCATTCGGAAGCTGTGCAGTTCTTCGTCGCGTGCGCGCGTGCGCTTGGGGCGAATTTTCCTTCCGACGAGCACAGCATTCGACTCGTAGGCGAGGTCTGCAGACGGCTCGACGGCATTCCGCTTGCACTTGAACTCGCGGCGATGCGGGCATCGGTGCTTGGGATCGGCGGGCTGGCCGCGAATCTGGATGACCGATTCGGCGTTCTGACGGGCGGGCGGCGCTCTGCACCGCCCCGTCACCAGACACTCAAGGCGACGCTTGACTGGAGCTACCGCCTGCTTGATGACGTCGAACGCAAGGTGTTGCGATGGTTGGGCATGTTCGTCAGCAGCTTCACGTTAGAAACAGCGTGCCTGTTGGTTGAGGGGGCGGGTGTTTCGCGCACACAGGCATTCGAGGCGATCAGCGGGCTCGTGTCCAGATCGCTACTGAGCGTCGACCCGGAAGGTCCGAGGCACAGATATCGCATGCTGGAGACGACGCGCGCATATGCGCTTCAACAGCTCGACGATAGTGGCGAACGTGCAACGGCAGCGTCGACCCATGCAGTGCTGGTCGAAGATTAGTGCGTCGGCGCCTACCTCGGCGGCCCGATCGAATCGATTCGGCTTGGTGCCTGGGGGAAGAGGAAGCTTCGTAAGCGGATAGTCATGGTATGGCTTCGTTTCGAACGATGGCGAGCGGACGGTAGAACGCTCATGGTCTGACGCAGGATAGGTTTACCGTCTGGTTGATCCCGATGCCCCTATCCCGATTGTGCGAGCAACGCATCCAACTTATCCTTGGTCCAGAATACATTAACGCGTACCGGGCGTCGACTACATACTCCTCGGCGGTGACATGCGTCGCCGATCATCATATTCGGATACCGAATCATGTCAGATGTATGTTGTCAAAAGTGACAAATACTTTTATGTCGACGTATGGACTGCTAATCCATTTGGGCGACAGTCCGGTCAGTTGTCGTAGCTATTGACGGTCTATGAAAGCGCCGGTGCAGGGCCACAGACCTGCCGTTCGAGGATGGTCCTTCGCTCGTCAACTTGACAGAGCCATCTGCGCGCCTGCCGCGAACCGTCGGCGGAATTCCATCGGCGTCATGCCCTTGACCGCGCGAAACTGGCGGGCGAAATAGCTCGGCTGACTGTAACCCGCTTGTTCCGCGATGAGGGCAATGGGCCGGTTCCGATCGAGAAGCAGCGCGCACGCGTGACCGATGCGCAGTTGCGCGAGATAGTCGCTAACGGTCATCCGGGTGCAGCGTTTGAAGAAGCGCTGCAACTGGCTTTCGCTCATCGCCGCGAGCGATGCCAGCACCGACAGACGCACGGGTTGCGCGTAGTGCTCATGCAGATGCGTGAGCACTCGCTCGAGCCGGGCACGGTCGTGCGCGTTTTCCTGCGGTACGAAACCGCGTAGCGACAGAGGCTGAGACCCGGCGTCGCCGGCGAGCATCAGCAGGATGTCAACAAGCCCCAGCCAGCGCGACGGTGGCGCCGCATCGACGAGCGCCAGCAGGCGGAACCGCACCGCGTCCCGTATTGCGTCGCTGAAACTCAGGCCGCGGGCGGCGCGCGCCAGCAGCGTGTCGAGCATCGCAAGTTCCGCGTAGTGTCGGGTCAAACCGTGCGCCCAGCTTTCGCTGAACCATACGACCAGCGCGCGATGAGGCTGGTCTGCGCAAAGCGTGGTCCGCGATTGCCACGCGTGCGGCAGGTTCGGACCCACGAGGATCAGATCGCCGTCGCCATAGTGCGCGACGTGATCGCCGATAAAGCGCTCACCGACGCTATTCAACGTCAACGTCAGCTCGAACTCCGGGTGGTAGTGCCAGTTGAACGGAAACGCGGGCAGGCGCCGATCGAACAGCGTCCAGGACTGGCCGTCAGGCACGGTGACTTTTTCGAACCAGGGCTGCATGAGAAATGATCTGATCAGGGCGGCGGGAAACCATCGGCATGCGGCAATTGTGACAGAACTCGCCGGATTCGTGACATCGCTTGGGGCGCGGGGTCGGTAGACTCGCTTTCACACCGCCCGCGCTCATCAGCGCGTCATTCAGGCAACGTCGGAGCTGCGAAGATGGAACATCACGAACACAAGCTGGGTTGGGGACTGGTCGGCGCGAGCAATATTGCGCGCGAATGGATGATCGATGCGATTCGCGCGCAGGCGGGCAACGACGTGGCCGCCGTGATGAGCAGCGACGCCGCACGCGGCAACGCGTACGCCGCCACACACCGCATTCCGGCAGCCTACGATTCGCTCGACGCGCTGCTGGCCGACCCCGCGGTGGACGCGGTTTATATCAGCACTACCAACGAACTGCACGCCGCGCAGGCGATTGCCGCGGCAAAGGCGGGCAAGCACGTGCTGTGCGAAAAGCCGCTCGCGTTGTCGATCCCCGATGCGCGGGCGATCATCGATGCCTGCCGGCAAGCGGGCGTCGTGCTAGGCACCAACCATCATTTGCGCAACGCGGCCACGCACCGCGCCATCCGTCAGGCCGTGCTCGACGGCGCGATCGGCAAAGCGCTGTTCGCACGGGTCTTTCACGCGGTCCAGTTGCCGGCGCATCTGCAAGGCTGGCGCGTCAATCAGCCGTCGGCTGGCGCGGGCGTCGTGCTTGACATCACGGTGCACGACGTTGACACGCTGCGGTTCATTCTCAACGCCGAGCCGGTCGACGCGGTCGCGATGACGCCGCCGTCCACGCTCGCGAGCGGAACGGTCGAAGATGGCGTGATGGCTGTGCTGCGCTTTGACAACGGCGTGATCGCGCAACTGCACGATGCGTTCACCGTGCCGTATGCGGGAACAGGCATCGAAATACACGGCACGGCGGGATCGCTCATCGGTCGCGACGTGATGACTCAGCGGCCGGTTGGCGAGGTCATCCTGCGCGATGCGACGGGTGATCGCCCGATCGCCGTCGAGCAAGAAAATCTCTATCACCGTTCTCTCGCTGCGTTCAACGGCGCGATTCAGGGGCGCGGTGCTCCCGCAGCCAGCGGTGAGGACGGGTTGCGCTCGCTGGCTGCGGCATGGGCTGTCCTCGAAGCCGCGCGCACCGGCCAGCGCACGCCGGTCGTGCTCTCGTAGCGCGCGTGAGACGACTTCGCAACGCAGGAGTACCCGCATGGCGGGGTAGACAACACAATTCACAGAAACGGATCGTCATGGATTTCGATGTCGTGGTCATTGGTTCCGGTGTCGGCGGCGGTGCGGTTGCGCTCGGTCTGGCCGGCACGGGGTTGCGGATCTGCGTGATTGAACGCGGCGGACGCTTGCCGCGTGAACCACAGAACACCAATCCGGAAGCGGTTTTTGTCGAGCGGCGCTATCGCACACAGGAGCGCTGGGTCGATGGTGCGGGGCAGAGCTTTAGCCCCGGTCAGTATTACTACGTGGGCGGTCATACCAAGTTCTACGGCACGGCGATGTTCCGCCTGCGCGAGCAGGACTTTCACGCGACGGAGCACGAGGACGGCCTGTCGCCTGCGTGGCCTATAAGCTATGCGGACCTCGAACCCTATTATGCGCGTGCCGAGCAGTTATTCCGGGTCCATGGCGAGGTCGGCACGGACCCCACGGAGCCGCCGCGATCTTCGGACTATCCATTTGGACCGGTGCCGCATGAACCGCTGATCGGCATGCTGGCCGGCAAGCTTCAACAGCGTGGTCTTCATCCGTTTCACATGCCGTCGGCCATCGACTTGCGCGAAGGCGGCGCCTGCATTCGATGTCAGACCTGCGATGCGTTTCCGTGCCACGTCGACGCGAAGGGCGACGCGGAAATCTGTCTCATCAACCCTGCGTTGCGGCATCCGAACGTAACGCTGAAGACGGGCACTCTCGTCACGCGCCTGATCGCCGATGACGAAGGCAAACGCATCGTGGCGGTAGAAGTCGAACAGGGTGGGCGGCGCGAGACGATCCACGCTTCGCTGTTCGTGCTGAGTGCGGGGGCGATCAATTCGGCCGTGCTCTTGCAGCGTTCCGCCACGAGACGGCATCCTGACGGGCTGGCCAATTCGTCCGGAATGGTCGGGCGAAACTATATGAATCACAACACTACGTGCCTCATGGGGCTGCTGCCGTTCACGGAGAACAGCACGCGCTTCACCAAGACGCTGGCGATCAACGATTTCTACTTCGGCGCCCAGGGGCATCCGGCGCCGCTCGGCAATTTGCAGATGCTCGGCAACATCCAGGAGCCGATGGTGCGCGCGGCGGTCCCCGCGCTTCCGGCGTGGACCGGAAGATGGTTGGCCCGCCACAGTGTCGACTGGCTGGTCATGTCGGAAGATCTGCCGCACGTCGACAGTACCGTGCGGGTACTCGGCAATGACACGATCGAATTGAACTGGCGCCGCACCAATACGCGTGCGCATACGCATTTCGTTCAGCATGTGCGGCGCTTACTGCGCGAGATTGGCTTCAGTGCGGTACTGGGCCGGCCGTTCGGGGTGGATACGCCCTCGCATCAATGCGGAACGGTGCGGATGGGCAGCGATCCCGCAAGTGCTCCGCTTGATCCTTATTGCCGTTCATTCGACCACGCCAATCTGTTCGTTGTCGATGCGAGCTTCTTTCCGTCTTCGGCCGCGCTGAATCCGGCATTGACCATCGCGGCGCAGGCACTCCGCGTGGGCGACTACATCAGGACGCAACTGCACACGCTTTGACGGCATCGTCAATTTGCTGGCGGGTGTGCGAAAGAACACACCCTGTATAGCGATAGCTAATTGCTACACGTTCGTGCGATCTTGCCGTCGGCGGTGTTCGACGTCGATCCTGGCGTTACGTTTTCGACGCATTATGTCCGCTCCGATTAAAAGATGAAGTCTGTATTGATGAACTTCGATTGATGCTCGCGCACGATGGTATTCAGCAGTTCCTTGTTCGACTCGGTCTGTTTGGCCGCGACCATCGAGCGGATCGAGAACGCACGGAGCGCGTCGCTGACCGACAGCGTGCCCTCGGCCGAATCCTTGCGCCCGGCGAACGGGAACACGTCCGGCCCACGCTGACACTGGCAGTTGATGTTCACGCGGCAGACCTGGTTGACCAGCGGATCCACCAGCGCGCCGATCTGCGCGGCGTCGGTTCCGAAGATGCTCACCTGTTGCCCGTGATCCGAGGTGATCACGTAGTCGAGTGCATCTTCCACTGCGTCGAAGCTCATCACTGGGACGACCGGACCGAACTGCTCCTCGCGGTACAGCTTCATCCCCTCACGCACGGGGTAGACGACGGCCGGGTTGAACAGTGTGTTGCAAAAGGCGCCGCCGCCCTCGTTGACCACGCGCGCACCCTTGGCCCTGGCGTCTTCGATCGCTTCTGTCATGTAGGCGGTGCGATGCGGTCCCGGCAGCGGCGTGATGTGCACGCCGGCCTCCCAGGGCATGCCCATTTTGAGCCGCGCCAGTTCAGCCGTGAAGCGTTCAAGGAACGCGTCGACGACACTGCTGTGCACGATCAGCATTTTGAGGGCTGTGCAGCGCTGGCCATTGAACGACAGTGCGCCGAGCAGGCACTCCTTGACTGCGAGGTCCAGGTCAGCATCGGGCAGCACGATGGCCGCATTCTTCGCGTCCAGGCCCAACACTGCGCGCAGGCGGTGAGATTTGGGGTGCTGCTTTTTCAGATGATCCGCCACGCGGCTCGAGCCGATCAATGCGAGTACGTTGACCTTGCCCGAGGCCAGCATGCGTGGCACCACCAGTTGACCCGGTGCGTAGATGGTGTTAACAACACCAGGTGGAAATGCCTCCCGAAACACTTCGAGTAGCGGCTCGAACAGCAGGGTGCCATATTGTGGCGGCTTGAGGACCACCGTATTGCCCATGAGCAACGCCGGGATCAAGGTGCAGAACGTCTCGTTGAGCGGGTAGTTGTACGGCCCCATGCACAACACCACGCCTAGCGGCGTGCGGCGGACTTGGCCAATGGTCCCGTCGACCACCATGAATCGCGAATGGCCGTTGTGCATGTCCTTCAGGGCCTCGATCGTGGCCTGGATGTACTCGATGGTGCGGTCGAACTCCTTGCGCGAGTCGGCGAGGCTCTTGCCGATTTCCCACATGAGGAGATTGACGATCGACTGTCGGCACTCGACCATGCCTTTCACGAACGCTTGCATGCAGGCGATGCGGCCGGCGACGGTCATCGTTGGCCATTGCCCCCGGCCGTTGTCGTACGCGGCGACCGCGGCATCCAGCGCGGCGTCGCTCTGCGCCTCGCCCATCTGCGGGTAACTGCCGATCTCTATCTGGCGCACGTCGCCGGTCGATGGGTCGCGTGTGCAGACCGGCGACAGCACGGTTTTACAGGGGCCGTCCCATACGGGCATCTGGCCACCGATCAGGAAACCACGCTGGTGAACGGGAGCTGTGAGACGTTGTTCCGCCGGAATCTCATCGGGTGTGGGGAAGTGCTGGGCGAGTCGCGAATCGTGGTCGGTCGTCATAAGGTCTCCGAGGAGGTGGTGACATTAATACAGTCGCGGCGAATCACGGCGTTCAAGGTGCACTGTGCATAAAACAACGTGCAGGCTGACGCCGGATCCGGTCAAGGAGAGCGCCTGGGCACGGCGCGGTGCCCAGGCGCGAAGTGCTGCAATACGGGGTTGAAGCGCGAGGGATACGTTTATGTAGGCTCAGGCGGCCGAAACCTTCACCCATGCGTCGTTCGCATTCATTGCGTCAAGACTTCGAATCGATAAGCAATTTCAACCGGTTGACCTGGATCGAGCGAGATCGCGGTCGGAATCCCCCTTTCATTGATCGGGTTCGCCGCCAGCGCGGCACGACAGCCAAGTTCAAACGCACCTGCCACTGGTTCGACACCCAGGCAGAGATTGCGGCTATTCCAGGGGCTGTAGCTACGACCGCGATTGCTGATCCATAGCAGAAGTGATGGGAGTATGGAGGCGTCCCAGGTCAGCCGATATGCAACCAGGGACTCGTCATTCGTCAGGATGACGGACCCATCGACCCCGCAGAGCTGAATGATTTCTTCCGTATCGTGAGCGAGAGGAAAACGGTCGAACGCCGCAGTTCCTCCTGCGTGCAGCGGTACATGATCGAGCTTGTCGAAAACCGCGCCTGGGTCGGCGCGAGACACGCCTGGTTCGGGGCCGGCCGGGTGAACGACACCAAAGCGAAACGTGCCCGGGTAGATCTGGAGAGCCTCGGTGATCGACGGCAGGGCGAGATTGGGATGCAGGCCAATCGGACGGCGCGTCTTACGGCGAGCCTCGACCGTCACGGAGAAGTCGATTGCGGGGCCATTGGGGTCGGCGCGGATCATGCGCACGACACGTGCTATCGACGAGGTGGACGGATATTCGAGCGTGATCTCGATCGCGAGTTCGGTCTGTTGCACGAGTGTCCATTCAGCCACACAGGCGTAACCATGCAGCAGGTCGTCGCTCGCATCTAACGGGTGATCGTGTTCGTCGACTGGCGTGGCGAGGCTCTCCTGCCAACCTTCCACGACGGTCTCAGGAGAATAAGGGACCCCAAAGGGAACGCATGGAAACTCGCTTCTGAGCTGGCCAAGTAATCCCGCCTGTTCGGGTGTCCCGTCGCCGATCCACGGAGCTTCGTAAAACGGCTCGACGTGCCGGCTGCCGCTCCTTAGGGATACGCCGCCGAGCATTCCGCCCCTCGAGTGAACGTTAAGGGAGCCATAAGGCCATTCAAGGTGCCAGGTTTTATCCATGATCGCCGTCTTAGCAGGAAGGGGGATAGAGTTGCACTTCGTTAACACAGGTGAGAAAGACCGCGTCATTCCGCATAGCGCACTACCGGATAAGCACACGATGATCCGGTCGATCGAGTCCCGGTGGCCTGGACACCCCAGCGCGGCTTTCGGCCACGAGACATCCGCTGCGCACTCAATTTTCTTCTTCCTGCCAACATGTGTTGTGCCGCGCCAGCAGCGCGCTGGCTGCCGCCGGCCCCCACGTACCGGACGCGTAAGGTTTCGGAAGGCTTTCCTGCGTGGCCCAATCGTCGATGATCGGCGCGACCCAGCGCCACGCAGCCTCCTGTTCATCGCGCCGCACGAAGAGGGCGAGCCGTCCCGCGATCACATCGAGCAACAGACGCTGATAAGCCTCCATACGGTCTTGCTGGAAGAATTGATCGAACGCGAGGTCGAGGTGCACGCCTTGCAAGGTCATACCGATGCCCGGCTGCTTGGCAAGCGCGCTAAGCCGAATCGATTCGTTCGGCTGCAAACGGATCGTCAGCCGGTTCGAACCGGGACGCAAAGCCATCGCTCCCAATGCCGAGTGCGGCACCGGCCTGAAGTTGACCACAATTTCAGCAATGCGGCCCGCGAGCCGCTTGCCGGTGCGCAGAAAAAACGGCACACCAGCCCAGCGCCAGTTTTCCACCTCGACTTTCAGTGCAACGAAAGTCTCGGTCGTACTGCCTTGCGGGACACCGGGCTCCGCGTGATAAGCGGAGACTGTTGTGTCCTTGATGGCGCCGGCGTGATATTGTCCACGGACCACGCTTTGTCTGATCTCCTCGCCAAGCACCGGTTTGAGAGCACGCAGCACGCGCAGTTTCTCGTCGCGCACCGCATCCGCGTCCATCGACTGTGGCGGTTCCATCGCGATGATGGAGAGCAGTTGCAGCAGGTGGTTCTGCACCATATCGCGCAGCGCGCCCGTCTGGTCGTAGAAGTTGCCGCGGCCTTCGACACCCAGTTCCTCGGCTACGGTGATCTGAATGCTCTCAACCCATTCGCGGCGCCACAATGGTTCGAACAACGAATTGCCGAAGCGCAGCGCGAGCAGGTTTTGTACCGCTTCCTTGCCGAGGTAGTGGTCGATCCGGTAGATCTGGTCTTCGTTGAAGATCTGGCCGACTGCATCGTTGATCACATTGGACGACTCCAGATCGTAGCCGAGCGGTTTCTCCAGAACGACGCGGGAGCCTTCGGTGAGCCCGACCGAGGACAGGGCGCGGCAGATTGGCACGAACAGCGCAGGCCCGGTTGCCAGATAGAAAATGCGTCTGCCGCGTACCGCGCCGAGCGTATCGCCCAGCAAGGAGAATGCTTCGGGCTGACTGGCGTCGAGCGCGACGTATGCGATGCGCTCGAGAAAGCCGCGCCACGCTGAATCGTCGATCACTGCTGCCTGGACGTATGGTTTCACGTGCTCGTCGACCCATCGCAGATAGCTGCGGGTATCCAGTGCCGTCTGCGCGACCGAGACAATTTTGCCATCTGCCGCGAGCATACCGTCGCGGTGCGCCGCATAAAGCGCGGGCAAGATCTTGCGCATCGCCAGATCGCCCGTTCCGCCGAACAGGACGAAGGCGAAACCTGGGCGATCCGTCTGCCGGGTAGAGGGTGTCTTCATGGCGTTCAATTGTGGAAGTCCATACAAAGGCTCTGGGAACCCAGCCGTGCTGCCACTTCGTCCGGGGTGGGCGCATAAGCCCCTTGCTGCGCGCACGCCACCGCTGCGCACGCGGCAGAAAACTGCAGATGCGATGCCGGCGCCGCATCCGGTCGGGTGAGCAGGCTCGCGATCCAGCCACCGACGCAGGCATCGCCGCAGCCGACGGTGTCGACCACCTGGGCCGCACAGGCAGGCTGAAATAGCACCTCTTGCGCCATGAACAGTTGCATGCCTGCGGCCCCGCGCGTCACGAGAATGGCCGCTGTCGGCGCCCACGCGCGCAGTTGAGCCAGTGCCGAGGCTTCATCCAGTTCGGGGAACAGGCCGCGCAGATCTTCGTCGGAGACCTTGATGTAGCTGGCCAGTTCGGCCATGCATCGCAGTGTGGACCGGTAGGCGGGACCGGCCATCAGATCGCGGTAGTTCGGGTCGAACGAGATCCGCTTGCCGGCGGCGTGGGCGGCTTGTGCGATCTCCAGCAGGTGCGCGGCGAGTGGCTGCCGGACCAGGCTGAGCGAGCCGAAGTGCACGATCTCGGATGCCCCCAGCCAGCCGGTGGGCAAGGCTTTGGTGTTGAAAGCGAGGTCGGCGCTGTTCTCGCCTATAAAAAAATACTGCGGCGGATGCTTCGAGACGACCATGGCGAGAAACGGCGCGCGCTCGACCTGGCGGGTGAAGCGCATATCGAGTCCTGCCTGCGCGCTGTGCTGCATCAACTCGTCACCGAAGGTGTCGTCGCTGACGGTGCCGGCGAAGCCGGTGGGCACGCCCAGACGGGCGCCCACGCGGGCGACGTTCCAGCACGATCCGCCAGGCGCGCTGCGCCAGCACTGGTTGTCTTCGCGGATAAAGTCGGTCAGCGCTTCGCCGAACACGATCAGTTTGGGGAGGTTCGTCGTCATTCGAATTGACTCAGTTTGCCGATTCAGCCCGCTGCGTACGCCGCTGCTTGAAGCGGTTGATCAGACCGTTGGTGGAACTGTCGTGGGCGCTTGCCACGCCAGGCTGGGTGATTTCGCTCTCGATGGTCACGGCCAGCCGCTTGCCGAGCTCCACACCCCACTGGTCGAATGAGTTGATGTTCCAGATCACCCCTTGCACGAACACCTTGTGCTCGTACAGCGCCAGCAGGGCGCCGAGCGAAGTCGGATCGAGCTTGTCCAGGCATATGGTATTGGTCGGGCGGTTGCCGTCGAAGCTGCGGTGCGGCTCACTCGCGGCCTGCGAGCCGTTCATCAACGCTTCGGTCTGGGCAAAGCAATTAGCCAGCAGGATGTCGTGATGAACGTCCTGCGGATGATGAGGCTGCATGCAGGCAATCACGTCTGCCGGGATCACGGCGCTGCCCTGGTGCAACAACTGGAAAAAAGCATGCTGGCCGTTGGTGCCGGGTTCTCCCCAGATGACCGGCCCGGTCGCGTAGTCGACGCGCTCGCCCGACAGCGTGACGGACTTGCCGTTGCTTTCCATATCAAGTTGCTGTAGATAGGCCGGGAGGCGGTGCAGGTACTGGTCGTACCGGGCAATCAGGTGACTGGTTGCCCCCAGGAAATTGGTGCACCAGATGCCAATCAGGGCGAGCAGCACCGGCAGGTTCCGCTCCAGCGGCGCAACGGCGAAGTGCCGGTCCATCGCGTGAGCGCCGGCCAGCAGCGCCTCGAACGCGTCCATGCCAATCTGGAGTGCGATGGGTAATCCGATGGCGGACCAGAGCGAGTACCTGCCGCCCACCCAGTCCCAGAATTCGAACATGTTCTCAGGATCGATGCCAAACGCCGCGACCGCTTCAGCATGCGTCGAGACCGCCACGAAGTGTTTCGCTATAGCTGATTCGGGCGCGCCAGTGCTTAGCAGCCAGCTGCGCGCGGTGCGTGCATTGGCCAGGGTTTCCCGTGTAGTGAAGGTCTTCGAAGAAATCACAAAGAGCGTCGTCTCGAGATCGACAATCTGCAGCACTTCAGCAATGTCCGCGCCATCTACATTAGACACGAAGTGCACCGTCAGTCCTTTGTGGGCGTAGGGTTTCAAGGCCTCGCAGACCATGCGCGGGCCCAGATCCGAGCCGCCGATGCCGATATTGACCACGTCGGTGATGGCGCGGCCCGTATAGCCACGCCACGCGCCTTCCATGACGGCGTCGGTAAAACGCCGCATTTTTGCCAGAACCGCGTGCACTTCTGGAACAACGTCGTTGCCGTCCACCAGAATCGGCGTCCCGGTGCGCTCGCGCAGCGCGACGTGCAATACCGGCCGGTTCTCCGTGGTATTGATGCGCTCACCCGCAAACATGGCGCGCCGTCGCTCTTCCACTCCCGCCTGGCGTGCAAGCGCGCCCAGGAGATCGAGCGTGTCGGTCGTGACCAGGTTCTTGGAGTAGTCGACGTAGACGCCGGCTGCTTCAAGCGAAAATCGCTGAAAACGTTCGGTATCCTGTGAAAATAGGTCGCCTATCGACGTGCGTGCCAAGTTCTCGCGATGTTCGGCGAGCGCCCGCCAGGCGGGCGACTGAGTGAGATTTGACATGAATATCCAGCGCGTAGTTGACGGTTCGGACTCAGCGGGGCGACGACCAGCCCTTGTAGCTGCTCACGTTGTCGCGAGTCACCAAGGTCGAGGGCAGTAGGACCATCGGATTGGCGGGCTTCTTGCCGTTCATGATGCCGTAGCCGATGCCCACCGCCGTTTGCGCCATGGCCCATGGGTCCTGGCTGGCGGAAGCCTGCACGAGGGTGTCGCTCTTGAGCGCGGTCTCGATGTCCGGCGCGCCGTCGACCGACGTGATCACGATGTCCTTGCGATGCAGCTGTTTGGCCGCCAGATCGCTCCCGACTGCCTGCGGGTCGTTGATGGTGAAGACCGCATCGAGTTTCGGGAAGCGGGTCAGGTAGCCCTGCATCGCGTTCATGCCGCCTTCGCGCGAGCCCTTCGCGTCCTGGTCGTCCGACAGGATCTTGATGCCGGGGTTTTTGGCGAATACCGACTTGCAGCCGCTCACCCGGTCGAGCACCGCGGAGACCGGCGGACCATTCTGGATGACGACGTTACCGTGGCCGTTGAGTTTTTTGGCGATGAACCCGCATGACAGTTCGCCGGCCTGCACATTGTTGGTCTGCACAGTAGCGTCCGTGCCCGCTGCGGCCACGTCGACCGCGACCACCACGATGCCGGCCGCGCGAGCTTTTCTGACCGCCGGCTCGATCGCCTTCGGGTCCGCGGCATTGAGCAGAATCAGGTCGACGTGCGCGGAGATGAAGTTGTCGATCTGCGTAAACTGCTTGTTCATGTCATAGTCAGCCGACACGGTCGTGACCTTGACGTTGGGGTTGAGCTGCTTTGCCTTGGCTTCCGCCCCCTTGGCGATGGTGACGAAGTAGGGGTTGCCTAGCGATCCGACGGTGATGCCGACTGAGGTGAGCGGCTTGTCGGCTGCGTGCGCCGAGTGCGTTGTCACGCCGAAACCGAGGGCGAGAGCGAGGCTGGCGAAGGCGATTTTCTGCTTGAACATGGTTGTGTCTCCAGGGTGGTTCGTGGTGTGTACCGGGCGCAAGTGGACCTGCAGGCGCCTGCATGCGGTCAGGGCAGTGGTAAGTGTTTCAGGTCAGGGCAAGGACGGGGGCTTCAGGTTCGGGCCGAACCGCGCTGGCGGTAGCGATCAAGCGCCACGGCGCCGATGATGACGAGTCCCTTGATGATGTATTGCCAGATGTCGGACACGCCGAGCAGCACCAGTCCGTTCGTGAGCACGGCGATGATCAGTGCACCGATCAGGGTGCCGGCTATCGACCCGACGCCACCGACGAAGCTGGTGCCACCGAGAATGACCGCGGCGATGGCGTCCAGCTCATAGGATTGCCCGAGTTGCAGGCCGTTGGCCGCATACAGGCGGGCAGCTGACATCACCGCGCCCAGCCCGGCCAGTACGCCCGAGGCCGCATAGACGAAGATCTGGATGCCCCATACCTTGATGCCCGAGAGGCGCGCGGCTTCGGGGTTGCCGCCGACCGAATAGATCCGCAGTCCTAGCACGGTGCGACGCAGGATGAACCACGAGATCACGACCACGACGGCCGCGATCACCACGAGCCAGGGAATGCTCAGGATAGAGTCGTTACCGATGAAGGCGAACGACAGTTGCGGATTGAAGATGGTGGTGTCATGGCCGATCAGGCGCGCGATGCCGCGTACCGCAGTAAGCGCGCCGAGCGTGACGATGAACGGCGGCAACCGCAGAAGGGCGATCAGACCGCCGTTGATGAGGCCGAAGCCCAGCCCGACGAGCAGTGCCACGGGGACTCCGAGCCAGCCCCAGCCGGGGATGTTCGATGCCAGCAAGGCGGTCACGGCCGCGGCGGCCAGCACTGAGCCGACCGACAGATCGATGCCGCCGGTGAGAATGACAAAGGTCATGCCCGCGGCCAGCACGATGTTGATCGACGCCTGCTGCGTGACGATCGACAGGTTCTGCAGGGTGAAGAATCCGTCAGTTACGACGCCGAAGCCGATGCACAGCAGCACCAGAACCGGGAGCATGCCTGCCGTGCGCATCAGCGTCTGCATGCGCTCCTTGTGTTCAATCCGTGATTGCCGTTGGGACTGGCTTTGTGTCGTCGGGGACGGGACGGTCTGGACGTCCGGATACTTCGTGGTTTTATGCATGTCGTACTCCTAAATATTGTCTAGCAAATTTTCTTCGCATCAGGCTGCTTGGTCCAGCGCAGGCCGGGAGCCGGTGGCCAATTCGATAATCGCTTCCTGGTTGATCGGCTTGCTGGTGTGCCCGCCGAGTTCGCCGGCGATCTCGCCCTCGCGCATGACCAGCACGCGGTCGGCCACCCCAATGATCTCCGGCAGCTCGCTTGAGATGACGATGATGGCCACGCCGGACTTCGCCAGTTCGTTGATGATGCGATAGATCTCCGATTTCGCGCCGATGTCCACGCCGCGGGTCGGTTCATCCAGGATGAGCACGCGGGGCTGGGTCTGGAGCAGGCGCGAGAGCAGCACTTTCTGCTGGTTGCCGCCGGACAGCGCGCCGGCGTTGACCTTCGCATGCGGCACGCGGATGGAGAGCGAGGCAATCGCATCGCGGGCGCGGGTCGCGCCCCGGACCCGGTCGAGCACGCCCAGGCGGGCGTCGCGGCCGCATACCGAGACATTGACGTTGTCGCGCACGCTCATGTCGAGAAAGAGCCCCTGGCGCTTACGGTCTTCCGTCAGGTAGACGAGGCCGGCGTCAATTGCGTCGCGCGGGGTGTGCAGTGCGAGCGTGCGGCCGTCGATCGTGACCTCGCCGCGCACGCGCGGTTCGGCGCCGAAGATGAGCCTGGCCAGTTCGGTACGTCCCGCACCAACGAGGCCGGCGATGCCGAGCACCTCGCCGGCGTGAACATCCAGGCTGCAGCCGCGAACCCGTCCTGCGTCGGCAACGTCCCGCACCTGCAGCACGACCTTGCCCGGATCGTAGGGCGCGTGCTCCTTCTTGTAGAAGCCGGAAATGTCCCGCCCGACCATCATGCCCACCAGGCTTTCCGCGGAGAGGTCGGCGCGCTCGAGGGTGCCGACATAGGTGCCGTCGCGCAGCACGGAGACGCGATCGGAGAGTTCATAGATTTCGGCCATGCGATGGCTGATATAGATGATCGCGAGGCCCTCAGCACGTAACTGTCGGATCAGCTGGAAGAGGCGGTCGGTTTCACGCGAAGACAGGGGGGTGGTGGGCTCGTCCATGACGAGAATGCGACAGCGGGTATGGACAGCGCGCGCGATCTCCACGAGTTGCTGCTCGGCGATCGACAGGTCGCCCACCAGCGTGTGCGGGCGGAAGCTGGCGCCCAGACGCTTGAGCACGTCCTCGCAACCGCGCTCCATTGCCGCGCGATCGATCATGCCCCACGGTCGGCCGCCCTTGCGGAGTTCACGGCCGGCATGGATGTTCTCGGCGACGCTCAGATTGGGCGCGAGGCTCAGTTCCTGGTAGATCACGGCTACGCCCAGCGCGCGGGCCGCGAGCGGACCGTCGATGACAGCGACCTTGCCGTCGATGAGGATTTCGCCGCCAGGGTCGGCCTGATAGGCACCGGAGAGAATCTTCATCAGGGTGGACTTGCCTGCGCCGTTCTCGCCCATAAGCGAATGTATTTCGCCTGGGTGAACGCTTAGGCGCACGTTGTCGAGCGCTCGCACCCCGGGAAAGGTCTTGCTGATGCCGCGCATCTCCAGCAGCGCGGCCGTGGGCTTAGAACTGGACATGGATCACCTCCTGCGATTGAACGCCGGCGCCTTTGAGAATGCCCGCGCGCGGAGAAAAGTTGAAGAACATCGGCAGCGTGGCGGCGCCGATAGCGCCCGCATCCGACCCGAAGGTGCCGCGCATGAGTGCCGGAGTGCCACGGGCTTCCGGTGCGGTAATCGCCAGCGCCGTGCGCAGGCGTTTCATCAGCATATCGATCAGGCCAGCGTCGACATCGGCGTCGAGGACGACTACCGGAACGTCTAGCACGCACAGCGTCGCGCGCAGGGCCGGGGCGAGTGCATCGATGCAATCGTCGATCCATTCATCGACGGCCGGCAGGCCGCGCGCAATGCAGTTTTCAAGTCCCGCGCGATTCTCGATCGACTCGCCGCTGTAACGCAGATGCCGCGTAAGCGCATTGAGGGAGGCGCGAGAGAGCAGGATGTCCCATGGCCCGGTCGGCTGAGGTGCTGACGGCAGGCGGCTCGGCGGTACGGGCATAACGCCGATATCACCCGCATTGCCGCTCACACCGCGCAGACAATCGCCGTCGACGGCGATGCCGCCGCCAATCGCCGGCCCGAGAAACAGATAGACAAAATCGTCGCATTGACGCCCACAGCCGTAGAACAGCTCCGCGATGGCCGCAGCGTTGCCGTCGTTCTCGCTGAATACCGGCAAGGACACGGCGCGACCGAGTTTGGCGCCGAAATCCGTCTCGTCCCATGCGCGGAACGTATCGGCGGACAGGCCGAGTTCGCGCAACCAGCTCCCCAGGTTGTACGGCTGGGCGATGCCGACGCCGCTCAACCGCTCGCGCTCTTCCCGGGTGAGCAGTGGCAATAACTCATGGATGTCGCCCTGCACAATTTCGAGTACCCGAGCCGGATGGGGCAGCACCATATCGTGCGTGCAGCGCCCCAGCACCTGGCCGGCGAAGTTCACCAGTATCGTCTCCATGCTGGTACGGTCTAGCCGCACGCCAATACCGAAGGCGCCGCGCGGGTCAAGACGGATCAGTGAGGCGGGTTGGCCGCGTTGACCTTCGACGCGGCGACCGGTGAATTCGATCAGCCTGGCCTCGCTGAGGGACGTGATGATGCTGCCTACCGCCGTGCTCGTCAGGTTGGCGAGTCGGGCGAGGTCGGCTTTCGACGCTTGTCCCGCACGACGCAGCGCCTGCAACAGCAGGCGCTCGTTGTAGCGGCGCACGTTAGCCGAATTGCTGCCTTGGCCGATATGGGGGCTTCTCACCGTCTCCTCCGGAGCGACACCTGCTTGGGCGTCAATTAAATAAATCAAGTTGATTTATTTAAGCTCAAGTACCGAAAAATGTCTGCCTAGGGAAATCCCGGGGTGGTGACACGGTTTACTGGCGCAGCGACTCGGGCTGACCGAAATCTGGGTTTCAGACCGCATATCGTCGCTCCCGGAGAGCGCGGCATGTTTGCGACGAGAGCGCGCAAAAGTTAGGGAGGCAACAAGGATCGCGTGTGCTTCCAGTCGCAGTGCCGGTTTCGGATAGAGTGGCGCACTGCCGCACAAAAGCCGCCGAAGCTTGTCAAACGCTCTCGGGAGGAGGCAGCAACCGAATTCATGGCCCACTGGCGTGCCGACGCGGCAAGCGAGAAGCCGCTGTACCCGAAGCGTCTCCACAATCACATCAAGGACGAAATCCTCAAGGCGCTTGCCAAAGCGCATAGGCCTGAGGATGCGTTCCAGGTGGCCGTCGCCGACGCCTGATCGATCGCGTCAGGCGCTGCAAATGCCCGGCGCATGGAGATGCGAGTTGCCGCAGCGCGCCGGGCCACGCTTATGCGGTTGCGCCGCCGGCCATCGTCGGCTCGACGGCAACAATCGCGCCTGTCGTCACGAACACGATCAGGCCGCGTTCGCCGGTCACGTCGAGATAGGCGCGGACCTGCGTGCGATAGTGCTCCACGGTTTCGCATCTGGGCGCGCATCGCTTTTCCAGTCGATCACGACAGCGGGGTGCCCATCGGCACCGAGCGTCATGGCATCGGCGTTGCCGGCCCTTGCCGTTTCCTTGCCGTTGTCCTCCTGAGCGCGATAGACCGAGTACTCTGGAACGAACGCCGCCCGTAAAGGGGGCGATCTCGGGCACGCCAACGTCCGCGCGATGCAATCTGTGAGCTCCTGCGCAGACATCGCAATCGCGGCGCCGCGGTTCGTGGGCGATGGAACGCGGCGGTGAGCTCGTTCGCGCGCATGGTGAGGTCCGCTGCGTATTCGGCGGTTTCGCCGGTCAACACTTCCTCAAAGAGCTTGTGCAGGATGAGTCCGCGCTCGCGACTGCCTTGAACCGTGGCGGGCAGACTGGCGTCAAGCGAAGCTACGATCCTCATCGATTCTTCCCGTTGCTCGGCTTGATGCCGGCGATCATCGTCGACATGCAGATAGAGGCTCGTTGTGGTCAGCGACGCATGGCCAAGGTTGTCGCGCACGAGACGCAGATCGACCTGATTGTCGGCCATATGCGAACCGGGGAGCGTTAATATCCTTGGGGTTGTAGCCAGATGCCAGCCCGAACTGCTCGAGTAACTCGGCAGCTTCGCGCGACAGTGGTTTCCTTGGTGGTTCGTATCTCGCAAGTCGTTCAACAAGGTCACCATTGACCACAGCACATCGGACCTGGGCGAGCAGATGAGCTCCGATCGGTGACCAGCGCATTTGTTGACGCTTGCACATGCGCTGATTGAGTATCTGATTGACTGCGGACTCGGCCGTGGCGGTCGAGATAGGTTTGCCGCGACGGTGTCGTGCGCCGTAGTTCATCGTTGAGCCGCCATTCGCTTCGACGTATTCCACAAGCTCTCGGGTCCGGTAGTCGAGCTGCGACAGACTTTCTACAACGCCCGGCGTTTCAGCCACGATCACCCGACAGAGGAGCAGGATGCCCTGCATCCGGTCTTTCGCCTTCTCTAGCTTCGCGTGCCAGAAGCACCAGCGCAGCTTGTCAACACGGGAGATCAATACACGTTGGGCGGCTTTTTCCGTTTCCGTCCGCGCACGCATGCCCTTGATGATCTGCTCGAGATACCTCACCCTCATTGATATATGGAACCAGTCGAGGACAGGTGTAGAAGAAAACGGTAATCGACAGGCGAATGACTGCAGGCCATTGGCACCGTCGGTGATGACTGACAGTCTCGGTCGATCGCTTCCCGATGTGGTTTTTACAAGGGTGGTGAGCCGCTCCACGATATCCGGTAGCCTGTTTCTCACGAACGCGAATACGCGTGAAGTCTGGTCTTTGGCACTGAGGCGCCCTGTTAGAATCTCAAAGCTCGAACATTCTGATTTGCGTCGCCCGCGAACGAATCCTCCGTCGATGGTCAGCGTCCACTCCGTATCATTTTCCTTCGTGGCGCGACATGCAGCCGGCTGAACAGCCTCGACGCGCGCGCCCACCCGTAGCGCCCTGTTCCGCACTGTCACATGGTTCAATGTCTGCCGAACGGGCAGGAACTCACGCATCATGCCGACTACCTGCGATACGGCATCTGTGCCGAGAGCCTCGCCTCAAGCGACAGCAGTTCCGCGGTCGCTCGCTCGGGGACGAATTCGCTCATCGGACTATACGGATACTCCATCTGGAAAGGCGTCTCGCACGGACAGCAAACGATCCGGGCACTGCGAAAGGGCACGGTGCCAAAGACCCGTATCCACCTTGCGAATCCGCCGATCTTTGAGCTCGAGGAAACGGTGGCAGTGGGTACAGAAGCGCCGCAGCATGCAGACCTCTTCAGCTTGTGCTGCCACCACAACCCTCTGGAGCATGTGCAGCACATCTTTTCCTTCGGCGAGCGACAGGCCAATCTTCTCAGGCTCAAGTTGGCGATCGGGACGCTCGAGCTGACAGACTTCGAACGTATCCGTTTCATCCCAGTCAGTAGTGATCTCGACGCGAATTGTGATTTTCATCCCAACTTCCGCCGGCCATGACTGCCGGAATCCTGGCTAGGCGGCCTGCGCAAAACCCCCAAGATTCTTAACGCTCCCCTCGTCGATTTACCTCCGAAGGGCCCGAAGGGCAAGCAGGTCGCGAGCAGGCGCGCGAACGCGCGGGCGTGCAACGACGATCACCTCGGGCATCTGTTTCGGCACGCCGTCGGGCACGACGCGCGGCTGTGGCGTCGCCGAGTTCCGCGTTATCGGCCTGATGAAGTGCGACAGTGCGGCATCTCTGTCACGCACCGCAAAAAAGGAGATACGCTAGCCCGATACGACGATCGGCACAAACGGCGCAACTGCGCAGTTCCTGAAGAAGATGACATGGTCAGTGCGAAAGCCTTGTCAGCAAGACTCTTCGGTCGAACGAGCCGAACCGGTCACCACGGTCGCCGCGAGCCAATGCGCGTTGTATATCGACGAGACGAATTTTCACGCGCGTGTACGACGCTCTACGGATCGCGCGGTACGACGGGTGAAGTGCCGTGTCACCGACAAGGCGGTGCCTCTCGGCCTGGAAGACCGTCGCCGGACAGCGCCCTCATTTGGCAAGGTCTTCAACGCCGAACCATGCGGGAACGCATTCGATCGCCCGATCAAGGTTCTCAAGTATCGTCAAGCTGACCCCGATGACCTCGACGGATGGCTGTTTCATGTCAGGCACCGCCACGACTTGTATTCCCGCCCGATGTGCGGAAAGTACACCGTTCTCACTATCCTCAAACGCTAAGCAATTGCCCGGTGATTTTCCCAGACGAGAAGCTGCAAGTTCATACACGGCCGGATCCGGCTTGCCACGAGCTACTTCGTCGCCACCTGCAATTGCATTAAAGAAGTCGAGCACGCCGACCCGTGCAAGCCGCGATCTGATTTCTTGTCCGCTTGATGAAGACGCCACGGCGCATGGGATTCCGGCGTTGACTAACACGGTCAATAGGCCATGTACTCCGATCTTCAGTGGAAACACAGGCGGAGACGTTGGAGAATGCAACCGCTGCCGAACTCGCGTAAGTGCTTCCTGAAATACCTGCTTTGCTGCGAACATCCTGGCTAACATCGCGTGGCACTCAGGCAGCGAGCGCCCGATAATCTCGGCATAGTCAATAGGGCGGATATGAACCCCAAGTTCATGTCCAACCGTTATCCATGTGTTCATGATCGCTCGCTCGGAATCGATCAGTAACCCGTCCATGTCGAAGATTGCCGCAGAGAACATGTGCAAAAAGACTAGGTGATGGAAGTGATGTCACTATAAACCGTATGCTGGCAGAGGATAGCAGTTTCCATTGCATTGATGTCGGTCGGAAAATCATTGCGCGCCGCTTGCAGGTTACAGGGCGAGCCGGTGTCGTGAATAGATGTGTCGGTGTCGGAAACATACTAGCCCCAGTAACACTATTGAACTAAGGTGTTGGACCCCTTATCCGATCGTTTGGAATTGACATGTCCGATTTCATAACTGTTTTGCGCGAAACCTGCCCGATTCCGGTCCTTGACGCCACCAAGTGGAAGCGCATCGGCGGCGATCCACACACCGTGAACCTCAACGCGTACCTCTCCAAGGACGGCAGCAAGATCATGGGCACCTGGATCTGCACACCGGGCAAGTTCGAGGTGAACTACGAGAAATGGGAGTTTTGCCACTTCCTCGACGGCTACTGCATTATCACGCCGGAAGGCGAGGAGTCGGTGCACCTGAAGGCCGGCGACGTGTTCGTGATTGAACCCGGCATGAAAGGGACCTGGGAGGTGGTGGAGACTGTGCGCAAGTACTTCGTCTTCGCCTGACGATACCGCGGTCCTCGGCTCGTTCCGACGGCTGCTCAACTGTTTGCGTTGCACGGCTCAGCCGGGACGCGCCCGTCTTCGCTAGTTCCACGTGCGTCGTCAATGCCGGCGAGCCGTAGATGAGAGCGTGCAGAAGTTGGGGAGTCTCCCAAGGGGGCCGTTCGGTGGCGGCGCCGGTTTCACTTCAGGTAGGCTTACCAGTCTCGCAACGGTGGGAGCTAGCCATGCGGTTGATCATCGAAGCAAGGTTGGTCGACGGAGACAGTGACACAGTCGAGGAGGGCGACGGAGTTCTGGCCGTCATTGAGCGCTCTGATTGCAGTCTTGCCGAACTCGGCCTGACTCTCGCGGAAGGGCGGTCGCTGCTGGCGAAGGTGCAGGCCGAGCTCATTTCGAAACAAGTTCAATGGTGGCTCCCAAGCCAGACCTGTTGTCAGAAATGCGGTGCGGCCTTGAGCCACAAGGACAGTCGCTCGACGGTGCTGCGCACCGTCTACGGCAAAGTAACCGTGAAGAGTCCGCGGCTGTGGTCGTGTGCTTGCCAGGAGAAAGCGCAGACGCCGCAGCGTGTGGTGCATCCCCTGTCCAGAGCGCTCATCAGGCGCATCACCCCGGAAGTGGGCGGCTCATTTGCCTTACAGACATGCCGCGGCCATGCTCAAGGAAGTGCTGCCGCTGGACAAGGGCATCTCGTCGAGCGGCATCCGGGATCGGATTCTTGACCTTGGAAATCAGCTCGACGCAGATATCGAGCGTGACATCGCGCAGCTGCCCGGGTGTGTTGCAGACGATCAGGTTCGCGAATCTAGCCATGTTGCCTCAGTGAGCGTCGACTCAGCATGGCTGCGAAATTGCGACTTCCGGACGGACGCTAGCTGCCACGTGAACATTGTTGCCGGCCGGGCGACGTTCAAGGACGGTCCTCCAAAGCTGTACGCGTATGTGCACAAGGAAGTCACCTCGGCTGCAGCTCGACTCGATCAGTTCCTCAGCCGGAACGGTGAGGCGATCGACGAACGCGTGACCGTGATCAGCGATGACGGTGGTGAATTTGCGAAGACCATCGAAGGCAGCAAGCTGGCTCGCGGCCGAATACTTGACTGGTTCCACATCGCGATGAAGTTCCGGGCGGCGCAGCGTTCCGTGTTTGGGAGCAACGTGATCGACTCCATGGAAAGGGAATCGGTGGAGGACGAGATCAATCACGCGAAGTGGCTGGTCTGGCATGGAAAGGGCAGTAAGGCACTGGAGCGAATCAAGGCACTGGACAGTCGGCTGCTGGCGAGGGAGGGATACGAATTCAAAACGTTGTGGTGGAACCTGAATAACGTTTCCATTACCTGATGAGCAATGCGCGCACGCTGGTCAACTACGGTGCCCGCCATCGCAAGGGCCTGCCGATTAGCAGCAGTATCGCGGAGTCAGCGGTGAACCACGTTGTCAGCTACCGCATGGCCAAGAAGCGACAGATGCGCTGGACAGACGAAGGGGCGCATTGCCTGGCGCAGGTACGGGTTGCGGTTTTGAACGGCGAATTCTCACCTCGTCCCATCTCGGAGCTGAAGACTGCTGCCCGGAGTTACGGCAAGTCCAACGGACCAGTGGCGGGAGGCTGGCGCCAGCCAGCGGACCGGGCTAAGTGCGCAACCATGCAGTAGAACGAGGAATCCTAAATAAATCGAGATTTCCCCAGTTATTGCGCGCTCTCGTGATATGCGTTTGAATTGTTGGTGCTTTTTTCCGGGCGATGGGTTGGACGCTCGTCGTGACACAATTCCAGGCGCTACGGAGACAGATTCCCTTCGTTCTACGCTGGCCGGGGTGACAGAGGCTGCAACCATCGGCTCGTGACACAGGCCCGGCGTCAGCGGCACCTGTCCTTCGGTCGCCATGGCCGTAGCGAACGGCCCGCAACGCCGCACGCAGGTACTTTTGGCTGGCCCGGTGTTGCGTGCCAGCCCTCCCTGGCTGAGACCCGCGGGCGTTCTCGCGGAATGCGGTTTCTGGCCGATGCAATCAGGCTGTTATCACATAAAGCGGGACCCGTTCTCACGTAAAGTGCTCCCACCGCGTCCCGATATTCTCAGCTAATGTGGTTCTACAGACCCCGATGTAATCGGTTCCCGCGTCGGAAGTTATTGAGCCGCTACACCTGGCCGTGACAAGTCCGGGCGATGTTGCACCTTGTGTGGCTCCCGCCCGCTTCGCCTTCGCGGCCCACAACAGGAGGAATCATCCGTGAGCCGCCTTGTCGTCGTTTCCAACCGCATCGCCGATCCCCGCAAACCCGCTGCCGGCGGACTCGCGGTGGCCGTGCGGGAAAGCCTGCAGCAGACCGGGGGGCTCTGGTTTGGCTGGAGCGGCAGGATTCAGGACGAAGCGGTCACCGACCCTGCAGGGCAACGCCAGCTTCACTTCCAGTCTGCCGGCGAAGTGACGCTGGCGACGCTGGATCTGAACCGGGAAGATCACGACGCGTACTACCTCGGTTACGCCAACGGCGTGCTGTGGCCTGTGTTCCACTATCGCCTGGACCTGGCCAATTTTGATACCCGCTTCGCCGCGGGCTACCGGCGGGTGAACCGGTTGTTCGCGCAGAAGCTGCTGCCGTTGCTCAAGCCCGACGATCTGGTCTGGGTGCACGATTACCATCTGATCCCACTCGCCGCCGAACTGCGCGCACTCGGATGTGGTAACCGCATCGGCTTCTTCCTGCATATTCCGATGCCGCCGCGCCTGATCATGGCGGCGATTCCGGAGCAGGAATGGCTGATGCGTTCGCTGTTCGCCTACGATCTGGTCGGCTTCCAGAGCGAGACGGACGTGACGCACTTCTCCCACTACATTGAAGCGGAAGCACAGGCTGAACAGTTGAGCCCAGAACGCTTCCGCGCCTTCAACCGGACACTCCGGGTGGGCGCGTACCCGATCGGGATCGACGTCGACGACTTCATTCGCCTCACGCAAGCGAAGGAAGGGCGGGAGACGTTTTTACGGATGCGAGAGGAATATGCGCGGCGCCGCCTGCTGCTCGGCGTCGACCGCCTCGACTATTCGAAGGGACTGCCACAACGTGTCCAGGCGTTCCGGGCATTGCTCGAGCGCTATCCGGAAAACCGCAACAGCGCTACGCTCATCCAGATTGCTTCGCCGAGCCGCGAGGATGTGAGTGCCTACGACGATCTGCGCCGCCAGATGGACGGGTTGTGCGGTGCAATCAATGGCGACTACGGCGAACTGGACTGGATGCCGGTGCGCTACATCCATCGCAATGTCGCCCGCAGGCGCTTGCCCGGGTTATACCGCGCGAGTCGAGTGGCACTGGTCACCCCTTTGCGCGACGGGATGAACCTGGTCGCGAAGGAATTCATCGCCGCCCAGGACCCTGCCGACCCGGGGATGCTGGTGTTGTCGCGCTTCGCGGGCGCCGCCGAGCAACTGAAGGAGGCGTTGCTCGTCAATCCGTACGATACACAGGGCACGGCGGAGGCGATCCAGCGTGCGCTCACGATGCCCCTCGAAGAACGGATCCAGCGGCACGAAGCGCTGCTCAGCCGGATCCGCAAGCTCGACGTTCACTGGTGGTGCTCGTCGTTTCTGCACGCGCTGAAGCATGTGGAACAGGACGTGACTGGCTGACGTCCGGAAAAAGACGGCAGTGCACGATCTCCATTGCGGGCGTGACCGCTCCCATGATGCCTGCGGAGGCTTGCAGTGGCCGCCAGTGCGTGGGCCTGCGTTGCTTCAGCCACTTTGCGGCGACCGTCGTCCGCTGTTTCACGCGGTGGCTTGCACAGCGCCTGCAACGATCGCGATCAACGGCTTCGGTTTGCGCAGACGCGCAGACTGGCGCGACACCGGCGACCCATGCGCTCGAGCAGGAGGCGGATTTCATGAAACGGTGACGAACTTATTTTGATCCAGGCTCGTCCATCCTCGTGGCGCGCAGCGTACGGTTCAGCATGGGCACGGCAGCCGACGGCTCGCCACGCCACGCGCTCCCGCTCGCGCAGACCGGGTAAGTCCAAAGGGGACCTCAGTCCGGACGACACCAGTCGCCACCACCAGACTCGAGTGCAGTTATCTGCTGTGCGGCGATCCGCGCCAGACGTTTTTCTCGCCGGTCACACTGTTCCGCTTGGATCCGCAAGCTGGCGTGCTGGCGCGAGTCGGCAACGACGCGACGGAAGGCATCCTGCCCGAGGCAGGCCCGGGACGCGCCGTCCCAACCCGCACGCGGTTCAAGATCAGCCGGCCAGACCGCGCATCGCGCCACCAGCCGGCTTTGCAGTGCGGACTCAGCCCTGCTGGGCGAAGATCTTCCAGGTCTTTTTCTGCGTCGCCGTGTCGGCTGTTTCATGTACCGGGCAGTCGAGCCGCAAGTCCGTATCTACCATCGACAGATCGAGCAGCTCGCAGCGGTGTGACGCCTTCTTCGGGTTCTTGCCCGGTTCGAAATGCGTACAGGTCACGCACATCCGGTGCGGCGGAATATGACCCTGCACCTCGAGCTGGCGGACTGTCTTCAGCAGCGTGCGATAGAAGAGCGACTGCTCTTCGACGCGCAGCGTACCGACTGCCTTCGCGAGGAAGTCCGGCCATTGCGCGGCGCGCTTCGCGGCGGTGCGGCCGCGAGCCGTCAGGCGCACGGCGAGCGCGCGGCCGTCGTCGAGCGCGCGGCGCTTTTCGACGAGACCCTTGCTTTCCAGCGTGCTCACGGCATCGCTCGTGGTCGCGGCTGTCAGCGCGGTTTCCCGTGCGATTTCGCCGAGCCGCATCGGCCCCTTGCGCTGCATCAGCAGCACGAGGATTTCGCCCTGGGTCGGCGTCAGACTCGCGCCTTCAGCCCACTCCCATGCCTGGCTTCGCATGGCCGTGCTGAGTCGCAACAGGCTGTGGGTCACCCGGCCGGTTGCCTGCTCTCCGTATACGCTTTCGCTCATGGTCTTTCGTTCGTTGTTGACAGCAAGCCTTGCGGGTTGACATCCGGGCTTCGATGCCAGCGCGCTGACAGTTTGTGGGGGCAGCGTAGCCGGGACAGGCGGCACGCCTGTTCCTCTCTTCCAAAGTAACCCGCGAAGCCGGCCTCGTTCCGACCGGTTGCACGGGCGTTGCACGCGCCCGATGGTCCGGATCGACGCCGTTGTATGTTCGAAAGCCACAACGTCGCGGACGACGAACCGATATTCTATGCGAGAGCGGCGAATCGTACAGCTAAGTTATTCAGGGCAATCCGTGAATAACGAGTATAAGCTGCGGGATTGCATGTGCGCCGCCTTTTACGAGTAGATACGCACCAACGTCGGCGGCGACAGCCATAGCCAACCTCAACGATTGCTAAATACTACTATATTTACGTGCGCAAACAGGACCGTTTGCGTTTCCAGGTACGGGTGGCGTATGCGGCGCGCAAGGCTGGGCTCATCGGACTGACGCCGACGCTCGCGGCCGGGTGCGGACCGCAGACCATGCGTGTCAATGCGATTCTGCCGGCCGCCGGGGATACGGAGATGTATTGCGGTATGAACAACACAGCCGGGTCGCAGCGTTCATCACGCATCTGCATGCGCTAAAGCGGCTCGTGCGACCTGAAGAGGTGGCACGCTCGGTCCTTTACCTGGCGTCCGACGAATCGTCGTTTGTAACCGGCACCGCGTCGCTCATCGGCGGCGATGCGTCGGGATCGCCAGCGAACAATCGAGTGGGTGAGGCGGACGGTGTCCGGAGCGCCCAGCAGTGACGGACAGGTTGCGCATGCGCCCGACTTCCCCGTTGCCGAAAGGAGGTCGCCCGCGCATGCGTCGCTCCTCGCAGCGCACGCCAGTGTGCTTCCCTTGTATCGCCCGGCTCATCCCGAGTGGCCAGGTTATGTGAAGGCCTATGCGCCTCGGACCTGGAAGAAAAAAAGCCCCTCGGACTTCCATCGCGAGGGGCGCTTCCTTTCCGGCGGCGCGGTTTAGAGCGCGGCGTCCTTCAGCTTCTTCAGCGGGCGCACTTTCAGACGCACCGAAGCGGGCTTCGCGGCGAACCACTTGTCTTCGCCCGTGAACGGGTCCTTGCCGAAGCGCTTCTTCTTTGCCGGCACGTCCTGAGCAACGACCTTCAGCAGACCCGGCAGCGTGAACTCCTTCGCACCCTTCTTGTGGACCGACGCGAGCACCGTTTCTTCCAGTGCGGCCATCAGGGCCTTCGCGGCTTTCGGCTCGACACCTGCGCGCTCGGCAAGGTGGATGGCGAGCGAAGCCTTCGTGAAGGAATCCTTGATGGGCTTCAGCGGCGCGGCAGCGACCGTCTTCTTCGTGACAGGGGCCGAAGCCTTCTTCACCACGGGCGCCTTCGGCTTTTCCTGGACTGGAGTCGCAGCTTTCTTCGGAGCCGGCTTTGCCGCAGATTTCGTTGAACTCGTTGTTGCCATGGATTCCTCGTCATTGGTCAAGTGTTGGCCCTGAGACGTTTGCCTTTGCGCAGTCACCGACAATACGCAAAGGTTCAAATCCTCAGGCTGGCGCTAGCGTAGCAACACGGATGTGAATCTGCAACGTGCGAGGCCCGAAAACAGGCGGTTTGGCGCCGGGTTAACGCAAAAGCAACGACCTGTACCCCTCCGGAGAAGGCCACGCCCACGAAAGCATCCGTGCGAAAGGGTGTGAAGCATGGCGAAAGGAGCCAACCTCTCGCGCGAGTCCAGCGTCGAATCTGCTGGCGTTCGCCGCGTCGACCGTTGCTGTTATCCGCTATCAGGTGTTCCATCCGTTCCACGCCTTTCTCAGTGGCGCAGCACTTGCCGCCGTTCGGTCAAAGCGCCCGGGGTCGTCGGCGACGCCCAGTTCGGTCAAAATACCTTCTCGGTTCCTCCGGGGTTGAGTCCCCCGGATGCAGGATCGAGCGCGGCCTGGCCTGCGTCCTCCTGAAGACAGGTGCACCCGGCGGCTCGCCCTCTCGCATAACCCACGGACTCTAACTGCACTCTTCGATCAAGGCGCACCATCGCGCCGGCAAAAGGATAGGGCGTTCCTTCATGCCAGGATTCCTCGAAAACGCCGAGCGAGACCTTCATGGCAAGCCACAATTTCACCTACAAGGACGTCAACTACAGCGTTTACCTGACCGAACAGAAGGATGGGAGTTGGGACTGGGCGTACACGATGACGAAGCCGCCCATCTACTGGAGAAGCCATGACGCGCCTGCGGGAAGTCAGGAACAGGCGATCGACGAGGCTCGTTTCCACGCGGAACGTCGAATTGACGCGCTGTAGTCCGCTCATCGCGTCTCTCCTTGTGCACACCCCACGGTCGCCCGCGGGGCCTCAGCGTAAGCATCAAACCGCGGGCGGCATCGTGCCGGGTTGCCCGATAGCTGCATAGGCGGACTCGCAGTCTTCGAATGTCGCCTCGCGGACCACTACTTGCGGCTCGACCCACGCGGCTCGTGGTTGCGGAGCGGCTTTGCGCATCGCGTTGAAAACGTCCGGCGCAAGGTCTCGATCTGTCACACGATCATGGCGGTTGATCCATGACCAACAGGGCGAAATGGCGGCATCCAGCACGGCTGCCGTCCCATTCGGAACGGGTGCCTCGTTCCGTGCTGGCGATGCGGGGACGGCGGCGCGCCGGTTCCACGCACCGATTGCTTTCGCTCCGGTGTCGTGCGAGAGGGGCGTTGGATGGCCGGGGCACTGATAGCCGGTGCAACTCGCCGCGCAGAACATCGCTGACTGACGGCGCAGACGACTCACCCATTTCACGATAACTTTCTGAGCTGGTAGTAGTCGCGCGTGCATTGCCGCGGTTCGTCGAGGAAGACGTGCCACAGCCGGTGTCGATTGCTCATTGCAGAACTCCCGTGAAAGTGAGATTGGAGTCGTCGGCGTCTCCTGTCGCCGCGCGGATCAGGCGTTGAGGTGACGCTTGATTCGACGGCCATGCAGGCGGCACGGGTTGCGGTGCGGAGGGTTTCCCGGTGACGTCAATGCATGACCTGCGCATACCCGTCGCGAATCCCGAACGCCAAGACGGCGTCCGGATCGCATGGGATTTTCAGATGCAGGTCGCGGCGGCAGGCGGACTGAGGGCCGGGGAGCCGGCGCGTCTTCGTGGGACCTGGCATTGGATTGGCTGCTTTACATCGGCAACCTGACGGACGAGCTACGCGCGCAAGTCTTGAGGTTTGTTCGACGCCTGCCCATGTCTGCGGCCTTGGAAGCACTCCCCGGCGCGTACGGGCAGGCGTTGAATCGGCCATTGCGGACGTTGGAGCGTCGGCGACTGTGAGGCAGCTCGTCGGCGCTTTGCCGACATTCGCACCGTCGCAGCATCGAATGTCAGGTACCGTTGCGAGTGGATGAGTACCTGCGACCCAATTTGGCCGGTTGGCACCGGTGCGGCCCAAAGGCCGCTTTGGAGCCCAACCGACGCTCGAACGCCATCGAGCCGCTTTCGATCACGTTCATACGGTTAGTGACAGGCTTCGTCTATCTGGTGGTCATCCTCCAGCCAGATCAGTGGACCCGTCGACCAGCGAGATCGTGCTAAGCGTCGTCGCTCGCCCGTTGGAATACGTCGACAGTGGCCTCGAGCGTCTTTCGTGCCTTTTCGCGCCGTCTGGGCGCGAGTCGCTCCGCGCCGGCGCTCCGTTCGGCCGCACCGGCAAGCAAAGCGTGAATGTCGGGTAGCGTAAAGATAGCGCCACGACTGCCCAGGTACCGTCCGGAATCTCCGTCGGGAAGACCCAGACGCGCGGTGCGACCTCTTCGAACGGTCGGTTCTCGGCGCGGGCCACCGCTTCCGTGACTGCCTTAACGAGCGCTCTACGCGACTCGTCAGTGTATTGCCCTCCGGGCGAGGGCGGAATGATCCGCTAGCGCGCCGCTTTCGAGCGTTCCCCACGCGCATGCTGACGCCGCCATAAGTTCATCATGATCAGACGGCGACCGGAAGGGACGCATCACCGCGCACAATGCCGAACAGCGGCAGATCGTCTCGTCGCGTACCAAGACGTCTAGAGTTGTTGAGTAGCTCGTCACCGGGCTCAGTGACAGCGACCGTCTGAACCCCCTCACGTTTAAAAGCCCGTCATGACAAAGATGGCGCATTTTTGCTATCGATATCGGACGATAGCGATCTCGCTACGCTCGATGGTCGACACATAGATGTGCCGATGCGTACTGTTCGACTCCCGATACGTGTGCGTGTTGTAGACGATAGCAGCATCGCCACCTGCTTGCCGAACCGCGTCGGCGATCCCTGACGTCGTGCCGTAAATGCCGGGCACCGGCAGCCAGTTGGTCACGGTAGTCCGCGTGACGACGTCATACGGACGGGTGGGCGCGCCATGCATCCAGACATCAATACCGTCGACTACTTCTGGTCCCTGATTGAATGTGGAGCCTGCAGAGGGCCCGCTGAGCAAGCTGTCCATAGGTTGCGGCAATGAGCAACCGGCGATGCAGAGCACGAAGGAGCACGAGACAGCCCAGCGTGAAGATAAGGGAAAGCGCATGTGAGAGTTTCATATCGGGACGCACACCAACAGGTGCCAAGGTTACCCATCACGTTTCGGCAGCGGCAGCAGAGCAACCTCAAACTCGCGATGGCGGGCAAAGCGGAGTTGCCATGCCCAAGCTCATTCTGGACGCCCTAGACCACGACGGAAAGCGTGACATGGTCGCAATAGCGGCCACGTTGATGTGCTCGACGGCCACGCATCGGTAGCGCGCCTCGCCGTGGCCGGAACTGGTGCCGTTCTGACCGTCAGCCTCATTTCGAGCCCTTCATAATTTCTCTGACCGCTAGCGCCCCGTGCCCAGCGAGCGGTCGTTTGGAACTGGTTGAAAATTGAAAGGAGTTATGAATGGCATTGCTTGAACTGCATTCGGATACGCTTGAATCGATCATCGCACCGGACAGGATCGTGGTCGTCGATTTCTGGGCGCCCTGGTGCGGACCATGCCGGCATTTTGCACCCGTGTTCGAGGCCGCCGCCTCAGCGTTTCCGGACATCGACTTCGTGAAGGTCAACACGGAAGAACGCTGGGATCTCGCAGCGGCGGCCAGCATACGGTCTGTACCGACGCTGATGATCCTTCGCGAGGGCATTCTCGTCTATCGGCAGATGGGCGCGCATTCCGATTCGCAGTTGACTTCGGTCATCTCGACGACGAGGTCATTGAACATGAACGAAGTCCGCGCGCATGTCGCGCATTCGTTTAGCCATTACGAATAGCAATCGGGAGACGGCATGTGCCGTCTCCCGTGCGACGTCTCGTGCTGCCCGTAGCCGGAGTGCAGTGTCTCAACTGGCGGCAATAGCCTGCCGCACCGTCTCCAGCAGCGCCGGACCCTCGCCGCGAAAGCGCTGGCGATATTCGATCGGCGTCACGCCGAGACGCCGGATGAACGCGCGGCGCAAGCTGTTCTGGTCACTGAACCCGCACACGTATGCCACTTTCTTGAGGGGCGTGTCGCTTTCCTCGAGCATTCGTCTGGCAGCCTGCACGCGCGCAATTTCGACGAAATCGCCGGGCGTCGTGCCCGTCTCGCGCTTGAACATCCGCGAAAAGTTTCTGACGCTCATTCCCGCCCGACCGGCTAGCACTTCGACGGAAAGGTCCGCCGACAGATCGTTGAGGATCGATTCCTGAATGTCCCGCAACGGGCTACGTTCGGTGACCTGCGCCGCCAGATGCAGACTGTATTGTGATTGACCGCCAGGGCGTTTGACGAACATCACGAGTTCACGGGCAACGCGCAATGCCACGCCACGGCCGTGATCTTCTTCGACCAGAGCGAGTGCGAGATCCATTCCAGCCGTTACGCCCGCAGACGTGTACACAGGACCATCCTTGACGAAGATATGGTCAGGTTCGACACGCACGTTCGGATAGCTCTTTGCGAGCCGTGCCGCTGAATTCCAGTGCGTGGTCGCGCGCCTGCCCGTGAGCAAGCCTGCACGAGCGAGCAGGAACGCGCCCGAACAGACGGAGCCTAGCCGGCGCACGTAGCGGGACTGTCCGACGAGCCACGCAATCAACTCCCCATTCTCTTCATACTCGTTAATGCGCGGGCTTCCGGCCACGAGCAGGGTGTCGATGTCGCAGGGTGCGTCGGCGATCGACGCATCGGGAAGAAACCGCATGCCATTCGACGCGGAGAGAGTTTCAAGGGTAGGGGCGACGGTCAGCAGTGCGTAGGCGTTCGGATCGCCGAGCTGACAGTTCGCTTCGGTAAACACGTCCATTGGCCCGGCAAGGTCGAGCATCTGGACGCCGGGAAACACCAAGAGAGCGATTCGCATCATGACTCCGGACGCTGATCGATTGAAGCTATCTGCATTGTATGCGCCAGGACGCCGTCACCAGAACCGATGGCAGGAAATGGGCCGAGTGTGGCCGTTATTTCGCATCACGCCTCATTCGTGACCCGATGCGGCTTTCCGTCCGTGCGTGTCCTGACCTTATCGCAACTTGACCGTTTCTGACGGCTTCCCACGGCTTACCTCGATGCCATTCGTTGGCAGAATGGGACGGCCATGATCTGGCAATTGGGTGTTCTTTTTTTGTAGGGAGGTGCATCAGGTGGCTTGGTTTTGTGTGTTCCTGGCGGGCGTTTTCGAGATTCTCTTCGCCACTGGTCTGAAGTATTGCGCAGGATTCACACGCTTTTGGCCAACGCTCGGCACCGCGCTGTCGCTGCTCGCCAGCATGACGCTTCTGGCAGCTTCTGTGCGGACTTTGCCCATCGGTAGCGCTTATGCCGTGTGGACGGGCATTGGCGCAGCGGGTACGGCCATTCTTGGCGTCTATCTCTTCGGCGATTCCGCGTCGCCTGCCCGGATGGCCTTTCTCGGGTGCATCGTCGTCGGCGTGATCGGTCTGAAAATGGCTTCGTAGTCCGGCCTGGCGTTCTGGCGTCGTCATCCGCCACGGCGGTTCAGTCTTATTTTTTTGCAGGTTCTTACATGCTAGACAAGGTTCTGGGCGCAAAGCTCCAGGTCTGGATGGAGCGCGTTCGAAACGGGCTCGATCTTCCTGTTCGTTTGACTCTATGGAACGGTATCAGTCACGACCTCGGGTCGTTCGATACACCTCTCGTATCGCTGCGCATCAATGACATCGGCGCTATCGGTGCGTTTCTCGACCCGAGCCTCGATACGCTTGGCGAGGCCTACGTGCGGGAATCAATCGATATCGACGGCAAGGTGGCCGATATCGTTGATGTCGCCTACAAGCTGGCCACGCTGCCGGCAACATCGACAGGCGGCGCGAGCCTGGCGGGCAAGCTGATGCGCAAGTTCGCGCATACGAAGAGCGATGACAAGGCGGCGATTCAATACCACTACGACGTGTCGAACGACTTCTACCGCCTCTGGCTCGACAGGAAGATGGTCTATTCGTGCGGCTACTTCGAATATGGTCTTGAAACGCTCGACGAAGCGCAAGAAAAGAAGATCGACCTGATCCTGTCGAAAATAAGGCTCAGGCGCGGGCACACACTGCTCGATATCGGATGTGGCTGGGGTGCGCTGGTCATCCGGGCGGCGCAGCGCTTCGGAACGCATTGCGTTGGCATTACGCTATCCGAACGACAGTACGATCTTGCACTCGAGCGGGTTCGCGAAGCACAGGTCGCCGATCTCGTCGAGATCCGTCTTCAGGACTACCGGGACGTGACGGGCAAATTCGACCGGATCACGAGCGTCGGCATGTTCGAGCATGTCGGGCGAGACAATCTCGAGGAATACTTCTCGCGTATCCAGTCGCTATTGACCGACAACGGCATTGCGATGAATCACGGCATCACGTCGACTGATGCTGAGAGCGGCGATTCTCCTCACGGCGGCGGAACCTTCATCGACAAATACGTATTCCCTGCGGGAGAACTGCCGCACATCTCACTGGCGCTGAAGACGATGCAGTCGGGCGGACTGGAGCCCCTTGACGTCGAGAACCTCCGCCGACACTACGTGCGTACGCTTGCGCACTGGACCGAGCATTTCGAAGCGCAGGCGCAGCGCATCCGCGCAATGGTAGGTGAAACGAAGTACCGGATCTGGCGCGTGTATCTGGCGGGTTGCGCGCACGCATTCGCTGTGGACAACGTGTCGATCTTCCAGATCGTGTGCCAGAAGTCGCGGCAGCCGGCGGCCGTCATTCCCTGGTCGCGTCGCTACATGTACCGCTGATCCGTTTCACAACGCGTGGCGTGCGGACGTGCGTCACGCGGTTAGTGAGTTGCCGTAGCATCCATCGTTCATTCAGGGAGATGCGACTTGTCATCCGCGTTCATCCCACTCCTGATGCATTCGAAACGGTCGACTGAATGCGTCATTCATTTCCGCTTACCCGTGTCATCCGATGACGAGCGATTCATCATCGCCGCGGTGGAACTGGTTGTTGATGGTTTCGATGTCGAACTGGTGTGGTCCCGAATTGAAGGACGCCACGCAACGTGCGTCGTGCCGTATGAAGTCGTTGAATCGTTCCTGAATGCGCTGCTCGATGCTCTGCTCTTCGCTTCCGGGCAAGGGCAGCAGCCAGTTCACTTTTGCACAGACGAAACAAAACCTCCACGCCCGTGACGATAGCGGTGCGTGGAGGTTGGTGTGACGCAAGACCTGCTGCGGCATGAAATTCACGCCGCAGCATCCATGCTTATGCGCCGAGAAGCTTGCCGTTGAACAGGAAGTGCAGCGTCCGGATGAACAGCACGGCGATCGCAATGGTGAGAAGCGTGAGCAGAGCGATCGCAATGAACGTCACGGGCCAGGCTTGCACGAACATCGAGTACTTCAGCGACGCGCTCGTCAGCGCGGCCATCGGAAAGCTGATCGCCCACCAGCCAGCCGCAAACGGGATGCCCCTACGGAACACCTTGAACGCCAGCGTCACGAACACGAACAGACCAAAGTAGAAAAGCAGGCCCGCAAACGTATCGACGTGCTGCGTGAAGTTCGTGTACGCGAGGAAGCCGACTTCGAACGGCGCGATCAGAATCACCATCGAGGGCACCATCCCGACGGGCAGCGGCTCGTGATGGATCAGGCGCGACATGATCATCGTGAAGAACAGCAGCGCGATCATCGCGCCAACGGCGAGCCCGAACAGGTTGATTTCATGTGCCCACGGCATCGGCATCGTGCCGCCGGCCACGGCAATGTCGAGTGTCGCCACGCCCGGTATCAGCCACGCCGGAACCGCGTGGCCTGCATCGATCTTGCCCTGCAGCAAACGGCCCGCGATCACGAACGAGAGCGCCACCGTGCTGATGGTGCCGATCGTCCAGACCACTTCGGAAAGCAACAGGCTGACGGGCGCGATGACGGATGACAGCAGCAGGATCGCAATCGTGATCGTGCCGAAAAAGTTGCCTGCAATCGGGTGACGGAATTCGCCGGCCACTGCACCGGGATGCCTGAGCCACTTGACGAGGTATCCGCCGCCGAGCAGCAGGAAAACCACAACGGCGAGCGTGCCGATTGCGCCTGATATATAGGGACTCGCGCCGAATTCGTGGCTCGCCAGCCGCCACGCGAGGGAGAGGCCGGCGATACCCATCACGGAGCCAAACAGGTTCACTGGCAGATTCTTGATGGAAGCACTATTTCGGGCAACTTGCGAGCCAGGGGAAGAAAGCGTGGACATGATGAACCTCCTGAATATTGTGAATCCGATCGGGCGTGGGCCCGGTTTCTTGGAACAAATTCTGGTTCATGAATCGCGTGGCCGAAAGTAGCTCAACGATCAAATTTCGGCCATCGAAGGGCAGAGAACGGCCAGTCGGTCACGAGGCGTTCTGAAGTTCGCCTGAGACGGGCAACGCTCAGCGTTCAAGCGGCGTTGTGCCGAGAACGGCGGCCGCGTTGCGCCTGAGCGTCTGCGTTCCGCTGAAGCCGCACAACTGGGCGATCTGCGCAATGGAGTGAGTGGATTGGACGAGCAATCGCATCGCTCGCATGACGCGTTGCGTGCGCACGAATTCGAGCGGCGTGGTGCCCGTTTCGCGGACGAACACGCGTGCGAAATGACGCTCGCTCATCCCGGCGCGGGCAGCGAGACGGGACACGCAAAGATCTGCCGACGGGTGCGACAGGATGTAATGCTGAAGTTCGCGGATGCAGGCGCGTTTGCCCATGCGAAGACAGGGTCGCGCGGCCCGTTTCATTGACGTTCGACAGCAGGTGTCGAGACGTTGAGCAAGTTGCGACGCGGCGAACTGCCCGAAGTCGTCTCTGACGATTTCAAGCGCAAGCTCGACGCTGGATTCCGGGCCGAACGCCGTCAAGACCTTGCCGTCACGTATGAAGGATTGATCGGACATCGCGATGACAGTCGGCCATCGTTGCGAGAACCGTCGAAGCGCGGCAGGGTGAAGCGCGACCGTGCATCCGTCAAGCAGACCCGCGCTCGCAAGCAACGGTACCGCCTCGCCGACTGCGCCGATGCGGCGCGCCTTTTGCCCCGCAGCGGCGATCCATTCGATGAGCGCCGCAGCGGTCGGCGACCGGTCCGATTCGCCGCCCGCGATCAGCAGCGTGTCGAAATCGGGCGCGGTGGTTGCAATGGTCGAATCGGCCATCACGGCGAGGCCGGCTTTCCCCGTCACATACGGGAAGTCCAGTCCGATCAGCTGGAAGCGGTAGTGGCCGCCGTTGAGAGAGCCTTCATCGACCAGGCTGAGTGTGTCCATTGCCGCAACAAGGTCCGACGCCCTGTGACGCGGCAGGACAAGGATTCCGATATGCATCGTTGCCCCCGATTCGTTGAACGCAATCGAGTGTATGGCTGCGGTGTGATCCGGATCGCGGCATGGCGCTTTGTTGACGCGTTGTGTCCGGAAACGAAGCCGCGTGCGCAGCGCATCGGATACAGCATCGGCATGCGTGTGCGGAGATGGCCGTTTGATGCCCTTCTTTGGCTTGCGTTCGAATCTCGCGCGCATGGACTCCATAGCGCTGCCGGCCGACAATGCTCGTCAGTTTGCAGTGCGTCGTAAGCATGCAGATATCCGAACTATATTGATGGAGAAGCAAGTGACTCCCATAACGCTATATCACGATGGCTGCTCGATCTGCGTCGCAGTGGTCGAGAGCATGGACACGTTGATCGACAAGACCCGCTTTGCGCTGCGTGTCGTCAATCTGTCGGAACGGCGAGATGCGGTAGCGGAAGCTGAAGCGCTACACGTATCGCGTTTGCCGTCGCTCGTGTTCGGCGGGCAAGTGATCGAGATCGACCCGCATGCACCGATTTCGGAGTTCAGGGAGCCTGAGTGGCATGTTGGTCCCTCGCCGGAGAGCCTTTGAACCGTACGGTCAAACGTTCGCGGCGTCGCTATTCAATCTCTGTCACCGTCTGGGGCAAGAGCATGTCGAACACACAGTTGATCAACGTCATTTCGAAGATCGATCGCGTCAGCAAGGATGCGCATGCGCAGATGTCCGCGCCGCAACTGCGCGAAGGACTGAAGGCGCTTTACGGACCTCTGCCCGTCAATCCTCGAGCAAGCTTCAGAACCGTCGACTCCCCGGGTTCAAGGGACTCCATTGCAACGCGCCACAGGGGTTGGCCGATAAGGCGATCCTCTTTCTGCACGGTGGAGGATTCGTGATGGGTGAGCCCGAGACGTTCCGCACATTGATCGCCGAGATCGCCGTGCGCACGACGGCGAACGTGTATGCGCTCGATTACCGGCGGGCGCCGGAGCATCCTTACCCCGCCGCCTTCGATGACACCGTTGCCGCGTGGTGCTGGCTGCTGCAGCAGGGATACGCGCCAGAGTCGATCGCGCTCGTCGGCGATTCGGCGGGAGGAGGACTGTGCGCGTCGCTGATGCTGGATCTGAAGCGTCGCTGTCTCGCTCTGCCGTCTGCGGCGTTCCTGATTTCGCCGTGGCTCGATTTGAGCATGTCGGGGCCATCCGTCGTGACAAAGGCGAGTGTCGATCCCGTCGTTTCACTGGAAGGTCTTGCATTCTTTGCACAAAGCTACTTGCGTGGACAGTCGGACACCACGCGGTTCGCGTCGCCGCTGTTTGGCGACCTGGATGGTTTGCCGCCGTTGCTGATTCACGTCGGCGGCAACGAGACATTGCTCGACGATTCGGTGCGCTTCGCGGGCAAGGCGGGTGCTGCGCAGGCGAGAGTGCGCCTCGATATCTGGCCTCGAATGATCCATGAATGGCACATATGGCATTCCGTCCTCGACGAAGCGAATGCTGCGCTCGAAGAAGGTGCCCTGTTCCTTCGCGAGCATCTCGGCATCGACATGCACCGGGCGTCCGCCGACGCCTCTACGATTGCCTAAGAGAGCGCTCGAACCATGCCGATATTGCACGTGAATGGTGTCGACCTCAGTGTCTCGATAGAAGGGAAGGGCCCGCCGCTGCTTTTTCTTCATGGACTGGGCGCGAGCGGACGTGTGTGGTCGAAGGAGGTCGAGTCGTTCAAGCCGTACTTCACGACGGTCGCAATCGACGCGCGAGGTCATGGCGAATCGGCGCGTCCTGCGCACTATACGCTCGACGACCATATCGACGATGCCGCAGGCGTCCTCGATGTGCTCGGGATGACGGACGCTCGTGTCGTTGGATCGTCGATGGGCAGTTACGTCGCGCAAGGTCTCGCTGCGAAATACCCCGCGCGCATTCACAGCCTGGTGCTCGTCGTGCCGAAGTGTCATGGCGAGACATCGTCATCGGCGCGGCTGATTGCGGAACATGCCGACGAATTCAATGGCATGACACATGACGAGCAGCAGGAATATCTGCTGAAACTGTCCTTCGGCCCTTACGCGAGCGAGCCAACGCGAGCGACGTGGATCAGTGAGGAGCGTCGCTTTCCATTGACGCCCCCGGAATGGGCATCGGCCGCAGCGGCGTTGACGGGCTTCGATCTGAGGCCAGCGCTGCCGCGCGTAAAGGCCAATACGCTGGTCATGTCCGGACGCTACGACAGGCTTAACACCGTGCAGGACGGTCAGGCGTGCGCGAGCCTGATTTCCGACGTGGAATTCGTCGAGATGATGCGTTCAGGTCATTTTCCCAACGTCGAGGAGCCGACGCTCTACATCACGTTGCTGCATGAATTTCTTGCGGGCTGGTGATAAGGCTATTCTGCGCACAAGGAACGTCGAAGTCCACAAGAGACACGAATGGAAGATTTACAGATCTATGACCCCGAGGGGGTCGGGAGTGACTTCTCAATTCTGGGGATGCTCGAAACGCGTCGAAAGACACGTGCGGTGATTCGGGAAGTCGCGGGTCGTATCGAAGCGGGCATGACAGAAGATGAAGCAGTTCTTCTGACGAAGAGTGTCCTCGCGGACGCCGGGATGGCGCGAACGTGGCATCCGATCATCGTGCGCTTCGGCGCGAACACGGCGGAGACGTTGACCGGACAGCCCGCATCTCGCGTCGTGCTCGCGCAGAACGACATCTTTTTTATCGATATCGGCCCGCGCTATGGACCATGGGAAGGTGATGCAGGCGAGACGTTCGTCGTCGGCAATCACTCTGAGCACGTGCGTTGCGCTCGCGATGTCAAGGCGCTGTTTCATGACATCCGTGCGGTGTGGATGAAAAGGCGACTCAAGGGCGCCGATCTGTATCGGCACGCCGCAGAGACCGCATTGAAGTTGGGTTGGATCTTAAACCTTGAAGTTGCGGGTCACCGGATATCGGACTATCCACACGCTGCGATGCATACGGGCACATTGGCGGAATTCGACCGCCATCCCGCCGCCATGCGATGGGTCCTCGAATGCCATATTCGCGATCCGCACGCAAAGTTTGGGGCGCTCTTCGCAGACCTCCTACTGCCAGACGATTACTATGCTTAACGGGAAGGAGGTTCGTACCGTAAAGCCTCCTATCACCATGCGACGCAAGGACGATTTTCCCGTGGAGCCAGCCGGCTGGAGATGGTGAACGAAAACATTTCCGTGGAGTTGGTGCCACTCGTCCAGACGACCACGGCCGTCCTTAGCCATCGGATACGGTGCAGCCGGCGGGTGTGAACAGGTTTCAGGGTTGAACCGTCGCATTAGCCAGATGCGTTGGGAGGCCTGTCGAAGTCAGCTGACCAGGGTAAGACGGGATTCGCAGACTCACTTTCTATGAAGGAGCACGCAAAATGGATGCGCTTGCTACAGCCCTCCCATTGAATCGAATTCAAAGGTGCGACACGGGGCAGGACACAATCCCCGCGCTCGGCTCACGTGGTGCCGGGAACCACTCCATGTGAACATTCGTGGATCAATCCACCGCACGCGGTTCCTGCCTGGCCCATTCCCGGCGCCGCCGCGCTTGATATTGCAGTCGCAGGCGGGATCGTGCCCATGGTGGGGGCTCACGAAGTCATTCTGTTCGGGCTCGCCTTGGGCGAGATAGTCGCTATCGTTTTTCTCAATGATCGTGTCGTAGTTGATCCATCATGAGTCTCTTCCTGGCGGCACGATCCCTTAAATTATCATTTAAATCGACCCGCTTGAAGTCGGCTTTCTCGCGTACACAAAGTTCACCCAATTTGATATGTTCGTGGTTCTCGCGTTCAAAGTTTTCAGCGGCGACATTCTCTTCGCTGCGGGCTGGTGGGCGGTCACCCTCCCAATAGACGCGCTGACCAGTGCGTCGTTGTAAGTACTCGATGTCCGTGCAATCATGATCGGTGACGGTGATCGCCATCATCCTGCTCGCTCTTCTCAATTTCGCGGGTACCGTGCGCTTTGTGAGAACGTTGCACATCCTCGTCAATGGCAAGCTTCTTGCGGGCAAACATTCCGTATCGGACGGCCGCCTCAGCACATCGGGTGAAGACGTGCATCGTGCTTCCAAATTCGATCCTTTTCGCATGGTAGGTCGCATCAGTCCGGATGACGATGGGTCACTTCGGCATTTTTAGTACGAAACGCGCACCGCCAAGCGGTGACGTGTCGATAGACACGGTACCCCCTTGCGCTTCGACGACCGTCCTGACAATCGACAAGCCGAGACCGAAGCCTCCTGTTTCGCGCGTTCGGCTTTGATCGAGTCGATAAAAAGGCTCAAAGACATTCAAACGCTCGGATTGCGGTATGCCCGGACCGTCATCATCGACAAAGATGGCCCAGGTACCGGCTTCCGCCGACCGGGTGCTGATGCGCATATGTCCATGGCCGTATTTCATGGCATTCTTGACAAGATTCATCAATGTTCGAGCAGTCAACTTCGGTTCTATCTGGACGACTTGAATAGCCGGATCGAGATCCAGTTCGCACACGACTTGATCTTGCTGCATTTCTTCAGCGAACGATTCCACAGCGTCGTCGATCAGTTCGCGAACCGAAACGGGTACCCGCGGACGCCTCGAGGCGGCGTGCTCGAGACTACCCAAGGTCAGTAACTCATTGACAAGTTCATCGAGTTCCCGCAGGTCAGCTGCAATGCTGTGGATCCGACGTCCGTTAGATTTCATCCCTGAATCTTCTTCGAGCAGCGCCAGACCGAACCCGATCCGGGAAATCGGCGTGCGCAGTTCATGCGACACAGCGTGAAGCAGTTCGCGCTCGTAAGCGACCATGCGCTGAACACGTTCTGCCATAGTGTTCCACTGTTCCGCGAGCTGTCGTACGTTCGAGTGCTTCCCTACCACTGCACGCTGCGTCAGTTCGCCGCCGCCGAACTTTCGTGCAGCGTCCTTCAGTACCTCAAGGTCTCTCCACAAGAAACGTACCCATGTAATCAACGTGAGCAACATTGTCAGCGCTAGCACGAGCCACGCGACAAAGGTAATCAGCCGCATGTCACGGCGCACTCCTAGCTTGCGAGCCTGTAGAACCGTTTCGCCGTCGGCAAGCAACAAATATTTCGTGTAGTCCGGTACCGCGACAACAATCCGGTGCCGCAATAACTGATCCTGCTCATTCGAATCAAGTTTCAACGATGTAACCGGCACTAAGGATATTGGTGTGGCCGTTAGTCGCTCCACAGATCGCAGCCGATTTTCCCACTCGGAGCGAGCCACCGAATTGAGCACATGCGCGATCAACTGCACTTCGCCTTTTGATGTCTCTCGCTCCTGCGCGGCGACGTTGTCTGCAAATGCATACTCGCCCGCCTTATTGATCGTCACCACTGCGGTGACCATTACCAGCGCCGCTACTGCGTAAAGCCTCACCAACATTCGAAACATGTCAATCTTCCCACTCCGAAGGCGCAAACAAATAACCGCGTCCCCATACGGTCTTGATACGCCGCGGTTCCCCTGCGGAGTCGTCGAACTTCCTGCGCAATTTTGAAATGCCAACATCAGTCGACCGGTCAATGCCGTCGAAGCCGATTCCCCTGAGCTTTTGTAGGATCGCATCCCGGCTCAGCACAACGCCCGGAGCGGACGCAAGGATCAACAGAAGGTTGAGTTCGGTCGACGTTAAGTCGATCGTTTGATCGCGCCAGATCACCTTTCGATCCTGTACATAAATGGCAAGACGGCCATAGCGTAGTGGATCGCATTCGGTTGGTGCGCCTGTTTGTGCGGATTCCCCTGCGCGGCGCAGCAGTGCACGAATCCGGGCCAGCAACACGGGCGGGTCGGCCGGCTTAACCACATAATCATCTGCGCCTATATCCAGTCCAAGGACCTGATCATGCGATTCGCCACGAGCTGTGAGTATTAAGACTGGCACAGTCGAGAAGGTGCGAATGCCCTTGCACACATCAACCCCATTTAATCCCGGCAGCATGACATCGAGTACGACCAGATCCGGCGAATTCTTTCGTACACTGTCGACCGCAGTGTCGCCGCGACTCGCAGTACTCACGTCAAAGCCGTAATGCCCGAGGTACTCACACATGAGCGTCGCGAGTTTCGCGTCGTCTTCGATCAGCAAAATCTTTTGCACGACAAGTCTTTCCGCATCGAGAATGGCACCAGTGCACATCTTATGGTCCATCCGATGACGTGGTGGACGATATGGCACACGTTTAACCTATCTTGTCCTGAACTCCCTCGTATCGTTTCTCGCCACCACCGGTTACGCGACGTCCGGCGACTTTCAGCGCCGGGCGAGTTGGCGTCGCATGCCCTCAGATACAGGCGAACCAGCCTTCAGTCGCTCGCTGCTGCTCAGGAAACTGAACTCAATACGGCTGGGTGGCCTGAAAGATCGCGTGAGAGAAGCCGCACTTCGCCCAAGGGGCCGCCATGCGGCCACGAAAACCAGATACGACGGAGCCTGAAGAGGATCGGACACCAGATCGCGACGGATATCACAGATTTACACACATTCCAATCAGCCTTTCACAGACACGTCCATCGCACGTCTCTACCATTCGTCGTGTTCAAGTTCGAGTTCAACTCTCTCTACGACGATGAGTAAGAGACACGCAGTTATTTTAGGTACGATCCTGTTTATCTCTAATGGCGTGTACGCTATGAATGAGCGAGCTGGAGATGGGTATGCGCTTACATTAGGCGTCGGCAGCAGTTTTGAGCCGCGTTACATGGGAAGCAGAACCTATCAATTCGCACCCGCCTATCTTTTCGACGCGAAGGGACCGTGGGGATTGTTCGCCAACTCTTCACGCGGGATCGGCTACGAGTTGGCGTTGCCTTCCAACTTTTACGCGACTGCGGCGCTTAGCTACGATGAGGGCCGCAAGGACAGGAACTCGAAACTCGGCCACGGCGCTGATTCTCTGAAGGGGATGGGTGATCTCAAGGGCGCTGTACTCGCGAACCTGTCGACCGGCTACCGATTCGGCCAGTGGGGTAGCGTAAACATATCCGTCGATCTTCCATTGACGAGGCGCGAGCATGGTGCTGCCTATCATCTGATGACCGACGCCGTGGTACTCAATACCCCATATGACAAGATTACAGTCGACGCGGCCGTGCACATTGGCAGTGGGAAATACAACCAGTCATTCTTCGGTGTGACGTCCATGCAAAGTGCGCATTCCGGGTTCCCGGAATACATGACTGGCGGCGGTGTATACGCCGCCAGCACAGGTGCTGAGTGGACTCACAAGGTTTCGCCGCATTGGTCTACGACGGTAGACGGCCAGGTTATGCGGTACACCGGCGCCGCGCTCCGGAGCCCAATCGTCACTAGCAGGTCGAACTATCTGCTCCAGGGCACAGTGAATTACACCTTCTAACGTATCACGCTTCATGCGGGATAGACGTTGGTGTCCTCTCGCACGACACCGCCCTTCAGGCGAACACATCACTTTTTAATTTGAGTATGGAAATGGACGTAGCGATCGTGGCGCTTCCAGGCTTTCAGCTGCTTGACCTCGTGGGGCCAATTGACGTATTTTGCACAGCGAATCGTCAGCTGGGCCGCATCGCATACAGGTTGCAGCTCATCGCCCCCACGCGGGAGGTGACGACAGCGTTGAAGGAAATGCGGATCGCCCCAGACTTGACGATTGACAGCCAAATGCCTGCCCTAGACACGCTACTTCTGGCCGGAGGTTCACGGTTCCAGAGAGACGAGCCAAGTCGCGCCTTGATTAGCTGGCTGAGTGCACATTTTCGTGGCGTGCGCCGCCTGGGTTCCGGATGCGCAGGCACACTCCTGTTGGCGTGCGGAGGGCTGCCTGGCGGAAGACGGGTCGCCGCCCGCGGGGCACCAGCGTTCCAGCTCGCACGAAAATATCCTGAAACATGTGTTGAACTCGACCACGTCAATCTCAAGGATGGTCAAATCTACACGTCGGCTGGTGCCACGGCTGAAACGGACCTCGCACTCGCGTTCGTCGAGGAAGATCACGGTCGCGGTATTGCTCATCGCGTCGCACGGCAACTCGTGATCTTGGCGAACTGCCGCGACAGGAAATCGCAGTTCGGCACATATCGTGCCGCGCAGGCAGAAGAGCGTGCAGCGATCCGGGATATTCAAGAGTGGATTCTGGACGACCTGTCGCGCGATTTGTCTGTTGAAGCACTAGCGGACAGGTGCGGCATAAGCGTGCACACATTTTCCAAGGTATTCAAAGGAGAGACGAGGACGACACCGAGGAGATTTGTCGAACGAGCGCGCGTCGCAGCAGCCCGCAGAATGTTAGAAAAACCAAATATATCATTGACAGAAGTCGTCCACATGTGCGGATTCAGCGACCAGAGCGATTTGCAGCGGGCGTTCATGCGGCATTTAAAGATACGACCGATCGAATATCAACAACGATGTTGTACCACCCAACCGAAGCTCCGCCAAAGCTGGTGGTTCTGATCTCCTGTGAGATATCATCAAGGGACACTCACTCATGTTGACAGCATTCTTCTTTGTATATCCGTTCGCAGTGGCCGCACTGCTTGCCTGTGCGACTTGCCAAGACGTTCGACAGCGATCTGCGCAATGCAAATTTTGCAGTACGAATCGTCGAATCGCCAGGGTGCATAAGGACCCGAACTGACCAACCGGCAATAATGACAGGTCGTGGACTTGCTCACCTGGTTGCGTGATGCGGTTTGCAACAGTAGAAGTGAACAGGAACAGTATGGGCGCCCGGTCACGATGGGAAGGAGTGTGTGATCGCATGTCCACGTGGCAGACGTTGCCGCGGGGTACGCATGTGAAACGCCGTCGGATGCTTCCGTGCGCACGAGCTATAAGCTGCGGTGCAGCGGTGCTCTGTATTCTGGGGCTCGCGATTGCGATAGGTAGCGACACTCGTGTGAGAGATCTGATTCAGACGGTGATCGTAGAAGGATTCCCGATAGCCGAGGCTGCGTTTGCAAAGATCCAATAGCCGTGCAGATATGTGGTGATCGTTGCTCTCGAGGTTTCGCAACCGGCTGGTCAATACTAGAAGTCAATGCAACGTTAGTGCATTGGTAGTCGTCATGCGAATCGTATTGTTGGTGTGTCAATGTTTCAGATGCTCGCTCTGGTCGGTCGAGTCTGTCAGCATTCTTAATGCCTTGCTGAGTGCGAGAACGGAATTTGAGTTGATTGCCGACATACCGATCAGGCACGTGTGGTACCGAGAAGAACCCAATGTAAAAGCCCCGAGGGCGGAAACCGTGAAATGCGGCATGTTGATCCGGAGCGTCAGCCAGCGTGTCGCCACCGCGCGCGGATCCTTACGGATGTTCGCCGGACCCGGACATGCGGGAACGGCGCCTCCGTTCATCTCTATGTGAGTTCGTTCATGCTTGCCGTTGACTCGAAGGATTTGGCAGTAGTGGAATCCCAAGGAGAGGACACGCGTTGGCGATTCATCGCTCGAGCTCTGCTGCATTGTCCGCGCAGCGAAGGCGTCAGCGTGGCGGCGACCTGCCGCGAACGGCGCTCGCCAATCGGGTCGCAAGACGCATCAATACGCTTGCTCGAATTTCCTTCCGAACGAACCGTACTGATCGAATGGAGCAGTCCGACTGGCTGCCGCTACGGCGAGCAAACATGGATGCGCGCCACTGCGACCGCCGCGGGCGTATGTGTCCTTAGCGGCAAGCCCGTGATCCGCGGAAACCCGATCTTTCGACCTAGCTGCCCAAAGAACAGTGTTGGTAACGCACTCGCAATGATTCTTGCGACAGAAATCGACGAAGCGAGGAGGGCGATGTCGGTGGATGAATATACTTGATTCGTATCAAAATCTCGTTTGCGCGCTACACTTCGGGATCACAAGAGGCTCCACAGTCATGATAGACCTCCCCAGATCGGCAATATGAGGCTTACTATTGTCGGAGCTGAAGGACCGGGGTGAGCATGATTGCCGTGCCCGATATGTTGCATTTTTCGGTCTGGGGTTTAAGTGACTTCACTGTAGTTGTGCCAATCACGCTTGAAATTGCGCCAAACGAGTCGTGGCAAATTTCCTTTGAGTCTCATCTGAAAAATTCAATGATCTCTGCGCTGCCAATGACCGGAAAGAGGCGCATAACGGCCTCACAGATTCAGCTTCCCGAGTGTCGGCAATGGCCGATTATGCCAGGTCGTTGATTATGGAAAGTAGTCTGCTGAAATCGACGGAAACAGCATGCCGTCATGCGTGATGTATGTCCGTGAGATTTGCATAATTTCAGTGTTCTCAGCGTGGAGCCGAGCGGGCTATGCGTCCATTAGACGCCGTACCACGCCTTCTGCATGTATGTTGCAAGCGTGCACACGTCGGAGCGGGTGCGATTTCCGTCGAGCTAACCCACAAGCTTGAGCCGCCCGCGTTCAATTATTCAGCGGCCAGTATCTCTGCCGGTCGATGCACGCCCACAAAGCTATTCGGACTGTGTCGGTTCCCTCCTGCCTGCGCTAGTACATGCACGCAACCGATTTCCAAGTAGCGAAATTAATCGGCGCTCACGGAAACGGATCTTCTCCACCAACGCCGGTGGTGAACTCGCAAGCGGCCCCCGGGACGCATTGAGTTCACCAGGAAATCGCAGAAATTATGCTCAGCGCGAGCTACCGACACTATCCGCCTTGCCACGCCCCGTGAACCTCTGCGGCAGATTTCTCATACCGCTTTCCATAATCAGCGACTTGGCATAATCTGCATTGTACTAAACCGCTGACGCGGTAGTGGGAGGTTGGCACAGGTCTACGGCTGACGTTTCATGAAGTGGGTCGTCTGGCGCTGAACCCCGGCGAAGCGGTGACCGGTATCGCCAGGAGCAGTATGTGAACGCCCGGTTGGGCATTCCACCCACTGCTTCCAGGAGGCTCGCCATGACGCCACTGCGCCAACGCATGCTGCATGACATGCAGATCCGTAACCTTGCAGAGAATACCCAGAAGTCCTATCTGATTCAGGTATCCAGTTTCGCCCGACACTTCCGCCGTTCGCCCGAACTGCTGGGTCCCGAGGAGATCCGGGCCTGGTTCATCTATCTTCGCGAAGAGCGCAAGCTGGCACCGGCCAGTCTCAGCCCGGCGATCGGTGCACTGCGCTTTCTCTATCGCGTGACGCTTAAACGTGACTGGAGTGACGAGGATTTCCCATTGCCCAGAAAGCCGGTCCGCCTGCCGGTTGTCCTCAGCCTGGAGGAGATCACCACCTTCTTCGACTCGATCCCCAGCCTGAAGCATCGGACCATCCTGATGGTTGCCTACGCAGCCGGCCTGCGCGTGTCGGAAGTCGTCCACCTGAAGGTCACGGACATCGACAGCAAGCGCATGGTCATCCGTGTGAACCAGGGCAAGAACCGCAAGGATCGCTACGTAATGCTCTCGCCGCGTCTGCTCGAGATCCTCAGAACGTACTGGCAAGACGCTCACCCCGCGGCTGGCTGTTTCCCGGTGATATTCCCGGACACCCCATCACGCGGGGCGCCGTCTCGCGAATCTGCGCTCTCGCACGCCAACGATGTGGCATCCGGAAGCCGATAACACCGCATTCCTTGAGACATGCGTTCGCCACGCATCTGCTGGAAGCCGGTACCGATGTGCGCAGGATCCAGCTGCTCATGGGCCATAGGTCCCTCGCGACTACTTCGCGCTACTTGAGAATCGCGACCAGCACCGTGTGTGCCACAGCGAGTCCCTTCGATCTGCTGCCGCACCCCGCACCGATTCCATCGCCGCCACCTGCGCCCGAGTACTTCTGAAGCCGGCGATGCGCCCGGCGCTCGAGGTGGCGGACATCCTTCGCCGCTGTGGTCCACAGTATCGGCAAACCCATGCCGAGGGGCTCACTCGTGTCCAGCGGCGGGTGATGAGTGCGATCGAGCTTTGTCGTACCGCCGCGCTTGGCGGGCATGTCGAGCGGTGCGACGCGTGCGGCCATCAGCGCATCGCCTACGACTCGTGCCTTATGGGGAGTCGTTTCGTATGGGGAGTAGAAGTGTCGAGCGAGCGCGAACCGAGGAGTTCGCGCTCCTGCAACTCTCCATTAAAGCTTCGCCTTGAGCATGGCGATGACCTTGTCGGATGGCCTGAACGAGCCCCTGCGCAGTTCCGGAGGAACGATTGCGTTGAGGGCTTCTAGCTTCTCGGTAGGGTCGGCACGGGTGTAGATTTCAGTAGTAGCCAGATCGCTATGTCCGAGCCAGAGAGACACTTTTCGGATATCGTTCGTGCTCTGCAGTACTATCATTGCGCACGTATGCCTCAAGACGTGCGGCGAAACACGTTTCTGTAACAACGAAGGGCACTTCTGGCTCGCCGCCTCAACGTGATGTTTGAGGACATAGGCAAACCCCCACCGGCTCATCGCCTCACCCCGCGCATTGATGAACAACTCCGGTACTCGGGCCGTTCCCCGTACCGCGATCCACGCACGTAACGCATTGGCGGTCGCCTTCCAGAGGGGGAGCGCACGCTCACGCCGTCCCTTACCATGAACGCGGATGCTCATCGACGTCAGTGCAATATCCGTCATCTGCAACCCCGTCAATTCTGAAACGCGCAGACCACCGCAGATAGCCAGATGCAGCATTGCCCGATCCCGGATTCCCTCACGTGTTGTCGGGTCTGGTGCATCGAGCAAAGCCCGGACTTCCTTTTCTAACAGGTATGGTACCAGCCTCGAGTCCGTCTTCTTGTATGGAATGCAAAGAACACGCCTTATCTGCTCGAGCACGATGGGCTCGCGATACTCGAGGAAGTGGAAGAATGACCTGATTGCTGCCAGTCGCACATTGCGGGTCTCCGGTGAGTTTTTTCGTTCATCTTCAAGATACTCGAGAAACGCACTGATCATTCCGGCGTCGAGCTGCTCCAGCGCGAGTGACGAGGGAGACACCTTAAGCCGTTCCGCGGCAAACTCGAACAGGAGCTGGAAGCTGGAGGCATAAGAGTCGCAGGTGTGTTGACTGGCACCTCTCTGATGTGCGAGGGTCTCGCGAAGGAATGCCGAGACGTGGGGAGCTAATGGAGTCATTTCTGTTCTCCGATGAGGAAGTCCTCGGCGGTGGCCGCAATATCGCGCAAGAGCTCCGGAGTGGCTTCGAGGTACCAGTAGGTGTCCTTGATGTTGGCGTGCCCCAAGTACGTCGCAAGGGCCAGCATGTGCTGCCCGACGCGGTCCCGGCCTTCAGGGCTCGCTTCGAGTGCACGAATGGCGAACGTGTGCCTGAGCCCATGCAACCGTGGGCTCTGACCGTTGTAGGAAGGGCCAATGCAAGCCAGTTTCAGCAGCTTCCGGAACGTCCAGTAGGCAATGGTGTACCTGAGTGGATGACCGTCGTCATCAACAAACACATGGTCATCGCCCGGATGTGCCAGTCGCCGCATCGTAAGATACTTGTGCAGACCCTCCGTCGCCGTATCGTGCAGAGGAACCAGACGACTCTTCTGGAATTTGCTCTTTCGAATGACGAGCCCCTCCGGCGTAATGTCGGCAGACCGTAGATTCAGGGCTTCCGATACGCGCAGACCAGTGGCGGACAGCAGAGCGATCAACGCAGCATATGTCTGTGGGCGCAAGGCATTGGTGGGCTCGAGTTTCAGCGCAGCGTCGATCAGTCGTTCAATGTCGGTCCGTGTATAAATGTACGGAGCCCGCCGTATCTTTCGGTAGGCGAAGTACCGCGCAGGCGGCAACTCATGGTTCTGATCCTCGATGGACAGGTACCGCGCGAATCTGCATACGGTCCTCAGCCGCGCGTCACGCTGGGCTACCGACGCAGCCTCAGTTGCCCAGTCGATAGCAGTCTGTGCGCGGACGTGCGTTTCACCGCGATTGGCTGCAAAGCGCGCGAAGCTACGCAACAGATATTCCACGTTCGACATCTTGAATCCCGCGACACGACAAGCAGCGAGATAGGACTCCACGGCGGACATCATTTCATCACCTCCGGCCACGGCTGGGCGATTCGCCTTAGAAGTGCAAAGTCAATCCTGGCGTAATAGGCCGTCGTGTCGATACCGCGGTGCCTGAGAATCATGCCGATCTGGTCGAGGGGAAGACCATGACGCAACATCTCGGTCGCCGCTGTGTGTCGCAGCAGATGTGCGCCCTTGGCGGGTGAACTCACCTTGGCCCGCTTGAGCGCGCGTTTCACTACCGAGGAAATGCCATCGCCCGAAACAAACGGCCTGAAGGGGGCAATGTTGCGTACGAAGACGCGGCCATCTCCTGTCACTCGGGATCGGGATTCGAGATAGCGCAGGAGTGCCTCACCAGCGTCTTGGGGCAGCGGGAGTCTAACTTCATAACGACCCTTACCCGAGACCCGCAGCGTCCCGGTTTCCCACTCAATGTCTCTCATTTGAAGGTTTGCGAGGTCGCCCGCACGCAACCCGAGTCGCACGAGCAACAGAATGATCGCGCGGTCGCGAAGTGTTCGAAGTGAATGGCCATCGCAAGCGGCTATCAGACGGTCAACATCGTCAGGCGCAAGACACTGCGGGAGTGTCGACAGGCGCCAGTGCGCTAGTGCGGGAACCGCTTGGTCGAGACCGGCTCGACACAGGCCGTGAACACCCAGATAACGCAGGAAGGCCCGCGCGCTGGTGACCCGCTTTTCGGCCGTACTGACACTGCACTTGCCAACACTGTCCAGCAGGAACGTCCGCACGCGCTTCGGATCCCATCCCCCGACATCGTGCCCAAGTAACTCGAGCATTGTCGTGGCATCGCGACAGTACAGCCGAAGTGTCGCCGGCTTTGCGCCCCGGTGCCTTTGCATCCACTGCCGGAAGCCGCTGATGATGTTGGGTTCGCAAATCTCGGCCGTTGCAGGTTTCCCTGCCTGACAGACACCGATCCCGATCAGGTACTCACGAAAGCACTTCGCTCCGAAGTAAACGTGGTGGTTTGCTTTGCCTCCCTTTGCATCTGGACAACTGCACGTCGGAAGATGTCGACGGAAGATTTCCAACATCTGCGGACCTACCTCAGCCAGAGGTCGGCTACTCATCTGCATGAAGCGGCCCAGATGATCGGCGGCACGTATGTACCGCTGGGCGCTGGCCGCTGAATATCCGTCCCGCTCCAACGCATCAGCAAAGCCGTCAATGAAGGCGCCGGCCGGTCCCGTACGCAGGCGCCTCAAAGTCTTGGGTGCTACCAGGTATGTGTCTAGCATCACGTCCTCCAGTGATGATTGCCCGTGAAAGCCAGACCACGATAGCAACGGAGGGGCGCGTTTTAATGGGGAGTAAAAACACAGAATTGTTCGGTCTGAGGCTCCGAACATGCTTTCGGACTCGCTGTTAGCCAGGACTCCCCATAAGGCACGTAATGGAGTGCACTCCATTACGTGCCGCAATAGACATTGCCCGAAGTGCCAGTCGCTCGCCCGCGCGCAATGGCTTGAACGCCGGCAGGCCGAGCTGCTTCCCGAGACCGAGTACTTCCATGTCGTCTTCACGCTTCCCGAACCCATCGCGGCTCTCGCGTACCAGAACAAACGCGTGCTCTACGACATGCTGTTTCGCGCCAGCGCCGAGACGCTGCGCACGATCGCCGCCGACCCCAGACATCTCGGTGCCGAAATCGGCTTCATCACGATCCTGCACACGTGGGGGCAGAATCTGCTGCATCATCCGCACGTGCATTGCGTTGTGCCGGGCGGCGGCATCGCCCCGGATGGCGAGCACTGGATCGCCTGCCGTCCCGGCTTCTTCCTGCCGGTGCGGGTCCTGTCACGGCTCTTCCGACGGCTCTTTACACAGCAGCTGCGCCGCGCATTCGACGCCGGCACGTTGCGCTTCCATGGCCAGCTCGAGCCGCTGCGTGATGCCCGGGCGTTCGCGGCCTGGCTTGCATCCGCGGCACGGGCGGAGTGGGTGGTCTACGCCAAGCCACCCTTTGGCGGTGCCGAACACGTGCTCGATTACCTGGGCCGCTACACCCACCGCGTCGCCATCTCCAACAACCGGTTGCTCGCCTTCGACGGGCACACCGTGCAGTTCCGCTGGAAGGACTACCGGCACGAGTCCAGACAAAGAACCATGACGCTCACGGCCGACGAGTTCATCCGTCGCTTCCTGCTGCATGTGCTGCCTGACGGCTTCAAGCGCATTCGCAGCTACGGGTGGCTCGCCAACTGCCACCGTGCCGACAGGCTCGCCACCTGCAGGCAACTGCTCGGTGTCGAGGCTCCCGCCGCTGCCGCAGCCGAGCCCGGGGAAGACTACCGTGACCGCTACCAGCGACTCACCGGCAAGTCACTGCGTGACTGCCCCGTATGTGGCAAGGGACACATGCTCCGCATCGAAGACATGCCCGGCACCCTTCCACGAGCCCCGCCACGTGCCACCCATGCGCGCTAGTTGCCACCGCACCTGTTTCCGTACACGTTCGCCTTTCCTGACGAGGCCAACGCGGCTGCACTCGTGCCTTCGACCCACTGGCGCACCAGCGTACTCCAGAACGGCGGGTGATCTGCCGGTTCACGCGCACATTCCCGCTTCCTTTACAGGTGATGCTTCCCACTCCCGCCGGAAGTCCCGGTCTGATCGCCCCTGCAAGACATCACAAATTACCGCGGCGGTCATTCAATGCCCATAGCGGCCACCGCCTGTGGAGCGGTTCAGCACAAACATTTTTTTGATTACCGGTCGCGGATCAGGTCCGACGACATGGTGATGCGCTGGTTGCCGCGACCGCCAACCAAAAAAATCTCGGCATTATGCGAAGCTTTACATAAGGCCGACGTCTTGTCATTGAGCGGAGATACTGAGCGGCCGGTCGACGCCCCATACCGACCGTTGCAAACCTGACGACAACCACGGTACCTGCCCAGCGTTGCGCCGGCAGGATGCAAACAGATATCGCAGGCATGCAAAAGCCAGCTATCGTCATGCACTCAGCCCTGTGCGCGTGGGCAATGCCGCCTTTACGTCGCGGTCATGCACTGCCAAGCATTGATCCGCGGCAGGCGGAATGGCCGCAATGACACGCGTACTGGGCACGGATGTCGTCGGTTATCTCGCCGTCGATCGCGAGACCGTAGTCGATATAAAGTTCTTCGTCAGGGCTGATGTTGGTGAGTGCGTGGATGAAGACGCGATCGCCCGTCTCGATCGCCTCGCAGTTGGGCGCGCATGCATGGTTCAGGAAACGGGCGCTGTTCCCGCCGCGACTGCCATCGATGACGCGGCCGTCAGACAGACCGAACACGAACGTATGGCCGGCCTCCGACCGCTGGCGTGCCGCTGCCCGCCGCCAGCTGATCACTTCACCCTTGTACTCGATGAGCCGTTCGCCTGCGGCGATTGGCTGAAGCGCAAACAGTCCCTGGCCATGCACGGAGGAACGTCGCGCGGTTATACGTCGCAGTCGCATGGTTATGTTTCCCTTCGATACGTCTCTGTCTTCGTCATTCCCGTTAAGGTGCGAAGCATATCGCTGCCGTCGGGCATATTCAACGACTCACATCGCATGGTGTCCAATTGTGCGCAACTAACGGTCTGTGATTTATCCCTGCCTGCCCCGCTTCGCCACCCCCCGCCGACAGGGAGTGACCGCTGGATCGTCCGCGCAAGGAAGGGTATGCAAGGCGCGGAAAACGCGGCAAATGTCTTTCTGGAGCCTCGCGGGTTGCCGGGAGCGGACCAGCTGCGATAGGGTGAGTGTCCTGTCCCGCGATCGACCCGCGTGGTTTGTTCGAAGGCCGCTACCGGGAGTTGCTGAGCCACTTCACGGTCATCAGCGCGACAGACGGAAACCACGGAACAGGTCTGGCTGCATCCATCGTGTGATGGTCCAAGTGCGACGTCTGAAAATCTGACACCGGGAAGTCAGAAGGTCTGCCAATTGTCGTTGCCGGCGCCAACTGGCTCGGCGACCTGCTTCCTGGCTGCAACCGCCACACTTGGCGAACTGTTTTTGACTGCAGCGAGTCAAGCGTCAAGTACTAGCTGGCAGCGACGAATGCAACGGCCTTACCGGTCATCGAGTCATGCCCATGGTGATGCACTGCGTGATCGAGCAGTCCCTGTATGCTGCCGCGTGTTTCCGTGGGGCTCGCGCGGAATTTGAAACCGGAGCTTTGCAGATACTGCGCGCCATAACCCTTGAGCCGTGAAAAATAGGCCACTCCACTGTTATACGTCGCGCGATCGACTACCTCTCTCCCACTTTCGTTTTCGTCTCTGAACAGATTGACCAGTGTCATCAGGCTGCCGCAAATGCCAGTGTTGAGCGTGAGCATGGGAATCAGCGGACTGGCGTCGCATCCTTCCTGGAAGAAGGCCGTGAACCTGTCGACGTCGTGGATGATCCCGCCTTTGTCTGGGTCCATGTTCGGTTGAAACTCGAGGCCGCGCGGACCAGGATCGCGCGTGGCAAGTTCTCGTTCCTCAAGATAGAACTCTCGGGCCTTAACAAGAAATGTGTGAATCTTGCTCTGCTCCCACAACCGGAATGCGAATTTCACCAGCCATTCCACGCCCGTGACGATGGCTGATACCAGGCTGCCGGCACCCGGCAAGAAAGAACTGAGCGCCATTGATACCGCACCCTTCAGGGTGGTCCACAGGCCCTGAAAAACGCCCTTTTGCATTTCGCCTTCTAGCGATGCCGCGATCAGTTCGGGATGGCCCGCGTTGAGCTGGATTCGGCGTCGCTCGAGCCAGGCTCCCACTTTTTCCGCTGCCGCGCGCAAGGTCTTGACGATGCCCGCACCGAGATCCATCGCAGCGCCGACGAACGGCGCCGCGCTTGCGAGACACTGCGTCACAACAATCTTGATCAACGATCGGACGATACCGCCGGACAGCGTGAATGTGGAAGCCGAAGCACCGAGCAGAGCATTCTTGATTTTCTCGAATGCCCAGGTAACGGCGCTTTCTATTTCCCGGCGCAGATTGTTGAGTGTCTCCGTAATGGTAACGACGGCCGCGCCGGCTACCGTGGCGGGTAGCATCCACGGGTTGAGGAACAGCGCAGGGTCGTCCTTGATCATCTCAAAACCGGCCTTGGTGGTCGGATAAGTCCACGTGACCTTCGACTTGATCGGGCCACTGCTGGTATTGTCCATAGCGGGCCTGACAGTGCCTGACGGCGACCACCGACGCTCTCTGCCGAGCGGTTGACTGATGCCGAACGTCTCGTCGATCGTTTTGCCTGCCTTCGGTAGTGTTTTGACGGCCGTTGAAGAAGCGCTGACGATCGCCTGTGCAGAAACCGGATGTCCTCCGATATCCACATGCCTGCTCGCCTGACTGACGCTGTCCAGATGGTTCACGTTCGCTGCGAATCCGGCGCCTATTGCGCCGCCTACAGCCGCCACGCCCTCGAGAGCAATGTTGAAGCAGTTCATGTCGATTTCGATATTGCCCAACAGATAGAGCACGCCGTAGCGCGAGTGGGGAATATCGAATGAGCGGATTCTATTGCGTGCAGCACTTGCCGACGGTTGTGCGGGCGCGACGCTCTTGGCTTCTCTGTAGATGTACTCCATCAGTCCGCCGCTTTCGCTGTTACGCGAAACCTTGGACCAGTCGCCGCCTTTCTCGGCCAGGTAGTCGTCTAACGCGTCGCGCAATGTGGCGGCCTTGAGAGCATCGAAGCGTGCCGTACACCAGGCGGCGTACGCCACGTCGACACGACTGGTGCTCGCGCCGCGCGATCTGAATGTCAGCGCCGTGCGCCGGATCCATTCGCTCGCATTGACGACTACCAATGGTCCTTTTGCGCCCATTTCCTTCCCCGTATCGCGTTTGTTGATCTACCCGATTGTTGGCAGCAGTATAGCTGCGACGTTTTTATAGCGGATGATCATTCGCTGCATTATTTTGCTCCGTCGCGGGAGCACATGTTGAGAGCCTGCAGGCGACTCATCACGCAGCCTTGCTGAGCTCACGCATCAGTTCTCGTACCCAGCGGCGCTGATAGTCGGTGAGATGGCGTGATTCAAAGAGGGCGTCGAGCCGATTCTGCCGGTAAGTCGTGGTGGCAGGAATGCGACCGAAAACGAACACTCTCATGACACGACTGAGATGTGTGATCTCTTGTTCGACGAGCGGGTTCGGATACACCTCTTTTGCGTCCTCGTGGCGACGTGCGCGATGTAAAAAGTTGGCGCCGCGAACAATACACGGACGGTCGCGCGACAGCAATCACTTGCGTATCGTCGTTTTCCCTGAGCGGATCACGACGTCCCGGACACACAGTGCTGCCGTTGATGTGAAGCAGGGCATTCGGCAGTCTGTCACGGATCCAGACTGAGCCACCAGTTCGCGGAAAAACCAAATCTAATTCTGTTTGATGATCTTACTTGTCTATTCGGTCAGGAATATAAAAATCGTGAGTAAATTCAAGCGATTGATCTCATCGCGTAGTCGAAAAATGGTCGCCCGAAGCATACGGATGAGTAATGCGTAACCGCATCTATTAAATGAATCTAGAAAATCCCGTACTCCGGATGCCTGTTTCTTCAGGATCCTTGCATCAGTTTCGTTCGCGATGAAAGGCACGGATTACCAGGTATTACCTAAAGTGGGCGTGCAAGTGGTGGTTGGCGAGCACTAACCATTTGCCGTACGTTCGTACTTTTTATTTCGCTTGCAACCACGACAAATATGACACTGACACTAGACACAGTCGCCGTTAATCCAGTGAAAAAAATCTCTCTCTCGCACTCGAAAACTCGTCTTGTAGCTGAAAAAAAGCTGTGGTTTAATCCTGCCTGATTAAAAAGCAGGTGAACAAGTACCGATCGTGCTTTAGTTCACTACAGCTTTAAAAGAAGTTCCGGTTTCTTTCAGTATGGCCAACTACTCCTGACCAAGGTAGTGCTTCTGGCCAGGAAGAAATCGCGGGGGCGAGCGCCATTACTACTGCTACCGGCGCTCGATACGGCAGCCTTCCATCCCGAAAGGCGCGCCCGGCCCGTCGTTGTGGGTAGCCTGATTCAAAGAATATTAAAGAAGGGCGCCCGGGTTGACGACATCCTGTCAGCGGGGTCTGCACGCACATAGGCTGCGAATGCGTTCCCGCGCTCTTCGAATCAAATTTGCAAGGTGCCCATCGCTCGCGGGCTATGCGAGCGAGTTGTTTCTTAAACACACTCGTGCTTTTCCGGAGAGGTTCATGTCGAACAGTTTGCAGAAATGGGTGGGACGCAATCGTCCGCCGCGCGTCCAGATTACTTACGACGTAGAAGTCGGCGACGCAGTCGAGAAGCGCGAGCTTCCGCTGGTGGTCGGTTTGCTTGCCGACCTGTCGGGTCAACCCGAAACGCCGCTTCCCAAGCTCAAGGAGCGTCGACTGGTCGAGATCGACCGCGACAATTTCGACGAGATCATGGGCAAGATTGCGCCGCGTCTCGATCTGTCCGTCGCGGACACGCTAAAAGGCGAAGGCAATATCAAGGTCGAACTGAAGTTCGAGAAGTTCGAAGATTTTCATCCGGAAAGTATCGTCAAACAGGTGCCGCGTCTGGCAAAGCTGCTTGAAGCGCGTCAACAACTGCGCGATCTGCTCGCCAAGCTCGACGGCAACGACGAGCTCGATTCGATGCTCGAGCGCATCGTGCAGAACAGTGAGGAACTGAAGAAAGTTCAAAGTCAGGCGCATGCCAGCGACGCTCCCGCTGCTGCTTCGGCAGCACCCGCGGCAGCAGAGGCAGCAGCCGAGCCGGCCGCGCCCGCCGAGGACACGCCTGCGGCCTGAAGGCAGCGGACAGAAGCCTGATTTGCCCTTCCTTGTGGGCGCAACGAACTTTCAAAGGTGATTCAGATGGCAAGCAACACTGCGGCCGGTGCGGCCGCGCGCGAAACACAGACGCTCGAAGCCTCGGGCGCGGAACTGAGCCTGCTCGAGCGCATCGTTCATGAAGGCAACATGGCCGTCGAGCCGTCGCAAAGCACGTACGCCAAGAAGCTGATCGGCCAGCTCGCGTCGCAGATTCTCGACGAAGGCATGCGCACGAGCCCGGACAAGAGCGTCGTCGCGATGATCAACGAACGCGTCGCTGAAATCGACAAGCTGCTGTCGGACCAGCTCAACGCGATCATGCATGAAGAAGCGTTCCAGGAACTCGAAGCATCGTGGACGGGCCTGCATGACATGGTGTACGGCACGGAAACGGGGCCGCAGCTGAAGCTGCGTCTGCTGAACGTGACGAAGAAGGAACTGCTCAAAGACCTGGAAACGGCTGTCGATCACGACATGAGCACGCTCTTCAAGAAGGTCTATGAAGAGGAATACGGTACATTCGGCGGCGCGCCGTACTCGCTGCTGATCGGCGATTACTCGTTTGGCCGTCATCCGCAGGATATCGCGCTGCTCGAGCGTATTTCGAAGGTGGCAGCCGCTGCGCATGCACCGTTTATCGCGTCCGCATCGCCGAGCCTGTTCGATCTGAAATCGTTCACGGATCTTGGCGTCACGCGCGATCTGTCGAAGACCTTCGAGAGCGCAGAACTCGCCGCATGGCGCAGCTTCCGCGATTCGGAAGATTCGCGTTATGTGTCGCTGGTGCTGCCTTCGTATGCTGCGCGTCTGCCGTATGGCGCGAAGACGAAGCCGGTCGAGAACTTCAACTTCGAAGAAGATGTCGACGGCACCGACCACGGCAAGTATCTGTGGGCGAACTCGGCTTACCAGCTGGGCCTGCGTATTACCGACGCATTTGCGAAGTACAGCTGGTCGACGGCGATCCGCGGCGTGGAAGGCGGCGGCAAGGTCGAGAACATGGTGGCGCACACGTACAAGACGGGCGAAGGCGATATCGTCCTCAAGTGCCCGACGGAAGTGACGATCACCGATCGCCGCGAAAAGGAACTGAACGATCTCGGCTTTATCGCGCTGGTGAATTCGAAGGGCTCGAACTTCGCGACTTTCTTCGGTGGCCAGACGACCAATCGCCCGAAGGTGTACAACAAGGACGCCGCCAACGCGAACGCGCAACTGTCCGCGCGTCTGCCGTACGTGCTCGCCGCATCGCGCTTTGCTCACTACATGAAAGTGATCATGCGCGACAAGGTTGGCAGCTTCCAGTCGCGCAGCGACATCGAGGCGTATCTGAACAACTGGATCGCCGATTACGTGCTGATCAACCCGTCGGCATCGCACGCACAAAAGGCGCGTTTCCCGCTCGGCGAAGGGCGTGTCGACGTCACGGAAGTGCCGGGCAAGCCGGGTGCATACCGCGCGACCTGTTTCCTGAAGCCGCATTTCCAGATGGAAGAACTGACCGCGTCGATTCGTCTCGTCGCGGAACTGCCGGCAGCGGCAGCCTGATGATCCGTCACGCGCGGCCTCGCGCCGCGCGACACAGCAAATACGTCACCTATTGATAAGAGAGATTCATGGATACCGTTCTTCTTAAGATCAAGGACATCAAGGGCAATTCGACGCTCGACGGTGCGACAGATCAGATCGTGCTGTACTCGTATTCGATCGGCGTATCGATCTCGATGAACCGCGACGTCGGCAACACGGAACGCACGATGGGCCGCCCGAGCTTCCAGGAATTCAGCCTGAGCAAGGCCACCGATCAGGCCACGCCGGCGCTGTATTCCGCTTGCGCTGCCGGCACCAAGCTCGGCGATGCAACGATTTCTATCGGCCGCAACGAGAACGGCAAGTTCATGTCGCTGCTCACGTACACGCTGAGCGACGCAATGATTTCGTCGATCACGACGAGCGGCGGCGGCGAGTCGGCGGATACCTTCCAGATCAACTACTCGAAGATCACGACGGTGTACACGCAGCAGAACGTCGACTCGACGAAGAAGGGCACGGCTTCGTTCGGCTGGGATCTGTCGAAGAACATTTCGGCGCCGCCGTCGGCCTGATCATCGTGGATGCGCCGGGATCCGGCGCTAAAGCTTCATCATCAGCGTTACCTGGAGTCATCGCGCAATGCCGGCAATCGTCAGCGGTTCATCGATGCCACTGTTCGACCGCCTCGCCGCCAGCGGCGAGGCGCAGCTCTCAGGCGCCGATGCGCTGCGAGAGTCGGTTGCGCGCGAGCTCGGCAGATTGCTCAATACGCGCTCGCGTCTGACGTTCGAACAATTTGCCGTTTGCGACGGCACCGTACTCGACTACGGCGTGCCGGACTTTTCCGAAAGGTCGTTGCATTCCGGTTCTGACCGGGATGCGATTGCCGATGTCGTCAAACGCGCGATCACGCTGTTCGAACCGCGCCTCGCCAACGTTACCGTGGGCTTTGTGTTTCCATCCGATCACGCGACGCACGCTGTGCTGACCATCGACGCGCAATTGCGTGCTGGTAGCAACGTCGCGCACGTCGCTTTCGAACTGGCGACAGACGGTCTAACCGTCAGCGATGCCCGCAGCGCGGTTGAGAGCTGACATGGCGCCCGACGACATCCTTCAGTACTACAAGCGCGAACTTTCGTACCTGCGTCTGCAAGGTGCGGACTTCGCTCGCCGTTACCCGAAGATCGCATCGCGGCTCGCGCTGCATGGCACAGAATCGCTCGATCCGCACACGGAGCGGCTGATCGAAGCGACGGCCTTCCTTGCCGCGCGGGTTCACCGCGATCTCGATCAGGAATTTCCGCAGGTTGCATCGGCGTTGCTCGACAACGTGTGTCCATCGCTCGTGCAGCCCGTGCCGTCGATGACGATCGCGCAGTTCGATCTCGATCCGACCCAGGGCAAGGTCACAGCCGGGTTTCTGGTGCCGCGTCACACGGGCCTGCAGGCTCACACGGAAACGGGTGAGACGTGCCGTTTCCGCACAGCGTGGGACACGGTGCTGTGGCCGCTGAAGATCAGTCACGCCGCGTTCGGCGACGATTCGACGCTGCGCCTCACGCTCGAATGCGCGCCCGGCGTGGACTTCTCCGAACTCGAACTGAAGCAGTTGCGCATCCACCTCCACGGCGACTGGATGGTGACGATGCCGCTGTATGAATTGCTGGTGTCGGGCGTGGCGGACGTTTCCGTTCGACCCGAAGGCCGCGCAGCCGCAACGCTGCTGCCAGCACGCGCGTGGCGCGAAGTGGGTTACGCGGAAGCCGACGATGTCTTGCCGCGCCCGCCGAACGCACAGCCGGCTTACTCGCTGATGCAGGAGTACTTCGCCTTTCCGCGCAAGTTTCATTTCTTCGATCTGCATCATCTGGAAGGGCGGCTTGGAACAGGACGCCGCTGCGAGATCGTGTTTCATCTCGATCGCGCGCCGCGCGGCCTCGGGATGCTGCGTGCCGAACATTTTCAGCTTGGCAGCACGCCGATCGTGAATCTGTTCTCGCAGACGAGCGAGCCGATCGTCGTCGACCATCGGCACTATGAATACCGGCTCGTCGCCGACCAGCGGCGCGAGTCGATGACGGAAATTCATTCGATCGCGTCCGTCGTCGCGTCGGACCCATCGTCGGACCGGGTGACGACGGTGCCGTGTTTTGCCGCCATCGATCACGTCGACGCGAACGCCGGCACCGTGTTCTGGTCGGCGCGGCGCGAACACAGTCTGCGCGAAAACGTGCCCGGCACCGACATGTTCCTGAGTTTCGTCGATGCCACCAACACGCAGTCCGATCCGTGCGCGCCCGTGATCTACGCGAACGTGCTGTGCACGAACCGGCGGCTGGCGGAACACGTGCCCGTCGGCGCACGCATGATGGTCGAGAAGGTGTCGCAAAACACGCGCGTGCGCTGTCTTTATGAGCCGACCGCGCAGCGCAGTCCATCGCTTGGAAGCGAGACGCTATGGCGGCTGATTTCGCTGCTCACGCTCAACTATCACTCGCTGGTGAGCGGCGCGACGGGGCGGGCGCAATTGCAGGAGATGTTGCGGCTATTCGCCTCCGATGGTACGCGCGAGCAGGACCAGATTCGCGGTATCCGCAGCGTCGAAGCGCGCAGCGTCACCGCGCATGTCGGCACTGACGCGTGGCGCGGCTACTGTCGCGGCACCGAGGTCACCGTCGAGTTCGATCCCGAGACCTTCGTGGGCGGCTCGCCTTTGCTGATGGGCGCCGTGCTCGCGCGTTTCTTCGCGATGTACACGTCGGTCAATTCTTTTGTGCGGCTGGTCGTGCGCCGTGGAGACGAGATATGGAAGCAATGGGAGCCGATGACGGGCTGCCAGCAGCTGCTCTGATCGCCCGTCTCAAGGCGAATCCGCAGAGCTTCGATCTGTTCCAGGCGATCAGTCTGCTGGAACGGACTGCGCCATGGGCGCGGCCGCTTGGACGCGGCAATGGGCTCGGCGAGGCAGTGCGTCTCGTCGGCCACGTTTCGCTCGCGTTCGAGCCAAGCGATATCCGCAGCGTGCGGGAACATGCCGGGTCGCCCGACGGCGATCACGCCGATGTTGCAGACGCACGGGGGCACGCATCGCACGATCTGCACGCCAGCTACACGGTGACGACGCCCGTGCTCACGCTGGCAGGCGCGAACGGTCCGCTGCCGATGGCCTATACGGAACTGGTGCTGGCGCGGCGCGCTCAACGCGACACGGCGACCGCGGACCTGCTTGATATCTTCAACCATCGCTTTCTGTCGTTCCTCTATCGCAGCCGCAAGAAGCACGCGCCGGGACTGAACTGGCGTTCGCCGCACGGCTCCGCACTCGCGGCGGCGCTCGATGCGCTGAGCAACCTCGGCCTGCGCGCGGGTTCCAACAGTACACACCACGGTCCACACGGCGAGCATCTATGGATGCGCCATGCGGGCCTGCTCGGCGCCGCGCCGCGTTCGATGACCGGCTTGTGCACGCTGCTTGCCGACCGCCTCGGTCTGAAGGTGCGCGGTGCGCAGTTCGTCGGTGGCTGGCGCGAGATCGATGCCGCCGATTCGCTGCGTCTCGCACGCGGCGGTTCGCGCGCGCCGCGTCTGGGCGGCGCGGCGGTGCTTGGGCGCCGCACGTGGGACGAAGCGAATGGCATCCGCATCGAATTTCCCGAACTGACGAAGGCGCGCTTCGAAGCGCTGCTGCCCGGCGGCCGCGATCACGCGATGGCCGCATGGCTCATCAGGTCGTATCTGCAGCAGGACTTCGATGTGCAGTTCGTGCTGCATCTCGCGCCGCAACGCGTCGATTGCGCGGCGGGCGGGTTGCGCGCGGCACGGCTCGGCTGGACTTCCTGGCTGGGCGGCACGAATCACGACACTCACACGCCCAAGCCGGTGCGCCTCGCCATGCGCGAAGCCGCCGTGCCCGCGTCGACGAATCTCTGAGAACCACGCGCATGGACATCGATATCCGCACCCTGTTGAGCCGGCTCAATCCGGAATGCAAGCTTGCGATGGAACAGGCCGCGCAACTGTGCGTGCGTCAGACGCATTACAACGTCGACGTCGAGCATCTGCTGTTGACGCTGCTCGAATCCGACGCGCCGGACCTGCGCGCAATTCTTACGCACTTCGGCATCAAAGCCGAAACGCTCACCGCGCAACTTCAGAAGGCCGTCGATTTTTTCAAGCGCGGCAATGGACGCACGCCCGCGCTATCGCCGAATTTTTCGCCGCTGTTCCAGGAAGCGTGGCTGCTGAGTTCGATGCTGCTCGGCGAACAGCAGATCCGTTCCGGCACGCTGGTGCTGGCACTGCTGGAAGTCGACAGCCTGCGCGGCATGCTGCTCGAGTCCGCGCCGGCCTTGCTGAATATTCCACGTGCGAGTTTGCGCGAGCGGCTCAGTGCCGTACTCGCAGGTTCGGCGGAAGATGCCGGCGGCGCGCAGGCGGGTTCGCCGGTCGCGCCGGAAGCAGGACACACCGGTGCAACGCCCGCTGCAGCGCCGCAAGCGCAAGCCGCGATGCCTTCCATGGCGCAAGGCGGCGCGAACCAGGGCCGCAAGACCGCGCTCGATCAATACACCGTGGATCTCACGGGCCTCGCGCGTGAAGGCAAGATCGACCCGATTCGCGGACGCGATGCCGAAATCCGGCAACTGATCGACGTGCTGCTGCGCCGCCGTCAGAACAACCCGATCCTGACGGGCGAGGCGGGCGTCGGCAAGACGGCGGTCGTCGAAGGCTTCGCGCAGCGTATCGTGCAAGGCGACGTGCCGCCCGCGCTGACCAATGTGTCCGTCCGTTCGCTCGATCTTGCGCTGTTGCAGGCGGGCGCCGGCGTGAAGGGCGAGTTCGAGAACCGGCTCAAGTCGGTGATCGCGGAAGTCAAGGCATCGGCGGTGCCGGTGATTCTTTTCATCGACGAAGCGCATCAGCTGATTGGCGCAGGCGGCAGCGAAGGTCAGGGCGACGCGGCCAACCTGCTCAAGCCGGCGCTCGCACGCGGCGAACTGCGCACGATTGCCGCCACGACATGGGCCGAATACAAGAAGTACGTGGAGCGCGATCCGGCGCTGGCGCGGCGCTTCCAGGTCGTCAAGGTCGAAGAGCCGAGCGAACCCGTCGCGATCGAAATGCTGCGCGGCATGGTGCAGAAGCTCGAAGAGCATCACGGTGTCGAGATTCTCGACGAAGCCGTGCGCGATGCCGTGAAGCTCTCGCATCGTTATATCTCCGGGCGGCAGTTGCCGGACAAGGCGATCAGCGTGCTCGATACCGCCTGCGCGCGTGTCGCGATTGGTCAAAACGGCTTGCCCGAAGAGATCGAAGCGCTGGGCCGCTCGCTCGATACCGCCGAAAACCAGCTTCGTATCGCGCGTCACGAGGCCGCGATGGGTGCCGAGCGCGCCGATGCTATCGCCGCGATCACGAAGCAGCTCGAAGACGAACGCGCGCAGCATTCGCGTCTCACCGAAAAACTGTCGACGGAAAAGCGCGCGGTGGAAGAGGTGCTCGCGTGGCGCAAGAAGATTCGCGGCTATCTTGCGGATCAGGGCGGTACGGGCGAGCCCGAAGAAGGCGAATCGCTGACAGCAAATCTGTCGCGGCTGGAGAAAGGGCTAGAAGCCGTGCAGAACGACGAGCCGATGGTCCCCGTGTGCGTCGATTCCGAAACCGTCGCGAAGGTGATATCCGGTTGGACGGGCATCCCTGTCGGCCGGATGCTCGCCGACGAACTGCATACGGTGCTTTACCTTCAGGACAAGCTTGCCGAACGCGTCGTCGGCCAGGACGAAGCGCTCGATGCGATCGCGCGCCGTGTGCGCACGTTCCGCGCCGATCTCGATGATCCGGGCAAACCGGTCGGCGTGTTCCTGCTCGTCGGGCCGAGCGGCGTCGGCAAGACTGAGACGGCATTTGCGCTTGCGGATCTGCTGTACGGCGGCGAGCGCAACATGATCACGGTCAATATGTCCGAGTTCCAGGAGGCGCATAGCGTCTCGGGGCTGAAGGGCGCGCCGCCGGGTTATGTCGGCTACGGCCGCGGCGGCGTACTGACGGAAGCGGTGCGCCGCCGCCCGTACAGCGTCGTGCTGCTCGACGAAATGGAGAAGGCGCACCCGGACGTGCTGGAATTGTTCTTTCAGGTGTTCGACAAGGGCGTGATGGAAGACGGCGAAGGTGTCGCCATCGACTTCAAGAACACGCTGATCCTGCTCACGTCGAACGCGGCGCAGGACGTGATTACGGAAGCCTCGCGCGGTGGCCGTCGCCCGGTGCCCGAAGAGCTGATCGAGAAGCTGCGTCCCGCGCTGCTCCGGCAGTTCAGCCCGGCGTTTCTCGGGCGGCTCGTGCTGGTGCCGTACTACCACCTCGGCGACGCGCAGATCAACGCGATCGTCAATCTGAAGCTCGAACGGCTCGCGCAGCGCTTTACGCGCAACCATCTCGCGCAGCTGACCTGGGACGTGGATCTCGCCACGCTGATCGCGCAGCGCTGCAAGGAAGTGGACAGCGGTGCGCGCAATGTCGACCACATTCTCACGCAGTCGGTCCTGCCGGAGCTGGCGCGACAGGTGCTCGAGAGAATCTCGATCTCGGAGCCGTTTGGCGGCGTGCATCTCGCGCTGGGCGCGACGGGCGACATCGAGTTCCGCTTCCTGCCGAAGGAGGCGTAAGCGCATGTCCACTGTGCCCAGCCAGGCGAACTGCTTTGCATCCGTCTCGACACCGTTCGGGACGGACGTGCTGCTGCTCGACGGTTTCGGCGGACGTGAAGCCATATCGGAGCTATATCACTTCGATCTGCGCATGCGCTCGACCAACAAGGCGCTCGATCCGCAGCAGATCGTCGGCAAGAGCGTGACGGTGACGCTGAAAGATCACACCGGCGCCACGCGCTATTTCAACGGCATCGTCACGCGTTTCGCGCATTCGGGCGCGGACGTGCAATACGGCTTCTATTCCGCCGAACTGGCGCCGCGCCTGTGGCTGCTGACGCTCGGTCAGGATCGCGTCATCTGGCAAAACCAGAGCGCGCTCGACATCATCAAGCAGGTGCTGGGCACCTTTGGCGTGATCTTCGAGGACCGCATGAAGCACGCTGGCAACTATCTGGTGCGCGAGTATTGCGTCCAGTACGACGAGAGCGCGTTCCGGTTCATCTCACGACTGATGGAAGAGGAAGGCATCTTCTACTTCTTCTCGTTTGCGGACGGCGCGCACACGATGGTGCTGGCGGACGATCCATCCGCACACGAAGCGACGACGGCAGGCACGCTCTATTTCGCACCCGATTCGGGCATCGGTCCGCAGGTGCAGCGACTGAGCGCATTCGAAATGTCGCGCGGCGTCGTGGCAGGCGAGCATATCGTCAGCGACTACGACTACACGCAGGCGGCCACGTTGCTGTCGTCGTTGAAAGGCACGTCGAGCATTCCGACCGGGTCGCGCTTCACGTTTCCCGGCAAATACGTCGCGGCGTCGCACGGCGACCAGATCGCCGGGACGCTGCTCCAGGCGCACAACGTCGCGCAGCAGACCGGGCACGGTGAAGGTGGCTACTATGGCCTCACGGCAGGCACCACCTTCACGTTGAGCGGCCATCCCGACAGCTCGCTCAATGTCAGCTATGTCGTGCGTGCCGTGCGCCACACGGCCTCGAACCTGATGTATGGCAACGAGTTCGACGTCTTTCCTGCCACCGTGCCGTTTCGCGCGCCGCTCGTGACGCCAAGGCCCGTCGTGTCGGGTACGCACACGGCAAAAGTGGTCGGCCCGTCGGACGAAGAGATCTGGACCGACGCCCAGGGGCGCATCAAGCTCAAGTTCTACTGGGATCGCACGCCCGATGCCAACCAGAACAGCTCGTGCTGGGTTCGCGTCGCGCAGGCATCGGCGGGGCCGGGCTGGGGACATCTGTTTCTGCCACGCACTGGCGAAGAGGTCGTGGTCAGCTACGTCGACGGCGATCCCGACCGCCCGCTCGTGACGGGCTGTGTTTACAACGGCACAAACGCGGTGCCTGTGACCTTGCCGTCGATGCAGACGCAAAGCGTGATCCGCTCCCGTTCGTCGAAAGGCGGCACGGCCGGCAATGAAATCCGCATGGAAGACAAGCTCAATTCCGAGGAGCTTTATGTCCATGCACAGAAGGACATGACAGTCGAGATCGAGAACGCGCTTTCCACCACGGTCAAGGCAGGCGCGGAAACGCACGTGGTGCAGAAGGGCGATCGCAGTATCGAGGTCAGCGAAGGCAAGGAGACGCATACCGTCAAGGGCACGCGCACGGTCGACGTGACGGGCGATGAAACCCACACGAACCACGCGGCATTCACGCACAACATCAGCGGCGATCACACGCACAAGATCGAGGGCAACTACACGCTGAAAGTGGACGGCAATCTTGTGATCGAAGTCACCGGCTCGATCAGCATCAAGGCGGGGACGTCGCTGGCGAGCGAGGCGGGCACCTCGCACGCGAGCAAGGCGGGCACGACGCTCAGCAACGAAGGCATGACGGTTTCGCACAAGGCCTCGGCGACGCAGACGGTCGACGGCGGTGGCCAGCTCGCGCTCAAGGGCGGCATCGTCCAGCTCAACTGAGAACGCCCATGTCGACATCAACGCTTGCCGCCAGTGTGCCGCCGGGTACGGTCGAGGTCGAAACCGTGCTGGTCGAGACGCGTGACGCGGACGGCAACCTGATCAACCGTGCGTCGCTGGCTCATGGCGTGCCGCATGGCGAAACGGTCAATTACGCGCCGAACGGCACGGTTCTCTCGCGCGCGAACTACGTGCACGGCCTGCTCGACGGCAGTCTGCGCATTTTCGACGCACAAGGCCAGCTGGTGCAGGACGCTCAGTATCGCAAGGGCAAGCTCGACGGCGTCACATCTTTGTATCAAGCCGGACGCCTTGCGAGCCGTAATCACTATGTGAGCGGGTCACTGCACGGCGAGAGCGCGACTTTTGCACCTTCGGGGCTCGTCACGTCGCAGTTGACGTACGAGGCGGGAAAGCTGGAGCGCGAAGCCGTGTTCATGCACGACGGCGTCGTGGTGAAGCGGGCGCGCTACAGCAAGGGCAAGCTCGAAGGGGAGACGCGCGAATATGCCGCCAACGGGGCGCTGGTTCAGAGTTCGCCCTATCAGGCGGACCTGCTGCACGGCACCGTGCGCCGCTTTGCACCGGACGGCGCGGTGATGCAGGAACGGCTCTACCGGCAGGGTAAGCCGGAAGGCGACTGGCAAGCTCCCGCTACGGGCACGCCGCAGGTGGGCGGCGCGCGCGGACCACGCCTTGTCAAGAATCTGGAAAAGTGGGTCAGAGGATAAAGGCAGAGGGCAAGAGGCAGATATGGGGATTCAGGTTACTTCGGGCACCACGCTGCAATGCAGTTTCGGCGTCGCGCCGTCGGCATTGCAGGTGCTGCCCGCCAACCGGGTGATGTGCGGCGCGCCGGCGGCCAACATCATGGACTGTGCGCCGATGGTCAACATCATGCCGTTCGGACAATGCAGTTCGATGGCCAACCCGATGGTGGCCGCCGCGACGGCCGCCGCACTGGGCGTGCTCACGCCGATGCCGTGCATTCCCGTGACGCCCGCGCCGTGGGCGCCCGGTTCGCCGACGGTGCTGATCGGCTCGATGCCGGCGCTGCAGAACTCGTCGAAGCTGACCTGCGCGTGGGGCGGCGTGATCCAGGTCGTCGCGCCGGCGCAGTTCACCACGATGACCGCCTGAGCGCGAGGAGACCATGCAATACGTTTTTTCGATGACTTCGCGGATGGTGACGATTGCCATCGCCTGTGCCGTTCTGCTGTGCATGCTTCTGTTTCTGCTCGGTGTGGAAATCGGCGCGCGCATGAATCATTCGTCGCTCACGACGGAAACGGCCGCCTATGACGCGCGCGTAGCGCCGCCCGTCGCCGCGCCTCCCGCTGCCGTTGCGCAACCGTCATCGCCGGCTGCTGCCGACATGGCCGCGCTTCCCGCTTCTTCGACTCTTTGAGACTGGTAATTTCATGTCGTGTTCTCTTCTCACCCCCGTCCGCAACGACGCACGCAGCGTGATGCATGGTTTTCGGCGCACGCTTGGCAACTGCCTCACGGGCGTTGCGTTGCTGGTTGCAGGCGTGACGGCTCAAAGCGCTTTCGCTGCAACACCGCAGCCCGTTGGTGCGCCCGCCGCCTCGGCACCTGCCAGCGCGCCGGTTGTCACGTCGACGGGTCTCGTGCAGATGCCGGACGGCCGGCTGCTTGCGCCCGAGTTCGCACGGATCATCGGTCGGGGGGAACTCGTGGTAGCCGTTCTCTCGGTCGATCAGCCGCCGTTCTTTGAAGAGCATGACGGCAAGCTCACCGGGCTCGATATCGATCTCGCCCGCGAAATGGCGGCCAAGCTCCACGTCAAGGTGCGATTCAACCGCGACGCACACACGTTCGACGACACCGTGAGCCTGCTCGCGAAAGGGCAGGCCGATATCGCAGTCAGCAAACTCTCGCGCACGTTGTCGCGCGCGACGGTGATTGCCTTCAGCACGCCCTATTTGCGTCTGAAACGTGCGCTGCTGCTCAACCGCGTGAAATTCGCACAACTCGCGCACGGCCGCTCCGTTCCGGAAGTTGTGCGCTCTTATGACAGCACCATCGGCGTGGTGGCGAATTCGTCTTACGCGGGTTACGTGGTCAACAACTTCCCGCACGCGCAGGTGCGCAGCTACGCGACCTGGGAAGATGTGCTCAAGGCTCTCAACGCCGGGGACGTCACTGCGGCCTATCGCGACGAATTCGAAGTGAAGCGGGTACTCAAGGTTGACCCCACGGCGTCGCTGCGTTTGCGCGTCGTGACGCTGCAGGATCTCGAAGACACGCTTGCGATTGGCGTCAACGTGAACGAGCCGGCGCTGCTTTCGTTCGTCAACCAGTTCCTTGCTGATCGCAGCACGAAGCTGGACGTCAGCACCGTCCTGCAAGCTGCAGATCACTAATCAAATAGCGCGAAAAAGAGACCAGAACAATGAACTCCAGCAGGATCTATGCATTCGTGCTCAACCCGTGGGTCGTCATCGGCAGTCTTGCGCTCGGTGGCGCCTTCGGGCTGTTTGCACCCGAGGCGTCGCAGAAGCTCGGCTTTCTGGGCGACATCTACGTCGATCTGCTGAAGATGACGACCTTGCCGTTCATGATCTCGGCAGTGATCTTCAGTCTGCAGCGACTGTTTCGTGACGGCGGCACCTCGCGCCTGCTGATGCGTGTAGTCACGGTATTTCTCGGCGCATCAGTCACGGTTGCGGTGGTTGGCGCAATCGTGCTGCTGATCATGCATCCCGGCGCGAACATTTCGACGGCCACGATGCAGACGTTCGGCCTGATGGTGGGCAGCGACGCTTCGTCGAGCGACACGGTAATGAACCTGTATGGCGCCGATGTGCCGCAAAAGACGCTCAATTTCTCCGACGTCCTGACCAGCCTCGTGCCGACCAACATCTTCGCTGCGCTCGCCAACGGTGACGCACTGAAGGCGCTGGTCTTCGCGCTGCTGTTCGGTCTGGCCGTGGGGCGGGTGCCGGAGCGTATTTCCGTGGGACTCAGCCAGTCGCTGGAAACGATTTACCACGCTTGCCAGAAGCTGATGCACTGGCTGAGCTACGCGCTGCCGCTCATTCTGTTCTGCATGAGCGCGGCGCAACTGGGCAAGTCGGGCGTCGGTCCGTTGCACGCGATGCTGCAATTCGTTCTGGCATTTTTCGTGACCTCGGCGCTTCTGCTGGTGCTCGCGGCAGTCATCATCTGGAAGCGTTCGACACATAGCCTCGGCAAGACGCTCGACGCATTGCGCGCGCCTTTCGCACTCGCGCTCGCTACCCGCAATAGCGCGGCGTGCATGCCGAGCATGATCGAAAGTCTCGTCGATAACCTTGGCTTCGCCCGTTCGCGCGTCGAACTGCTCGTGCCGCTGACGATCTCCCTGTTGCGCGTCGGCCCGATGGTCTACTACGTGTGCGCGACGCTTTTCATCGCCCAACTGTACGGCCATTCGCTCGGCGTAGTCGAGGTCGTCACTGTTCTGCTTGCATCGGTTCTGGCGGGATTCGCGTCAGCGGGCATGACGGGACTCGTTACCGTTTCGCTGGTGGGTATGACCTGCTCCTATCTGCGACTGCCGTTCGAAGCGGCATTCATCCTGTTCCTTGCTGTCGATCCCATTTGCGACATGTTGCGCACGCTGATTCTCGTGATCGGCAATGCGGCCGCCGTTTCCGTCATCTGTCCTCGTCCGCTGAAGATCTAGGACCCGCCATGGCACTCATCGGCATTCTTGGCGGCATGGGCCGCTTGCGACCGTGGACTTTATGGACAAGGTCGTGCGGCTGACGGAAGCGAGTCGCGACCAGGAGCATCTGCCGCTCCTCGTGGCGAACCTTCCGCACATAGAAGACCGTTCGAGCGCGATTCTCGACGATGGTGCTGATCCTCTGCCGGCGCTGCTCGCGGGCATCGACATGCTGAACAGGAACAGCGTCGCGTTGATCGCGATTCCGTGCAATTCGGCGCACCACTGGTATGCGCAAATTCGCGCGCACAGTGCTGCCCCTGTGCTGAATATCGCTGAGATCTGCGTGGCTGCGGTGCCGTCCACGGCTCGGCGCGTCGCCGTACTTGCGACGGGCGGCGCGCTGATGTCTGGTTTCTATCAGCGAGCGCTCGCCGAACGCGACATCGAACCCGTCACGCCGGACGAGACAATGCAACCGCTCGTCGCGGCCTGCATCGACGAAGTGAAGTCCGGAGATCTTGATGCCGCCGCGGCACATCTTGAGCGTGCTCTCAAGATGCTCGCGGAACAAGGCGTAACGATGGCGCTTATGGCCTGTACGGAAATCCCGCTGGCAGCACAGCGAATCGCCGCGTTGCCAATCGCGCTGATCGACAGTTCACTCGAACTGGCTCGCGCAACGGTCAAATACGCGTGCGAGCGTGGCTGGAACCGTCCGCAATGAAAACGCTTCGCACGCTCTCGCAAAGCACGCTTGGCCTTATCGTCTGCCTGGCGGTGGGCGGCCTGTGCGGTGTGTTTGCCGAGCCCGTTGGACAATTCGCGTATTTCGTTGGCCAGCTGTATCTGTCAGTCGTCAACATGGCGGCGATCCCGCTATTGGTCGTGGCAACATTTTTCGGATTGCGGCAGGTCATCGCGTTGCCGAAGCCGCGCACGCGGGTCGGCACGATCGTTGGTCTTGCGCTCGGGCTCGTAGTGGTCAGCGCGATCGTCGGCACGCTGCTGGGCGTGCTCATCAAGCCGGGCGAGCACCTGTCCGCGGCCGCGCATGCGCACCTTGGCGAACTCGTGCTCAAGAGCGCCAGCGATGCGGAAGAAGTGCGCGTGACGCTGTTCGACCACGGCGGCAGCAGCGATGACGCAGCGCCTGGCGTGCTCAGCATCGCCGATATTTTCCCGGACAACTTTTATCGCGCGCTCGCGGAAGGCCGCTCGCTCGGCATCCTGACGGGCACGCTCCTGTTTGGCATGGCGTTCGCCGCGCTCTCGCGCGAGAAAACGAAGATGCTGAGCAATGTGTTCGAAGGCGTGTATCGCTCGCTCGAAACGATCATTGCGCATGCGAACCTGCTGATTCCTGTCCTCGTGCTTGGCGTTGCCGCCAATCTGACGTCGCACACGCAAAGCGCCACGCTCGATGCAATGAGCAGCCTGCTGCTGTGCTTCGCCGTGTCCACGATTGTGCTTTCGACCGTGGCAGTCGGCACGATCGCCGCGCGCGCGGGACAGCCATTTTTGCGCGTACTCGGCAGCCTGAAAGCGCCGCTGCTGATCGGCCTCACATCGGGCAGCGCCACGGCGCCTATTCCCCACACCATCGAAGCAATGAGCGAGCGCCTCGGATTCAGCCGTGGCGTCGTCGAACTGGTCGTGCCGTTCGGCTCGGTGTTCGTCCGGGCGGGCTCGGCGCTGTACTACACGCTGGCGACGGTGTTCGTCGCCAATCTCTACGAACGGACACTTGGACCGGGTGAAATCGTGGTGATCTGCGCGGCGTCTGTGATCGCCGCGTTCGTCTCGGCCGGGCAGAACGGTGTCGCGACGGTCGGCTATACGGGACTGGTGCTGTCGCTGCTGAATCTGCCTGTCGAGGCCGCAGGCATTCTCCTCGTTACGGTCGATCTGATCTGTGAGGGACCGCGCAACGTATTGAGCCTGCTTTCGGTGTGCACGGTGATCGCGCTCGTCTCGGCGGGATTGCCTTCGGAACGGGTGGCCGCCATCGATACGCGCGGCGCAGTCGTCGAATTGAACCCGGTGTTGCGCTTCACTTTCACGCGCGGGCAGCTCGTGCTTGCCGTGGGCTGCGTGATGATGGTGGCGTCGCTGATCGTGGTGATGGGAATTGGAGTGGGAGCGAGATGATCAACGTTGGGATGTGCTTATTCACGCGCGACTGGACGCGCTCATGCAGGCGGCTGGCGAAGGGCACGACGGGGCTCCTCGCAGCGGTGTGCGTTGTGGGTGCACTCGGAGGATGCAGCGTCTTCGGGATGAGCGGTGAGAAGGCGAAATGGTCGCAGGTGACGTTGAGTGCCAGCGACGAAGTGAACAACAACAGCGCCGTCGCTGTGGACATCGTCCTCGTGAGCGACGACGCATTGCTTGCCCGTATTGCCGAAATGCCGGCCTCAAAATGGTTCGCGGGTCGCAACGATCTGGTGAATACGTATCCGAAGAATCTGCGGTATCGCGGCTGGGAGATCGTGCCGGGCCAGCGCGTCGAAGTGAATGGGGACGATTTTGCCGGGCCGCGTGTTGCCGGCGCGTTTGTATTTGCCAATTACGAAGGTCCGGGCGCGCATCGCGTGCGGATCGAGCACTTCAGCGGCCACATGGTGGTGCAGCTCGAAGGCAACAACTTTTCCGTTCTGGATGCGAAATGATGCATGACGCCAACATGGCGGTGACCGACCGTATCGAATGGTTCGAGGGCATGCTGCTCTCGCCGCAGCATTTTCAGCAGATGGCTTCGCGTATCGATTCGCTGGTGGCGTGGCAGACGCTGGCGGCCGCGCCGTTCAGCTGGGGCGTGCGGCGCCTCGTGTTCGACCACGGCTTGTTGCCCGCAGGTCTTTTGCGTGTGCTCGAACTCGACGCGATCATGCCCGATGGCACGGCCGTGACCTACGATGCGCACGCAGAAGGCGCGGTGCGCCTCGAACTGGCGCTCGAACCGTTCGCGGCCGCGCTCTCGAATGGTCCGATCGATTTCTATCTGGTGTTACCCGTTGCGGCTTCGATGCGCCGCAGCGCGCAGGTTAAGCGCTTCCGTTCGAGTATGAGCGCGCCTGTCGAGGATCAGGTTTCCGATGCGCCGCCCGCCGATATCCCGCGGCTGATGCCCAATCTCGCGCTCGCGGCGGGCGAACTGCCTTCGGCGATGCACGTGTATCTGCGGCTTGGCTCGCTGTACAAGGACAACGAAGTGGTGCGGCTCGGCGAACATCTGCCGCCGCTGCTGGAAGTGGCGCGCGACAATCCGCTGTGGACCAGCGTCGCGTCGCTGCTCGGACAATTGCGCGGCAAGGCTGCATTCGTTGCGCGACAAACGGCGAACCCTTCGTCCAAAGTCGACGACCGGTTGACGCAGCTGGAACTCAAGGACCGCTTGCGCAGCCTGCTGAGCGCATTGCCGCTCGCCGAAGCGACGCTGCGCACGCCGCATCTGCATCCGCTTTCGCTGTATCTGTCGCTGGCGGCGCTTAACGGGTCGCTGGCGATGCTCAAGCCCGGCGGCCTGCCGCCCGTACCCGCCGACTACGATCATGCCGATCCGCTGTCGGTATTCACGCCGCTGTTGCGCTCGCTGCGCGAATCGATGTCGGAAGTCAACGAAGAGTATCGCGAGCACAAGTTCGAATTCCGTCACGGTGCATTCGAAATCTCGCTGCATCCGGACTGGATCGGCGAGCGTCTTGTGGTCGGCCTGCGCGGCCAGTCGGATCGCGATCTGCTGGCGTGGATGGACGGCGCCGTGATCGGCTCGCAGTCGGTCTATGCGTCGTTGCGCAGCCGCCGTGTGCTGGGCGCCGCGCGGCGCGGCATCGACTACGCCGAGGATCTCGGCTTGCGTTCGGGCTCGGGCTACCTGCTGTTCGAAGTTCAGGCCGAGCACGCGCTGGTGCTGGCGAGCGAGCTGCTGGTGATTGGCAACCCCAACGAGGGCGCGAGTGCGCAGCGGCCGCAGGAAATGCTGCTGTTCGTGAAGGGCTGACAGCGGGATAACCGCGCGATGAAGCGCGCAACGATGGCAGCGACCACGTACGCGCACAAACAGGCAACGATCAAGGCAAGCTGAGCATGGCACGCAACCGACCCGAACCCGAAGAAGACGATCTCGTGACGGAACAGTTCCGCACGTTTCTCGACGAGCTAGTCAGGGCGCAGACGCGATTTTCCGAGTTGCCTGATGCCGACCCGGACCTCGCTGCGCAGAGCATGAGTCGTCATCTGCTCGATCTGCTCGAAATCCAGACACTGCAGTCGCGGCGTGACAGCACGCGCTTCGAGATGGAGACGATCGCCGATGCCCGCTATCTGAAAGCGGTCCTCGCCGACGAAATACTGCTGAACTCGCTGTGGTCCGGGCGCGATCGCTGGACGGGCTATCTGCTCGAATCGACGCTGTTTCGTACCAACGTCGCGGGCGATCAGATTTTCCGTCGCATCGAGCAATTGCTGTCGGACCGCGAACCGTCGGACCGCAATCTCGCGCGGCTCTATCTGTTCGCCCTTGCGATGGGCTTCCAGGGGCGCTTTCGCGATACCGACGCGGCGGCGCGTCTGCGCAGCTATCGCGAGGAGCTCTACGAGTTTGTCTATCAGCGCCGCCCGGATCTCGGCGGGCGTGAGCGTGTGTTGTCCGAGGCGGCTTATGGCAACACGTTGTCGCATGTCGCGCCGCGCAAGCTGCCGACTGTGAGCCGCTGGACCGTGATTCTGATGCTCGCCGCAGTGTCGCTGCTTGCGATTTCCGAAATGCTGTGGCTGTGGCAGTCGTGGCCCGTACGCGACGCGCTGCATGCCGACCCGGTGACGGGGAGAAGTTCATGAATGTTCGCTGTTTTATGCCAGCTTTCGGGCCTGACGTTGTGCTTTCGATGCCGTCGCGCGGATGCCTGTCATGTGTGGGAGTGCGTCCATGCTGACGAGCAACCTGTTTCTGCTTTCGATCGCGCTGCTTACGCTCGTCGTATGCGTCGTGCTTGGCGCCGTGCTGTATTTCGCGGTCCACGGTTCGCACGCGAAGCCGCAAACCGAGCGCAAGATCGTGCGTCTGCGCTCGGACTCGCTCCGCAGCGCGTTTCGCCAGGCGGTCGAACTGATCGAAGGCAATATCGCGACGCGTGCCGAGCGCTACAACATTCCGTGGATCATGATCCTCAACGAAGGAGACGATCCACGACCACTGCCGATCGCCCAGGCGGGCGTGGCCAGCGTGCTCGGTGCTGACGCAGCGAGCCCCGCCGCCACACAAGGCATCTCGTGGCATTTCTTCGACCGTGGCATCGTGGTCGATATCAAGGCGACCTATCTCGGCTCGCCGGATGACGATGGCGACGGCAAGCCGTGGGACGAGTTTCTCAGCCTGTGCCGCAACTACCGGCAGCAGCGTCCGTTCGATTCCGTCGTGATCACGGTGCCGGCCGCCACGCTGCTCGCCGACAACACGGACGCGCGTCTCGAACTCGTACGCCACGCGAAGCTTGCGCATCGCCGTCTCTGGCTTGCACAGAACCGTTTCGCGATGCGCTTTGCCGTCTACGTGGTCATCACCGGCTGCGAGGCCTTGCCCGGCTTCTCGACCTTTGCGCGTGCGCTGCCGGAGCCGATGCGGGCCAGCATGCTCGGCTGGTCGTCGCCCTACGATCTGTCGACGACCTATCAGCCCGACTGGGTCGACACGGCGATGAACAGCGTGATGCGTTCGGTTTCGGATGCAAGCGCCGAACTGTTCGCACTCGATTCGGCACATCTCGACGCGCGGCAGTTCCTGCAACTGCCTTCGCGTATTGATGCGATGCGTGCTCAACTGCAGCTCTATGTCGACGAGTTGCTGCGCGCGAGCGCGTACCACGAACCGTTCTTTTTCCGTGGCATCTACCTCACAGGCGACGCGAGCGAATTCGCGCAGTGGAGCGTGACGCAGGGCGGGGAATCGTTGGCGCAACTCGAGGCGTTACCGCCGGCATCGGGGTCGCAACGCGACAGTGTCATGTTGTATGCGGACGGCGCGGCAGACGAACCCGCCGATGCGAACATGGGGGACGGACGTCAGGAACCGGGCGGCGCAATCAACGACCTGATGTTGCAGCCTGCTTTCCTGCGTGACCTCTTCGAGAAGAAAATCTTCCTCGAATACGGGTTGACGCGCCCGTCGCGCTCGCAGCATCTGACACGCCCGGTGATGAACCGCGCGCTGCGCTGGGGCAGCATTGCGCTGCTCGGTGGCTGGGGCATCGGTCTTGTCGTCGCTACCGTGCAGCTGAGCCACCGCAATGGCGAACTCGTCGCCGCGCTCGGCTCACTGCGTCGCGATGCAGGGGAGCGCGCCGCGGCTGCGCAGCGAGGCCAGGAACTTCCCGCCGACTGGTATCGCCGCAAGGCGCTGGCGCTCATCGTGCTGAATCAGAATCTGAAAACTGACAGCACGTGGACGGTTTTCATGCCGGGCTCCTGGAGCATCGTCGATGACCTGAGCGCACGCGTGAAGGAGCGCTTCGAGCGTGAGTTCGGCGAAATCGCTGTCGCCGCGCTCGAGCGCGAGATGTATGCACGGGTGAGTCAGCTGACGGGTGTCGGACGCGATCCGAGCACGGGACAGCTGATCGCAGGCGACGACTGCACAGCGCCTGGCGGCATGCGTGCCGATGCCGGCGCTGCACCGAGCCTTGCCGTCGAAGACCTTCCGCAGATGCGCGCATTGCAGCTCTACGTGAACAACGTCGACCAGTTCGACGCCGCGTTGCAGGCCCTGCAACGGCTCGAGCATCCAGCCGCCGATAACGCCGACGCATTGCGCCTCGTGGTGCGTTACGCGCTGGGTGCGGAGTTGCAGGGCAACGTATCCGGGAGCCTGCCGTATTTCTATCGCGAGCAGAATGGAATGACTGCCGTGCGCACGTCGAGTATTGATCTCGTGCCCGTGCAACAGGCGTTGCGCTGTACGCTCGACAAGGGCGCACAGCAGGTCGATAACGGACTGTTCACGAACAATCCTCTGCTGGTGGCCGAGCGTACGGTGACGGACAACCTCAACGCGCTCTCCGTCTCCGACGCAGGCGCCAGCGACTTCTCCAAACTCACGGCGGGTTATCGGGCGGTGGTGGCGGGTATCGATGCGCAGCGCGATCTGCTCGCTTCGGGTAAGGGAGGCTGGCTGCATCAGGCGCAATTCACGCCGGGTCCGGTCTACGATCGCACGCTCATGCGCGTCGCGCAGAACCGTCTGCTCGGCGCGGACCTCGCGGCACAGATCCGTCAACGGGATGACACAGGCTTCCAGGCGTTCCGTAGCGAACTGGCGCTACGGTTTGGTGGCACCAATAGCGGAATCGTCTGGATCGACAAGGACGCGCGATACAGCATCTCGCCCGATCGCGCCGCCATGCGTGACAGTCTGTCGAGCTTGCTGAACCAGCCGTTCATGGTCGCACCGCGCAATCGCGAATTGCCGACCTTGGCCGATGGCTCGACGATCGTCTGGGACCGCGCGCAACTCGACCAGGCGCTGGCCCTTGGCGACGTGCGCAAGCGTTTCCTTGCCGAAGGCATGAACACCATGCCCGCAGCAATGCGCCCCGCGATCGAGGAGGCGCTCGATCTTCAGTTCGCGCGCCTGATTCTCGATCAGACGGCGGCTGCGGCGACCGTCACGACGGCGCAGAGCGATCAGGACAGCGCCGCGTTCGACGCCGCGCGCGTGCGGCTCGCGCGTATCGAAGCGCTGCTGACCGAGCTGGGCGCAAACGCGCAACTCGAAGACCTGGAAATGCTCGTGTCGGCCGATGCGATCGTGCATTTACAGCGCGTCGACAATGCGCTTACGCAGTCGGAGCTCTACATGACGCGCCAGGATAGTGGCAGCGATGGCGCGCGCGGCGGACGCGCGCCCGTGCTGGCGGCGTTCGGCGTTCCCGACGCCGCTTCGCTCGCCCCCTATCTGGACCAGCAGGCGGCGCGGGCGTTGTCCCTCGGCAAACAGGCTTCCGTATATCTGACCGCGCTCGACGCGAGCAGTGCAACGGCACCGCTGGTGCAACGCTGGCATGCTATCAATCGCGATCTCGAACGCTATCAGCTCAAGAATCCGAACAGCAGCCTGTTGCGGCTCGAACAGTTCGCGCTGTCCGTGGCGGCGGACCCGGGGCCGGCTGGCTGCATGTCGAAGTTCACGGGGCGGCCTTCCACGAATGGTGAAGGCGACTACTTCGCGATCCTGCACGCGAGGCTCTATGACCGTTTGCTTGCACGTTGTAGTGAGTCTTACGTGTTCGACCTGCGTCAGCGATGGGCGAATTTCGCTTCGGCATTCAACGAGACCGTGGCCGGTCGTCAACCGTTCGACAACAGCAGCATGATTCACGTTGCTACGCGTGCCGACGCGGTGTCGGCCGATTTTGCCGAACTCGGGCAGGTGCTCAAACGGTATGCGCCTGTGTCAGATGCGTTCCATGCAACGCGCGGCAATGCTGCGCAGGCGAACGTAGCGGGCGGCAAGCTGCGTCAGTTCATCGACAATTTCGATCAGGTCAGAACGCTGCTCGCGCCGCTGTATCCGTCCGACGACGGCGCGCCCAACGGTTACGACCTGAATGTCGAATTTCGCGCCAACCGTGGCGGGGAGATCGCGGCCAACCAGGTGATCGACTGGACATTGACGGTCGGCTCGCAGAGCATTTCGATGAATGAAGCGCCGCACACGGTGCACTGGGACTACGGCACGCCGGTCTCGCTGGTGCTGCGTTTTGCAAAGGATTCACCGCTGACGGCAACGGCCGACCCGCAACAACGCGCGCTGTCGACGGACGGCCGCACACTGACGTGGCAGTTCTCCGACCCATGGGCGCTGATCTCGTTCATCAATCGCCAACGTGTCGCCGATACCAGCCTGCGCGGCGACAGCACCGCGCAGTTGCTGAAATTCGATTTCCCGCTTGGCACCGTCGATCCTGCCAATCTCGCTCTCTTGCCAAAGCAGGCGCACGGACGCGTGTTCGTGCGGCTTGCGCTGATGCCCGCCGGCAAGAAAACACCGTTGCCGTGGCCCGGCAGCTTCCCGGTGCGCGCACCGGACTGGACCGCGTTATGAAACAGTCGTATCCGATGGATGTTGCTACCGGCCTCGAAGTCGATCTGGAGGCGTTGCTTGCGCCCGTGCCCGAGGGTGATGGCGCAGGCGTGTCGCTGCGCTATGAACCGGTGTACCAGCAGATTAGCGACGCGCGCACGCACGACGATGCGAGTGTGCCGATGGGCGAATGGGAGCGTCCGCTGATCAAGGCGGACTGGAAGCGCGTCGCGGCGCTGTCAACGGAAGCCCTCTGCACGCGCAGCAAGGATTTCCAGCTCGCGGCCTGGCTGTGCGAAGCGTGGACGCATCAGTACCGCATCGAAGGTTTTACGGCGGGCACGCAACTGATGGCGATGCTCGCAGAACATTACTGGCAAAACGCATGGCCCGCGCTCGAAGACGGCGACGCCGATGCGCGTGTCGCGCCGTTCGTCTGGCTCAACGACACCCTTGCGCTGGTGCTGACCTTGCATGTGCCGCTTCTTACGATCGAAGGGCGCGAACCCGCACACGTGAATCTGGACGAATGGCAACGCGTCATCATGGAAGGCAGCGACGAAGACGGTGCCGGACTCACGCGAGACCTGCTCGACAAACACGTCACGCAAGGCAATAACCTCGCCGCATTGACGAGGCTGCATCAGCAACTCGACATTGCGCAAGAGAACTGGCGGGCGTTCGAGCGTCTGCTGGACGCACTGCTGCAACACGATGCGCCGCACCTTGGCCGTGTAACGGACGTATTGACGCGGCTTTCGCGCGCCGTAACCAGTCTGCTTGGCGATCGTGCAATGCAGCTGGCGCCGCCTGCGACGCAGCAGAACGTACCGGCGATCCGGGTGGACAACGTTGCGCATACGAGGGCGGAGCTGCCGTCCTGGGAGAACGGGATGAGTGATGTGTTGCAGGATGCACCGGTTGGACTGCAGTCTGCCGTGTCGCGGGACAAGCCCGCTTTTGCGGGTATCGAAAGCCGCGCTCACGCGTATCAATTGATCGAACTGGCAGCACAGTATCTGACGGAACACGAGCCGCACAGCCCCACGCCATTCCTGTTGAAACGCGCGGTCGCCTGGGGGCAGATGTCGCTGCCCGAACTCATGCGCGAAGTTGTACGGATCGACGGCGATATGTCGCGGTTTTTTGCGATGCTTGAAGTCGAGTGATGTTCGCACTTGTCGTTACATTCCGCTCCGTACGGGTGGTCCGAGAGTGCCTGATTTAACGAAAACTAAAGGCCCCCGCAGTGGCGCGGGCGGCATGGAGAGACTGCGATGGCAGTGGGATTCGAGTTCGCGACTGGCTGGGACATTTATAAGCTGAAGGATGGGGTCAATCCCGTTCACGGTACGGCTATCAACGACCAATGGATTTCGGCGAATACCACGAATTACCCCAAGGCAGCCGTCGTGAGAGGTGGCCTGGGCTGGTCAATGACGGTCGACGGCACAGAAATCGAGTGGGTAGTAAAGGAAGTGGAAGAGAACGAGGCGGGAGCCATTCAGCTGACGCAGGTCATGAACGATCTGACGCGCTTCGTTGGCATGCTCAACAAGCGGAACATGCAGAGCTTTCTCACGGCGGCCGACTTCCCGATTGGTACGTTCCGCGCGCCCAACGACCGCTTCATTATTCATATCAAGCAGGACATGCGGATGAAGCCAATCGAGGCGATCACGCAGGTGACGGGCGGCATCCGGCTGGCACGCGTGCGCAAGCTTTGGCGGCTGCTAGCTGATCCGAATTCGCATTTCGCGAAGGTGATATTCGGCGGTGAAGGCGGCGGTGCGCAGGGATATGCAGGCCTGCTCAAGCCCATCATTCTTGATCACACGAACATGCGCGACCCGAACTGGCCGGATCACGTGCCGAGTGCGAAGATGCGTGGGTTGCTGACAATGATCATGACCTACCTCCGGCGCGGCTACTCGCCGGCCCAGCAAGGCGTGGGGGCAGTAAAGTACCTTTTCCTGCTGATGTCTCGCACCAGCTTCGGTGCCCTCTTCAAGGACTTGCCGCAAGAAGAGCAGGTCCATTACGGTGGTGATGAAGGCAAGGCGCAATGGGTTGAGTATGTGTGCAAGCACCTGATGTCGAGAATGTCGAACATGCCGGCGACGGGGGTTGATCCGGACGGAATGGTCGTCGAGCGTAAGATCACTGACCGCGGGAACCTGGCGACTGCGCCCGTGACACTGCCTATCACGCGCAAGGCGTGGCTGGCGGAGATGGTGGAAGGCAACGACCTGTTGAGCGCCGCTGCGCATCCGTTGGGCGGCGACGATAACGATCTGTGGGCGGATAGCAATCCCGAGTTGGGCCATCGTCTGCGTGGGCTTGCAGGCTTGGGCGACAAGATGGATACCGTGATGTACGGAGGACGCGAAAACAAGGCGGCGATCATCGAATTTCGCGCGAGGCAGGCCGCACTCGAATATTCCTTGTGGCCCGGATATGCGGCTGCGATGCATAGCTTCATCACGGAAATCAACGAGGGAGAACGGCATGGTGTGATTGACCTGGCGCCGCTTGCCTAGAGCAGATGGATTGAAACTGATGCGCGCGTTTATAGCGGCATTGGAGATGCGGGGTGGAAGGTAAGCGTGCAAGGCGAGAAACCCGTGTTCGAGCGGGGAGCGTTCGCACGATGCATATGGGTAGGACTGGGAAGACGGACCAGGGACGCTGCGTGGCACGCAGCGTCATAACGGTTAGACCATGCCAGTCGGGCGGGCCGGACTGAACTTGGGAAAGAGCACCTTGTCTTGAGTGGGCGTGGCAGCAAAGGCGGAATAAGCCGTCGTCGCATCGTGCGCGGTTGCGAACTCGATAAAATGCCAGCGCTTTCCAGTATGAGGATCCCTGAAGTCGAGCGGGTCGTGTTTAATGAATCTTGGGAGGCTGACGAACTGTTTGTGGACCTCCTTGTGCTCGTTGTTCGTCGAGCAACCAATGCCAAGTACCACGGTCTCGTTACGGACTGCGAGTATTGCGCTCGGCTGGATGTTGCCTTTAACTAGTAACTCCCGGGTACGCAAGACATCTCGCATTCCAAGATATGCCTGCCCGGCAATATCGTCGGTGGTGTGGTGCGAGTTGATGAGTACGTCGTCCGGTGAAGCACGGAATGATGGGTCCTGGAACTGCGCCTGCGCGGCGCCCGGTGTGTGGAGGTCATAGATCAAATCGTCATTCACCATTGCCAGGTCTACGGTGACGGCGCCGTAGAGACTATTAAACGCGTATCCACGCGTTGAAATTGCTGGATGGTTCGATACTCCCGTTGAGACAAAGCGCTTGCTGCCTCCCCAACCGCGAGTATGTGAAAGGATCTGTTGAGCTATTGTCAGGTCGGTATTCACCACCACTGCATGCATGTGGCCGCCGATCTCTTTGTCAATTGCCCGATCGCTCTGCAAGACAGCGATAAGGGGGAGCCCTCTCGCGAGGTTCATTGCGTCAAATCCGTTCAGTCCGCGACTCACATAGCGACGCACGAAAGTGCGAGTGTGGTTGACGAATATATAATGCCGCTTGTGCGGATCATCGCGGCGGTAATAGATGTCTTTTCCATTCACCCGTCTCGCGCCTGTTGTCACGAACCTCGAATCTTCCAGAAAGATCATGCCGATCTTTCGTTTTACCCCTCCCATTCTCCCGAAAACGTTATAACTATTGCCTATCCGCTCGAGCTCTACGTTCCCCTCCGCATTGCGCATGATTTCCTGCAGAAGCGCAGGCCAATCGCCAATATTCAGGTAGCGCTTCTCGTACCGGTGAAGAACCTCGTGCACTTTTCGTCGGCGTACACGAAGTTCAGCTTGCATTGCGTTCAATGCAAGTCCGCTTTCGGCTTTGCGGACACTCTTATCATCATTAAACGCGGCCGAAAGGTACGCAACGATCGGATCGAAGGCGTGATCAACATTCCGGGACAAAAAGATATTTGTCGCGCATTTGTTTCTCTCTCTTTTTTTTTCTAAGATTTTAGGCTTACGCTACAGGGATAACATTACCGAATCCCGTCATTTGGATCAACGCGCAGGTCAAAAGCAGTTTTTCTAAAGGTGAATTTAGGTTGCAACATGATCTAAGTCGCTTGATTAGTCGTGTGCATTGCCGATAAGGAGGACGAAGACGTTCAGGTTCGCAACTGACACGGTGACAATATGCTGAGGCTAGTATTTGAGTTAGCGTCCAGAGCCGAGATGACGAACTGCAGAGATCAATGATCTTGATCTGACGTTCGTTGCCTATGCGGGGCAGATTTGGTAGCTGCTCGCTTCGGAATTCAGACGTTGGGCAACGAATGCTCTGGTCATCATCTCGCGGCCTAAGCTCAGGCGACTACCTGGACAACGGCAAACTACTGACAATCTTGAATCGATTTTCGCAAAAATTCTAAAGGCATTGATATGCGTCGCTGTCGCACGCGTAAAGTCCGCTTGGGGGGCTGTCTAATCATCGCGGTTCGAAAATCAGTCGCGAAGCATATCGCCCACTTCCTCAGCAGACTCAACTCCGTACGAGGGCATTGCGCAACTAACCGTCTGGCGCACGACCATGTAAGCGAGCTCCGCCAAAAGACCTGCCGACAGGAAAGAGCCCCTTCGGGGCGAAGCGGTACCTCGTCAGCGATCTCGCGGGTTGCCGGACCAACGCAGGTGCCGTAGATCGAAGGAAAAGTGTCACCGGCCTTGTCTAAAAAGTACGGGGCGGAGCGCTTGCAAGTTGACACATTTCCTCGGGAGCGTTAAAAACCTTGGGGTTTCAGCGCAGGGCGCCTAGGATTCCGCCAATCAAGGCCGCCGGAGTTGGAGATGAAAATCACAATTCGCGTCGAGATCACCACTGATTGGGATGAAACAGATACGTTCGAAATCTGCCAGCTCGAACGTGCCTATCGCCAACTTGAGCCAGAGAAGGTCGGGTTGTCGTTGGCCGAAGGAAAAGATTTGCTGCACAGGCTCCAGAAGGTTGTGGTCGCAGCGCAAGCTGAAGAGGTCTGCATGCTGCGACGCTTCTGTACCCGCTGTCACCGGTTCCTCGAACTCAAGGATTGGCGGCTCCGGAAGGTGGATACGGTCTTCGGCACCGCGCCCTTTCGCAGTGCCCGGATTGTCTGCTGTCCGTGCGAGACGCCGTTGCAGATGGAGTATCCGTACAGTCCGATGACCGAATTCATTCCGGAGCGGGCGACCGCGGAACTACTATCGCTTGAGGCCAGGCTTTCGGCACAGATGCCGTATCGGCAGGTCGTTACCATGATGCGCGAGTTCCTGCCTGCGCGGGCGACGTTGAACCATGTGACCGTGCGAAACAGGGCGCTACGCGTCGGTGCGCGTATAGAAGCGGTTCAGCCAGCTGCATGTCGCGCCCCGAAGGAGGAGACGGAGTGGACCCTGACCATCGACGGAGGATTCGTTCGAGGGCGACGTAAATCTGAATGTTCCAGCTTTGAGGTTTTAACGGGCCGCTTGAGCGCCAGAGGGCAGACGTCGCGCGTATTCGCGTTCGTGAGAAACAGGTTGCCGGATATCGTGGCCCGGCTCACCACCCTTGTGAAGACCACAACCGGAAGCGATCAACCGAAACTGTCGGTCATCACCGATGGTGCCAATGGCCTGCAGTCAATCGCCTGTCGATTGCCGTTTTCTCCTACACCTGTCCTGGACTGGTTCCATATATCAATGAGGGTGAGGTATCTCGAGCAGATCATCAAGGGCATGCGTGCACGAACGGAAACGGAAAAGGCCGCCCGACGTGTGCTGATCTCCCGCGTTGACAAGCTGCGCTGGTGCTTCTGGCATGCCAAACTGGAGAAGGCGAAAGACAGGATGCAAGGCATCCTGCTCCTCTGTCGGGTGATCGTGCCTGAAACGCCGGGCGTTGTAGAAAGTCTGTTGCAGCTCGACTACCGGACCCGAGAGCTTGTGGAATACGTCGAAGCGAATGGCGGCTCAACGATTAACTACGGCGCACGACACCGTCGCGGCAAACCTATCTCGACCGCCACGGCCGAGTCTGCAGTCAATCAGGTACTCAATCAGCGCATGTGCAAGCGTCAACAGATGCGCTGGTCTCCGATCGGCGCTCATCTGCTTGCACAGGTACGATGCGCTGTCATCAACGGTGACCTTGTTCAAAGACTTGCGAGATATGAGCCACCAAGGAAACCATTGTCGCGCGAAGCTGCCGGGTTCCTGGAGCAGCTCGGGTTGGCATCGCAGTTACAACCCCAAGGTTTTTAACGCTCCCGAACGCGATCAGCGACAGAATCAGCCCGGCAGGGCTGCCCATCTGCGGAAATGACGCGAAGAATGTCTTGCGCCCTTGCGGCGCATGTTCGCTCGCCATCAGCACCGCGCCGCCCCATTCGCCGCCGACGGCAATCCCCTGCAATATGCGCAACAGGACCAGCAGAATCGGCGCCCAGATGCCGATCGTCGCATAGCCCGGTAGCAGACCAATGCCTGTCGTCGCGATGCCCATCAGGAACATCGTCAGCACCAGCATCTTCTTGCGTCCGATCCTGTCGCCGAGATGGCCGAAGACTGCGCCGCTCAACGGTCGCGCGACGAAGCCGACAAAGAAGGTCGCAAACGACGCCATCGTGCTGACGAAGTGATTGGTGCCCGGAAAGAACACGTCACCGAGCACAAGCGCGGCGGCCGTTGCGTACCAGGACGAACTGATCAAAGACCTTGGCAATCGCTACGAAATTGCCAGAACGAACATCAAGAAGTGGTAGGTCGGCTCGCCCATCCAGGCGCCACTGGATGCAATGGACAATATCTTCAAAAAGCATGAAGTAAACGCGGACAACGTTAGATCCATCATTGTGCGCGTTGCGCACACAGAGGCGCGGATCGTAGACAACCGTGAAATCCCTGATATCTGCTTGCAGCACATGGTATCGGTCATGCTGCTCGATAAGACCATCTCGTTCCAGGCCGCGCACGATAAGTGCCCGTATGAGCCGTCCCGACGTCTTGCGAGTCCGCGCTAAAGTCCAGCTCGTTCCCAGCGACGAATTGGAAGCTCTGGAACCGGCCAGGCACGCGATCGTCGAAATTACCCTGAATGATGGAACGGTTCTAACCGACCATGTCGCACATGTCCGCGGCACGGCCGACAACCCCATGGACCACAGCGAGGTGGTGCGAAAGGCGACGGACCTCATTGAACCCGTTCTGGGCAAAGCAAATAGCGCTGGCTTGATCGAAAAGCTAACGAGCCTTGAAAAACTCAACGATCTGCGAGGGCTGCGCCCATTTCTTCAGAAGGCCTAACGCAGTTCTCGAGGGACACGACTGAGCGGAAATAGCTGACCTCTGCCTGACGCACTCGGCCCAGGTCAACCCGCTGTCGCCGTCCCCGTCGCTCAACCGCTCAACCCGAAGGTTCGGTTTCCGAGTGAAGCAGCCGATCACGTGTCCTGCACGCCGCGACGGCGAACGGCAGGAGTTGGCCGAGAGCACCAGTTCAATGAAGGTGCTGTAGGGCAGCCGTTGAAATCTTCAACGGCTGCTTTCGGGCGACTTCCGTGAATGAGTACAGTCGGCCAATAGCGGCCGTTCGCTTTATTGACCTGAGGGTCGGCTTTTGGGCGAGATGCAGTCGGCTACGGCCGGCCGCGTTCGTTAAGGTTTATTCGATGCCTGCCATCGGCCGCAGGAATGTGCATGCCGCTGCGCATGTCGGCAGGCGTCGAATAAACCCGATGGAGGAAACCGCGGAGTGCCCCGATGCGGTTGGAGGCTTTGCGGCTATGGGGATTGATAGGCCGGGATGCTCAGTGGTCTCGGATGTGACGCGGTCAGGCGGGATGCCGGACGGGCGCTGAGGCCGTAGCGAATCGGTGCAGTCGTGCAATCGCGATGATGAAGCAGGCGTGCGTGTCGCTTCGCGAAGCGACACGCACAGACGTCCTCGCGTGGGTCGCGTTGCCGCATAGCCGACGTTGGACAGGGAGATCGAGGAACCGTGATGCTCATGTCTGATCCCGTCGTATTGGCGGTGCGCGGATGGGGGCACTGCGCGCGAGGATGTCGATGACGATGAGCGGTGCGCCGCAGTGCCGGCAGATGAAGACGGGCCGGGTTTCGGTGACGTGGTCATCCGGTGACGGACTGATCTCGGGTGCAACGTGCAGCAGCTCACGCACCTTTGCGAGACTGGCGCGGCGCACGGGGTTGGCGAGCAGCCCGTAGTGGCGGATGCGATGGAAACCGCCGGGCAGCACATGGAGCAGGAAGCGGCGCATGAACTCGCCGGCCTCGAGCGTCATGGTCTTGTAGCGGGTGCGTCCCTTCGCGCGGTAATCCTTCCAGCGGAACGTCACGCCACGCTCATCGAAGGCGACCAGGCGCTGGTTGGAGATGGCGACGCGGTGCGTATAGCGTGAGAGGTACTCGAGCACCGCGTTGGGTCCGGCGAACGGGCGCCTGGCATAGACCACCCATTCGCAGATGCGTAGCGGTGCAAGCCACCGGGCAAAGGTGGCGGGATCAGCAAGCCCGGTGTACTCGCCGAAGAACTGCAGCTGGCCATGCCGGTGGGCCACTTCGAGCGCTTCGAGGAAGCGCCGGCGGAACAGGCGTGAGAGCACGCGCACGGGCAGGAAGAAGCCGGGCCGGCACGCGATCCAGCGCTCGCCATCGGGCGACAGCCCGCCACCAGGGACGATGCCGTGCACATGCGGGTGATGCGTGAGCGCAGAGCCCCAGGTGTGCAGTACGAGCGTGGCGCCGATCCGGGCGCCGAGATGCCTGGGATCCGCGGCGATCGTGCGCAGCGTGTCGGCGGCGATGTCGAGCAGCAGGCCGTAGATGACCCGTTTGTTGTACCAGGCGATCGCACTGACGGGCGCGGGCAGCGTGAAGACGACGTGGAAGTATTCGACGGGTAGCAGGTCGGCCTGGCGTGCGTCCAGCCAGCGGTGTGCGGCGCTGGCCTGGCACTTCGGGCAATGCCGGTTCCGGCACGTAATGGAGTGCACTCCATTACGTGCCTTATGGGGAGTCGTTTCGTATGGGGAGTAGAAGTGTCGAGCGAGCGCGAACCGAGGAGTTCGCGCTCCTGCAACTCTCCATTAAAGCTTCGCCTTGAGCATGGCGATGACCTTGTCGGATGGCCTGAACGAGCCCCTGCGCAGTTCCGGAGGAACGATTGCGTTGAGGGCTTCTAGCTTCTCGGTAGGGTCGGCACGGGTGTAGATTTCAGTAGTAGCCAGATCGCTATGTCCGAGCCAGAGAGACACTTTTCGGATATCGTTCGTGCTCTGCAGTACTATCATTGCGCACGTATGCCTCAAGACGTGCGGCGAAACACGTTTCTGTAACAACGAAGGGCACTTCTGGCTCGCCGCCTCAACGTGATGTTTGAGGACATAGGCAAACCCCACCGGCTCATCGCCTCACCCCGCGCATTGATGAACAACTCCGGTACTCGGGCCGTTCCCCGTACCGCGATCCACGCACGTAACGCATTGGCGGTCGCCTTCCAGAGGGGGAGCGCACGCTCACGCCGTCCCTTACCATGAACGCGGATGCTCATCGACGTCAGTGCAATATCCGTCATCTGCAACCCCGTCAATTCTGAAACGCGCAGACCACCGCAGATAGCCAGATGCAGCATTGCCCGATCCCGGATTCCCTCACGTGTTGTCGGGTCTGGTGCATCGAGCAAAGCCCGGACTTCCTTTTCTAACAGGTATGGTACCAGCCTCGAGTCCGTCTTCTTGTATGGAATGCAAAGAACACGCCTTATCTGCTCGAGCACGATGGGCTCGCGATACTCGAGGAAGTGGAAGAATGACCTGATTGCTGCCAGTCGCACATTGCGGGTCTCCGGTGAGTTTTTTCGTTCATCTTCAAGATACTCGAGAAACGCACTGATCATTCCGGCGTCGAGCTGCTCCAGCGCGAGTGACGAGGGAGACACCTTAAGCCGTTCCGCGGCAAACTCGAACAGGAGCTGGAAGCTGGAGGCATAAGAGTCGCAGGTGTGTTGACTGGCACCTCTCTGATGTGCGAGGGTCTCGCGAAGGAATGCCGAGACGTGGGGAGCTAATGGAGTCATTTCTGTTCTCCGATGAGGAAGTCCTCGGCGGTGGCCGCAATATCGCGCAAGAGCTCCGGAGTGGCTTCGAGGTACCAGTAGGTGTCCTTGATGTTGGCGTGCCCCAAGTACGTCGCAAGGGCCAGCATGTGCTGCCCGACGCGGTCCCGGCCTTCAGGGCTCGCTTCGAGTGCACGAATGGCGAACGTGTGCCTGAGCCCATGCAACCGTGGGCTCTGACCGTTGTAGGAAGGGCCAATGCAAGCCAGTTTCAGCAGCTTCCGGAACGTCCAGTAGGCAATGGTGTACCTGAGTGGATGACCGTCGTCATCAACAAACACATGGTCATCGCCCGGATGTGCCAGTCGCCGCATCGTAAGATACTTGTGCAGACCCTCCGTCGCCGTATCGTGCAGAGGAACCAGACGACTCTTCTGGAATTTGCTCTTTCGAATGACGAGCCCCTCCGGCGTAATGTCGGCAGACCGTAGATTCAGGGCTTCCGATACGCGCAGACCAGTGGCGGACAGCAGAGCGATCAACGCAGCATATGTCTGTGGGCGCAAGGCATTGGTGGGCTCGAGTTTCAGCGCAGCGTCGATCAGTCGTTCAATGTCGGTCCGTGTATAAATGTACGGAGCCCGCCGTATCTTTCGGTAGGCGAAGTACCGCGCAGGCGGCAACTCATGGTTCTGATCCTCGATGGACAGGTACCGCGCGAATCTGCATACGGTCCTCAGCCGCGCGTCACGCTGGGCTACCGACGCAGCCTCAGTTGCCCAGTCGATAGCAGTCTGTGCGCGGACGTGCGTTTCACCGCGATTGGCTGCAAAGCGCGCGAAGCTACGCAACAGATATTCCACGTTCGACATCTTGAATCCCGCGACACGACAAGCAGCGAGATAGGACTCCACGGCGGACATCATTTCATCACCTCCGGCCACGGCTGGGCGATTCGCCTTAGAAGTGCAAAGTCAATCCTGGCGTAATAGGCCGTCGTGTCGATACCGCGGTGCCTGAGAATCATGCCGATCTGGTCGAGGGGAAGACCATGACGCAACATCTCGGTCGCCGCTGTGTGTCGCAGCAGATGTGCGCCCTTGGCGGGTGAACTCACCTTGGCCCGCTTGAGCGCGCGTTTCACTACCGAGGAAATGCCATCGCCCGAAACAAACGGCCTGAAGGGGGCAATGTTGCGTACGAAGACGCGGCCATCTCCTGTCACTCGGGATCGGGATTCGAGATAGCGCAGGAGTGCCTCACCAGCGTCTTGGGGCAGCGGGAGTCTAACTTCATAACGACCCTTACCCGAGACCCGCAGCGTCCCGGTTTCCCACTCAATGTCTCTCATTTGAAGGTTTGCGAGGTCGCCCGCACGCAACCCGAGTCGCACGAGCAACAGAATGATCGCGCGGTCGCGAAGTGTTCGAAGTGAATGGCCATCGCAAGCGGCTATCAGACGGTCAACATCGTCAGGCGCAAGACACTGCGGGAGTGTCGACAGGCGCCAGTGCGCTAGTGCGGGAACCGCTTGGTCGAGACCGGCTCGACACAGGCCGTGAACACCCAGATAACGCAGGAAGGCCCGCGCGCTGGTGACCCGCTTTTCGGCCGTACTGACACTGCACTTGCCAACACTGTCCAGCAGGAACGTCCGCACGCGCTTCGGATCCCATCCCCCGACATCGTGCCCAAGTAACTCGAGCATTGTCGTGGCATCGCGACAGTACAGCCGAAGTGTCGCCGGCTTTGCGCCCCGGTGCCTTTGCATCCACTGCCGGAAGCCGCTGATGATGTTGGGTTCGCAAATCTCGGCCGTTGCAGGTTTCCCTGCCTGACAGACACCGATCCCGATCAGGTACTCACGAAAGCACTTCGCTCCGAAGTAAACGTGGTGGTTTGCTTTGCCTCCCTTTGCATCTGGACAACTGCACGTCGGAAGATGTCGACGGAAGATTTCCAACATCTGCGGACCTACCTCAGCCAGAGGTCGGCTACTCATCTGCATGAAGCGGCCCAGATGATCGGCGGCACGTATGTACCGCTGGGCGCTGGCCGCTGAATATCCGTCCCGCTCCAACGCATCAGCAAAGCCGTCAATGAAGGCGCCGGCCGGTCCCGTACGCAGGCGCCTCAAAGTCTTGGGTGCTACCAGGTATGTGTCTAGCATCACGTCCTCCAGTGATGATTGCCCGTGAAAGCCAGACCACGATAGCAACGGAGGGGCGCGTTTTAATGGGGAGTAAAAACACAGAATTGTTCGGTCTGAGGCTCCGAACATGCTTTCGGACTCGCTGTTAGCCAGGACTCCCCATAAGGCACGATAATGGAGTGCACTCCATTACGTGCCTTATGGGGAGTCGTTTCGTATGGGGAGTAGAAGTGTCGAGCGAGCGCGAACCGAGGAGTTCGCGCTCCTGCAACTCTCCATTAAAGCTTCGCCTTGAGCATGGCGATGACCTTGTCGGATGGCCTGAACGAGCCCCTGCGCAGTTCCGGAGGAACGATTGCGTTGAGGGCTTCTAGCTTCTCGGTAGGGTCGGCACGGGTGTAGATTTCAGTAGTAGCCAGATCGCTATGTCCGAGCCAGAGAGACACTTTTCGGATATCGTTCGTGCTCTGCAGTACTATCATTGCGCACGTATGCCTCAAGACGTGCGGCGAAACACGTTTCTGTAACAACGAAGGGCACTTCTGGCTCGCCGCCTCAACGTGATGTTTGAGGACATAGGCAAACCCCCACCGGCTCATCGCCTCACCCCGCGCATTGATGAACAACTCCGGTACTCGGGCCGTTCCCCGTACCGCGATCCACGCACGTAACGCATTGGCGGTCGCCTTCCAGAGGGGGAGCGCACGCTCACGCCGTCCCTTACCATGAACGCGGATGCTCATCGACGTCAGTGCAATATCCGTCATCTGCAACCCCGTCAATTCTGAAACGCGCAGACCACCGCAGATAGCCAGATGCAGCATTGCCCGATCCCGGATTCCCTCACGTGTTGTCGGGTCTGGTGCATCGAGCAAAGCCCGGACTTCCTTTTCTAACAGGTATGGTACCAGCCTCGAGTCCGTCTTCTTGTATGGAATGCAAAGAACACGCCTTATCTGCTCGAGCACGATGGGCTCGCGATACTCGAGGAAGTGGAAGAATGACCTGATTGCTGCCAGTCGCACATTGCGGGTCTCCGGTGAGTTTTTTCGTTCATCTTCAAGATACTCGAGAAACGCACTGATCATTCCGGCGTCGAGCTGCTCCAGCGCGAGTGACGAGGGAGACACCTTAAGCCGTTCCGCGGCAAACTCGAACAGGAGCTGGAAGCTGGAGGCATAAGAGTCGCAGGTGTGTTGACTGGCACCTCTCTGATGTGCGAGGGTCTCGCGAAGGAATGCCGAGACGTGGGGAGCTAATGGAGTCATTTCTGTTCTCCGATGAGGAAGTCCTCGGCGGTGGCCGCAATATCGCGCAAGAGCTCCGGAGTGGCTTCGAGGTACCAGTAGGTGTCCTTGATGTTGGCGTGCCCCAAGTACGTCGCAAGGGCCAGCATGTGCTGCCCGACGCGGTCCCGGCCTTCAGGGCTCGCTTCGAGTGCACGAATGGCGAACGTGTGCCTGAGCCCATGCAACCGTGGGCTCTGACCGTTGTAGGAAGGGCCAATGCAAGCCAGTTTCAGCAGCTTCCGGAACGTCCAGTAGGCAATGGTGTACCTGAGTGGATGACCGTCGTCATCAACAAACACATGGTCATCGCCCGGATGTGCCAGTCGCCGCATCGTAAGATACTTGTGCAGACCCTCCGTCGCCGTATCGTGCAGAGGAACCAGACGACTCTTCTGGAATTTGCTCTTTCGAATGACGAGCCCCTCCGGCGTAATGTCGGCAGACCGTAGATTCAGGGCTTCCGATACGCGCAGACCAGTGGCGGACAGCAGAGCGATCAACGCAGCATATGTCTGTGGGCGCAAGGCATTGGTGGGCTCGAGTTTCAGCGCAGCGTCGATCAGTCGTTCAATGTCGGTCCGTGTATAAATGTACGGAGCCCGCCGTATCTTTCGGTAGGCGAAGTACCGCGCAGGCGGCAACTCATGGTTCTGATCCTCGATGGACAGGTACCGCGCGAATCTGCATACGGTCCTCAGCCGCGCGTCACGCTGGGCTACCGACGCAGCCTCAGTTGCCCAGTCGATAGCAGTCTGTGCGCGGACGTGCGTTTCACCGCGATTGGCTGCAAAGCGCGCGAAGCTACGCAACAGATATTCCACGTTCGACATCTTGAATCCCGCGACACGACAAGCAGCGAGATAGGACTCCACGGCGGACATCATTTCATCACCTCCGGCCACGGCTGGGCGATTCGCCTTAGAAGTGCAAAGTCAATCCTGGCGTAATAGGCCGTCGTGTCGATACCGCGGTGCCTGAGAATCATGCCGATCTGGTCGAGGGGAAGACCATGACGCAACATCTCGGTCGCCGCTGTGTGTCGCAGCAGATGTGCGCCCTTGGCGGGTGAACTCACCTTGGCCCGCTTGAGCGCGCGTTTCACTACCGAGGAAATGCCATCGCCCGAAACAAACGGCCTGAAGGGGGCAATGTTGCGTACGAAGACGCGGCCATCTCCTGTCACTCGGGATCGGGATTCGAGATAGCGCAGGAGTGCCTCACCAGCGTCTTGGGGCAGCGGGAGTCTAACTTCATAACGACCCTTACCCGAGACCCGCAGCGTCCCGGTTTCCCACTCAATGTCTCTCATTTGAAGGTTTGCGAGGTCGCCCGCACGCAACCCGAGTCGCACGAGCAACAGAATGATCGCGCGGTCGCGAAGTGTTCGAAGTGAATGGCCATCGCAAGCGGCTATCAGACGGTCAACATCGTCAGGCGCAAGACACTGCGGGAGTGTCGACAGGCGCCAGTGCGCTAGTGCGGGAACCGCTTGGTCGAGACCGGCTCGACACAGGCCGTGAACACCCAGATAACGCAGGAAGGCCCGCGCGCTGGTGACCCGCTTTTCGGCCGTACTGACACTGCACTTGCCAACACTGTCCAGCAGGAACGTCCGCACGCGCTTCGGATCCCATCCCCCGACATCGTGCCCAAGTAACTCGAGCATTGTCGTGGCATCGCGACAGTACAGCCGAAGTGTCGCCGGCTTTGCGCCCCGGTGCCTTTGCATCCACTGCCGGAAGCCGCTGATGATGTTGGGTTCGCAAATCTCGGCCGTTGCAGGTTTCCCTGCCTGACAGACACCGATCCCGATCAGGTACTCACGAAAGCACTTCGCTCCGAAGTAAACGTGGTGGTTTGCTTTGCCTCCCTTTGCATCTGGACAACTGCACGTCGGAAGATGTCGACGGAAGATTTCCAACATCTGCGGACCTACCTCAGCCAGAGGTCGGCTACTCATCTGCATGAAGCGGCCCAGATGATCGGCGGCACGTATGTACCGCTGGGCGCTGGCCGCTGAATATCCGTCCCGCTCCAACGCATCAGCAAAGCCGTCAATGAAGGCGCCGGCCGGTCCCGTACGCAGGCGCCTCAAAGTCTTGGGTGCTACCAGGTATGTGTCTAGCATCACGTCCTCCAGTGATGATTGCCCGTGAAAGCCAGACCACGATAGCAACGGAGGGGCGCGTTTTAATGGGGAGTAAAAACACAGAATTGTTCGGTCTGAGGCTCCGAACATGCTTTCGGACTCGCTGTTAGCCAGGACTCCCCATAAGGCACGAGTTGAAGGACACCTCGGTCGTTGCGCAGCCTGAACAGCGCAGCACATGTCCGCCCAGTGCCGCCGTGCGGCACCGTTCGATGGCCGACATGACCTTCAGCTGCCCCAGGCTCAGGTGTGCCGTGGTCCGCCACGCTGGCCCGTGGCTGCGGAAGATGTCCGCAACCTCCAGCATGAGGCGCTACGCGCGGACCTACCCGGGAGGCAGACGGTCCAGCGGACTGGTGACCTCGTGCAGCAGGTCGGTGGCCACCTGGACGTAGAGCGCGGTGTTCTCGAGCTTCGCATGGCCGAGCAGGACCTGGATCACGCGGATGTCCACCTTCTGTTCAAGGAGGTGTGTCGCAAAGCTGTGCCGCAGCGTGTGCATGGACACACGCTTGTCGATGTTCGCGGCCTCGGCGGCGGCATGAATGGCACGGTTCAACTGTCGCGTGCTTAACTGGTCGAGCGGATCGAGCCCGGGAAACAGCCACCCACGATCGGGCATCCTGCCCTGCGCACGGGCCACGCGCCACCACACACGCAGACGCTCGAGCAGCACCGGCGAGAGCATGGCGTAGCGGTCACGGCGACCCTTGCCCTGCTCGATGCGCAGTGTCATGCGTTCGCTGTCGACGTCGGTAACCTTCAGGGCGACCACTTCGCTGGCGCGCAACCCGGCGCCGTATGCGACCGACAGCGCGGTCTGGTGCTTCAGGTTGCCGGCCGCCTCGATGAGCCGCCGCACTTCATCGGGACTGAGCACGACGGGCAGTATGCGGGGCACGCGCACCGGTTGCATCCTGACCATCAGTTCGGGCCGGTCGAGCGTGACTGTGAAGAAGAACTTCAGGCCGGTGATCGCGTGGTTCAGCGACACAGCCGATGTGCCGTGGTCGACCAGATAGAGCTGGTAGCGGCGCAGGTCCTCGACCGTGGCCGTGTCAGGTGAGCGCCCGAGAAACCGGGTGAACTCATGCACGATGTGCAGATAGATGTCCTGCGTCTTGGGGGCAAGCTGGCGCATGCGCATGTCGTCGATCATGCGCTGGCGTAGCGGGCTGATGTTTGCCGGTAAGGAGGTCATGATTCGGCTCCTGTTGAAGAACGAGGCGGGTTGCCTCATTCGCCAACATAAAGCCGCGTGACCAGCCTCTCCCTGACCTCCAGCGTCAGTCCGTAGCCCTACCGCGCGAGCGGTTTAGTCCGTCGGCGGCAGTCGGCCAGGGGTGGACGTTCTGGTATTCGACGCTGACCGGTGGCGCATAGACGGGTCACTTCCCGTGAGCAGGCTGTGCGGTCTGCGCGGTGGTGCGTAGATTTTCGTCCGAGAAAAGCAGATAGTTATTAATGTAGCTATGTTGGCGTGGTACGAATTGCAATCTTCTTGATCCTCCCGCGCGCACGAATCGTTCGAGTCACTTGAAGACTATTAGCGGACCGCAGCGCTGCGCTACCTCTCGCCACAGAAACAATGAGCGCTGTTTGTGTAGGCTAGAGAATGCCGCGCGAAGATTGCGACGGCATGTACGCATTAGTCCACCTCCCAACTTCCTGTGCCGCGTCAGGGACCGTAACGCCTGGTCGACACGACTCTATGCGGGGACGCCATGGAAGATGAAAAAGACGGACGAACCCCACAGCGAATACCGAGGCACCTGTGGGAGATGTTGCGAGCGCGGGTTAGCGAATGGTTCATCGGGGGCGTCCTCCTGGCAATCACCGGCTTCGCGCCGCAGGAATTCATCGCTCGACTAGTCCGCTCTATTGCGGCGCCAGAGAGGGTGGAGCATTTGTCGCGCCTGGCGCTCGATGCCCGGCCGGTGATTGTCTTTATTGGAATCGCAATCATTGTGGCTGATTCGCTGTATCGGAACCGGCACCGAGCGGTCACTGCTGTCCCAGGAAGGCCGCCGCTCACTGAGGATGGAGCGGGGCGTTTGCAACCTGACGGCAGGGCGCTGGTGGAAAACGAACGGGGTGAACCGGAAGCACTACTGCTCCCAAATAATCCATGGCTATCGGAGGGGCGAGTGATACTGGTCGTGCTTCCGTTCGAAAGTCTCGGTGGCGGCGACAAATATGATTACTTCAGTGAGGGCTTAACTGAGGATATGATCACCCAACTTGCCCGGCTCAGCCCGGAGCGCCTGGGTGTAATCGCCCGGACTTCGGCGATGCGCTACAAATCCACGACCAGGACCATTCATCAGATCGGTCAGGACCTAGGGGTTTCCCACGTGCTTGAGGGAAGCGTCCGGCGTGCCGGAGATCGGGTACGGATTGCGGCGCAGCTCATCCGGGTAAGCGACGAAACGCACCTTTGGGCCGAGACCTACGAGGGGAACCGACATGACCTCCTGGCACTCCAGATCGAGGTGGCCAAGGCAGTTGCCCGCGAAATTGAGATCAAGCTCACGCCGCACGAGCAAGGGCGTTTAGACCGTACTCCCGCCATTGATGCGCAGGCGCACGAAGCGTATCTCAAGGGGCGTCACTTCTGGTCCACGCGCACCGAAGAAGGAATGCGAAAGAGCATTGAGTATTTTCAGCTCGCTATTGGACACCAGCCGAACTTTGCGGCCGCCTATGATGGAGTGGCCGATGCTTACACGATGCTCGCGTGTCGCGGCGTGAGCCCTGCGCGCGAAACGTTTCATAAAGCAAAAATGGCAGCCAGGAAAGCGCTGCAGATTGAACCTGATCTGGGTGAGGCTTATGCGTCACTGGCCCATGTGCGTTTGCACGATTGGGATTGGGTCGATCTGGAACAGGATTTCCTGCGCGCCATTGAACTGAATCCAGGACACGCGATCGCCTATTATTGGTACGCGGAATATCTCATGATGGCAGGCAGAGCCGAAGAAGCCATTGCCAGGGTCAGGCAGTCCCAACAGATGGATCCGTTGAATTCATCGCTGAATTCATCTGTTGCCATCATCTTGTACCTTGCTCGGCGATACGACCAGGCACAGGAAGAACTCCGTAAAGCCCTAGAAATCGATCCAAACCACTTTCTGCTTCACTTCAGGCTGGGATTGGTTTACCAGCAAGGCGTTGTTGCATAAATCGGGTTTGAAGACAAAGGCGGTCTTGTGATCTTGAATTCAGGCAATGCGAGCGGATTGCGGACGTGCGAGCGCCGTCATGCGGTTGAGCACGCCGACGCGAACCGCCACTTCGGTCGCCTGGGAGCCGATCGTGCGCGCCCACAGACAATTGCCGGTGAGCGTCTTGAGCCGGTACATCAGGTTCTCGACCAGCGAGCGCTGGTGATAGCCGCTGCGCTTCTTCCATTCCCTTCGGCCGTCTCGCGCAATGGCACCGATGGCCTCGTTGCGCCAGGCGGCGCCGGGCGTGTTCCCCGGCCAGGGCATTGCCCCTTCGCGCGGTGGGATCGCCGGTTGTGCATCGCGCGCGGCAATCGCCACGTGGCATTGCTTCGTGTCGTATGCGCCGTCTCCACCGATGGTATCGATCGCGTCGTCCGTAGGGATCTGATCGAGCAGCCCAGGCAAGACCTCGGCATCGGCGACGTCCTGATGCGTCATCAACGCAGCGCATACCTGGCCGGTCTTCGCATCCAGCGCGAGATGTACCTTGCGCCACGTGCGACGCTTCGCATAGCCGTGCTTGCGCACCTTCCATTCGCCTTCACCGTAAAGCTTCACCCCTGTGCTGTCGACAAGCAGATGCAGCGGCTCGCCGTTGCGGATCGCGGGCAACGCGACCTTCAACTCCTGCGCGCGACGGCTCAGTGTCGTGTAGTTCGGTACCGGCAGCCCGGCGAAGCCAAGTGCGCGCAGACTTTGCGCGAAACCCTGAAGCGCCCGCAGCGGCAGGCGAAACACCTGTTTCAACCCGAGCAGCATCTGAATCACTGCGTCAGCATAAACGCATGGCCGGCCACGTCTGGACGAACCCTTCCCGGGCACGTGCGTCAGGACGCTTTCGTCAATCCACATGGTCACATCGCCTCTCGCGATCAAGCCCGCGTTGTACTCAGCCCAGTTCCTGACTCGATAAACCCCTTTGGGCTCCTGCCTCTTGCGATCGTCTTTGCGCATCTTCCCGGGCAAAAATCGAGAATGTACGCAGTTCACCCCGAAGTTAACAGGGGTGCCGTCACTACCGTTGCGCGTAAACGTCAGATCGGCGCGCGGTACACCGATTTATGCAACAACGCCTACCAGCAACAGAAGTTGTTCCATGACGCAATCGAGGAGATGCAGAAGGCTGTAACGCTTTCCGGGAGGAGCACAGAGGCGCTGACGGGGCTGGCCCAGACCTACGCTGCCGCCGACATGAGAGCGGCCATGCAGCAGATCGTGGATGCGCTGGAGACGGAATCCGAAAAGCACTACGTCCACCCCTACAACATGGCGAAAGTGTTTGGTTCGCTCGGGGACAAAGAGCAGACCTTCGGCTGGCTGGAAAAAGCCTACGATGAGCACAGTCCTGACTTCATTGAGCTCAGGACAGAACCTACCTTCGACAGCGCTCGCTTCGATCCCAGATTCTCCGAACTGCTATCCCGCGTCGGGCTCAACCAGATCTGAAGGACGACGCTCTGCGATGGGCGCCAGAAGGGCTATGCCCGCTATGAGCGAGATGCCTGTGCGCAAGTAAGAAACTCCACGGAACGCACCGCTTTCCTCCATCCCTCGATCGCCCGTCGCCGTGAACAGGATGCTGCTTAAGCTGCCCGGATCAGGCCCTGGGGGTTCGCGCGCGCCTGGGGATCGAACGGCTCATATTTGCTCTACAGCCGCCGATCGAAAATGCTGTTTGACCGGCTCCTTTGGGTCGTCTGCTGACCTCCCAACGGGAGCCAAGCCGCCGTTCGAACTTGTCGCGTGGCCGACGTCAGCAATGCTGACCACAGCAGCCGTTGGCCGATGCTTGTGCCAACGACGGGTTTGGCCGATCTTAAGTCGTTGTGGGTGGAAGCATTACTGCCAAGACTTCGGCCAAACCGGCCGTTAGCACAAGCATCGGTCAACGGCTGCTGTGGTCGCTGACGTCGGCCCCGCGAAATGTTCGAACGACGGCTTGGTTCCCGTTGCGCGGCCAGCAGACGACCCGTTACCGACATACGACCCGGCACGACTGCGGTGACAGCTTCCAAAGTACAACGGCCGTTCAATCAACGACATAGGTTGGTTGGAGGTTGGCATGTGGGACACTGCCCGCCGTGAATTCAACGTCCCCTTCGAGATTCAGGAAAGAAGATGAATCTCGACATCATGGTCGACGGGGTCACAATTAACGACCGGTCGAGTTCGAGCGCCGAAACGGGGAAGTGCCGCTGCAAGCACACCCGCTTTGCGATCAGCCACTTGACATGGAAGCCGTCTCCGTGGTTCGTGACCCCGCATGCTCATTCGAGACGCGGGAAGACGTCCTTGAGCACGTCCCGGAGCAGTGGGGCAATGCTGCTCCAGCACAAGCTGTAGAAGTTCCTCGGCGGCCGCCCGACGTGCTGTCGTCGGCCTGCACGACTGGTATTCATTTCGCTCATGCTCTTCATGAAAAAAGATCGATTGGCGTCCGATAGTCACTGCGAATAGATTGCCTGATTAGCGCAAGCGCGTCATTCATACGCTACCCAGAAGGAGATCCATGCGAAGCGCCACCGCACCCTGTTCGAAGTTGCCCGACGTCGGAACCACAATCTTCACCGTGATCGGACAGATCGCTGCCGAGCACGAGGCGCTGAACCTGTCTCAAGGGACTCCAAATTTCGCGCCCGACACGGCGCTTGTCGAAAGCGTCGCGCAAGCGCTGCGCGGGGGCACAACCAGTATGCGCCGATGGCGGGCGTCGCGTCGCTGCGCAACACGCTCGCCGAAAAGACGGGACATCTCCACGGGACCCACAAGATCCTCGGCGAAGGCATCGCGTTCGGCCTTCGCAAGGGCGACGACGCGTTGAAGGCGAATCTGAACGCAGCGATCGGCGAGCTGAAGACTGACGGCACCGTGAAGTCGCTCGGCCAGAAGTATTTCGGCAACACGAATATCTCCGCGGAGTAACGAAATGCCCACTCACGATATGACGGCCGCGCGCGGCGAACCGGATCCCGCGGCAACGGACGAGTGCATGATCGACGACGAGCTCATCTCCGAGCTCGGCGCGGACATCGTCACGCGGTCGGCCGATATCGACCCGCGCTACTTCACCGCGTACAACGAGGCGCCCGGCCCGCGGCCGCGCGCGCTCGTGCGGCCACGCAGCGTCGACGACGTGTCGCGTACGCTCGCGCTATGCATGAGACTCGGCCAGCCAGTCGTGCCTCAGGGCGGACTGACGGGGCTTGCGCGCGGCGCGGTCGCGCTCGACGGCGAGATCGTGCTGTCAATGGAACGCTTCACGGGCATCGAATCGATCGACGTGTCGGCTGGCACGATTACGGTGCGCGCTGGCACGCCGCTGCAGACGGTTCAGGAGGCAGCAGAAGCGGCCGGCTTCACGTTCGGCGTCGATCTTGGTGCGCGCGGGTCATGCCAGATCGGCGGCGCAATCGCAACGAATGCAGGCGGCACACGCGCAATCCGCTTCGGGATGATGCGCGAGCAGGTGCTTGGGCTTGAGGCTGTGCTTGCAGACGGGACCGTTGTGTCGTCCATGAGCCGGATGCTGAAAAACAATACGGGTTACGACCTGAAGCAATTGTTCATCGGTAGCGAGGGCACGCTTGGCATCATCACGCGCGCCGTGCTGCGGCTTCGTCCGAAACTCGCCGCGCCTGCCACCGCGATGTGCCGTGTCGCGGATTACGCCACGGTGGTCCGGCTCTGGGAGCGGATGCGTGCGGTGCCGGAGGTCGTCAGCTTCGAGGCCATGTGGCCATCGTTTTACAGGTATGTCGGCAGCCACACGCCTGATGTCCTCGCGCCGTTCGCCGGCGAGGAGGGTTTCGCAGTGCTGATCGAGTGCGCGACGAGCGCACCGGGCTGCGATGCGACAGAGACGCTTGAGGCCTGTCTTGCGGACAGCTTTGAAGCGGGGCTCATCGACGATGCAGCACTAGCGATGTCGCAGCGGCAAGCGCGGGACATGTGGCTGCTTCGCGAAGGCCTCGCGATTGACGCGCTGCCGAATCTCGTCAATTTTGATGTGAGCCTGCCGACCGGCGAGCTCGGCACATTCGCCGAACGCTGTGAGGCGGCGCTACAGACGCGTTGGCCGGGGATCGTAAGCCTTTTCTTTGGCCATATCGGCGACGGCAACGTGCATATCGGCGTATCGCTCGTCGAACTGAGCAACACGCTGGCGGACGAACTCGATCGAACCGTCTACGCTGTAGTGCAAGAAATGGGCGGATCGATTTCGGCGGAGCATGGAATCGGCGTGCTGAAACGGCCCTACCTCTCCTGCACGCGCAGCGATGCCGAAATAACCTTGATGCGCCGGCTCAAGGCCGCGCTCGATCCCAAGCATATCCTGAATCCCGGCAAAGTTCTGTGACGCCGCGCAGCACCTCGGAAATTGAGCCGCAAAGGCGGGTATCTGGGCGATGCGGTCCTTCAAATGTCCGATAGCATGTCTGGTCGAACGGCCGCGAGTGGCCGTATCACCTGCTGCGACGCTGTGCCACAAAGCTGCCGCTCGTCTTGGCGTATTCTTCCGAATGCCGGCTTACGGCAAACCTAGCCGAACGCGTACGGTCGGCCCGGAAGAGTCGTTCGCTGGCACCGTCTCTCGGACATTCAGGCGTCGGCTCCGCCCCAGGTAGCGACCGTTCATTCGAAATGTGACCGGTGCTTCATCGGTCATTGCCGAAATTCATGCATCGGTGTCGGTGAGTCGGCTAAAGGTCCTCCTTATCCCGACATCCGCTGCCGCATTCCGCCCAGGCCACGACTACCTGCGGGCGCGGATCCAATGACACTAGTCGTGATGGTCGAGACTCCTGAGTAACTGCTCGCGACGGTGTTCGCGTCGATAGTGTCCAGTCACTCCGATCGCTGCAATGACCAGCGCAAAAGTGCCGATCACGATACCGATCCATGACGCACTCATTTTTGCCTCCTTCGTCGCAGAGGGTTCGAGACGTTGATTGATCAGCTTTCGTGCAAAAAACGGTGCCGCCTTGGCGCAGGGCCTACACGCCGTTACCCCGGCAGACGGCGGATCATCGTTGCAGATAACCCATGCGGGCAACGGCTTCCAGGATCGCCTTGCCGTCCGGCGTGATGCGCGGGGATTGCCGGCCTGCCGCAAGGGGTTCAAGCGTGACCAGTCGCAGGTCAAGCAAGGTGCGAAGCTCGAGACGGTCCGTTTCGACCTGATCCGGTGCATCCCTGACTACCATCAGTGTTGTGAATTCGTGCGGGCTCAACACGGTTGCCTCCTGGGCAAGCGAAGCGACAAGGGTTACGACAGCGCCTTCACCTGTCGACCATCAATTCAGGATTTCGAATTGTATCGATCCTTCGCCTGGTATTACGCTTGTGCTGCCTCAACCCATTTCGAGTGGGTATCGCGCACGATGTCACAGAAATGACCTGCGTACGACAGTGCCTGCTCTGACACCGACTGAACCCGGCTTGTGTGTCGCGTGAACAGTTCCTCGGGTGTCGAGCTGGACAGCATTTCCAGGGACAGTTTCGCGCTCTCCGCGCCCGCCGCCCTGGCTGTGGCCAGGTTCAGTTCAACCAGCCGGCGGAAGCCGTCGAACCCCCGATCTGTCAGGGTGAACAGGGTGGCGACGTTCGCCCTGTTTCGCTCGATCAAATGCTCGGGCGTAAATGCGCTCATGCGTTCTCTCCTTCGTTGCTTCCGACAAGCGCCTGACCATTGTCAGGCAAGAGATCGGTGCTTTATCGGGCTGTGGCCGACGACCTTGAACCTGACCGTGCAAAGACTGTTTTGGTCATTTAGAACAAACATTCTAACTTTGTGAAACTGGCATTCAGAGTACTTCTTCATAGGTGAATACCCTGGCGCGATCGGTCGAACTCTTTTTCTATGCCCGCGAAAGACCGAAGACATGCATTTCCTCCCATCGGCCCGACGCATTCCCGAGCAGGGTCACCGTGTCGCACGCTGACTGGATCAGTGGCGATGTGCGAAGCCGTTGCTTCAATTCGACTGCGACAGCATGTACGTCCGACGCATCGCCGTGCGCTACGGTGAGGTGTGGAACAACGTCGTCGTGTGCACCCTTGTATGGGCGAAGCATCGGGAAGCTCCTGACCAGCGCCGTTGTCAACGCAACGAATGGTTCTGGAGGATCCGGTGAGAGAAAGAGGGTCGACGGAAATTGGAGCTGCCCCATGAACCGTCCGATAGCCCCTAACGAAAAGCTGAACGACGGCACCTTGCCTAGCGCGACTTGCGCTTGATCGATGACTGCGGGTGTAATGTCAGCGGCCGACATGAAGGGGAACAACACCGTGATATGCGCGGGGGCGCCCAGCTTGCAGCTGGCATCAAAGCGCATGCGCAGCTCACCTACTAATCGTTCGGCTGCGGGCACCTTGACGACAAACGCCGATATGGACATATGGGAACCCTCGCAACTGGCGAATCGGTATCGCCATCCCGCCGCCATTGAACTGACACCGCGCCTCGGTGCCGTATGGACAGAACTGAAACGCTTCCGCTCCCGCGTATTGCACAAACCCGGCCCGGAACGCACAGAAGTTTTTCCGACGCGGCCGTGCAGTTATCGATGTCTGTGCCTGATTTCGCGTCCGGCATAAACAGCCAGAAAAGCGCCGATGAGCATTGCGGCCATCGCAAGCGATTCATCAAGGCGACTACCGGGTTGCGATGACTTCGCATAGATCCAGGAGGCGATCCCGGCCAATATAAGGAACAGGCCCAGAATCAGCCCCCAAACCGGCCCTGCCGAATGGGACCGCGATCTGTGAGACATTTTCATTGCCGTACCCCGTGACACAGTGGTTGCTCGCTGCCTGCGCTTCATGAAGGCCCACGACCAGGCAATCCTCTTTCAGGGTAGGCGGCGTCAGTTCTTGCCTCAAGTGGCCATGGATTCGCGGATACAAGAATGATTCGAATCCGCAGCAGAGAAATCTATGCCGTCTCACGACCGACTGGTCGTTGTCCGGATTCAGGATAGCTGCTGCGACTGTAGCGCCCGGTGGTCGCAGCCGTTCAATGCCTGGCGAATGCAACAACGATAAGCAGCACGACGACGAGTGCGGCCAGCCATTTCACCAGAATGACCAGCCTTCCCACTTTCTCATCAAGCGCGCCAACCGCACCGGCTTCCTGAATGCCACCGCGCCCAAGCGGTGCATCATCGTCACATGAACGCACTGCCTCAGGAGCGCAAAGCCTCATTCCGGCCAGCTCAAATGCCATGTGGGTCACATAGCCTGTCGCGACTTCGGGCAAACCGGTTGCGTTGACACTGTCTGGCCTTAGAAACACGCACGCGTCACCATGCACATCTGCGGCTTCCGGCGTGAGCGAATAAAGATTCTTCAGGGACAGCGCAAGTTTGACGTCCGTGAGCCGCGCAGCGTCAATGCCCTCGATGAGACCCTGCATGCTGCCTGCCGGTACGTGGAACGACGCCCACCACTGGCCGGGCTCCTGCATCTCATGATCAGCAGCGTTGTAGCCAAGTCTGGCCGTACCGAGCGGGATGTCAGAAAACGTGATGCCCAATGCATCCTGCCATTCGCGAAGGCCACGATGATCGCCGTCATTGAGTTCCCGCGCCGCAAACGTGACGCTGACGGCGTGCTTCCTGGTCCAGGGTTCTCCAATCACGCACAGATATCCGTCGTCCAGATGCGCGGTTCCCTGTATGTAGGTCGTCAGGACCGATTGCCTCTGTTCTCCTGTGGGTTCCACCCGTCGCACGATCCGAAGGTCCTGCAGTGTCAGCCAGATCGATCGGGTTGCCTCGTACCGCAGGAGCACACCGTCGTCCGTTGTGCTTTCAAGCAGATGCTGTCCGCATGCGCGAATATAGACCCGGTTACCCGGGGTATCCCCGTCACGAATTGAAGGTCCCGGTTGAGCATCGGCTCGCCGTTCATCCTCTTCATGCCGGATTGCGTCGCGCGACGGCAGCAGGTCCCTTCCGTTAGAGTCGCCCCGATCCGGAATGTCGTCGCGCCGATGGGCGACTCTGCCGGGAACAGGGGCGCGTCCCCGCAGACGCTGACGGCCCGCGATCAACAGTTCGCCTGGATCGGCCTTGAGGCGCAATGCCAAACGCATGGCCCGATCGTGTGCCTTCTGCGGAACTGGCATAGCCGCCTGATCGTCATGAAACGATTCTGACGGGTCAGCGACCTTGATGAGCGCCGGCATCAACTGACCAAGCAGGTTCCCGTACGGAGTGAGCAGTGGCAGGAACAGCCCGGCCAGGATCATATTGAACAGTGTGTGGAAGTCCGCTACCACACGCCCGTTGTCGGGCTCCATGGTGACCATGAACTGTCCGATCGGTCCGAGTGCAGCAAGCACGAGGGTGACGCCGGTCGCCAGGATGAGAAGGTTGCCCACTGGAAGTCGCCTCGATGCCGGATCGTCGGGAATGGTCCATTCGAGCACCGGTTTGATCGCGGTGCCCAGATTCGCACCCAGCACCAGAGCGAATGCGGTATCAGGCGGCACGACGTTCTTTGCGCAGAGAGAGGCGACCAGCAACACCGCAGCCACGTTTGAATCCGCAGCCCAGCTGAGGCTCGCAGCAAGCAGCACATCCACCAGCGGTATGGTCGATGCGGCACCCAGCAGCATGCGCAGGCTGGGCGCGTCTTCGTAGTCGGTCATCAGATCGAGCAGTTCATGCATCGCGAGCAGCATCAGGCCAAGACCGATGAAGGCGCGCCCCAGATCATGAGCCCGCGTGTTCGATGTCCTGCGAAACATCAGCACGCCGACGAGTATCAGCGCCGGCGAGACCGCCGCAACATCGAACGACAGCACCTGCACAATCAGTGTCGCGCCGACGTTCGCGCCGAGCATGACGGCGAGCGCCGGAACAAGCTCAACGTGCCCCGCTGCAGCAAGACCGGCTGTCATCGAGCCGGTTGCCGTACCGCTTTGCGATAGGGCCGTCGCGCCCATACCAGCAACGAAGGCGTGCCCCCGATCGCGCAGCGAACGCGTGAGAAGCGACTGAAGCCCCGCGCCGAATGCCCGCTGCATGCCCGTCTGGACCATCTGCGTGCCCAGCAGCAGAAGCGCGATGGAACCCGCCAGATCGATCAGCGTGAATGTCGTCGGCATGCCCGCGCTCCTGTTGTGCCGTCTTATTGCCGGGTCCTGACACGCTCCGGCCTGTCGCCGCTCTCCATGTTCATGAGTGCCGCAGGCACCCGGGATGAACACACGCCATTGTCGGGAAAAATTTCAGGGGCATTGGTGCGCAAACGCACAGCCAGTCTGTCAGCATATCGGAAGTGCGAATCACTCACGCGAAGCAGATCGGTGACGTGGAGGCGCAATGCTAGCTGCGGTCGGGGTTTCCCAGATCGTCGATCAGGCAACGTCCAGCCGAAAAGCCGCCCATCAGGGCGTCTGGCTTGTTCCGGAACGGGCGGCCATCCGCTTCTCCAAGCCGCAACGGCGCGAAACATGAAACGGGCTGGCCCGCCTTTGTGATCGTTACGATGGCCACGTACCCATGTCCGCAATGTAATTGACCGGTATCGGCCGGACCGGGATGCGCCTCGACGCTGACCTCAACTTCGAACCCGAGGTAATCGTAGATGCGCTTCATATGACACCTCCGGAGATCGTCGGCTCCTGGCGCGATTTGCCGAAGGCATTTTCGCGCGGCGAATCGACACTCCCGACGCGACATGGGGAACTGCAGGCAAACAGCCTGTCTCCCAACTGCAGCATACGCCTGCGCAGATCGTTCTTCTCAACGTCTCTTTTTCTCAACGTCTCTGTCAGTGCCAGTCCGATGCTGCGCGTGGCAACCTTCATCAACCATCACACCGGTTCGACGTTGCCAATCGCCCGTTGCACGCCAGGGACGGAGGGCGTTGCGGACATGTGAAGCTTAAGACATGACCCGGCGAAGGCGCGGTGTCGCCTGGACGCACGCCGGATTTTTATTTCGCCGCCATGGTCATGCCTTCGCCGGCTGGCGTCGCTGTCTGGTCAGATGGCGCAGCCATCTGAAGCCGTCCATGCGGAACCAGCAGTTCGACGATGCCGCGGGTGGGAACGCTCGCCGAAAGTGTGGCGATCTTCGACGGCACAAACCACCGGCATCGCGCAATCTCGTTGCCCGGCTGTGCGACCGCGTCGGCCGGCACGCCAGCCAGAAAGACATGGTGCAGCGTGCCCAGACCACCAAACTGGACGAGGTGGGTCAGCTCCGTGGCAACAAGTCCCGTCTCTTCTTCAAGCTCGCGCCGGGCGGCATCAACAGGCGCCTCGTCGCGCCTGATCCTGCCACCGGGTAGCGCCCACCGTGAGCGCGCCCTCGCGACCAGCAGGATCCGCCCATCACGGATACACAGCACCGTTGCCCTGTCTTTCATGCGCAGTCTGACCTGTTAGCGAGGCGCCGATTTTATGACGACTCGGGCGAGGAAGCTGCCTGATCAAAAATTCAAAGCTTATGAAGACATTCGCAGCAGGCGTCGATCCGCCAGGCGTGACTTGCAACCGAGTTTCGATGAGCAATTCGCGCACCCTGTCGTCACAAAAATGTCACAATTATCTGTTTTTGGGCCCCAGACAGCATGACTATCGGAATTTTGATTGCAATAGGTATGCGCTCTCACGCATGACTGCAAGCGGATTTCACGAGGTCTACACGCGGCCGAAAGCCATGTCAGGCATGCGAGCCTGCAAGCAGTGCAAGTAAATGGAGCACGCCATGACACGGACGTACGAATACAACGGGTTCACGCTGCAGGTCGCAGTCGAATCGGGTTTCTGCAGCGGCCCGACAAAACGCGTATCGGCGCATCCGGGCTATGTCGCGGTCGTCCGGATTTGCGAGGCAGGTAGCGCGGTGCCCCGATTGTCGCCTCTCAGGCTGGGTGAAGCAGGCGGCCACCCGTTCGATAGCGAGGCCGACGCCCTGAATGGCGGGTACAACGCAGCGCGTACGATCGTGGACGACCTTTTCGGTCAGGACCTTGCAGAACGCTCAGTGACGCCCGTGAGGCAGTCACCGGGCGAACTACCTATATCCGCGGTATTGCTGTCCTTCCGCGAACGCGCGCAAGGAGCCGCAAAAGAGCGCACCTGTCGAATGTAACGCTGGCGTGCCTGATTCCGGACGAGACACGTTCCAAGTCCAGACAGTTGGCACCCTGCGAGTGTGCGAGGCCCGACCCGATCCAGCTCAACCGGTTGTCCCATATCACGCCGGCGATCGTTGAGTCTTCGTGCCCCTGCCGGTGCTGTGCGGTTCTCAATCATCCAGGGCTTCGCGCTCAAGTTGCCCACGGCCGCGCCGGAACCTCCATTGAACGCCGCACCCGCAGCCGCGCCGAGTCCCGTTCCAATGGCGGCGCTAGCAACCGCGCTCGCGGTTGCCGCCTGGTTCGCCGATACTCCGCCCACCTGGTTGAGCGCAAATTGCCGGCACGACGCGTCGTCTGCACGGAACTGGTCAAACGTCTTTCCGCTGCCGGGCAACGCCATCACGCTAGGCGCGGTCGGCAGAAGGGAGCATGTGCTGGCAGAAGCCAGCGAGGCAAGCAGGGCAAGTCTTGAGTACTTCATGGCGGGTTGAACAGCTAGTTGATCGTCAACGGGAAGATGCGGGCTGCGGAGCCACCTCACGCCACCCGTCGGGGCACTGCCTCACGTAGGGGTAATAGGCCCTGGACGCATCGCAGTAGTACCCCAGGCACCGCTGTACTGGCCCGGGCCGGCCGACGGCTGCCCTTGTTCGACGTAGTTCACCGGATAGGCCGGCACGGCGACGATGGGTGGGTAGTCGTACGGGAGCGGAGCGACCGGATAGAAGAAAGGGCGCCCACGCCGACAAAGACCCGGACGCGCCCGGCGTCTGCCGACCCGGATGCGCAGGCGGCGGTCAGCACCGCCAGCGTGACGAAACTCTCCAGGCTTTTCACGACAAACTCCTCAATGGATGTGTTTGCCGACAGCGTCAAGCAGACGTCCTTGCCGGCTAACGGCGACCGGCTGCCCTACTGCCGCGGAACGGCTTGCGTAACGCGTTCCTGAGCGGTCACGTTGGACGAACACATGTGAGCATTGCGAGAGGCGCGCAAAGGAAAAGCTGGGCTAGTGCCGATGCATTCCGCCGGACCCGTTCATGCCACCGAATCCATGCATTCCGCCGGACCCATGCATGCCGCCGAATCCCCTCATACCACCGAAGCCACGCATACCGCCGCCGGGGAACGGGCCGCGGTGAAAGCCCGCTCCGATCGGGGCACCAAAATGGCCACGATCCATCTGATGGAAATGACCGAAGTGGTGAAAGTGATGAAAACGATCGACAAAGATCAAGCTCACGCCGGCGCCGATGAAAAGCGGCGGGCCCCACCACCACAGGTCGGGATATGGATAGGCCGCAGGCGGGTACCACAGCACGCTACCATCCGGGCTTTGCACGATCTGCCAGGTCCCGTCACTTTGCAGGCACGAACGTCCGACGATCTGCTGCATCGTGCCGTCGATTTCTGCCTGTTCGACAACTGCGCGGCAATTCGTGCTGTCGGCTGGCACCGGTTGCTCGTCATAGGTTTGCGCGAGTGCAGGCGCAGCGAAGCCGAGACAGACGATCAGTGTCCCGAAACGAAGCAGCTTGTCCATGATGTATGGCCACATGAGGCCCCGACGTTTTCGACGTCGTGTGACCGGCGTCACCCAGCACATCGGTGTGCTCGCGCAAATTCACGCCGCGGGTCTGACAGCCGTGGAGGCTTGCCGCCCGGGACGTGGTTGCCCGCTGAGTAAACGATGGAGCACGCCGGCTTATTCCAGCGCCGGACTTATGACGTGGGCCGTGTCAAGGGGGGCGTGATCGGGCCATCGCGTTTCCGTGCGCGCCGATCAATTTGTGCGACCGAACCTATCGATTGCGGCCGCATTTTCGGTCGGATGCCTTCAGCATTGCACGTTCACAAAAACGTGCAGGGAAGCCGGATCGTAGTGAGTGTTGCCGACCTCGCCGCTGCGCGGCATAGTTCAGACCGCTTATATTCGCGAAGGTTAAACGCTGTCGCTGTCGCACTATCTTCAGAACACTGGAATAACCCGGGTGGGCTGAACGTTTTACTACCGTAGTAAGCAGGTCACCTGAACGATCCGCGCTCGAAACGATCCGCGCCTGAAATTCACCGCGCCGCGCGACGACTACAACCTGGACCGCGGTCTGAGCAGCGCCTGTTGATGACGATCGGCAGTACGGTCGCGTCATGGCGCTTCGTCCGGACCTTGGCACTGCTACGCCCCGCCCTGACATCATACGTAGCGCGGTCAGCCACACGCACGATGCTCGCGGCGATTTCTAGAGGAAAACATCATGATCCCCAGTCCACGCGCCGCGATCTTTCTTGGTGTGACCGCACTCGGCCTCGTTTGCAGCCCTGGTTACGCAGGGGAGACGATAAAAGCCACGCTGCTCAAAACCAACACGATCCAGCTTGATACGAGTCAGGTGAAGGCCGGGTCAGTCACGTTTGAGGTCAGCAACGCACCCGACACTGGTATGACACACGAATTCGTGGTCCTCAAAACGGACCTGGCCGCCGACAAGTTGCCAGTTAAAAACGGACAGGTGCCAGAGAGCCAGTTCAAGAAAATGGGAGAGGTCGAGGACATGGCCCCCGGCAAGGGCAAGCACATGACGCTCAAGTTGGCCCCGGCCGCTACGTAGTGATCTGCAACCGACCCGGCCATTATTCGATGGGCTTGCATGCTTCGTTGGTCGTCACGCCCTGACCGGCTTGCGTCACGGGGCCTTGATACACCACGATTCACCGTTCCCCGATGGCGTGAGGTCGTTCGGGGATGGTGGACGCGAACGGGTTAGGCAGCGGTCGATCCAAATGGAAGCGCTCTGGATAATCGGTGGAAGGCCGGTAGGCCAAGCCAGCCTGTTTCGGGATCCTTGACTACGGACGCATGCACATGAAAATGTAGCGAGCGTCGCGCACGTTCGTTGCAAGCTGAAAGACCTGCACTGGGACGTGCGAGTGCATCCCAGTGCGTTTCGAAGATCTCAGTCCCAGGCAGCTGCAGATCGCGCTCGGGCAGGGGTATTCGTTTAGAAAGAAGGACTTTCCCGATCTCGTGGCATAGCGATATGCCAGGATGGCTGGTCCTCGGCAAACCATCTGAGAAGGGAATGAAATGAACGCGTCCCACCCCGCGACCGAGTAGGAGGAAAGGCCAGGCAGTGGATCCTCGCGGGCCAACGGCATCGATGTGCCCACGTGGAAAATACGAAATTTTCCAAGGCAACCGGAGGATCCAGTGATGAATTGTACGGCAGTGGGTGTGGATATCGCCAAACATGTGTTCCAGGTGCATTACGTCGATCAGGAACCCGGCGAGATTGTGAACAAGCCGATCAGGCGAGCGAAGTTCCTTGAGCACTTCGCAAACCACGCGCGGTTCCTGATCGGGATGGAAGGGCTGTGGTGCAGATAAAAGGTAGAGAGGAATTGCGGCTCGTTGAGGGGTTGCATCAAGATGCAGAAAGAACGGCATTCCAGACAACGGGCGCAGCGGTATCTCTGAGAGGCAGTTTGGTGAGGTCGAACTGACCTTTGCGAATGCGATGCATCAGTTCGATGCCGGAAATCGTAACTGCGTCGCTCCTGAAACATTTGAGGCCCAGCATCGCGTTGATCCTGGACTTGATGTTGCGATGATCCTGCTCGATCAAGTTGTTTGAGTACTTCGAGGATCGGACCTTCGTGTCCTCGGGCGGCAAGCCGCTGGCCTTCATCATCCAGCGTAATCGTCTTCGGGGCGAGCCTCTGGCTCTTGATCGCTTTCGCGAAGAAGGCCTTGGCAGCAGCCACATCGCGCCTGGCGCTGAGCCGGAAATCGACCGTCTTGCCAGCCCGGTCAACAGCACGGTAAAGATAGACCCAATTGCCTCGGATCTTCACGTACGTTTCGTCGACTCGCCACGACTGACCAGCTGCGGTGGCAAAGCGGTTCCAGCGTTTGACGAACTCCGGCGTGAGGCGCTTCACCCAGCGCATGATCGCCGTATGCGCCAGCGACAGCCCGCGCTCGGACATCATCTCGACCAGGTCGCGGAAGCTGAGCTTGTAGCGAAGGTACCAGCGCACGCACAAGACGATGACCTCGCGATCGAAATGCAGACCGTCGAACGTCGATGCTTTGCTACTTGCCCATGCCTCGCCGTCCACTCGTTAAACCGCGAGGTTAAACTGTCCGCACTCTCATTTGCATCAAGAACCACATAAAGTACGCTGGTGTGCGGGACAACAGACGCCGTGTCCCGAGGCGGTAGAGGCAACCGAGCTGGGGCGCCGCGCACCCGGCCTGCGGCTGGCTCAGGATCCTTTCCAGGCGACAGCGGGCGAAAGCCGGGGGCTGCGTTGGCATCCATGCAGGCTTCAATGTCCGCTGATCAAATTGAATTATTTGCTATGCTAAGTGTCCGACGAATAGCAGAACGCGCGCGCGTCGTAGCCTGCGACGACCTTTGCAATGACAAAGCTGGCGGCAGAGGAAAGTGTTGTCTTAACCGATAACGAAAAAAGGCGAGTCCTCGACTCGCCTTGTACGGCATTCCGATACCATCGAGCCGCTGTGCGTCCGATGGTCCTTATTGCGTTTTCACGGTTGCGTCGGTCTTCGCGGCACCGGCGTTTGCTTCGTTGCCAGCGTCAGTCTTTGACTTTTCGGCGCCTGCCTTGACAGCGTGAGTCTTCTTGCTCACCTTGTGCGCCTTGGCCTTTGCGTGCGCGGCCGGAATCTTCTTGACACCACCTTCAGCCGACGCCTTGTCGGCTGTCGTCTTTGTTGCGCCGCTGGCCTTCAGGTCAGTCTTGCCAGACTGAGCCGCGGTCGGCGCAGCGGTCGAGGGTGCCGGTGCTGCAGTTTGTGCGAAAGCCGTCGAAACGAGCAAAGCGGAAGCCAGAGCAGCGAACATCGTCTTCATGCGATTCTCCATTTTTGTCGTGGCTGAAAAAGTTCAGCGCTGCTCCTATAACGCGAGCTTAACCACATGGGTTGACGCTGCAATGAGAAAAAACGTGGCGTGTAACGGTGTGAGGATGTCCTTCACGTCGCAGGCCTCGCGGACGCCGGCGGGCGGAAATCCGCCTGCTTCGGCAGTCGCGGGTGTCGCTTGCTCGCTTGACACGGAGCCCGCTAATGGGTGTCTAAATTGCAAGGAAAGTTGTTCCTAGTCCGCGACTTGCCATCGCGTGCCCGATTTCTCTGCCTCGGCGGCCGAACGGGCGTCGAGTTTGCTCCCCATGATTGATACGAGCCCCTCAACTGTTCATTGCGTTACAACCTTCGTTGAAATCGTACGGCGTGGTACAACTTTCCTTAACGAGCCACCCGACGATAGCAAGTTTCCTTAAAATCAAAACCATCGCTTTAGCCTTGCCAAGCGGGCCTGAGCGCGAAACTGCGTGTCGCGCAACGATAGACCCACCTTTGCTTGTGTGAGCGCGGATCCGTTCGGATTCTGGTTTTCGTAGAATGCGCACGCGTAGCGCTACGCAATCGAGGTCGGAGCACGTCAGCCGATCAAGACGCGGGACTTATTTGGAGAGCCCTTTTGAGATATCGAAGGTCGCAATCATCTTGCAAAATTCGCTGGGGCCCGACGCCCCACCGTCGCCGGGAATTCAGGAAAAAATCGCGATCGTGCACGTGCTTGTGATGCTGTGTGCCGACGAGGGCAGGCTCGGTCAGTTGCAGTCATTGGCGCGTCTGCATACGGGGTGTTTGCAAACGCGTCGCTCAGTTACGCCGGGCTTGGCCTCACGGACGATGAATTCACGCCTGTCAGCGCTTCCCGCATCCAGTCCAGGCTGGAGGCCGCATTGTCGCAATAGGAGTTCGTAGTGATTTACGGTCTCGTGTTCGACGATGGGGGACCCGATGGAAAGGGCATTCACGGAACGCACTTCGATCACACGCATGAAAATGCGGATGGTGCAGTCGTCGTCTACAACATCGATTCGAATGGCAATCCGTCTCGCATGTGGTTCTTCTTCAAGTTCGCAGGAGATCAAATCAGCACGGAACAGTACCGAGCCCTAACCCAGTATCAGATGCGTATTGTTCATTTGTTCGCGCCGATCCGACCTGTGTCGTGAAGATGTTGCGAGGATACGTCTGCATGCAAGCGGAGGCGTGCGGCATAGCGCTGAGCGGTGGAGACGCCACTGCAACGGCAAAGGATGCACGTACGCGCAAACGGTCGGAGCGAATATCACGAATCGCGAATACCCGGTGGCGTTCGACTGTGTGACGACAGATACAAAAAGTACAAAGGACATGAAACCGGCGATTCCGATTCCTGACTCCGAACGAGCGTGAGGGGGCGACCCGCCGCCTCCGACGTCGCCCGAGAAAGGCGTCTTACTTGCCGGTGTTGCAACCGGCGGCGCCGGGAAGAACGCGGCGGCACCAACTGACGTCAATTTATCCACGCTCGGCTTTTTTGCGGTGGCTGAAGTCTAAGCCTGCTCCGCCAGCGGATTCTGACTTTCGAGACTTTCCCCATTGATCCGGTACTTCCGATACAAAAAAAGTCGTTATAAATCAATGATGTGAGACCTAATTTTCATCTGACTATAATTGGCGCGAACTTTGCTTAAATGTGTGTATAAGGCGTTTCGCGCCATCAAAGCGTCCGTTCAGGAATGCATTTACGGAGACGAGACTCATGATTCGATTTATCCCTCCCCGCGCAAACGCGCGACGCTAGCAAACCGCTACTCGACTTTACAGCCAGCCCGATCACTGACCGCCTCGCGTGTCCGGCGGGACAAACACGTCCGTCAATTGATTAATCGCAGCACGCGTCGTTCCCCGACGACGCCACCAGTGGTCCATTCAGTAAGCAACCCCCAAGGAGACGAAATGCAAGTCACCGGTATGTTGTATGGCTCAAAGCTGCTGCAGTTCGGCGGCTTTCCAACGGCCGAAGTGCTCGGTCCTGACGCGAGCGAAGAGCAGATCAAGGCGCTGATCGATCGCCATGGTTCAGTGTTCGTGAAGCCGATGTTCAAGGGCGGCATAGGCAAGAAGGGGAGGGCGGGACTCGTCGGGCGCGCGAGCGATCTGAAAACCGCGTTGAAGGAGAAAGAGCGCCTGTACTTCGCCGAACACCAGTACGGCAATCAGACCGCCAAGGCCAACGGCGTGAACTTCGAGGGGGCGGTGCCGGTCCAGCACGAAGTGTATTTCTCGATCACCGACTCGACGCGCTTCAGAGCGCCCACGATGACGCTCACGCATCACGGCGGCGTCGACATCGAGGAACTCGACCCGAGCATGATCGTGCATGTGCCGCGCGCAGCAAGGCGGCCGTGCTGTATTCGGAGCCGGGCGGATATTACGAACTGGAAGCGGATTTCAGCAAGCCGGTGGTGGCCTGCGTGGTCGGCCGCTGGAAGCAGAAGCTGACTCGAGCGGTCGGCCACGAGGGCGCATTGGCCGGCGGCAATGACGACGCCGCGTCGAAGGAGAGCTGGTTCATGCAGAAGTTCGACGTCGACCGGCCGTTCACGCCGGACGATCCGGTGTGCAGCGCAAAGGGCGCGCTCGTGACGACGGGTTGGGCTCGTCATCACGGTTCACCTGCCCGCGTGCAGGAATGAGGAAAGAGAATGAAGCTGCTGCTCGTCGAAGACAATATCGAACTCTCGCATTGGATTGTTAACTTGCTGCGCGCGGAGAATTTCGCCGTCGATTGCGTGCCTGACGGCGAATCCGCAGACTCCGTGTTGACTACCCAGTGCTACGACGTGGTGCTGCTCGACATGCGTCTGCCGCGCATGAGCGGCAAGGACGTGCTCGCGCGCCTGCGCCGCCGGCGCGACAACGTGCCAGTGCTGATGCTGACCGCGCATGGCTCTATCGATGACAAGGTCGACTGCTTCAGCGCCGGCGCGGACGACTACGTTGTGAAACCCTTCCATGGCCGTGAGCTGGTGGCGCGCATCAAGGCGTTGATCCGCCGGCAGTTGAGCGACAAATCGGGCTGGCTCATGTGCGGCGACCTGCAGTACATCTCCGACACGCGAGAGTTCCGCCACGGCGACGCGCCGCTGAACCTGCGGCGTCGCGAGCACACGATCCTGGAAACGCTGATGCTGCGGCAGGGCAAGATGGTTTCGAAGACCAAGCTGATGGACAGCGTGTACGGCCTCGACGACGAGCCGAGCGCGGACGCCATCGACATCTACATCCACCGCCTGCGCAAGCACCTCGCGAGTTCGAGCGCGCAAATCATGACGCTGCGCGGTCTCGGTTACATCCTGCGGACCAAAGATGCGTCGTGAGTGGATACAGGATTTAGTTTCCTGTATCGGTAATAGCACTAAGTTGTACGAAGCAGGCGCGAAAGGAGCGTGAAGGATTGAGGTAACGGTTGTGGTGCAATTCCGATGCGTCGGTCTGTTACCCTTGGGCTTTTGACGACCACGAGCCAACGAGCAAGCTGAAAGATCTCGAATGGTTGTTCAGTGGGCGTCGTTTCGACCGCGAAGTCATCGTCCTTTGTGTCCGTTGGTATCTGCGCTACAAGCTCAGTCTGCGCGATCTCGCCGAGATGATGGCTGAACGCGGCCTGTCCCTCGCCCACACTACGATCCTGCGTTGGGTGAAACGCTACACACCGGAGTTCGTCAAACGCTGGAACCGGCTCGCAGCGATTCTCAGATTCAAGCTGTCCGCGCTCGAGGTGGGTGTCGCATCGCGCTCCGACCCGACTACATGGCGAGACTGCCACGCCGTACTGACGGCGCTCATTCCGTCTTCGCTCGCGTGAGTCCGGGGTCGTCCCGTCCGCATTATGTAAAGGCCATCTGAATGACCACTTTCGCCTCTGGAGATATCTCAACCGTCTGGGTCGACGGACGTATCGCCATTGCACTAACGGAATGCCCGGGTCGAACCGTTGCCTGCTATGAAGCCGTTTCACGGATTGTCGGGCGGTCCCCGTCCCTGGTCCTGTCGCTCGTCGAAGAGCACGAGATTGAAGGTGTACAAATGATCTGAAAAGAATTTTGCGATCAAATGGGATTGGATGGTCACATTTCCCGATACGGAATTTCAGCGTCCCGCGACCGGAGATGCGTGGACAAGCCTGAGCCGCGGCCTGCATTCGACCATTCAAAATGGTCTGCTTCTCGTCCACTGCTGGGGCGGCCTTGGACGATCTGGCATGATTGCCGCCCGGCTTTTGGTCGAGCGAGGCATGGAAGCCCAGTCCGCGATTGCAATTGTGAGGGCTGCGCGGCCAGATGCCATTGAAATGGAAGCCCAGGAAAAATGGGTGGCCGGGCCAAGCGGACCTCACGTGCGTGGGCAGGCACAATAAAGACCGGTGGCGTTGACCGCCCTGTGGTCGGGCGAGACACCATAACTTTGTGCCCGACGACCGTCCTGAGCGTGCGTATGGGGCGTATGCTTGCTGCCGACGAAGCCCAACGGACTAACGTGCATGGCGGCATCATCCTTCATAAACGATAAGTAGTCCGGAACGGATGGTGCCACCCTGTATCTCGTTGCGGCGACGTGTCTACCGGTCTGCTTTTGCAGATCGCTATCGCCAGTTCGCAGTAGGCCCCGGAACTCCGCGAGGCAATGAATATCCCCGGCGAAGCCGATGCCCTTGCACGCGAAGGCCCGACGCCCCTGTCTGGCTGAGATCTCAGCCTCCGGCTCCCCGTAAATTCTGAGATCCCGGAACGCCGGCGCAATTCCGCTTTGCTCTCGCAGAAAAAGCGTCACGAAATCAGCGGTCCCGGTTTTCGGCTTGCGGGCTCGATGCTGGCATGGTTCTCGCTCGACATTGCCAACCGGCCGCGCAACAGGCCGCATCGACGGAGACTCATCTGAACCCCTCACAGATCCTGCTTCCAATACCGTAGCTGGACTTTCGTGTCGCGCGCCCCCTCGCCGGTGCTCAGGTGCGTGTTGTCCACATGGCCTGCTGCGCGGAGGAGAACCGCGATTTACCTTTCGCAACCCGACCTGTCACGACATGAAATTCCGGTGTTCCGCCGTTTAGGGCTCCATCTGCCGATGGTTGCCCGTCGCCCGAAGTTCACGCACCGCACGAGCAGGCAATAGCGGCATGGATGCGCACGCGACGCGACCGGCATCCAGGAAGTCGTCGGTTTCATCACCGAAGAGGTTGTTCTTTTACCGCGGCGTCGGCCTTTTCACCCGAACGCCGCTCCGCATCTAACTCGCCAGTGTCAGCGACGCGCATTGACCGTATGCGGCGCCGACATTCCAGAATAGGAGGCATGCCTTGTTGACCAGTTCGCACACCCCCGACCGTCCACAACCGTTACCCGCGCAGCAACCCGCCACCAAAACACGCTTCTGGCCGGAAGGCTGGTGGAAGCTGATGGAATACCGGATCGGCATCATCCCGCTGCCCGTCTACTTCATCCTGCTTGCGCTGATCACGAGCTTCGCCGTAACCGGCAAGGTGCCCGGCGAAATTTCGATGGCGATCGCCGTACTCGCCTTCTTCGGCTTCACCTGTGCCGAACTGGGCAAGCGTCTGCCCATCCTGCGCAACATCGGCGCGGCCGCGATCTGCGCGACCTTCGTGCCGTCGGCGCTCACGTACTACCATCTGCTGCCGAAACCCGTCCTCAACCTGACGACGGAGTTCACCAAGCAGACGAACTTCCTGTACCTGTTCATCGCGTCGATCATCGTCGGCAGCATTTTGAGCATGGACCGGCGCGTGCTGATTCAGGGCTTCATCAAGATCTTCGTGCCGCTGGCGATCGGTTCGATCGCGGCGGCCATCGTCGGCACGGCCGTCGGCGCGATGTTCGGACTCGGCGTGCGCCATACGCTGCTGTATATCGTCGTGCCCATCATGGCGGGCGGCGTCGGCGAGGGTGCGATTCCGCTGTCCATCGGCTATTCGGAAATCATGCATCTGCCGCAGGGCGAACTGTTCGCCCAGGTGCTGCCGCCCGTGATGCTCGGCAGCCTGACGGCGATCGTGCTGGCCGGCGCACTCGACATGCTCGGCAAGCGTCTTCCGCATCTGACGGGCAACGGGCGTCTGCAGGTCGGCGAGAAGGACGAAATGGACCCGGTGAAGGAAGAAATCAGCGGCCATATCGACGTCACGCATATCGCGGCGGCCGGCATCACCGCGATCACGCTCTACCTGCTCGGCCTGATGTGCCGCAATCTGTTCGGTCTGCCCGCGCCCGTCGCGATGCTGTTCCTCGCGGTGCTGGTGAAGCTCGCGCGCGCGGTGTCGCCGCAGTTGCAGGAAGGCGCGTTCGTCGTCTACAAATTCTTCTCGACGGCCGTCACGTATCCGCTGCTGTTCGCAATTGGTGTGGCGATGACGCCGTGGGACAAGCTGATCGCCGCGTTCACGTTCGCCAATATCGTGACCATCGTCGTGACGGTGGCGACGCTGATGGGCACGGGCTTTGTGGTTGGGCGCTTCCTGAAGATGTACCCTATCGACACCGCGATCGTGAACGCCTGCCACAGCGGCCAGGGCGGCACGGGCGACGTCGCGATCCTGACGGCGGCGAACCGCATGACGCTGATGCCATTCGCGCAGATCGCCACGCGCATCGGTGGCGCGATCGTGGTCACAGTGACCCTGGCCATATTGGCACATTCCGGGTGACTTCTGGCGAACCTGACGCGAAGTCGATGGCCGTCGACGATGCTGGACCTGGCACTGACAGGTCACTCCGACGCCCGACCGACGGCCGTCCCCTGGCTTTTCCCACGCCCGCTAAAGCATCGGTTATAGGCGGTGCCTGTGGAAGTAGCGCGCGCATGCGTTACCTGTTGCACATCACGGCATACCCAACGCTTTCGGAACTCACGGCAACGCCAACCCTGCGACGAAAACAGCCGCCGGTGAAACGTACTATCTGACAAGAGACACGACAATGGATCGAACCAGTCTGACACCACGCGGTTTTACGCAGGGCATGCTAATCAGGGGCATCACGCATCGTCAGAGGGAGTTCCGGCCGGGAGACTGGGCGGAACGTCTGACCGGGGTGGTTACGCTGTTCGTCGGCGAGCGGCGGCCGGGCATGCACGTTCCCGCGACGCGACTGGCCATGCCCGTCATTGACGGCGGACTCAAGAGTCTCTTCGTCGCGGACGAGCTGCGATCCGTCTGCCCCGGTGCCTTCGAGTTCGTAATGCGATTTGCAGAGGACAACGATTTGTCCATCACCGTGCACGCAGCGCCTGTATTTTCCGTACCGTAACACCCCCGAAAACCATCCGTCGCCTTTGCCGAAACCCGACGGTCGGACACCCGCGGCAATTGTTCACAGTTTTTACGCATGACAGGCCGAGCCCGCCGTACCGCACGCGTCGGGACGCCTCGACAGTCTGGACACGAAGTCACGTGTGCTTGCGGCACGCCAGTGGGATTGCCATTCCAGTATGAACGCCCCTCGCTGCCCAGGCGGTCAGCGGCAGGACCGCGCCGTTTCAACCGGGGGCCTGACGCGCCCTTTCGAGCGTCGCTGCGCCCAAGTGGCCGGCGCGCAGCAGTGCGGCTACCTCGTCCGGCCCGACCGGCCTGCTGCAATAGAAGCCCTGGTATTCGTCGCAACCCATCGCGTCAATCTGCCCGAGCTGCTCCGGCGTCTCGACACCCTCGGAAGTCACCTGCAGGTGAAGGACTCGCTGGCTACCCGGTCTGACCCCATGTTTTGCGCCGCTCGGAAATCGACGCTGCGCATCAGGCTCGGTCAGGCGAAGAACACGAACGGCAATGTCAGCATCAGGTAAATCGCGAGTCCGGTGGCTGGCAGGCCGGTGGCGATCGCGACTGCCGCGACCGCGCCTCCGATTAGCGCGAGCGCAACCAGCCAGCGTCGGGTAGCTTGCTGAGCGCTGACGTCTGCGCGGGGGCTTGTATCGACGCGATGTTCTTTGTGCCGTGCCACGCATTTTCGGATGTGCAGGTCAAGCATGGCTATTTCCCTCAAGATATGTTCGTTGCCCCCACGGACGCGAGTCCGGTCGTGGCGTCGTACTGGAACGTCAAGAGCGTCTGCTGATGCAATACGTGTCGCTGCTCTCATAATAGCCTTCGGCGCACTCGAGAGTAGAAGGGCACGAACTTGGCGATCTGTAGTCAGCTAATGCAAGGCCTGTGGAGAAGCAAAGCGGGTTGGCGCTCGGTCGGCCCGCCCAGGCGACTCCACGCTGTGTCAGTTGCTGGGTCGCAACAAGACGGAACCCGCGCTTGTCCTGCATTTGGTGTCTGTTTGGATTAACCCAAGATTCTTCAGCATGAGCGTTTCATCGGCCGATACAGGGCGCCGCCGGAATTGGTCCGCGCGAGAAGTCCACGCGAAACCGCCCGCTACTTTGTTTTGCCATTCCGGGGCCGAAGAAGGCGAAAGGCTTGCCGCGGTTCTGTTGAAAAAGTTGTTGGCCAACCTTGGGATCATTTGTTCTGGGTGATTGTCGGCACGTGCAGCGCGGCTTGCCTCCGTCGCGTGCCCTGAATTCGATCAGATCGGGCTGGGCCGTATCGCCTTATAATATTTATTGAGTGGTCTGGGCGCATGAATATTCCGGGGTATGGCTATGATCAATGCAGATCTTGGGCAACCGCTTGAGGCCTACGTCGCAAAGTTGGTCGAGTCGGGTCGCTATGGCTCGGAAAGCGAGGTTCTGCGGGAAGGCATGAAGCTCATTCAGGATCGCGAAATGCAGCTCGTCGCGCTGGATGCGGTCATTGAGCGCGGCATCGGCGATTCGGAGGCGGGACGGGGGAACCTCGCCGAGGACGTGTTTGACCGGCTTGAAGCAAAATATCATGCAATGGCGGGCACCAAGCGATGATTGTCCAGATCCTTCCTGATGCCGAGGCCGATCTTGAGGCGATCGGCGATTACATGGCCCGCGACAACCCCCGTCGCGCGCTGAGTTTCGTGCGCGAGCTGCGCGAGAAGTGCACTCGCCTTGCCGACATGTACGTCGCATTCCCAATCGTGCCGCGTTACGAAGACCGTGGCGTGCGTCACCGGGTACACGGTGGCCACCAGATTTTCTATCGTGTTGTTGGCGAGCCGCCCGAGCGCGTCGACGTCATTCACATCCTGCATAGCGCGCACAACTACGCCGCGGTCCTTTTTCCCTGAATTCGCGCGAGCTGCCCGACGGCGATCCGTTTGTTTCTGCAGGACTGTCTTGTGTTTGAGCGGGAGTGCAGGCGCCTGCCGGACAAGTCCGTACATTGCGCGAGGTTATCTGATTGATCGACGGGCTCTAATGGAGGCGAGCCGGGCTCTTCACATCCGGGCGGCGAGGTGCTGCACAAAGGTGACTTCGCCGATTGGCAATACTTCACTGTCCATCGGGAGCCCGAATTCCGATGTCCGTATGAGTGAAAATGCGCCTCACTTCGCCGCTTCCACCGGTGCCCACACCGACGGGTTTCCGGATGCCAATGAATTGGCTGTGCAAGCGGGCTATGCCGGGTTGCACCAGGCCCGGAGATTGAACGCCGATACAAAAGACCTGGACCGATTTAGATCTTACGAATTTTCGCGCGCACGCATTGATGGGTGCGACGGGCTACTGCGTCTATCGCGACAAGAGGACTTTTATACCTGATGGGTTTCCTATTGACGGGTGGGGCGGTGCTGTTCGAACGTCGTCTGGCATGAAACGCAGCGGGCCGTGTAGGGTGCGGCGACAAGGCGCTCATAACCGATCGGGTCGCCGCAATCGACGCATGCCCCGTAGCGGCCAGCGGCGATGCGTGCCAGCGCCGCGTCGATCTGCTGCAGTTCGTCGAAATCGTGCCGCGCGAGCGCAGTGCGCAACTGATCGCTCGCTTTGCGCGATGCGGTCTCGTCGGGATGCGACTCGGGGCCCAGCTCTTCGGGCGGCCGTGCTCCAGCGAGATCACCGTATTCGCCGTGCAGCGTCGCCAGCAGCTCACGACGGCGCTCGCAGAGCCTTTGTTGTAACAGCCTGAGTTCGGAACCGGTTAGGGTGATCATGGACAAGGCTCGATGTGTTCTGTAACGCCACGCCAACGGGTGACATCGCGAAGGCGTTCCGTCATGTGAGTACTACCCACAGGCCAAACCAAGCATGCACCCGCCGAGCGGTTAGCACAATGCGACAGTAACGATCCGCTCTGACGATCCTGAGTCTCGTCGCTAAAGCCCTACCAATGAAGCCCTGACGCTGGGTGGTGAAATGAGCGGCACCCATACGATCAAATGTTTAACTCACGCGAGATTTGAGGCAGAAGCAACGCTGAACGAAAAGGGCTGCTATGCGGGCAAGACCTATGTTGATGGTAGTCCGGGTTCAATACCTGTGAAGGTCGTGCCGGACCAGCCGCTAGTCATCTCCTACGAGGAGAATGTTTGCATGATGCCAGCGACGTTCACGCCACAAAAGGACGGACGCTATCGGCTAATAGCAACCGAGGGTCACAAACCGTCTGACCCGGATGTCCCTTTCTTGCAATCGATGATGCACATACACGACCGGCAATGTCTCGCCAGTGTGGCGGAAGTCGACGCCGATGGCGAGCTAGTCAAACCCATAAAGGTCAAGCGCTTCGACCCAGACAGACCGCCTTCACATGCATCAAATTTCGGTAACGTCGGTGACTCTTCCAGAGTATGCGGTGACATTACGAAACGGCTATGGCGCGGCACGAGATTGGCCTCAAAGATTTCTCGCGGGGACGTCATGCTCGTGGATCTCAGGGCGACTCGGGGCCCAGCTCTTCGGGCGGTCGTGCTCCAGCGAGATCACCGTATTCGCCGTGCAGCGTCGCCAGCAGCTCACGACGGCGCTCGCAGAGCCCTTGTTGTAACAGCCTGAGTTCGGAACCGGTTAGGGTGATCACGGACAAGGCTCGATGTGTTCTGTAACGCCACGCCAACGGGTGGCATCGCGAGCGGTTCAACCAGATACAAGGTCCGATACCGGCGGCGATAGGTGCTTCGCGTTGGCGGAAAAGTGAACGCGTCGTGATGGATCTACCTTACGCGCCCGTCTCGTCCAACAACTTAAATTGCGAACAGAGATGAGCAGTTTCTTCTTCACGGAGTGAGGTTGACCCGGTTCGACGGACAGGCGAAACGCTTGAGGTTCGTGGACGATCACCGAGTGAATCGGCAAGTCGAGTGAACAGGGCGCATCAGGACATCGCGCTTGCGCAAACCAGTGCCGACAACCGACCCGATTTCCGCATGTGCCAATTGCCCGTGCCATCCGCTGGCGGCTGACGCGGTGAACGTAAGAAATTGGACCCGCGCAGGGCGGGCCAGGACGATCCGCTACCTGTCAGACGAGCTTGATATTTGCAGCTTGCTTGCCCTTCTGGCCCATCTTGACATCGAAGCTTACTTTCTGATTGTCCTGCAACGACTTGAAGCCTTCAGTCTTGATTTCGGAGAAGTGGGCGAACAGGTCTTCACCGCCTTCGTCCGGCGTGATGAAACCAAAGCCCTTCGCATCGTTAAACCATTTCACTGTACCAGTTGCCATTTTTAAACCTGTAGACGTTGAAAGTCGCGTTCATGAACGCGATACCGCGCGGAGCGATTGCCCGCGATGGAGGACTTTGTACCGGATGCATCGGTCGGCAAACCGGATAGTGCGATTGGCATCCACTGAATTCGTCATAAGGTATTTCTGATGGCCGAACGCCCGCCACAACGCGTCCAATCGCACTAAAGAGTGCCGTCCTGCACCATCACCGTGCCTGGCTACGACAAAAAAGGTCGGTGCCGGGGATAGATTACGTCGCGCGGTGTCACCGTTTGAGGCTTTCAGGCACGCCGAATGGTGAGATTCTCAGCTGGCACGGCATATGCGTATAGGACCGGCACAGGATCAATGTCGATCTGGCTTCATTCGAAGCAACGCGGCAACTTCACAACGGTTTTTGGACAACGGCGTCCCCTAACCCAGTCATCTGATTGGGTTAGGGGGACGCTTTTTCTTTTTCTGGAACGACGATGACAGACAAGGCAACCCGCATCGACCTCTTCAGCATGCACACACCACCGATGCGCGTTTTCCATCTCACGTGGATGGCGTTCTTCGTCTGCTTCTTCGCGTGGTTCGCCTGTGCGCCTTTGATGCCGCTGATCAAGAGCCAGTTCGGGCTTTCCGTCGACCAGGTCGCCAATATCAACATCGCCGCGGTCGCGGTCACGATCCTCGTGCGTCTGGTGATCGGTCCGCTATGCGATCGTTACGGCCCGCGCAAGATCTATTGTGGCCTGATGCTCGCGGGAGTCTTCCCCGTGCTGGGCGCCGCACTCTCCAGTGGCTACGAGAGCTTCCTGCTGTGCCGCCTGGGCATTGGTGCGGTCGGCGCCTGCTTCGTCATTAGCCAGTATCACACCTCGATGATGTTCGCGCCGAACGTGGTCGGCACCGCCAACGCGGCGACGGCCGGTTGGGGCAACACCGGGGCGGGCGCCGCGCAGGCGCTCGTGCCGCTGCTGCTGGCGGCGGTCATGGCGTTGGGCGTCGAGCAGTCGTCGGCGTGGCGCCTTGCGCTGGTGGTGCCGGGCCTTGCGATGCCGGTCATGGCAATTTTTTACTGGCGCTGCACGCAGGATTGCCCACAAGGAAATTTTTCGGCCCTGCGGGCGCGCGGAATTGCGATCGACGGCGGAAAAAAGGGCGGTTGGGCAAGCTTTCGGGCGGCCTGCGCAAACTATCGCGTCTGGATGTTGTTCATCACCTACGCAGCGTGTTTCGGTGTCGAGGTTTTCATTCACAACGTCGCTGCGGTCTACTACGTCGATCATTTCCACCTGTCGCTGAAGGCGGCGGGCATAGCCGCCGGCAGCTTCGGCCTGCTCGCACTCTTCGCCCGCGCGCTGGGTGGCTGGCTGTCGGACAAGGCGGCCGCGCGCCGGGGCCTTGGTATCCGCTCGACCTTGCTGTTTGCGCTGATCGTCGGCGAAGGCGTGGGCCTCGTGGGCTTCGCTCACGCGGACAGCATCGCGCTGGCCGTGGCTGCCATGCTGGTTTTCGGTCTGTTCACGCACATGGCTTGCGGCGCAACTTACGCGCTGGTGCCGTTCATCGACCGCAAGGCGTTGGGCGGCGTCGCGGGCGTGATTGGCGCCGGTGGCAATGTCGGCGCGGTGGCCGCCGGCTTCCTGATGAAAGGCGTCGGTAGCGTCCAGCAGACGCTGGCGATGCTCGGGATGCTCGTCACGCTGTCCGCGTTATGCGCGCTGGCAGTGCGCTTCAGCAGCGAACACAAGGCGCGCGAAGCGGCGCTACGCGAGCACGCGCTGGGTGCCGTCGGCGCCAATGGGGTCGCGAATTAACGGACCTGGGAAAGCCATTATGCAGACCAAACAGGCGATGACATCCGTCAGGCGCACTGCACGGAGAAGGTGCTGCACCGCACCGCCATTGTGCGTTGCCGCATCAGAATGTATCAGGCCGCCGTCGCAGGACGTGTCTTGCGACAGGCCTTTCTCTTGCGCAGAGCTCGACGGCGCCGCATGGCATAGCCTTTGCATAACTCAAGCAAGCGGATCAACGATGATCCGGCCAACACGCAGCAAAAGTCACTCCGTAGATCACTGCTTTTCTGGACAACGGCGTCCCCCGAATTCAGTCACCTGACGACTGGATCCGCGGGACGCCTTTTTATTTGCCGGACGATAATCATGCCGCGAACCGCGTTGAAAATGGATGGAACTCCAGTCTTGAACGTTGTCGTCATTGGTCACGGCATGGTGGGACACAAGCTCCTTGAATGCCTTGTGGACGACGCGAGCTCCGCGCTGCACGTCACCGTGCTGTGCGAGGAGCCCCGTCCCGCTTACGACCGCGTGCATCTGTCCGAATTCTTTTCAGGCAAATCCGCTGAGGACCTGTCGCTCGTCAAGCCAGGCTTCTTCGAGCGCGAGAACGTGCTGCTCAGGCTCAACGCGAAGGCGGTGTCGATCGACCGGGAGGCCCGCACGGTGAGTGTCTCGACCGGTGAGATGCTTTCTTATGACAAGCTGGTGCTCGCCACCGGTTCCTCGCCGTTTGTTCCGCCGATGGCGGGCAGCGATCGTGAAGACTGCTTTGTTTATCGCACCATCGAGGATCTCGAGGCGATGCGGGCGTGCGGCGCGCGGGCGAAATCAGGTGTGGTGGTAGGCGGCGGCCTGCTGGGGCTCGAATGCGCCAAGGCGCTGCATGATATGGGGCTGGCCGCGCATGTCGTCGAGTTCGCCCCGCGCCTGATGGCGGTGCAGGTCGACGAAGGCGGCGGACGGGTTCTGCGCAGCAAGATCGAAGAGCTGGGCGTGCAGGTCCACACCGGCAAGCACACCCTCGCCATCACCGATGGCGAAGCGGGCACCCACCGTATGCAGTTCGCCGACGGCACGCATCTCGACACCGACATGATTGTGTTCTCCGCGGGTATTCGTCCGCGCGATGAGATTGCGCGTGCCTGCGGGCTGGAACTGGGTCCGCGCGGGGGCATCGCGATCGACGACACCTGCCGCACGAGCGATCCCGACATCTACGCGATCGGCGAATGCGCGGCGTGGAACGGCACGGTGTATGGCCTGGTGGCGCCAGGGTATGACATGGCGCGCGTCACAGCCAGGCAATTGCTGGGGGATCAGGCGGGCTTCGGCGGTGCGGACATGAGCACCAAACTCAAGCTGATGGGCGTGGATGTCGCGAGCATCGGCGACGCGCACGGCAAGACGCCGGGCAGCCGCACCTACCAGTTCAGCGACGAACGCAAACAGGTCTACAAGAAGATGGTGGTGTCGGAGTGCGGCAAGCAATTGCTCGGCGCCGTGATGGTGGGCGATGCGACCGAATACGGCACGCTGCTGCAGATGATGCTCAATCGCATCGAATTGCCCGAAGCGCCGGAATTCCTGATCCTGCCGCAAAGCGACGGCAAGGCCAGGCCCGGACTTGGAGCCGACGCGCTGCCCGAGGCCGCGCAGATCTGCTCGTGCAACAACGTCTCCAAAGGCGAAATCTGCGCGGCGGTATGTGCGGGCGCGACCAGTATCGGTGCCGTGAAGAGCGCGACGTGCGCCGGCACCGCGTGCGGCGGTTGCGTGCCACTTGTCACGCAGGTGATGAAGGCCGAGATGAAGAAACAGGGGCTCGCGGTCAATAACCACGTCTGCGAACACTTCGCGTATTCGCGCCAGGAGCTGTATCACATCGTCCGCGTCGAGCGCATCAAGACCTTTGACGCACTGCTGGAAAAGCATGGCAACGGCCTTGGCTGCGACATCTGCAAGCCCACCGTCGCAGGGATTCTCGCATCATGCTGGAACGAGTTTGTACTCAAGAAGGAACATGCAGGTCTGCAAGACTCGAACGACTACTACCTCGGCAACATTCAGCGCGACGGTACCTACTCGGTCGTGCCGCGTATGCCCGGAGGCGAGGTGACGCCGGAAGGCCTGATCGCTGTCGGCCAGGTGGCGAAGAAGTACAGCCTCTATACGAAGATCACCGGCGGTCAGCGCGTCGATCTGTTCGGCGCGCGTGTCGATCAACTGCCGCTGATCTGGGAAGAGCTGATCGCCGCCGGTTTCGAATCCGGGCATGCCTACGGCAAGTCGCTGCGTACCGTGAAGTCGTGCGTCGGCTCGACATGGTGTCGCTACGGCGTCGGCGATTCGGTCGGGCTCGCGGTTGCCATGGAAAACCGCTACAAGGGCCTGCGTTCGCCGCACAAGCTCAAGTTCGGCGTGTCGGGCTGTACCCGCGAATGCGCGGAAGCGCAGGGCAAGGACATCGGCATTATCGCCACCGAGAAAGGCTGGAATCTGTATGTGTGCGGCAATGGCGGGATGAAGCCACGCCACGCCGAACTGCTCGCGTCGAATCTGGACCGCGAAACGCTTGTGCGCTACATCGACCGCTTCCTGATGTTTTACGTGCGCACCGCCGACCGCTTGCAGCGCACCAGCGTATGGCGCGAGAACCTCGAAGGCGGCCTCGAATACCTGATCGACGTCGTCGCGCACGACAAGCTGGGACTCGCTGCGGAGCTGGAGGCGGAAATGCAGCACGTGGTCAGTACCTATGAGTGTGAGTGGAAGAAGGCCGTGACCGATCCTGAGACTCGCAAGCGCTTCCGTCACTTCGTCAACAGCGACAAGCTCGACGAGAACGTGACCTTCGTCGAGGAACGTGGGCAGATCCGTCCCGCGACGCCGGCAGAGCGGCAAGCGAAGCAATTCCCGGTTCCCGTGGTCGTCGAGACCGCCTGACCATGCATCACACCCAATTCGAGGAACTCAGCATGAACGACGATCGACTTTCGCAATCCTGGATGCCTGTGTGCGCGCTCGACGACATTCTTCCGAATACTGGCGTGTGCGCGCTTGTCAATGGTGAGCAGGTCGCGGTATTTCACGTGACCGCCAACGACGCGAAAGCGGGTATCTACGCGATCGACAACTTCGATCCGGGTTCGCAGGCTTCGGTGCTCTCCCGCGGGCTGATCGGCAACCTCGGTGAGCGCATCGTCGTGGCCTCGCCGATCTACAAGCATCATTTCGATCTTCGCACCGGCGAATGCCTCGAGGCGCCCGAGAATTCCGTCAACGCTTACCCCGTGCGCATCGAGAGCGGTAAGGTGTGGGTCGCGGCATGAGACATGAGCACGCAGCGCCGGGCTCGGAAGGCGCATCGCTCATCGCGCCTTCCCGCCCGCGTCTGGTGGTAGTCGGCAACGGCATGGCCGGCATGCGCACTGTCGAGGAGCTGCTGAAGCTTGCACCGGACCTCTACGACATCACCGTATTCGGCGCCGAGCCGTACGGCAACTACAACCGGATCCTGCTGTCGCCGGTGCTCGCGGGCGAGAAGCGTGTCGACGAGATCATTCTCAATACGCGGGACTGGTATGCGGACAATGGTATCCGGCTGCATGCGGGCGACCCGGTGGCCGCGATTGACCGCAAGCGCCGCATCGTACGTTCGCAAAGCGGCATCGAGGTGGGCTACGACCGGCTGCTGATCGCAACCGGCTCCAAGCCATTCCTGATTCCGGTGCCGGGTCACCAACTGCCGGGGGTGATCGCATTTCGCGACATCCAGGACGTCGAAACGATGCTCGCCGCAGCGCGCAGTCACCGTCACGCCGTGATCATCGGCGGCGGTCTCCTCGGGCTGGAGGCGGCGAACGGGCTCATGCGCCAGGGCATGTCGGTGACTGTCGTGCACGACACCGACAGCCTGATGGACCGCCAGCTCGACAGGAGCGCGTCGGCCCTGCTGTTGCAGACGCTGGAGCGCAGGGGCTTGCGTTTCCTGATGAAGGCACGCACCGCCGAAATCGTCGGACCGGAGCGTGTGACTGCGGTACGGTTTGACGACGGCATGGAGATTCCCGCCGATCTGGTTGTCATGACGGCCGGGGTGCGCCCGAATATCGAGCTCGCGAAGCAGGCGGGCTTGCACTGCGAGCGGGCGATCGTCGTCGATGACACATTGCAGACCTACGATCCGCGTGTCTACGCAGTCGGCGAATGCGTGCAGCACCGCACGGCAACCTTCGGTCTCGTCGCGCCAATCTGGGATCAGGCGCGTGTCTGCGGCGCGCATCTGGCCGGTGCGGGTCACCGCCGCTACGTGCAGCGCGCGACGGCGACCAAGCTGAAAGTCACAGGCGTCGACCTTTATTCAGCCGGCGATTTCGTCGGCGGTCCGGATAGCGAAGATCTCGTGTTGCGCGATCCGCGACGTGGCATCTACAAGCGCCTCGTGATCGAGGGTAGCCGGGTGATTGGCGCGGTCCTGTACGGCGACGTCAAGGACGGCGCCTGGTACTTTGAACTGATCCAGAACCGGACCGACATTGCGGCGTTGCGCACCCAGCTGCTGTTCGGCAAAGCCCTGTGCGAGGCGCAGCCCGCGTGAACCGGAATCGAACGTGAGTCTTCCCATCGTCATTTCCAACCCGCCCGACGCCGGTCGCGATGCGGTCCGAACCACCTGTCCCTATTGCGGCGTCGGCTGCGGCATACTCGCGACGCCACGCCCGGACGGTCAGGCCGACATCGCCGGCGACGAACGCCATCCGGCAAATGCCGGCCGCTTGTGCGTGAAGGGCTCGGCGCTCGGCGAAACGGTCGGGCTCGATGGACGCCTGCTGCATCCGAAGCTGCGCGATCCAGGTAGCGGTGAATTGCGCAACGTGTCGTGGAGCGATGCGCTCGACAAGGTTGCCGGCGGCTTTCGCCGGATCATCGATCAGCACGGCCCGGATGCAGTCGCGCTCTACGTCTCGGGACAACTGCTGACGGAGGACTATTACGCCGCCAACAAGCTGATGAAGGGCTATGTCGGCAGCGCGAACATCGACACCAATTCGCGCCTGTGCATGTCGTCGTCGGTTGCAGGGCATAAGCGTGCGTTCGGAGAAGACCTCGTGCCGGTGTGCTACGAAGACCTCGAACTCGCGGACCTGGTTGTGCTGGTCGGATCGAACACGGCGTGGTGCCATCCGATCCTGTTCCAGCGGATCGTCAGGATCAAGGAAACGCGGCCCGATGTGAAGATCGTCGTGATCGACCCGCGCTACACCGCGACCTGTGAGATGGCCGACCTGCACCTGCCGCTGAAGGCGGGTACCGACGTCCGGCTGTTCAACGGACTGCTGAGTTTTCTCGCGGAACACGACACGACCGACGCAGGTTTCGTCGATGCACATACGACCGGCTATGCCCAGGCGCTCAATGCCGCCTCAACCGGCGCGGCGAACGGCTTCGACCTCGCGCAGTGCGCGAAGGCATGCAAGCTCGATCCGCACGATCTGCTCGAATTCTACCGGCTCTTCGCACGGACCGAGCACGTCGTAACGGTCTATTCCCAGGGCGTGAACCAGTCCACCTCCGGCACCGACAAGGTCAACAGCATCATCAATTGCCATCTGCTGACAGGCCGCATCGGCAAGCCCGGGATGGGGCCGTTCTCGTTCACCGGACAGCCGAACGCGATGGGCGGGCGTGAAGTGGGTGGCCTCGCGAACATGCTGGCGGCACATCTGGAACTCGACAATCCGCGCCATCGCGATCTCGTGCAGACTTTCTGGGGTTCGCCCGCCATCGCCGAACGGCCGGGACTCAAGGCAGTCGAGTTGTTCGAGGCGATCGAGACGGGCCGCATCAAGGCTGTCTGGATCATGGGCACGAACCCGGTTGTGAGCCTGCCCGATGGCGATCAGGCGAAGCGCGCGCTCACGCGCTGCGAACTTGTCGTCAGCTCCGACATTGTCGAAAACACGGACACGAATGCGTTTGCTCACGTGCTGCTGCCGGCGCTCGGCTGGGGCGAGAAAGACGGCACCGTCACCAACTCCGAGCGCAGGATTTCGCGCCAGCGGGCGTTCCTGCCGGCACCGGGCGAAGCGCGCGCGGACTGGCGGATCATCTGCGAGGTCGCACAGCGCATGGGGTATGCCGGCTTCGATTTTTCAGCTCCGCACGAGATCTTCGACGAGCATGCTCGGCTGAGCGCATATCGTAACGAGCCGGGCAACGGTGGCGAGACCACCGGCAGCCAGGAAACGGTGAATAGCGGACACATCGAAGGTGATGTGCCGCGCGTGTTCAATCTGGGCGGGCTCGTCGCGCTCGGCCGCGAGCATTACGATGCGCTGCAGCCGATCCAATGGCCCGTGCTGACGGCGAATGGCGCGGAGCAGCGCGGTACCGCGCGTCTCTTCGGCGATCGCCGCTATGCGCACGCGGACGGCAAGGCGCGTTTTGTCGCGACCCCGCCGCGCGCTCCGGTCCACGCGACAGACGACGAGTATCCGCTGACGCTGAATACCGGTCGGGTGCGCGACCAATGGCACACGATGACCCGCACGGGCAAGTCGGAGAAGCTCGCTGGCCACGTGACGGAAGCATTCGTCGATTTGCATCCGCAGGACGCGCTGTCGTGCGGCGTGCGGGAAGGTGAACTCGCGCGCGTGTCGAGCCGTTGGGGCACGATGGTCGCACGTGTGCAGCATGGCGGTGGCATGTCGCGAGGCAGCGTGTTCGTGCCGATTCACTGGAACGATCAGGTGGCGTCCGACGCGCGTGTCGGCGCGGTGGTGAATCCTGAGGTCGATCCGGTCTCCGGGGAGCCCGAGTTCAAACATACGCCGGTTCGCATCGACAGGTTCGACGTCGCCTGGCACGGATTCTCGTTGAGCCGTCGTGTTCCGGTGCTGGACGGCATGACCTACTGGACACGCGTCCACGGCACCCGGTTCGTGCGCTACGAACTCGCGGGGCGCAAGCCGCTCACCGATCACGGCGGCTGGGCGCAAGCGCTGTTCGGCATCGACGATCCGCACGCCGACTGGCTGGAGTACGAGGACAGGACGGCGGGCATCTATCGTGCCGTGCATCTGGTCGACGACCGTATCGAGAGTTGCATCTTCGTATCGGCGCGCCCCGAGTTGCCGTTGCCGTCGCGTACGTGGCTCGCGGGCCTGTTCGGGAAGGACAGGCTCGACGACGAGGACCGTGCCGTTCTGCTGGTCGGACAGCCGATTGGCAAGGGTGTCGATACCGGGCCCACCGTCTGCTCGTGTTTCGGTGTGGGACGCAATACGATCTGCACGGCGATCCGGGAGCAAGGGCTAAAGACCGCGGCAGAAATCACCGCGTGCCTGAAGGCCGGCGGCAACTGCGGATCCTGCGTGCCGGAACTGAAGAAGCTGCTGGTCGACACCGAACTGGAACGGTTGAGCACAGCTTGAAGGAGACTGAAGTTTCATGATGAAGGGACTCAAAACCATGCTGGCCGTGATCAAACCCGGCGATACTCTCGTTGCTCGCCATGACGACGGTAACGTCATGCCGTCAGGTTCGGAAGGTGTCGGAGAGGGAACCCTGCGACATACGGCGAATCTTCGCGCCTCACATCTGAGCGAACGAGGGCGGCATGATCGTGCGCGGCGCCGCAACCGCAAGTCGGGCGCAGCCGTGGGGCAGTCGCGCCCTGGCATGCCACGTTCGCATCGCCACTGATTGCGTTGCCCGTGACGCAACGCGCTGACCAAGGCAGATTCACACTCGCAGTCTCGTCAGATCGCACGCTCTCAACTTGCTGTCGATGGTCAGGCTGAACATCGCAAGATCGCGCGTTCTTGCGGCCAGTTGCAGACGAATCCGGATCGCCCAGATCTCTTTCAGTTTCAACGGTGGACAGCGCGTTGAGCTCGTGGCGTCTCGTACAGTCCGACGTTGAGCGCGGGCGTGAAGTTCAGTCTGCCGTTGTTGCGCCCTCGCTGCCCCCTCCATTTCGCGCGAGATCCGGTTCATGGTGCTAAGAAATCCCGTGCCAGGCGACTCCCCCGATAGCTATCGATAAAGTTTAGCAAAGACTTTCGGACTGGTGCCGTTATCGAAGAATCGAAGCATGATGCAATGCCGACGCACGCACGTCGTGCGCAAGGACCGCGGCAGGATGATGCACGTGCCGGTTACACAGGCTTGATATTTGCGGCCTGTTTGCGGTTCGGTCCCAACTTCACGTCGAAGCTTACTTTCTGATTTTCCTGCAATGAATTGAAGCCTTCCGTCGTCCGGAGTGGTGAAACCAAATCCCTTCGCATCGTTAACCATTTCCAGGTACCAGTTGCCATTTATAAGCCTGTAGACGGTGAAAATCGCATTTGCGAATGCGGTACGGCACGGAAGCGGCCACCCGCGACGGAGGACTTTTTACCACGCCGGGATGAGATGAGACCGGCCAATCAGCCAGGTCCACGGACAGCACACGGTACGCTTTCCGGTGGCCCGAACCGGTTCAGGCCCCGGTCGTTCTGACCGACGGCGGCTGCATTATCTGATGCTGTTGCGAATTCGTGAGTCGCCGTGGCAACCGTTTCGCACGAGGGGCGCGCTACCACCGACTCACAACAGGATCGCTTGCTGCAAAAGTTCCAGCGCTTTCAATTCGTCCAGGCGACCCGTGCGCGCTTTACCTACTAGCGTCTTGATCAATGCTTCCGCTATCGGTTCAATACCGTGAAGATTGTCCAGGCTGGTCACGGAAGAAAAGGGGAGCGGTACGGGGTTTCGCTGCGGCATTGCCGAGGTGGGGAGCGACTCAAGGGTTGGCGGTTTGGCTGCCGGTGCCTCGCCATTACTTTCTTCAGGTGGACGGCCGGCAAGGTCGTGGGAAAAATCATCGACATGATCTTGCGGGCTGACGACGATCGTCTCATTCTCTCCTGCGGCATCCGCCGAAACAGGTGAGGGACTTTCCGAATCGCTCGGGTCGCCCGCACGTGAGCGCTCGGTGTGCGCCTTCGCTTTGGCGAGTTTCTTCCCTGGCGCGCCATTGTCTGTTGCGGTCGCAAGCGGCTCGTGTTGCTGGGCGGATACGCGACCGCGCGAAGCAGGGGTCAGCATACGCGACGCCGACTCTGGAATCTCGCCTTCGGAGCGCGGCGTGTCCAGCCAGCCAGGTGGCAAACCCAGTCGCTCCGTGAACCGGTTTGCTTCGACACTGTCCATGCGCTTCTTGCCATGTAGGCGATCGGCGATGTTGAATCCACTCATCTCCATGACCACGCCAAGTCTTACTTTCGATCCGTTGCGACGCGTGAGAACGTGGAGGTTAGCGCGCCGGATGTTCTCCACCTCGGCGCCGCCGCTCAATGCCAGCGGTTGCTGTTGGGGCGTTTTAGGCGACGTCTTGTCTTTCGAATGCGAAGCTTTGAGCGGCACATGAGGTTTAGACTGTTCGGCCATTTCGCTTCGACTGCTCTTGACGGCTCTGGGCGACCCGTCCGCTGCTTTCTTTGGCATTTGCGCTTCCTCGGACAAACTATCTTTAAGAAATGGTTGCTCATTAACGTTCAGGTCAGAAGCCGGCTTAAGTGCTTCTGACTCAGCGTCGGGTCCGTCGTCCGTTTGAACGAAGTCGAGCGGTGACTTCAGACGAGCGATGGTCTCGTCCACGAGCGCGGGATTGGGCTGGTCGAAGAAGCCATGCGGTAACCCAAGCGTGGTTTCCATGTGAAAGGCGGTCTCGGGTGTGAACCTCTCGCCTTTCATCAGTTCGGCCACGCGCGTCATGTTCGATTCAAGTGCTATGGCGATATTCTCTGCGCCTACCGCATCGACGAGAAACTGAAACGATCGTGTTTTGAAGATGGAGGCAGTCTGGGCGGAGTCCCGAGGAGGCGCCTTCACATACGGTGGTCCCGGCCGTTGGGGCGGAGATTTTTTCTCGTGGTGAGGTTGGCGTTGGCCATTGCGCCGGGATCCCGCATATCGCCCGCGGGCTTGACTCATAAAATACGGCTCCATGCGATGTGGATATTCTGGGTATCCTGATTATAGACGAGGCGATGTCGTCGAAAACGCCTTGTCTGGCAGTCGGCAGTGCTGCATGCGGTGCCTTTCCGTAATCCTGGGACGCAATGTGTGGCAAGTTCGAGGAATGAACGCCGCGGGACTTTCACCCGATGTGCGACACGTCCAAGACGATCGGGACGACTACTCCAGGGACGGACCGGATTCTGTCCAGTTCGCTGGACGCCGTGGTTACCCGGTTGGCGCAGCCCATTGCAATTGCGACCTGTGCGTTCCGCGTAGACTGTCGGTTCATCTGCTCCCGAACTGCAAATGGCTCGTTTGATAAGACCGACACCTGAACAGCAGGCGATCGTCGATGCTGTCGCCGGTAGCGGCAATCTCAAGATCAAGGCGTACGCGGGTGCGGGCAAGACCTCGACGCTACGGCTTGTCGCAAACCGTCTCGCCCGTCAGCGTGGCATCTATCTGGCGTTTAACCGCGAGATTGCAGAGCACGCGCGGCGCGGCTTTCCGCCCAACGTGCTGGCCGGAACCGTCCACTCGCTGGCCTACCGATCGGTGTCGCCCGCGCTTGCCGCGCGGGTGAACCACCCCGCTGAGCCGCCTCACGAACTTGCAGCTCGCTATGGCCTCGGTCCGGTAGAGGTGCCCCTCGTGACGGGAAAGACCGTCGAACTCACACCGTTCGAGCTCGGTCGCATGATTGTCGATGGACTGGGCAGGTTCTGCCGCTCGGCTGACGACGGTCCAAAAGCGATCCATATTCCCGTCGACGAGAAGATCGACGCTACAGCCTCCGACTGGCTGCGGGAAGGACTGAGCCCCTATGTCACGCGTCTGTGGAGTGAGAGCACGGACCCGCGTGGCCGCAGCGCCATCATTCCCGACGTCTATCTGAAGGTCTGGGCGCAGGGGCACCCGCGCATCGAATCCGACTTCATCCTCTTCGACGAAGCGCAGGATAGCGATGGCGTGATGCTGTGGCTTCTGAACCGGCAGCCACACGCCCAGATCGTCTACGTGGGTGACCCGTACCAGCAGATATACGAATGGCGTGGCGCAGTGAACGCCATGGCGCAGATCGATGCACCCCAACACGCGCTGACCGAGTCCTTCCGTTTCGGTCACACGTTCGCCACGCTCGCCAGCCGGCTACTCGGGCTGCTGGGCGAGCAGACAGCCGTTCGCGGCCAGGGCACGATCGGCTCGATCATCGTCGAAGACCCGACGATCGCTCCACCTGTTGACGCCATCCTTTGCCGCAAGAACGTATCAGCCATCTGGCATCTGGCCGCAGGCGTGGAGGCGGGCCACCGACCGTCGATCCGCATGAGTCCCGCCGAACTTGTTGCGTATGCAGATGGGGCAGAGAGGCTGCTTGAGGGGCGGCGGGCCTACAAACCTGCAGCCTTTTCGCTGTTTGAGACGTGGAAGGATGCACAGACTTTTGCTCGCAGCGCGGCCGGCGCCGATCTGCTTCCCGTCGTGCGGATTGTCGATGAATTCGGAACCGGCTATCTGCGCTCGCTGGCACAACGGATTACGCCTGAAGCGCAGGCCGATTACGTGATCTCCACGGTGCACCGGGCCAAGGGCCTCGAATGGAAGCGGGTGAAAGTCATCAACGATTTTCTGTTCAAGTACGTCGATGGTCGCCTGACGGTGGAGGAAGACGAACTGCGGCTGCTCTACGTCGCGTTCACACGCGCGCAGCACGTGCTGGACGTATCGGACCTTCGCGATGTGCTCCTGCGTTTGTTCAGATCATGAATCTGATCGGTCGCGGAAGAACTGGGCGAGGAGGATGTTCAGATCGTCAGCCGCGATTCGTCGAAGTGCAGCGATGCTCAGAAGAGGGATGGCTGTTCAGTCGGAGCGACGTCGGACCGGACTGCGCTTTTCCGGGTGATTGCCCGGGGCCTCGGCACAGGATGCACAGCGCTGCTGGAGAGCGAAAAAGGTTCTTCCTCAAGCCGGCGGCCGAGCACTTCCCGACTGAAGACGACGTCGGAAGAAAGGCGTACGAACGGCGAGGGGGCTTCCGTTGGCATCGGGTTTGAGTACGGCGTGGAAATCATCCGCTGAGGGCTTCGATCGTTCTGATTGTACCGGGGCCGCGAGAAAAGCCCTTGCAGGTCCGACCGTGGGACCTCAGCAACTGGGTACGTTGAACACGCTGTTATCGTGCACGTTTGGGATTACCGGAACGGTGACGCTTTTGGGTTTGCGGCGGCCACAGTTCCGAGAAGGAGAGCTGTGTCATCCGGTTTGCAGCAGAAGCTATCCTGAACGTGCAACGCGGCGACAACGACTCAGGAATACGTAGGGCGAAAGGTGAGGGGATTGCGTGTTTGATATTCGTCGACGTACGCGCATCGGACGCCATCGAACATATCGAGTCTTGAGGGCTCCTGTCCGAAGCCCTCCAGCGTCAAGTGCGACGCAATTTAGGCCGCAGCATCCTTCAGCTTCTTCAGCGCACGCGCCTTGATACGAACGGTTGCCGGCTTGGCGTCGAACCAGCGCTCTTCGCCAGTAAAGGGATCCTTGCCGAAACGGCGCTTCTTCGCCGGTACCTGCTGGACGCTGATCTTCAGAAGGCCGGGCAGCGTGAACTCGCCGGCACCCTTCTTGTGGATCGAGCCGAGCATGATATCTTCCAGTGCGGCAAGAACGGCCTTTGCGGCCTTCGGCTCAACGTTGGCCGCCTGTGCAACGTGCGCGGCGAGCGACGCTTTCGTGAACGTCTCCTTCACGGGCGCGCCAGCGACCAGCTTTTTCCCCAGACCATTTTCAGCCTTTGCGCTACCTTTGGTAGCGGGTGCAGCAGCTTTGCCTTTTGCGGCGACTTTCGGTGCAGCCTTCGTTGCAGTCTTTGCCATGGTCGTGGTTGACGCTCTTTCGAATTGGGAGGTGCTCGCTAATCGGTTTATGCAGCAAGCACGTGCATTCTATGGCGCATCACAATCGGTGTGTCAAGAAAAGCCCTTGAAACATGCACTCAAATGAGTGTCCCGCAACACCACCGGGCTCGGGGGATTCAGGAAGCGGGCCGGCACCTGTCATTTTTCCCGGCTATCAGACCAGCAAAAGGTGAGGGTTTCCAGGAGTTAATTCGGTTCTAACCTCGAGATCCGGGCGAGTCAGGGCGCTCGCAATACGGAGGGGCCGGGATGACCTTCCCGTCATCGACGGAGCAGTCACTTCGTAGTGTCTTTCAGAACCGGAAGGGGTTATTTGCTGGGGCGGCCCCGGAGGCATCGCGCCGTTTGCCAGTGAGCGGATTCGCCCGGCCCGGACGTAGCGGGTTCTACGGCGGCGCAGTTTCTTTACCACGACGTACGTGCGGCTAACGGTCGTGCAAACTCAGTCGTTCGAACTCGTGAAGCTCACGCATGAGCTCCTGGACCCAGTGACGTTGGTAGTCGGTGAGATGTAGCGATTGGAAAAGCGTGTGAAGTCGGTTGCGCCAGTACGCCGTCGTGATGGCATCGGGTGGGCATCGAAAAACGAACGCGCGCAAAACCCGGGCGAGATGCATGATGTCTTGCTCAATAATCGTATTTGTTTGCACCGTTATGCCGACTCCGCGTTGATGCCTGCAATCTTGACCGTAAGCGGGGCGCACAATACACGGGTCGCTGCACCATGGCAATCATTTGTGCGTCATCGTTTTCCCTCCGGAACGTAACCCGTACGACGTTCACAAGCCTTTTCATTACCCCGCGCGGATCTGCCCCGTTGGGCTTCTTTTCCGTGAATGCATCAGATGGGAATGGGCTGGTGACGCGCCGGGGCATGAGAGGTACAGCTTTCCTTACAACATCAGGATTACGGTTACTACAACAGGCTTCCAGCTGGGTGCGCTCATCCGCATCGATAAACACGCATCCGAACTGCCTCACGAGATAAAATGCGTCGGTCTCAGAGACAAGACTGCCATCGCTGGTGGGCGAGCGTCGTAGCGAAGAAGCGGATTTCGCTCGATGAGCAATGACGTGCTTTTTGGGGGGATCCCCATCTGGGGAGCGATTCCGAAAGCGTCACTGAGATCGCCTGTGCACAGCCCTGCGGCGTTTCCTGAACGACAGGCTGAGGCTAACAACAACATAAGCAGACCAATGTCCAGCACTGACGTCCTTCTTGTCGTCGCCATGGTGTCATGCATCGCCAGCGCTGCCGTGCTTGGCAGCCTCGCGCGTCATCGCATTGCAGGTCTTGACCGGTGGCTCGCCGCGCACTGCATGTTATTTGTGGCATTTGGCATACTGGTTTCAAGGCGCGGTAATTACCCGCCGCCGATCGTACTCGCTGCGTGTTCGTGTGTCCTCACGGCTGCGGTGCTGATTTTGCAAGGCTGTCGCCGCTTTGCCGGCCGGCCGGCGATCGGGCGATACGAGCACCTTGGCCTGGCCGTGTCGGTCGGCGCCGTGTTTTATTGGACCATGTTGTCGCCCAACGAGAACGCGCGAGCAGCCGTGATGTCGGGTCTGCTTGGCTATACACGGATGGCCGTGGGCTGGACCATCTGGAATTCCCGCACGTCGCGTCGGCGTCAGTATGGTCACTGGGTGGTCCTGCTGGGAGCGGCTGCAGGCACGGTGGTACATGCGTCGAGAGTCGTTCAGTGCATTTTCTTCGCTAATCCCACGGCGCGGGTTCTGGAACCGTCGGCATGGAATATCGCCTTCATTTCAGCGGGCATCCTTTCGCTGCTACTACTGTCGATTGGCCTCGTGATGCTGGTGAATGACAGTCTCGTGGAGCATGCGCAACGCCTCGCAACAGTCGACGAGCTGACAGGCCTGCTTGCGAGACGTGAACTCCTGTTGCGTGGGGGAGAGCTGTTGAAGGGCGCACTTTCTGACCGTTCGCTGCTCTCGGTTGCCATCATTGATCTCGATGACTTCAAGGTCATCAATGACCACTACGGGCATCCTGCCGGCGACCGCGTCCTGCAGAATTTTGCCATCGAGGTATCCGGGCAGCTTCGACGTACGGACCTTTTCGGGCGACTTGGTGGTGAAGAGTTTGCAATTTTCTTTCCACAGACCGGACGGGAACAGGCGGCCGGACTGATTGAATCCATTCTGTCGTCAGCCAGCATGAGCAAAACACAGGAAGATCAGCCTCGATGGACCTTCAGTGCAGGTATCGACGAATGCGGTTTTGACGATACGCTCAGCGACCTGATAGGTCGCGCTGACGCAGCGTTGTATCGTGCGAAGCGGAAGGGAAAAGGGCGCGTTGAACTGGCAGGTTCGCACTCGCTAACTCCAGCCTGACACTTCGCGATCTTCAACCCGGTGCGCGTGCCTTTCAACGAAGCGGGAAAACAGGCGCGCGTCGATACTGGCGCCTGATCAATGCCGTGTGGCATAGTGCGGCCATCGCTAAATCAAGGGGGAACAAATGGCAACGCTCGAAAAAGTCCAGGCACAAATCACAAAGCTTCAGGCGCGAGCCGATGCTCTCATCAAAAGCCAGTCGTCCACCGTCATCGCAAAGATTCGTGATCTGATGGAAAAGCATGGCTTGAGCGTCGCGGATATCGAAGCACACGTCGGCGGCAGGAAGCGTGGCCGCAAGCCAGGCGCCACGACGGTTGCCAGGCCGACAGCATCGGCGAAGTATCGTGATCCGAAAACGGGCGCCACCTGGACGGGACACGGACGCGCCCCGGCGTGGATCGCGCGCGTCAAAGACCGGACGAAGTTCCTGGTCGACGACAGCGCCGCGCAACCGGCTCCTGCCGCTAGAAAGACGGCAAAACCAGGCAGCTATGTGCGGGGTCCCCAGGCGCCGAAATACCGCGATCCCAGCAGCGATGCGACGTGGAGTGGTCGCGGTCGGGCACCGGCATGGCTGGCGGGTGTCAGGGATCGTTCAAAGTTTCTGATCGCAGCAGCGGAAAAGGTATCCTCGGCCTCGAAGTCAGATGCTGCCACGAAGGCAGCGGTGAAGAACGCCGCGACCAGAAAGGTTGCAGGAAAAAAGGTCGCCGCCAAGAAGGCCGTTGCAAGGAAGGTCAAGGCAGTGACAAAACCGGCGCCGGCGAAGAAGGTCGCAGTCAGAAAAGCCCAGGCGAAGAAGCCTGTGACGAAGAAAGCACCTGCAAAAAAGGCACTGCAGAGTCCGGAAGCGGTCGCATCGACCGGCGATATGGCCTCGGCAACGGTCTCGGCCTGATATCCGCCGCCCACTTGGCGTGAGAGGTCCGGTACGGGCACCTTTATCACGCGGCCGTCGTCGCATCGCCGCTCGCCTGACTGCGGCAAAGAGACCTGTGCCGCCTGCATACGAGCAAAGGCAGCGCGGCCCGGTTATCCGTTTGCAGAAGCCTGGCGTCGGTACTGCAGTACGGCGTGGTGTAGCATTCTGACGCAACATCTTCCGGAAACATACCTCATCCACCTGATGGCCAGAACGATCCCATTTGCAAGAACGACCCAGACTGCACGCACGCGTCGGAACAAGGCAATGCTATTGCCCATGCCGCGTGCCGAGGTGGATCGTGTCTGTCTGCAGGTGCATGTCGCGCTCGATGCCATGCGGCGCGGAAGGGGCAACGTCAATGCGGCACAGACGCTATGTCAGGTGATGATCCTGACCGGCCTGCTGGCTGAAGCGGGATATGGCGATGCGACATTCGAGCAGATGCGGGACGCTGAAAGCATCCTTTCCGCCGCATTCGATCGTGGTCGCGATTCCGCCGTGTGGGCGCTCGACGAAGAAGGCTTCCGGCAATTTGCCACGATCGCGGCGACGTACGACTATCAGATGCAGCGCGCGCCGCTCGCGGCAATCGCGGACGCCAGTGACCGTCTGGAGCGTTTTCGGGCGGGTGAGTCATTCGAACAGGTGGCGCGAAAGCGCGCGTAACCGCTGCTTCCGCGATGCAACGTTTCGGTGCGGTGCCCGGCGATCACCGCCCGCCCGCTTCGCGGATATGGCGCGACCCAAACCGACTCCAGTGCCCCTTCGATAAAGGGTATTACGGGAGCGATCTTTTGCGGTGTGTCGCTGCCGGTCCCTGCTGACGCGAACTGCGCTCACCCGTGATAGAAACACCACCCATGGTGATTACTGAATACAGGAGCATGCGGTGAAAAGAACTGCCCGGAACAAGCTGGTGGTCGCGGTACGCGTCACCCCACAGATTGAGCAACGGTTGCAGCTACTGGCGGAGATAACCGGACGCAAGCAGTCGTTTTTCCTGCAGCAGATGATCGACAGCGGCATCGGCTCGATTGAGGCTACCTGGCTCCCGCCGGATGTTCTCTCGCAGGTCCGGAGCGGCACGATGCCGCCGCGACAGGAGACGAGTCCCGTGATTTCAGACCTCTTTGATGGTCATTGAGTCCTGGGAAAGCTGTTGTGTTTACGGTCTTTCGCGATGTCCGCTCCGTTTCCCGACAATAACGATCGCTAGTCATCAGATAAAGATGCGACGTCGTATTTCGGTACGCAGCTCACCCATTCACGGTAAAGGCGTGTTCGCGACCGTGACGATCCTGCGCGGGGAACTGGTCTGCGAATACAAGGGAAAACGGGTCCCACGGGAAGCCGCGATGCGCGGCGCGCCCCGGGATCTTGCGCAACCGGACCACACCTTCCTTTTCGATACGGGAGATGGTTACGCCATCGACGGTGCCGTCGGTGGCAATAGCGCCCGATGGATTAACCATTCATGCGATCCCAATTGCGTACCGGAGCTGGACGGACAGAAAATCTTCATTCGCGCCCGTCGCAAGATTGACGCCGGTGAAGAATTGAGCATCGACTACGCTCTGGTCAGTGATGAAAAGATATCAAAGGCACTTCGCGAGCGGTATGCCTGTTACTGCGGAGCCCGGCGATGTCGAGGTACGATGATCGCTGGAAGAGGGTCGCGATAGGCAGGTCGGGATGCATTGTCTTACGAAAGAAGGACTGACGAGACACGATGCGATTCACGCTATCGGTTCGGTGGTCGCCGAGCATTTGTTCGATATCTGGACACGGGGCGGAGGGACGATGTCGATGCTTCGCGAGCGCGCTACCTCGCGGCAGTTGAGCGCCTGACCGGAACGAATTGGCGTCAAGGACGGACATAGCTACAAAGCTTCGTCCATGGTTGGCAAGGGATGCGGCGTTTCGCGCGGCGCCGTGTTGATATTCAGGTCGCCGGGAAGAAAGAACCTGGCGCAATCTGGTGTGCCTGTGCCGGACTCGACAATGGTTGATCCCTGCGCCATGACATCTTGGGACGATCAAATTGAGAGATGAGTCACACCGTAAAACAGTTGCATAGTAGTCGAAACTATATATTTCAATAATTTCACGGATCAAGTTTAGGCACAAAATCGTGCTATTAATCCATGAAAACTTATCTTAACAGCGCGATTTGTGATCACCTTTTCTTGAGAATCAACGACCGTTCACACAAGAAAAGTTGTGTCTATCGGTTCAGGGGGCGTGTGTCACTGGTTTCCGTGGCGGAGTTTTGTATGGTGGCGTTCTCTGCACGTCGGCTCAGACCTACTGAGGTCGCAATGACAAAATGAATGGGACAGAAGGCGACCCATTTCGGTCCATCACCTTGCCGCAGAGCGGACGCTCATGATTTCAAACCCGTTGTCATCGCAATCGTCGGCTAGCTAGTTAGGAAGATGGGAGAGCTATCGGTCGCGCTGCCCATGATACGGACAAGCGTACCGATGGGGACAACGAGTCCCTCCGTGACGCGTACGGGTCCAGCCCACAGTACGCCGAACTCCTGCTGCGCATCAGTGAAAAGAAGGGACTCGTGCGCGTCAAGTGCCATTCCGCATAGGCAGTCCCGCCACGCAGTAATTTTTCCGCGTAAGGCCGAGACTTCGCCGGCAACGGAGAGCCAGCGGAAATAGCGTTGACCGTCGTGTTCTTCGAGCAGGCTGATGCCTGCGCTGCCTGCACAACAGAGGTCGCGTGCGCTCTCCACGATCGTCTGCAGAAGCGTTTCCCGCGACCCCGTCTGGGAGCGTGCCAGACGAACCAGCGCGCGGCTCTCGCGCTCGAAGTCGGGTGGGCGGGAGGGTCGTCGACGGAGTTCCTCAACGTGCGCATCAGACCCAGCAAATAGCGTCGGCATGACAGTCGTCGAAAGTTGGCCCGAACGCCGGCAAACAGCGGTCAGGCGTCAGATTTACCAGATTCTCAACCCTTTCTGGCATCTTTTACGGTAGTAGCCGAAGCTCGGTCTGTCAATCACGGTGCTACGCGTTTGGCATAATAGACTGCGGGAGTAGGCTCACAATCAAAGGCGTCTGATCGGCGACATAGCGAAGCCGTCTCTGAGGATTGCCGCGAACAGCGAAAGCGGATCAGGATGGATATGTCCAAACCGGAGATGGGGGCGACGCATGCGCATCCAGCTTATCAGTTCAATGTTCCTTGTAGTGATGGTTTGTGCTTCGAACGCAGTCGCGCAAGTTGATCAACGCTGTATGTCCGTTCAGACCGCCACGTGTAATTCCACATTGACGCGATGCCAATGCGCCTCTGCTGTCCGGTCGAACGAGTCTGATGACGTCGCCGAACAGCAGAGAAGATGTGCCCGGGATTGCCAGGAGGCATACCAGAAGTGCGTAGCTGAGGCGAGCCGGTCGTGTTATCGATAGCCCGGAGACCGGGCCCGTACGGCCTCACGCAGCCGCCATCACGCGAAGGAACGCTTGCGCCGCATGAGCGGCAGCTCTTGCCCCGAAGATGTCCGATACGGCAAGTGCGGCAGGCCTTCGGAATAGGACGTTCAAGCTAACGCAACTCAAGGAAGCATGAACGCTTTAATTTCGCCCGTGAGTTCGCCGACAGTTGAAATCGATTCGGGCCCGGTTTCCCAGATTGCTGCAATTGGGTGCGCAAGCGGGTACTTGTGCATACTCGCCGCCTCATCTGTCGAGGCGCAACTGCCCTCACGTTCAATATGCGGGACGACCCGAATTGCCGCTTCCCGGACGTCCTTTTACTATCAACTCCCACCGCATATTGCGGCCAGACGCGCCACCGGCCATACGTCGCCAAAAGCGAACGCCTTAACCGGCGCGATCCCTATCGCGCCTAGTCGACCTATCAGGAGGCAGGCATGCTTAGCGCTCACGAATTTGCGACCCTGATGCTGGTCAAGGACTCCGCCGACCAGATTGCCGACCGGACGGAACTCGACGCGTTACTCGATCGTCAGCTGGTCGCAATGGAGCAGCTGGCGGGAGGGGGCGTGCTGCCTCGCGTGACCCAGGAAGGGGATTCCCTGCTTCGTACTCTTTCACGCATGCACTGACATATCGATCCATATGAATGACCGCCCGGATTCGGCAGTCAGTGCGCCGTCGAATTGATGTCGGGGACTGGTCTTTCGTTGCCATGGATTTGTCCTTTTGATGCACAAGCGGCCCGGCGCCCTGCCATCCGATGTCATGCGCGCCAGGTAATAATTTCAGTGACATTCCCGGCGCCGCACCCGTCCCTGTACTATTGTCCGACTGGTACCAGAATAAAGGCAGGGCGTCATGGCCGAACAGAAAGCTAACGACACGAACAGCGCAATCGAGCGCCTTTTGCGTGAGATCGATTGCTCGACCGGCTGGAGCGTGAGGGGCATCTGGTTACGAATGGTCCGCAGTTGCGCCGACAACTGCAGGCGACGCTTGAGGACCTGCGCGCCCGCGTGTTAGCCGATTTGCGGCAGGGTACAGCGACGGGAAAGGCTTTTTCGGGTCCGCAGGACGCGGATCGTGTTGCCGCCCTTTGCATTCCCGCATTCAATCGCTGGGACCACGGGCGGGTCGCCTTGTGGACGGTCCGCACCCGTTGGGCTGCGCCTGATCGGCGATTTATCTCTACCACGGTTCTCAACGTGGGCAGCGCTGCAGGTCAATCCTGTCTCCCTCCGGCTGCCGGCTGTTCGTGCAAATAGATGCCGCCGGCACCTCGGCGTTATCGGCAAATATCAAGCTTTCTTGACGCCGGTGGGCGTGCCGGTAGAATATCCGGCGCTCTCACCAGCCCGGATCGCATGGGATGCAGCAGGTCGTGCCTGTGCCGCGCCGTAGACGGCGGTTGTCCTGGCGGCCGGTATTGTGGCCGTATCGCATCCCCACGAGCGCGAGAAGGTCGGCCATGGGTATCTGAGGGATCAACCGACGCGACCCGATGGGCAGCCATCGCTGTCATCCCGGACCAGTCTGGGCAAGGCAGCCGGATTTTCCGCGGACGTTAAGAGGCATCGTGCAGACGGTAACAAACAACAGGCGAGGGCGCGCATCGTTGACCGACCAGTTCTGGCGCAGCCGCTCGGCCCCGCTGGTGCTGGTCTGCGGCGGCATCGTCATCGCTCTCGTGGTGACGGCCCTGTTCGCGGCGGTGCTGTATCAGGGGCGCCTTGATGCAATGGAGCGGGCCCGCGAAACATCGCGCAATCTGGCGCTCATCGCCGAGCGCGATATCGAGCGGAACCTGGAGCTGTACGCGCTCTCGCTGCAGGCCGTTGTTGACGGCGTGCGCGACCCGGAAGTGATGGCGTTGCCACCGCGCCTGCGCGCGCAGGTGCTGTTCGATCGCGCCACGACTGCCCGAGACCTTGGTGCGATCCTGGTGCTGGACGCATCGGGTAACATCATCATCGATTCTGCCAGCGAGGTACCGCGCGCAGGCAATTTCGCCGATCGACGTTATTTCACCGTGCAGCGCGACAATCCCAACGCGGGTCTCTACATCAGCGATCCGTACGAGTCGCGCCTGCGTGACAGTTCCCCCAGCATCGCCATGACCCGGCGCATTTCCCGTCCGGATGGCTCGTTTGCCGGGATCGCACTGATTGCGATCAACCTCGACTATTTTCACAGGCTTTTCGCCGGACTCTCTCTCGGGCCGCATGGCGCCATTTCGCTGATCGGCAAAAGCGGCATCATGGTCATGCGTCAGCCGTACGATGCGCGCACGCCCGGGCGCGACATCAGCAAGGCGAGCACGTTTCAGCGCTTCAGAGCCGCGGCGGAAGGCAGTTTCTCCGAGACGGCGTCGATTGACGGCGTGCGCCGCTTCTATTACTTCAGAAATTTTCCCGACCTGCCACTGATCATCATGGTGGCCGAAGCCGAACAGGACATCTACGCGGCGTGGCGGCGACGCGCAATCACCATCGGTTCGCTGATGGCCGCGTTTGCGCTGGGCTTCGTCGGACTTTCATTCCTGCTGGGTGCGCAGCTGCGCCGCCGGATGCGGGCCGAATCGGAACTCGAGCTGCTTGCGAGAACAGACGGACTCACGGGCCTGCACAACCGCCGCACGCTGGGGGAGATCCTTGAGCAGGAGTGGCGTCGGGCGCGCCGCACGCGCAGCATGTTTTCGCTCCTTTTTGTTGATATCGACCGGTTCAAGGCTTACAACGACACGTATGGTCACCAGGCTGGTGACGATGCACTGGCGGCCGTCGCACGCTGCATCCGTGACAATATCCGGCGACCAGCAGACAGCGCGGCGCGGTACGGAGGCGAGGAATTTGTCGTCGTCCTGCCCGATACCGCTCCCGGCGGCGCAAGCCAGATTGCCGAGCAGATCCGAAGCGCGATCAGCGCCCTCGCGATCGAGCATGCGGGCAGTGAGTACGGGCGCGTGACGGCGAGCATTGGCGCGGCCAGCTGGTTCCCCGACCAGCAGGGCGACGTCAGTAGCGTGATCCGCGCGGCCGACGAGGCGCTGTACAGCGCCAAGGCCACGGGGCGCAACCGCGTTGGGCAGTTCCGACCGACATGACCAGTTGAGGCGACCCGAGATCAACTGCGATCGTTGGGTGCGCACCGTCGGGACTGTGTCCGCTGGGATTACGATGTTCCGCTTGCATGAGATCGTCGCGCTGTTCAGATCCGCGCCTTCAGGGGCAACGGCCGATTGTCTTTTTGCGGCACTGGCGGCAGTTTCCGGTCGGGTCTTGCGTACGCGATGTCGGCGTGCGGCTTGGCTGCCCGGCAGAAAATGTCTGACTATGCCTCGAAGCCGCGCATACCGTTTCGGACCTTGGCTCCTCGACACTGGGCGCGTTCCGCTATTGCCGTCCGGTGTCTGTGTCTGTCCCGAAGCGGAATCGCCTTATGCGCGTTACGCGAGCGCGTGTTGATAAATTCGCGCCGCAGCGGCCTGGTTCGTATGGTGTCATGTGAGGACGCATCCGCGGCTTCGTCGTCACTGAGGTATGCGAATCGGCCATGGTCGTTTCCACCAAGAAGGATTTGCTCCGGAACCTGCGTGGCCAGCAGGAAGGTTGCCAACGCTCCCAACCCGATCGCCACGACCCCGATGATAACGACTGCCATCATGATTTGACCTCATATGGCGTTCCTACCTCACCAACGACGCCTTCTGTGATGCGACATCGTCGACTGGAAGCGCAATTGTCTCGATGCCGCGAATCTAAAGCTCCGGGGGCAATTTCCCCGATCCACGGACCGTCAGCCCATTCATGAAAATGGATACTGTCAGCTGATGTGTCCTGCTCGAAATAAGGCGTGGTATTGCCCAGACGAGGGCTGCTCACGGCGTCGACCAATGTAGAAAATTCGCCCGGGGCAGACAGGGCTGTCTGGCCGGACACTTCGAGAGCCGATTCGCACGTTCAGGTAAGCATCGGCACGACCTCAATGAGCGCGAAGCCGACAAGCACGCCGATTGTCGCGCCGATTAGCCGTGGGTGCAGCCTTTGCAGGTGAAGCGCATCCAGCAGCGCGCCGATCAGAATGATGCCGAGCAGTGCAAAGATAACCAGTAGAAAGCCGATTTCGAAATCGTTGCCAATGACCATTTTTATCCTCACATAAACACGCAATCAGAACCTGAGACTGGATAGTCGGTCGCTTGCCTGTTTCCACTATATATCACAACGTGATACATGTAGAATATGGTACCAGACGAGTTCGTTGTCATCGACGATGCGACGCGACGCGTGTGTAGCGGCGGATGTCATATACGGGACCGCGTTAGTGCGTAGTGGGGCGATCTGTCGTATGACGGTGCAACGAATTTAGGGAGAGCGACATGTCAGCCTTCAACCGCATACTTCTGTGTTACGACGGAAGCCGGGAGGGACAGCACGCACTTGCAGATGGTGCCCGGTTAGCGCAGGAGCTCAGTGGACAGGTGCATGTCCTTTCGGTCATCAACGATGCTGGATGGATGCCGGGTGCGGATGTCATGTCGGCGGTACCGGTCGATATCGTCAGCGACGCGGCCAAAGAAGTACTCGAAGACGGACTGCGGAAGCTGGCACTGCGAGGAATCTACGCGACCGGGCATTTGGCAATAGGTGATCCACTGGAGAGGATTCCATTTTTCGCCAAAGATCTCAAAGTCGATCTGATCGTAGTGGGTCATCATCGAACGCGAGGGCTCGCGCGTTGGTGGGGTGGCAAGGCGGACGGCATGCTACTCGACAGGGTGAGTTGCAGCGTGCTGGTAACGATGGGACCAGACGTGAGTTCGAACACGTCGGCAGGGGCGCCAGCGGGCGTCGGCACGGCGTGAGCGTAGACCATTCGTGAAGCCGCATTGAGACGCTTGTAGATCGCCCGTGATCGCGACGACATTGCGAATCGACTCCTGTCTTAGCCAGTCGAGCAACTCAAGGTTGCGTGCCGGATAGCCGTCCCACGAATCGCAGTCGACTACCAGACTCATATTCTGGTCGCTGCTGTCCGGCATGGACCGACACGCCGGGATCGTGCCGGTTGCCGAGGCATCGTGAAGAACGTGGACGACTGCGGAAAATGACGGCGATCCGTCGCGACCTCCAGCGTCAATCCTGGAACTGGTACTCACGGCGCGGTATTGGGCATACATTGCATTGTCGTCACTAGTGTCAGGAACTCGTGCAGGCTCGCTCTGGCACCGCGGGGATAGCAGCCGTCTAGCGCTCTGGACGAAGCGGCTGCGTAAGCAGAGTCGACGGCCCCCAGATTTCGACGCTCATGTTCGTGGCATGGCGGCGAGACTCGACCTCCAATGCCACCAGTGCTTCATGTTCCTACGCGGCTTCCCAATCTGCAAGACGCTGGCGTACGCTCGTCGCGCGCACCCATTCACAGGAACTTGAAAGTCTGATGAGTGTAATTAGAATGGCGGCTGTCAATGCGGGCAGCGTTAACTTCGCTTTCTCGCCCGCCGTCATCAGACGAGACGGCCGGGTTTGCGTTTCCAATAATCTTGTCGATGCACAAGCGCACGGAAGAAACCACGTGGTTCTCGTTCTCAATCGGGAGTTGTTGCGCCGATCATGCGGCCACGTTCCCACCGCAGACCGTACAAAGCCGCCCCCTCGCGCCTGATGCTGCGCTATCGCGACTGGCGTGGGCGGTCGGGTGCCGGGGTAGTGTGGATGCCCGGGTAGTTGTGTTCCGTCTGTGCCGAATCAATCTGCGGAACCCGAAATATCCCGCCGAGTGACGCTAGTTCGGTACGATGCAATCCGGCCAGTTTTGACAAGATGTCTTCACCGGCTTTCTGCAGATGCACTTCGACCTGTCGCCGGTCAGTTTCGCTCACATGGCGTCGCACAAGTCTTAGCGCCTCACAGCGAGAAACCAACGCAACCACGCCATGATGCTGCGCCTGCAGACACTCTGCCAATTCGCTGACGTTCGCCCAGTCGCGAGCGGAATGGCCTTTGATATGCAGCAGCAAAAGATACTGCAGAGGGGTAATGCCTTCTCCATGCGCGGCCTGATCGGAAAAGCGTTCAAACCGTCGCATCTGGTAACGGAATTCCGAGAGTTGCTCGAACTCTGCCTTCGTCAGACCCGGTGGCCGGTTGTTCATCGCGGATACCGCCTCCAGGCAAGAATAGCGAACACTTCAACATTACACCCGTGGAGAATCCTGATCCCGGTCGAAGGTTTCGTCAAGCCATGTTGGCGTCAAATTCGAGGGCCGGTTTCGGTCACTTGAATATATCATAACGTGATATAACATACAGGCAGGCCTTCCGGTGACGGACGTCCGGGCGGATGACAGACCTCGCAGGCATGCAGACCTGAACTGCGCAGGCGCGCCCAACCACGGGATGTGGCGCTGGATCCGATCGCGGTAGCACGTCATTCCGAAGACCCGGGTTTGCTGGCAGTAAGCGTCCGTAAATGCGGTGGGGAGGCGTTAGAGAGAAGGGAGGATGCGTCATGCTGGTCATGTTTCAATCACCCGCCGCACCGGATGTCATTTTGCTGAGAGACCTCGCCCAGTATCTGCTGGGACTTGCCGGCAAGCGCCTCGACGCGCGCGGGGTCATCCTGCACGACGAGCTGCCGGGTGCAATCAGCCGCCTTGAGACGGCGATCAGTGATGAGCAGAAGGCGGAGGTCGCGCTCGAGGCGCTGAACTATTCATCTGGTTGCAGCGGGGAGCCGGGGAGCGGGTTTTTGCAGCGTGCCTGTCTGTTTCTCGACATGATGCGGGAAGCCCGCAAACAGAACGTTGACATCATCTGGGGGTTGTAGACGCCCTGTTGCAGTACTGAGCGACGCCTCCGGCACATATTCGGAAATCAGGAGGCCACCATGGCTGGAGTATCAGATTCTGCGCATAGGGGAGGCCTGCGCAGGGATGCGGGGATTATCGGACTGCTGTTCGCGAGCACGACAAGTATTGTCGGTTCCGGGTGGCTCTTTGGGGCGTTTCATGCGTCGAAGATAGCGGGCCCGCTCAGCATCTGGAGCTGGGTTGCAGGCGCAATCATCATCATGCTGATCGCGCTGTGTTTTGCGGAACTCTCCGCGTTATTTCCACGTAGCGGCGCGCTCGTGCACATGAGTCACGCGAGTCATGGTGACGGCATGGGCAGGATATGGAGCTGGATGCTGTTTCTCGCGTACGTACCGGTGCCGGCTGTCGAGTCCGAAGCGATCGTCACGTACGCCAACAATTACCTTCCCTACTTCATCCAGCCAGGCGGAGAGGGTCTCCTCACCACGACGGGATTCATAACCTGCGTCGTGTTGCTGGGCATCATGGCGCTGCTGAACCTGATGACGGTTCGCTGGTTGCTGAACGTCAATTCAACCGTCACCTGGTGGAAGCTGTTCGTTCCGCTCCTCACCGTTGTGGTACTGCTGGTCGCAAGCACGCATTGGAACGTGATGAGCGCGGACCCAAACGGCTATAAGGTGACCGGCATATTCACCGCGCTACCCGCCGCAGGCATTATTTTCAGTTATCTCGGCTTCCGTACCGCAATCGATCTCGGCGGCGAGAGCCCCAACCCCGGCCGCAATATACCGCTCGCGGTCATCTGTTCCGTCCTGCTGGCGGCGATACTCTACATCCTGTTGCAGGTCGCATTCCTGCATGCACTGGCACCCGCCGATCTGGCACATGGCTGGGCGCACCTGAGCTATACGGGGCAGATGGGGCCGTTCGCCGGTCTTGCCGCCACGCTGGGACTTGGGTGGATGGCGACCTTGCTCTACATCGATGCCTACGTGTCCCCGGGAGGCACCGGCCTCATGTACGTGACGGGAGGCTCACGCATCCTGTTTGCGATTGGAGAAATGGAAGCCGGCCCGCGCACACTGACCCGGCTGAATACCAACCGGATACCGTGGATCGCGGTGGCTGTCATGTGGGTGGTCGGCGCGGTATTCCTGCTACCGTTCCCGGCATGGCAACAGATGGTGAACTACATCACTTCGATCACAGTCCTTACCTACGGTCTGGGGCCGGTCGCCTTGCTTGTGCTGCGTCAGAGCATGCCGGACCTCGATCGCCCGTTCCGGCTCGCAGGCGCATGGGTGATCGCGCCTGCCGCGTTCGTCTGTAGCAACTGGGTGATCTACTGGACGGGTTTTCACACGAACGCGTTTCCCTTTGCAATCGTCGCGATCGGCTTCATCCTTTACGCACTTCATCATCACTTTGTAGCGCGGAAGCCCGCCAGCGAATTTGGTTGGCAGCACATTGCCTGGCTGCTGCCGTGGTTCGGCGGAATGTTGCTGTTGTCCTGGCTCAGCGACATTGGCCATGGTCTCGGGGTGCTTGATTTTGGATGGGGCGCCGCGTGCGTTGCGATCTGGAGCCTTCTGGTGCTCGCCATGGCCCTGCGAACCGCGCTACCGGCACAGGACACGGCCCAAAAGATAGGCCTGATTGACGCAACAGCCTGACGGTAGCGAGCCGTCAGACGGCGGGAGGATGCGAAGATGAACACACAGCTGAAGAGGGGCATGATTGCGATCGTGCTTGCTCTGGTGGTAACGGGTCCCGATTTGACGAATGCTGCCACGGACGGTCCGCATCCTGCTGCAGCGTGCCGCACGCATTCTGCGACTGGCTGGGCGGCGGTAAAAATCCCGCAGGGTACCGTGCCGGGCGAGCTTGCCACCGGTCCATCTCTGACCGCCCAGTGGCCAATCAATAAATGCAGCGGAACGAAAGGACGGGAACCTGGCATCTCGCCGGGCAATGCGACATCCGGGTATCGGCATGTGATTTTTATCTGGCCGATGCTGTAGTGCGGATCGTCATCAACACATGCAAGAGGATCCAGCACCCGGTGACGTTGCGTGATGCGTGATGGAGTGGGGTCCGGCAGAATTACCTTCCGCAGTCGTTTCTTCTGCTGGACAAGTCAGGTAAACCGACCAATCCCGCAGCGTCGTTGGGTATCAGGAAGCGATGTCACATCTGGCGCTTCGATGTTGATATCGCGATGTGATATACGAATTCTTGCGTGCATATCATGCGCCCACTGGCTAAAGGATGGCGTAAAGGGCGATCTCAGCGCTAGGATGCTTCGTTTGTTATCCGACCGGGCCAGCACTGACGAGCGCCGCTGCATCGCTTGCGATGCGATACAGTCTCTCGGCCGCGCCGGTGATGGCACCGGTTCGTGCAGCGCCGGTTCCGGCATACAATGCCATGGCTTCGAAATCACCCGTCATCGAACGCAACGGCGAGTCAGTGCTGAACAGATAGATTGGGCGACCTTCTTCGTCGCCGATTACGGTCCTCTGCGACCCGAACGGATCGCCTCGTTCGCCGCGTGTGACGCTGTTCTGAAGCACGCGTACCCGCGCACCTCGCGGCCAGTTGATATGAAAGACATCCGTCAGGACCGTATCGTCTTCAGCGGCTTCGACGATGCGCTGCTTGTGATACGCGTGGGCAAAGGACTCCTGCGTTGGAATCAAGGCGGTTCCGAGCACGGCACCCTGTGCGCCAAGAGAGAGTACTTTCGCCACATCACCGCCATTGGCGATGCCACCGGCAGCGAGAACGGGAACGCGCGCCGCCGCCACGACCTGGGGAACGAGTTGTGCAAGTGGCTGATCTCCGCGAACGTGGCCACCCGCCTCGCGTCCTTGGGCGATCAGGATCTGCGCACCGGCGTCTTCCGCTGCACGCGCGTCTTCGAGCGAGCCAACCTGGTAGACGACCAGAATGCCCGCGTCGCGCAGCCGCCGGACGATCTGAGGCACGACGTCCCAGAAGAGTCCCACGACGGGCACATCGATTTCGATGCAGGTTGCAATCTGCGCCTCGAGCAGGTCGGCGGGCGTGGAGGCCGGAATCAGGTTGACGCCGAAGGTGTGCGACGTGGTGGCGCGGACGCTTTGCACTTCGGTGCGGATCAATGAGGTTGGCTCGCGCACCATGCCAAGGACACCAAACCCACCGGCGCGAGTCACCGCGCTACAGAGTTCCGCACGCGCGACGCCGCCCATGCCAGCGAGAACAATAGGCCACCTGCAACCGAGCAGATCGCAAACGGGGCGATGCAACGCGTCGGCGATGTCGTTGCCGTCGACGTTGTTAGCATTGGGCGGCATGGCGTTTTCTCCTTTGTACGATTCGGGTAACCGGCGGGCGGCGCAGTAACGCACGGCAGGGAATATCAAAAAGCGATCAACCCGCACCGCCAGGCCACGGTAGCGCACTGGCGCGCGTTCCCACCTTACGCCCGACTATTTCGTAAATCGACACGTCATCATGCTCGAATGCGCTCGCCCAGCCATTCAGATAGTCACACCACGTCTGAAAGCTCCTGTCATCAACCAGTTGCCGCAGCGCCGTCTCTTTTGCCCTGAAGTTCGCTTCCCACAAACGCAGCGTCCTCACGCAATGCCGACGCAGGTTCTGAATGTGTGACACCTCAAGTCCGCCTTCGCGCATGGCTGTCAACGCGTAGCCCAGATCGGGCAGTTCGTCGTCCGGAAAAACATACCGGCTGCAAAACTCGCTATCATCGAACATAAGCCGGCCGCTGCATGGTCCTGTCGACATGATGCCGTGACTGACGAGCACGCCGTCCGCCGCGAGCCGTTCCTGTAGGACGGCAGTGTATTCCTGAAGATCGCTGCGCCCTTCGTACTCGAACATGCCCAGGCTCGTGATCCGGTCGAACCAGCCTTCGACATCGGGATAGGCCTGCAAACGGATCTCGACGCGGTCGGTCAGGCCTGCCGCCCTGACGGACTCGCTGGCCCAATCAAACTGGTTCTTCGACAGCGTAATACCGACGCAACGCGCGCCGAATTTTTCGGCAGCGCGTATCACCAGCGCCCCCCATCCGCAATCGACATCGAGCAGGGTGTGCCCCGGTTGGAGTCCGATTTTCGTCAGTACGTGATCGATCTTTTTTAGTTGCGCGGTGGCGAGATCTTCGTCGCCATGTTCGAACCACGCGCACGAATAGACCATTCGCGGGTCTAGCCACATGGCGTAGTAATCGTTTGGCACGTCGCGCAGATACCTGTCGCGCGCCGGCAGCGCATTTGCCACCATCGTCCTCACGACGGATGACATCTTCAGGTATCCGGCTTTTTCAGGATCGTCCGGCTGCGCCTCCCATCGTTTGCTGTGCGCGGATCTGTTCATCCGCGCACGAGCCTCGCTGAGCCACCGTGTGAATTTTGTGTGGTCGGGCATTTGTCTCTCCGTCAGGGTGATTATCAGTGACCCACATCGACGTGCTCGTTCGGCGCGTCTTGGCGCCTGTTGGTCGGTGCAAAGCGGGTACTCCTCGGAACCCACACACGGCGGAACTGTTCGAGTTCACGCTCCTCCGTGAACACCGACAATGACGGCTTGACCAGGTCGTGCCGGGATACGATGCCAAGCAGCCGAAACGTCTTCTCGTCTTCGACCACGGGAACGCGGTCGAGTCCTGTTATTGCGAGACGCGCCGCTACGTTTCTGCAGGTTTCGCCCGGCAGCGCGATTTCGGGCCGAGCCCGTGCGAAGAACGAGCCAAGCGGGCAGTCGGTCTTTCCGGCGGGAATCCGGTCGAGTAGGGTCCGGTCGGCCATGCCCACGAGGACCCCGGAGGTCACGACGGGATAAGCGCGATACTTCTGACGCGATCCGAAATAATCGCGCAGCACATCAGCGACCGTCGTCTCTGCATCGATTGTTTCGACGGTGCGAGTCATGACCTCGTCGACATAATGCCGTTCGAGCGGGTCGATGCTGTACTCGCGATAAATGTGATAGCCGCGACGGGCGATCTTCTCGGTCAATATCGAGCGGCGCATGACAAGGACAGTAAACCCATAGGCGACCGCCGCGGCCGCCAGCAAGGGAAGCAGGGCATTGGCGTCGCCTGTCAGTTCGAACGCAAACACGGCGGCCATCACGGGCGCGCGCATCATGCCGCCGAGCGTGGCGGCCATGAAGATGAGCGGCCAGACGGCAGGTTCCCCGCCAGGCATGTACGGGGCGGCAAGGGCACCCACGCCCGCGCCCATCATCAGCAACGGGGCCAGCACGCCGCCGGATGTGCCCGACGCTAGCGCAATCACCCAGATGACCGCCTTGACGAGCACGATCGAGATGACGGCCTGTACGGCGAGGTGGTTTTGCAGCAGGTCGCCGATGACGTCGTATCCGACGCCAAGCGTGCGTGGCTGACAATACCCGCCGACCCCGACGGCGATCGCCCCCAATGCTGGCCACCACATCCAGTGAATCGGCAACCTGCCGAAGAGATCTTCCACTTTGTAGAGCCACGTGGACAATCCCCACGACAACGCGCCGGCGATCACCCCGGCGATGGCCGACGACACGATACCGAGCGGGCCGAGCGGTATCGTATGCAGCGGAAACAAAGGGCCGCTACCCAGCAATAGCGGCCGCGTGAAGCCCGCCACCGCACAGGCGATGGCGACGGGCAAAAGGCTGCGGGGCCGCAATTCGAACAGCAGGAGCTCAATGGCAAGCAGCACCGCTGCCACGGGTGTGCCGAACACTGCGGTCATGCCGGCCACTGCGCCTGCTACCAGGAGCGCCTTGCGTTCCGCACTGGACAGATGGAAGTATTGCGCGACGAGCGAGCCGATTGCTCCCCCCGTCATGATGATCGGGCCTTCCGCGCCAAAGGGGCCGCCACTGCCGATGGCGATAGCCGACGCGAGAGGCTTGAGGATCGCCACTTTCGGTGACATCTTGCTTTTGCCAAACAGAATCGCTTCGATAGCCTCGGGTATCCCATGGCCGCGAATCTGCTCCGACCCGAACCGGGCGATCAATCCGACGATCAGTCCGCCAATCACGGGCACCGCTATCACGATCAGCCCAAGTGTGTTCTGGGAAGGCGACCTGTTCGCCGTGGATAACGTCTGGAAGAAGAACAGGTTCGTGAATTGGCGAATGAGGTGCAGCAGGAAATCGGCGGCGACGGTGCTCAGTACGCCGCCGACAGCAGCGATGGCGCTGATACGAAGAAGACGGACATCCCGTGCGAAATCGCCCTTGTGCTCGCTTGTCTCGCTCATCATTTCCCTTGCCGGTAGCCGAATATCTGTGGCGGTCGAACACTCTACATATATCACAATGTGATGTAATGTGTTAAGTTACCGGTAGGTCTGCGATCAATCCCTTAAGGGGCAGCGACAACGCAGCGGGACCACGCGATGGCGTGCAGGGTCGGCGCGTAACGCGGAAGATCTGTTACGCAATGCTCCGGGAGGTCCGACATGTCCGAAGTCATCGCGTTCACAGTCGCATAGTATCGACGACCCGCGACATCTGGGTATGTGAATCCGGTATGTCCGTGCAAACTGGAGGAAGGGTTCCTTAGTGAGGAACATGGCATCATCCCGCAAGCTTAAGGCCGTGACCCTCATAAACGGAGCGCTATACGTTCCGATGCTGGGCATCGTCCTCTTTTTTCCGCGGCACACGGATGACGGGCTTGGCGAAGGCGAGGGCGCATTTCTCGCCTGCAGCTTCTGGCTCGCCGACAACCTGTTCCTGCAAGGCAGGCGCGATGAGGCCAGGACGCTCTTTGAGCGGCTGCTCGGCCTGAGAAACGACGTCGGCCTGCTATCCGAAGAATATGATGTGCATTCGCGTCGACTCGTCGGAAACTTCCCGCAGGCGTTTTCCCACATTGCACTGGTGAATACCGGCCTGACGCTCACACGCGGCCACGCCCGGGCAGGCGCGAGCGGCAACAACATTCACGCAAACGGCAATGACTAGGCGAGAGCGCGACCCGCGAGTATCTCCCAGCTACCGTTCAGCACGTCGCAGGAACTTCCGGATCACCAGTCTGGGCCGCGCCAGGGACGGCCATCTCCTTTTCGACCTGCGCGCGGGCCATGTGCCAGTACTCGTCTGCGCAACCTTCGAGGCTACCGTCCTGTTGCCACAGCTCGAATGCGCGCACACGGATCTTTTCTTCCAAAGTGATTTCGCTCATTTCAGAAACTCCGGGGAGTTGTGATGCACGGAGCCGGCGTGCATGGTCGTCGCGACACGCGTGAAGGGACAGGATAGCAGGCGGGCGATGGTGGGGAAAAGCGGCGACCCTTCATCCGTTGCGGCTGCACCGAGGGGAACAGCGATACCACGAGTGGGTTCAATCCCAGTTTATTTATATCACAACATGATATAAAATGACAGTAGGTAACTCGATGAAACTACCATGGACTGCGCATTACTTCATAAGATATTACGCTTAAATGTCCGATCGGTAAGGCGATCACGTGGTAATTCAAAGGAGCCATCATGCTGATTACATTTCAATCGAGGGCGTCGCCTGATGTGATTATGCTTCGGGATCTTGCCCAATATTTGCTGGGTTTGATCGGAAAGCGGCTCGACGACCGCGGCGTCATAATGCACGATGAACTGCCGGGTGCAATCGGACGGCTGGAAGCTGCGATCTCCGCCGACGCGAAAGCCGAAGAGACGCTGGAACCGTTGCACTGTTCGGCCGACAACCATCAGGAATCGCGTAACCGCCTTTCGCAACGTGCCTGGCCATTTCTGGACATGTTGCGCGAAGCGCGCAAGAGCGATGCGGATATTATCTGGGGCCTTTAGCTGTTCGTTCCGCTCACAGACAGTTCGGTGCATGCCGGTTCGATCTGCGCGCGTCGGTTATCGTCGCGAAAACAAGACGGTGAGCAAAGGTCGATAGCGTGCTCCGATCAGGAGCCCATAGCACGCGCTTCCTTGTTCGCGCGGAGTTCCCGATACTCGTGCCACGTCAGGGCGATGACGACAAGATCCAGTCCGGTTATTAGCAGAAGCCATATCGTGTGAGTGGATGTATATCGGTAAAGCTGATAGGCAATCAACAGGCTGAAGACGGATAGCGATACCGGAAAGTACCAGAGTTTCTCGCGTAGCAAACCGGCAATCAGCCACAGTTTTATTGCTCCGTGGCCGAGCAGGTACACGGCCACGAATCTCTGCTCGCCGACAGAAACATGTTGCAGAGCACGAAGAAAAAGGGCGGCGAGGAAATCACGCGGGTCTTCGCCGAACCCGTTTGTTGTGATCCAGAGCAAACACGTCAGAAGAGTTCGATGAGAAACGACGAACGCGGCGATGCCAGCAACCACTTCCGGAATCGCAAGAATTGCCTTGAACCAAAGGCTCAGTGCGAAGAACAGGTGCAGCTTGTTTTGGGTGAGAAATCCCATTATCCCAGTCACGGAATTTGCTTCAATGAGCCGGACCATGAGTCGTGGCTCGACCTTTGTCATCAACGAATGCTTGCGCATTCCAATGCCTGTCGGAGGATGCCGACAATGAATTAAAGAACGGACAGGTCCGTTCAACCAGGTCGGCGGCCAGCGGGTGCTATCGATTTCGCGCAAGCGTCCGGTCCGTGATCGATCCGCGGCCGTTGCACCGAGTTAAAACTATAACGTGATGGACGGGAGCCCTGCCGTGGCGGTACGCCCGTTCTTCGGATCTGCCCCGTTTGCGTCGACCGGTTGCCTTGAAGCCGGGGACTCACAGTACACATTTCGAAGGCGATGCGGACACCGTCCCGCAAGCGTGACGGCTGCAGCACAGGTCTTCCATCGCCGGCCACAGTCGTTGCACGGCGCTGTTGCGCGCGGTCTTCTCCCACTCAGGTGAAAAGCGGCACCGCTTCGATCAGCGCGAAGCCGATGAGTGCTCCGATCGCCGCGCCGATCAACCGAGGATGCAGTCTCTGCAAGTGCAACCTGTCCAGCAGAGTTCCGATCAGAACGATGCCGAGCAGTGCGAAGGTGACCAGCTGAAAGCCGAGTTCGAAATGGTTGCTAATGACCTTTTGATCCTCCCATGCAAAACCCGATTACGCCGGACTGTCCGGTCAGGTAATCGTGCTCCTGATTAAATATATCACATTGTGACGTATATGGATTTCGATTGTTTGGCTGACGCCATCTTGTCGTCGCAGGTGCGTTCTAGTCTAGTTTGCATCACAAAATGACATATACTGAATTTGCAACGGCCTGTCTTTTGGCGATCTGTCCATCGCACTGGCCGTATCACCGTGCGACAAAAACATGAAGGGCGACATGCCAGCCTTCAACTGCGTTCTTCTCTGTTACGACGGCACCCGAGAGGGGCAACACGCGCTCGCGGATGGTGCCCGTTTGGCGCGGGATCTCCGGGCGCAGGTACATGTGCTTTCAGTGGTCAACAATTTTGCCTGGACACAGGGTGCGGATATTACGTCGGCAATGCCGGCCAGTATTGTCAGCGATTCGGTCAGGAGTGTGCTCACGGAAGGCCTGGAGAAACTCGCTGCGCAGGGAATTCATGCGACCGGGCACCTGGCGGTTGGTGACCCGCTGGATCAGATTCCATTCCTCGCCAGGGACCTGAACGTCGATCTGATCATTGTGGGCCATCATCGAACGAGCAGGCTCGCGCGATGGTGGGGTGGCAGGACTGACGGTCTCCTGCTCGACAGGGTCAGTTGTAGTGTGCTGGTGACCATGGGTCCAGAAGCGGATTCGAACACGAAAACAGACAGCAAGACGGCGTCGCCGGTTGAGCATTCGTAAAGCATTGCCTCGCCATGTCACCTAAAAGAGGAAGTCTGACCGGCCCAGCCCTGTCACCTGCCCATTGTTCGCGTGACTTAAATTTTCAGCGTCTTGACTCTGCATCCCGGGCATACATATAAGAACGGTTGAACGGATAGTCACTTCGAGCGTTGGCGATGCGACCGGTAGAATGGGTAGCCGTTTCGGTCGACGCAACCGGACGCGACGCGAGGATCTGGTACAGCGACGTCCAGCCGCGCTCGAATCCCATTGCGGACCCTGCAAGATACATCCGGTACGCGCGCGTAATCTTTTCCGCGTCCTTTCCAAGTACACGGTACGCATCGTCGAGATGTGTCTCGAGTGCGTCGGCCCAATGCCATAGCGTTCGCGCATAGTGCGGACGCAGGCACTCCGCGTCCACCGGTTCGAGATTGCCGCGCGCCATTTCATCCAGCATCACGCTTACATGCACAAGCTGACCGCCGGGGAAAATGTACCTGTCGATGAAATCGCCCATAGACACCTTGCGCGTTTTTCTTGGATCGGGAAAAACCTGCTCGTTTTGATATCTATATCATAACGTGATATATTAATTTTGCGTCCGATGCGCGCCAGTGAGGATGCATCGGACGGCGGAGACCAACCGTAGGACCACCCGAGAGCGATACGCAATCGCCCGGCATGTCGGCTTACGGCTTCTCTCATCAGTTCATATTCAGACGGCGCAATGCCGCCGTCCTTACAGGACGGAGTCTGGAACAAGGGAGGCATCATGTCGCTCATCGTTGCCGCACGATTCACCACATTTCCTGCCGCCGAAGACGCTGCCGAGCGGCTCTTTCGAGCCGGTTGTGTCGAAGAGGACGTGTCGCTGTTCTTCGTTAATCCGCCCGGGCAGCACGCGCGCTATCCGATTGGCGGCGACCAGGACAAGGGCGCCGCTTCCACCCATGCGCCGAGGGGGCAAGCATGGGCGTGACGATCGGCGCGGCCATCGGCGCCATAGTAGGGGGCGGCATATTCACGGCGTTTTCGGCACCTGTGCTGGTGTCCGCGATCGCGGCAGGTGTCGGCGCGTATATCGGCTCGCTGATCGGCGCGATGTACAGGACGCGCAACGTGAGCAAGAGCATCCGGCAAGAGCGCATACACTACGCGCAGCGCGACTCTGGCGTGCTGCTCGCTGTCCACGTCACGCCGGAAACGCAGCAGAGTGTGGCCAATGTGCTGCGCGAGGCGGGCGGTGCGTCGATCGAGCGCGCGTCGGGACGCTGGCAGCAGGGACGTTGGGCGGACTTTGACCCGACGCGGGCGCCGCAGCCGGTGCGAGCCAGCGAGCCCTACGCCGACAGGGCGCGCGAACGTCACGCTTGATTGTCGCTTAATCATGTGGTGCCGAAACATCGGGGAGTGGTCCGGCCTTGCGGACGGAACGCCACCTTCGGTGTGCCGGGTCCGTGGCCCCGCGGCAAGAGAGGCACATCCGCATTGTCATCACTGGCAGTTGTCGGGTTCTTGCGCCGACATCCGTACTGAAAATCCGATATCCACCATTGAGGTCCACGCGATGTGACTCCGGCAATTCGCGACATGATCTTCAACAAGGTCAACCGTTCCTCGTGATTAACGATTATTTGATTCATGCCGCAACCCTCAGAACATGTACGGTTCAAAAATCAAATGCGCAACTCCTCGTCGTTGCACTGGCTGCTCAGACCATTCCAATCTTCAAACTTGCAGCGAGTTTGACTACCTTGCTGCGTGCAGGAAGTTCAGCGAGCGAGACGTGTTCGATGACATTGAATAGTTTGTCCGGATAGCCGGGTATGCGCTGGCCAAAGAGCATGATGCAACGACCAGCGTCATGACGACGGGAACCGTAAGCGATTCCTTGAGCGTCGGGTCTTTGGTCAAATGCTGCCTGTGCCCACTGTCGGGTCTGCGGGTAAAAGGCTGGCAGACTTTCGATCAACCGATGTCGCTCCAGTCCCAGTGCAGGTAGATACGGACTATGAAAGCTCACACACTGGATCGGATCATCGAATGCGATGCGAGCAATCTGATAGCTGTCCAGCCTGTCGAGATCGAAGCTGCCTGCCGGGTTAAGGGGGACGTCGTGAAAAACTGACTCCATGATTGCGCAGTTAAACGTGCTGGCTGCGTAGTAAGTGTGGACGGGCGTTGCGTCCGGTTGTTTGAGCGGTGCGAACCGGGTGTCGCCCCAGCCCATGGCAAAACTGGACGCCGTGTTGGGATGAGGATCCACTGAATAGACGTGATACCACTCTGACACGTCTTCTCGGGTTATTTCCTCCAGTACGAACTCTTCACTATCGCGCGGAGCGGGGATCCAGATCACGCGCTGTAGCTCCCATGATGCCGACGAGCCGCTGCCAGGACATCATCCGGACGGTCTAGCGCGTCCCTGGGGGCCACTGGCCGTGGATCTCCCGGGCCCTGCGTCGCGATCCAGCCGTTTGGAGCATGAAACCATGCAGCGATCTTCCACGTATCGGCAACGGGTCCGAGCGCAGCAAGGATCTCGCGAATGATGGGCAAGGGCTGGCACAGAGCATCGAACTGATATGCCGCAAAGTATTCCCGGCCATTCACGTTCACGCTATAAATCCGGCCGCGGCGTTTCCAGTCGCTGGCCGGCTGGGACTTGCTGCCCGGCGGCGTCTGCTGCAGAGCATTTATCTGCTCGGACGTCAGCCAGTCGCCGGACTCGAAAACAGCGCGCATTGTCGCCATTCGCTGCTGCCGCTCAAACAGCAACTCGTCGGATGGCTCGACGAGACGGGTCACCAGACGCACAATTTCGTCCGCCCGCTCGATGACGCCTTGACTAGCATCTGGAGTTGAGAGCATCAGTCTTGCAGCCCGCTCAAAGCTTGCCTGGAAGGATTCCGCAACCGCCGGGTTGACCCCTGCTGGCAGCGGGACACTGAACTGGACGTATCGACCTTCGGAGCCTTCGACCTTCGCGTGGTCATCGAGAATCATTGCGACCTCCACCAATGCCAACATTGCCGACATATTAACACGTCTCGGCAAAGTCGGCGCGGTTAGGTCGATGCACAAAGCGAGATAAATTTGACATAAGGTTTTTAGCGAATTGGCCCTATTTAAGCGGATTGGCAGGTTATTTGACCGTCTAGCCTGGAGCTACCTGAGTCAGTCCAAGCCGACCATTAAACGCAACCTGGCTAATACGACTTATCAGGATTAACTGGCGACGGGCGACCCTGCTTTTCGCCTCGGGAGACGCTCACGCAAGTAAAGTGTGTCTAGATTGCAAGCAAAGTTGTGTCTGTCCCGGCGACCTTCCATTGCATACGACGTTTTCTCCCGATTGGGAGAAGGTTGGCGTCTGATTTGCACGTCGTGATCGCTTCGCAATCGTTCTGCTGTCTATTTTGTTGCGAAATCCTTTCGAAGTGTGCATCGCGATACAACTTTACTTACAGGGCCAGGCCTCGATAGACACAACTTTACTTGCAATGGAAATTGCCACCGGATCCTTTGCCAGTGTGCCTGAGCGGGGAATTTCACGACGCACCACGATAGGCACAACTTTGCTTTAGTGAGCGTCTTCGCTCACGCAAGTAAAGTTGCGAAGGGCCTGGTCAACGTTGCGTTGCCCGACCGGATGTATTCGGGCTTGTAACGACATCCGGCATATCGCGTGCTGGCCGCGATATGCCGCGGGTAGCCGATCGAGCCACCCGTCATGACCCGAATGCTGTCAAAACCGATGTCGAATTCCGACCCGAACCGCAGTCTGGCTGTCAGTTGCTGACGCGGTCTGGCCGGTAATCTGCGCAACTGCCGGCTGATTGAACGAATCCGTTCCAGACGCGTGCTGATACACGACAATCGTATAGACGTCAGTGCGCTTTGAAAGGAAGTAATCCAGGCCAAGCGCTCCCTGGTGATACGAGGCACTAGCCTTGCCGTCCGACCCGGAATTGTGGGTATAGCTATAGGCGACACCGGCTAGCAGGGAAGGCGTGATCTGGTATTTGAGATTAGCCTCTGCAACGTTGAATGTCGCATTCCCACTGTACCCAAAGGGATTTGGGCCGGACGAAGCCGTATTCCCCAGCCCTTTGAACTGCACATTCGAGTAGGTCGCTCCCAATGTTGCGGCGCCGATCTGATAGGCGGCGCCAGCGCCGATGATCTGCACCGTATTCGCCGACGCATACCCGGCGTAAATCGGATTCGACTGCGCGCTGGTCGTGCTACCGACCGAACCGATGTTATTCGTCGCGGGCGTCGTTCCGGCGTTCGGGTTTGTTCCATAGAAAGACAGATTCGGATTCCGTGCATTCAGGTATGCAGCCCCCGCTGAAAATGCACCATTTGCGTAACCTACTCCGGCAGACCAAAGCTGCTTGCTCCCGACGCTGCCTGGCACGCCACCAAAGCTGTACATGCCGCTGAACGACAGTCCTTTGAAGTCGGGGCTCTGGTACTTAACCGAGTTGTTGATCCGCCGCGTGTTCAGGAAGTTGTCCACGTCGACCGCATGCGACGCCATGTATCCGCCCCATTGCGCCGCCGCGGCGAACGGGCCTACTGTGGTGGCCACTGGGTCGTACTGTCGGCCGAGGGTGACCGTTCCGGCTGGAGACTTGAGGCCAACGTAGGCTTGGCGGCCCACTCCAGCGCCCCCCTGTCCGAGCGCACCCGTGCCGATCGAGAACCCACTCTCGAGCCGGAATATCGCGCTCATTCCGCCACCAAGATCCTCAGTGCCAAGCAGACCCCACCGACTACCATTCTGACCACCAGTGACGCCGTCCTGAAACGAGTACTGACTGTGACCTATCAGCTTGCCGTCGCTACGGCCGGTTTGAGCGTTGCTTAGATAATTGAGGCCGGCATCCACCAGACCGTAAAGCGTAACACTGGACTGTGCATAGAGATTGAAGCTCGCAAACGTGCAAATAGCGCCCAGTGCGAGATGCGACATTCCAAAATTGTTTTTCATTTCGTCTCAAGTAGTAGTACTAATAAAATTATTGTCTAGATGGAAAAGCGCTTGTGGAAAGTGACTACGTCGTAAAGAAGGCCAATTTATATGGTTCGGGAAAAAATGGCGGCGTCGAAATAGCCCCGCCTTCAGCCGGTTTCCTCACTCATGCGATGCGTCGCCTACGATTTTGACTGATGTCCCTGAGAGATTCCTACACGATCTGGGCCGACGGATGCCGCGGTGGAGCGCACATCGGAAGACGTAGCTCGGTAGAAGCCAATACACACCACGGCTGCTGCAACACACGACCCGCCCATCAGATACAGGCTGGCATTGAAGTTGCCAGTTGCTGTCTTGAGTGCCGCTATTGCGTATGGTCCAACTATGCCGGCAACGCCCTGCATGACGGTTATCAGCGCCAGCCCTGTGGCAGCGTGGCGGCCAACCAGAATACGGCCGGGCATTGCCCACGTTAGAGCGTAGGCGCTTGCGATACCGATCCAGGTGCAGGTGAGACAAGCCAGCGCAGCAAAGACGTTGTGCGAGAAGCGCGTCGCCAGGAATAGGCCCACCGCACCGAGCAGGGCTGTGCAGACGAAGTGCCAGCATCGTTCACCTGTGGCATCCGAATGCCGTGCGATGAGTACTGAAGCCACGACGCCACACAATGCAGGTATGGTCGAGTACCAGCCGGTTTGAGCAATGCTAAGGCCCATGCCTTTGAGCAGGGCAGGTTGCCAATACGTCAGCCCGAGCGTTGCGATCAGAACCAGAAAACCGATCGCGCCGCAAGCCCACATGCGAGGATCGAGCAGGAGTTCTGATAGCCGTTTCCACACAAAATGGCTTTCGATCTCTCCATCGCGACGCAAATGATTCTGCAAGCGCTCACGATCCTCCGCTGCAAGCCATTTTGCCTGTGCCGGCGTATCTGACAGGATGCCATAGGTGATCAGCCCAAACAGGATGCACGGTAGACCTTCACCGACGAACAGCCACTGCCAACCTTGCAAGCCGAGTGTACCGTTGAGCTTTGTCATTAACGTTGCCGCAACCGGGCCTGAGATGATGCGGGCGACGCTAGTGGCTGTGTAGAAAATCGCGGCTGCTTGCGCACGGCGTTTGTCGGGATACCAGAGGCTTAGGTAGTACAAGACACCGGGCGCGAAGCCGGCTTCGAACGCCCCGACCATAAACCGCAAGATATAGAAGTGCGTCGGCGACTTGACGAGGGCCATCGCAACCGTGCATGCGCCCCACAGCGACATGATTCGCAGCAGCGTCTTGCGAATACCGACATTCGCGAGAATGACGTTACTCGGGACTTCAAACGCAATCAGGCCGGCGAATAGTGCGCTTGCGCCGAGGCCGAACACGGCGTCAGAAAAGCCGAGTTCATCCTTCATCTGCAACTGTGCAAAAGCGATATTCGTCTTGTCAAGGTAGTTCAATACAAAGCAAAGCCAGACAATTGGCAGAATGTGCCAACCGATGCGCCGGAACAGGCGCGCGTCGTCAGGCTCGTTTACGTGCGTGATCGAGTCATGGATGGGCCGGCTCATCGGGAGCCTCCCGACAGTAAACCGCGCCCAGGTATATGAGCACCCCGAGCGAACGATAGATATTGAGATCGCATGATGTCTCCTCCATTTTATGAACGTCAGATTTGGTCGTCGATCAACCGCCACTAACCTTGCATATAGACGACGTGGGTGTGGGTGTACTCGTAGAGCCCGTGCTTGCCGTCTGCGCCGCCGATTCCTGATTTACGGACGCCGGCATGAAACCCCTGCATCGCCTCGAAATTCTCCCGGTTCACATAGGTCTCGCCAAAATCGAGTTCACGAACGGCCTGCATTGCGCTTGAGAAGCTGCGTGTATAGACCGACGAGGTGAGTCCGTATTCGCTGGCATTCGCCAGTGCGATGGCTTCGTCCAGATCCTTCACGACCTGCACGGGAAGGACAGGGCCGAAGATTTCATCCCGCATGATTTCCATCTCGCCTTTGCAATTGGCGAGTACGGTCGGTTGATAGTGAAAACCGGCTTCGCTTGCCGCCCGCTCACCGCCCGTGACCACGGTTGCGCCATCTGCCACTGCCCGTTCGACCATCGCCGCAACCTTGTCGAGCCCCGCACGGTTGACCAGCGGTCCCATGTCGATTTCGCGTCCTGCGAGCGGATCGCCATAACGAACAGTCTTCATCGACGAGGCAATCTTTGCGACGAACTCATCGGCGACTGCACTTGCGACGTACACGCGTTCCGCGCAGTTGCAGACCTGTCCCGTGTTGATCACGCGTGAATCGCGAATGGCTTTCACCGCGAGGTCTAGATCAGCATCGGCGAGGACAATGGCGGGCGCTTTGCCACCGAGTTCAAGATTGACCTTGGTGAGATTTTGAGCCGCGGCTTTCATGATGGCGCTGCCGGTTCGAACGCTACCCGTAAAGCTGATGAGATCGACATCCGGATGGGCTGCGAGTCGCGCGCCAATATCGCCGCTGCCGTAGACCACGTTGAAAACGCCGTCAGGTAGTCCGGACTCGGCTGCGATTCGAGCGAACTCGTGGCAGTTGTTCGGTGTCTCTTCACTTGGTTTGATGACAATCGTGTTTCCGGTCACGAGGGCAGGCGCCATCTTTCGCGCGATGAGGAAGAACGGAAAGTTCCATGGCAGAATCCCCGCTACCACCCCGACGGGCTTTCGCAACATCAGGATAGTTTCGTTCGGCCTGTCGCTGGTGATCACCTCACCTTCAATGCGGCGTGCCCATTCCGCCATGTAATCGAGATAGTCCGCGGTGAAGTTCACCTCGACTTCGGCCAAGGGGAGAGTTTTCCCCTGCTCGCGGGAGATGACTGTGGCGAGATGCTGATTGTTGCGACGGATGCCCTGCGCAATGTTGCGAAGGAAGCCGGCGCGGTCAACGGCGGGGCGCAGCGCCCACGCTCCGCTCGCGGCGGAAGCTGCTTCGATTGCGCGATCAACGTCGCCGGCCTCACTTGCCGGTGCGCGAGAGATCATTTCGTGTGTAGCAGGGTTGGAAACGTCGAAATGATTGATCGCCGGGGAGAAACGCCCGTTGATGAAGTTTTCGATAGTCGGAATCGAGTGTTGTCCAGACTGGGGCATGATGGCTCGCTTTAAGGTCGGTTTGCGGTGGCGGCGGGTTGGCGCAGCATGGGAATCAAACTAGACGCGGGTTTCGTTCCTTGTAGACAGAGCGCTGATGCCAGTACGGGTAGGGCGCGTGTTGATGGCTCGCCTCATCAAGACGTGTCATCTCTTCGGACGTGAGCTGGAAATCGGACGCGGAAAGGTTCTGCACAAGCTGCGTCTCGTTTCTGGCGCCGACAACAACGCTCGCGATGCTAGGCCGTTGCAGGAGCCAATTGAGCGCGATTTGTGAGACCGGGCGTTCGTGCGCAGCCGCGATGGCTTCCAACAGGTCGATGAGGTCATAGAACTGCTCTTCCGGAATCGCGGTGCGAGACCCCAGGCTCGCGACCCGGCTACCTTCGGGAGCCGGTCGGTTGCGCGCGATCTTGCCCGAGAGGAGGCCCGCAGAAAGTGGGCTCCACACAATGGTGCTGACATGCTGATCGACCGCGAGTGGCATGAGTTCCCATTCGAAGTCTCTCGCCACGAGGGAGTAGTAGACCTGGTGAGCAATATGGCGCGGCCAATCATGCTCGCCAGCGAGGGCGAGCGATTTCATGAGCTGCCAGCCCGAGTAATTCGAGCAGCCGACATGGCGAATCTTTCCCGCCCTCACAAGTTCATCGAGCGTTGACAGCGTTTCTTCCAGCGGCGTCAGCATGTCAAAGCCGTGCAGTTGCCACAGGTCGATGGTTTCGATGCCGAGCCGCTTAAGGCTGGCGTCGCAGGCCTTTATCAGATGCTTGCGGGTCGCGCCGATGTCGTCGTCAGCGTCACCCATGCGAAAGCCAGCCTTGGTGGCAATGATCATCCGGTCGCGTCGCCCCTGGATGGTTTGCCCGAGGATTTCCTCGGACAGACCGCGCGAGTAGACGTCCGCCGTATCAAACAGCGTTACGCCAGCATCGAGCGCAACGTCGACAAGCCGGCGTGCTTCGGCGACATCGGTTGCGCCCCATGCTTTATAGAATTCGCTTCCGCCGCCAAAGGTCGCCGTGCCAAGACTCAGCGCGGAGACCGTGAGGTCGGAGCCACCAATCTTTCGATATTCCATTTGATCGTTCCGAGGAGATTTGCAGTAGGGGTAGGAATCGAGCAGGCTACTGGTTCGCGGCCTTTTCCTGCTCGAGTACGAGATCCCACACGGACTTTGCGATCGGCTGATCTTTTTCTTCGAGGATCTGTGCGAGGAGGCTGGCGCAACGTCCAGTCAGCATCAGGCCCCGGCCGAAGAGCGGATCGAAGCCCATGTCGGCGATGATTGCGCCAAGCGCACCAGCGCCATTCAGTTGGAACGGCTTGCCTTTGATCGCCGAGAGTTCGGTGGCGAGGGCGTCCATGATTCGCCAGTGCAGCCGGTAATATCCGTTCGCGCGAGCGATATCGCGCAACACCGGCACACGCGGGTCGCCTCCTTCATATCCGCTGCCGATGCCGAGCACGGGGCGCTTGTTCTGCTTTGCCGTGTCCAGATAGGTTCGCGCTGCTGCCTTGATGTCGTCATCGTCAGGCGAGGCGGAAAGAGTCGACGCGATATCGATCAGCGACTGCGCGATATTCTGGGTCGGTCCCAGATAGACGCTTCCGCCGCCGAGGAGCCCGGCAGCCAATGCACCCTGGAGTGCTTCTGGCGCACCGAGCCACGTCAATCTTGAAGCAAGCACGCTGGGGGTAATGCCGTGACCGCTCGCCATCACCAAAACAAGGTTGATCATGACCTTTTCCTGCGGCGTTGGCACGCGGCCAATGCTGGTGAGAAGGATCATGTCGACGAAATCGTGTTTCCCGAGAATTTCCGTTGCGAGGTCCTTGCCGCGAATCACGATCGAGTCGACCGTGCTATGTCCGATCTGGCTGGCTATCATCAGTTTGCTCCTTGCTTCACGCTCAATACTGCGTCGAGTGCCACGACGCCCTGGCCCTCCACACGCACCGCGAGCGGGTTGATTTCGACTTCTTCGATTTCCGGGTGTTGAACGACGAAGTCGCTGAGACACACGAGCGCCTTGACGAGCGCATCGACGTCGAACGGTGGCTTGCCACGAAACCCGGCTAGCAGTTTCGAACAACGTGTTTCCGCGATCATTTGCCGCGCGCGGGTCTCGTCAAGCGGTAACAGTCGGCGGCTGACATCCTTGAAGAGTTCGATCGCGATACCGCCAAGTCCGACGGTGCAGACGGGGCCGAAAACCGGGTCACGGTGAATGCCGACCACGACCTCCGCGAATGGTGCGTCAAGCATTTCCTCTACCAGTACGCCGTCAAGCACATTGCCAGGCGCCTGACTTGTCACTGCGTCCATGATGGCGTCGAATGCAGACGATGCTTGCGCTGCCGAATCAATGCCGAGCCGCACACCGCCAACGTCGGACTTGTGTGTGATCGTCGCGCTTACGATTTTCATCGCTGCTTTGCCGATTTCGAGGCGCGTGAAGGCGCGTGCTGCTGCGTCACGATCTGACACAACCGCTGAGCGTGGCACCGGAATGCCCGCGGCAGTGAGAATCGCTTTCGCTTCGTGCTCCCTGTGCGTGCCGTGCGCGGCAACGATTCTTTCCGCAGATGCCGACGCTTCGCGAGTCAGCTCATAGGGACGCCAGTTCGTGTCGTACGAGGATTGCCAGTCGCCATGGTCGATATACCGGCACAGCGCGTTGACTGCGTTGGTAACAGAACGCGCCGGAACCATTCCGCCCTCGACGAGCGCAGGAAATCCTTGACCAGGCTTGTCGCTCATCCAGGCCATGACGATTGGCTTGTCGATTTCGCCCTGCAAACGGACGGCGCTCTGTGCGGCCTGGTTCGTGATATCGCCATAGTCGAATGGAATCGGATAAAGCACCGCACCGACTTCCGGGTCCATACTCACGGTCTTGAGTGCTTCATATCCCAATTCGGGGTTGGTAAGAACAATGCCCGTTGTGTCGACCGGGTTGTCGATGCTCGCGTATTCCGGCAGTTGCGCGCGTAACCTGTCGAGCGTCGGGTCGCTGAACGTGGCTAGCGTCAGATTGGCCGAGCCGATCTTGTCTGCTGCGAGCGCTGCCGTTCCACCGGAATAGCAGAACACGGCGAGCTTTTCGCGCCCAGTCGCCTGGCCACGCGCGAGCAGTGCCGCGATGTCGACGAGTTCGTCGACATCGTCTACCTCGATCACCCCGAGTTCCCGGAAGACTGCGCTGTTGATTTCGGCGGTTCCACTGATCGCAGCCGTATGGGATTGCGCAGCCTTCACGCCGTATTCGGACTTGCCGATTTTCATCGCAATGACGGGTTTGCCGTTGCGCGCCGCATGCTGGCACGCTTCGAGAAAGCGTGGACCGTTGCGGATGCCTTCGAGATTGGTCGCGATGACCTTGATGTCATCGGCCGTCGCCATATAGTGAATGAAATCGCTTACTTCGAGGTCGACCTCGTTGCCCGCCGAGCACCAGAGTCCCGTGCCGATACCTCGCGCCATGGCCTGCAGGACAGTGCGACCCATGCCGCCGCCTTGCGTGGCAAGACCGATTGGACCGGGCATCTGGTCGAGTTGCCAGGCCGGCGAAAACGTCATGCCAAGACCGGCATTGATGTTGTTCAGGCCAGGGCAGTTGGGCCCGTAAATCCGCATACCGGTTTCCTGTGCGATACGCAGCATGCGCTCCTCGGCGAACTTGCCGTCGTGACCCGCTTCACCAAAACCGGAAGTGAACACGATGCTGAACTTCACGCCCTTGTTCGCGCACTCCTGTAGGGCCTCCAGCACGCTTTCGGCTTTGACCGCAACGATGGCGAGGTCCAGGTCGTCGTCAATCGCACTGACTGACGGGAGGCAAGGCATGCCGTTGATCGCAGACTTGGTGGGATTCACGAGATGCAGCTTGCCTGCCAGGCGGGAATATCGCGTGAGGTTTTCGAGCGTACGTCCACCGACACTTTGCGGCCTTTCAGACGCTCCAATGAGCGCGATGGAGCGGGGCAGCATGAGATGGGAGAGATCGGAAAATGCATTCATGATGCGAGAACCTCCGCCGACACTGCGCGGGTATGCATCAGATAGACCACGCGGGATTCGATCAACGTCTCGTCGTTCTGATTCTTCGTGACGCGTTGGAAAATGGTCACGCCGCGTTGCGGATTGCGCGTCTGACGCTGTTCGAGAACTTCAATCTCGACATGAATCGTGTCGTTGATCAGCGTAGGTTTGATGAACTTGATGGTGTTTTCCATCACGGCGATCTGGGTCTGTTCCATTAACAGATGCACGAGGCTGCGCGTTGCCAGCCCCACACTCACGGAAGCCACCAGCATGCCGTGCGCGATGCGCTGTCCAAACGGGGTTTGCTGAGCGAACTCCCGGTCCACGTGTGCGCGATTGAAGTCTGCGGTCAGCCCTGCGAAAGCACCTACGTCGGCTTCGGTGATGGTCCGGCCGCCCGTCTTGAAGACCGTACCAGGCACAAGATCGTCCCAATACAGGCGGGTATCTGCAATGTCGTTCAAGGTAGTCATGGCTAGTGAATCATCCCGTTACGAAGAGAAGCGACCACCGGTCACGAAGACCGTTGTGCCAGTGATGTAGCGCGCCTGTTCGGATGCCAGGAATGCAACCGTGTTTGCGATGTCACGGGGTTCGCCCAGGAAGCCGACCGGATTTTTCGAAAGAGCGATTTCGCGCAGTTTTGGGTAGGTCGGCAAACCCTTGATGCCTTCAGTCTCGATGAAGCCGGGAGCAACGGTGTTCACGGTGATGCCGTTCCTTGCCTGCTCAAGCGAAAGCGCGCGGCTGAAACCCACAATCGCCATCTTTGATGCGGTGTAGTTTGTCTGCCCCGGATTGCCGAACATGGAGCGAGAGCCAAGGTTGATAATTCGGCCCCATTTGCGGTCCTTCATTTGCGGCAGGACCGCGCGGCAACAGTGGAACGTGCCTTTGACGTTCACGTCCATTACGAGGTCCCAATCCGCCTCCGCCATCTTGAGCAGCGTGACGTCCTTGGAGATGCCGGCGTTGTTCACGAGCACGTTGATCTGGCCGTATTTGGCGAGGATGGACCCGACAGAAGCCTTAACTTCCTCTTCATTCGTCAGGTCGCAACGCGAGGCGATCGCTTCGCCACCAGCTTCACGGATCGCTGCTGCCGTCTCCTCTGCATCGTCGCCGTGGATGTCGACGATGCCTACGCGTGCGCCTTCACGCGCAAATGTCAGCGCTGTTTCGCGACCAATGCCCATGCCAGCACCCGTAATCATCACTACGCGACCCTTCAGTCCAAGATCCATCTGATTTGCTCCTAGTACGAAATACCGTAGACAACCTACGACATACCGAATATGCTAGGGGTGTGAATCCCGACTGTCATCTTTTTTGGTGTAGGTGTTTCCCCTGATGCAGGTGAAGTTTCGAGCGGGTGCGGGGTCCGCATCGCGCCCACCGAGAAACGTGGATCAATTAAAATCGCCCCGGCACAACGGGACAAAAGCAAGGAGTGGATATGCCGACACTGGTGCCAGCCGCCGCGCGCGCGTTGGCGATCTTCGAGATATTTGCGCGCGAGAAGCGTGAGCTCACCAATTCCGAACTGGCGAAGTTTCTTGGCGTGGCGGAGAGCAGTTGTTCCGATCTGGTCAATACGCTTATCGGGCTTGGGTACATCAATCGGGCACAGCAGTCTCGAACGCTCTACCCGACCAGTCGGCTCTTTTTCATCGCGTCGGAGGTCAACACGAACGACTGGAGGGGCGCGAAGATCCAGCAAGTGTGTGAAGCGCTGCGCGACAAGACCGGTGAAAGCGCGCTATGCGGGGCACTGAGCAACAGGTCCGTGACCGTGCTGGCCTTCTCGCCGGGACGTGATCCGTTGCGCTACACGCGCAGTCGTGGTGACCGGATCAGCTTGCATGTGTCCTCTATCGGAAAGGCGATCCTGGCGAAACTGCCCGTCGAGCAGGTCGCGAAAGAACTCGGCAACGAGTCGTATGAAAGGTTGACGCCCAATACGTTGACCGAGCCGGTCGAGCTCGCCCGCCAGGTCGAGGAGTTTCGCCACAAGGGCTGGGCATATCTTGAGAACGAGGGCAGTGAGGGATTGGCGTCAATTGCCGTTTCAGGGCCTATCGGCGGCGAGCTTCTTGCGTTTTCGATCACGGGCGCCCAGCCACGCATCAGACGAAATCAGGTGGAATACTTGAATGCGCTGAAGGAGCTGTGCGCTGGCGTTTTCGATCACGACTGACATCCGATGAATGCGCGGTGGCCGGAATAGCTTGAGGGTACTTGCACGGAAGTACTCACTTTTTAATTCTCGCGGGGCAACCCAGGTTTCCGTCCGATCTTCGCGGAAGTAGTCTGCGGTCAAACTGAAGGGTCGGATAACTGGGGCTATCCGACCCTTCGTTTCGGGACATTGATTGATGCGTCAACGGATTTGCACCCGCTCGCACAACTAATTTTGTTACTACCGCTGCGCGCTGCTCGTCCTCCCGTTTCGCGGCCACGGTTTTGTCCAGTTTTTGGTTGCGCCGGGTCTGGTCCGCCGTCGCAAGCGCCTGACGGTACCCGCCTGCGGTTCTGGCCAGTTTCGCAGCCTCGCTCCAGAAGCCGCGGCGAGCCTTCACGCAGTCAATAAACAACCGGTATTCCGCTGCGACGGTCGTGGACATCGGGGCGAGCCTGGCCACCGGCGCGAAGGCCGGGTAGGGGAGCGCGACACCACCGACGTCCGGACACATCGTCGCGCAGCGCCGCAATCCCGCTATCGCGGCCGCGGGCGTCGCGGCGCAGACCTGCAGGCGCGCGTTCTCCCAGCGGGCAACAAACTGACCATCGACGCCTTGATAGAGCCAGCACCAAGGCATCGCTGCCTGGGCGGACGTGACGCCATTTACAGGCTCGTCGGAACGAAGCGCATTCAGCGCGCAGGCGCGCATGACGGTATGCCATCTCGATGCATACGGCAGCACGCTTCCACGATGCCAGGTCAGACGGGAGTCAGGCATGTTTGGCCCTGCGTCGGGTGTCTCCCCGCAGCGCTGCGCTCGCCGATACCAGTGCCATCAGGGTGCCGTGCCAGCTTGCGTCGACAGCGCTCCTCCATGCGTCGGCCGAGATGGCTACATCGATGTCGACGCCGCCCGCGACGCGCAGTAAAACGTGGCGACAGGCTTGCGCGACAGTCTTCATCGGGAAGTCTGCTGGTCCCGCGTAACGCGGCGGCAGTGAGTCCTCCATTGCTCTCATCAATGTCTCGGCGTGATCCGCCATCCGGAAGCCGTCCGCCCACTGCAGAGGCGCGAGTCCCGCCGTGAACGAGCAGCCTGAACCAGCTGGCCATTCGCTCCCTTCGTCGTAGCCACGCATCACGTAGGCCAGTTCGCTGACGTGACGCACGCCGTGAAACGGTTCCGCGGCCAGCATGAAGCGGGCAGCGACGTGGGCACCGCCCGCCAGCGCCATGCCGATCGGCTCGTCAAAAAACTGCAGCGACGCGATCGAGAATACAGACAGGCGGATTCGTTGCTTCTCGAGCAGGCTGTGAAGTTCTACCAGCCAGATCCACTCGCGCTGACTCATACCTTGCGCCTCATCGATCACCAGCACGAGAAACCGGCCGCCGCCCTGGGCGGCAAGTTCAATCCACCGCTCGACCAGCATCGTCTGACGCTCCAGCGGGCTGCGCCGCGACTGCGCCAGCCGATGACCGCTTGCTTCAAGAAGGTGTGCATAGAATCGCCCCACCGCTGCGGCGCTCCCGGAGTCCGTATGGCTCCAGATGACCAGCGGCACGTGGCCGCCGTGACGCTCAGAGAGCAGGCGTTGCAACCAGTGGTCGACCGCGCTCGACTTGCCAAAGCGGGATGGCCCGAAGATCGTCGCTCCGTCGATCTGGTCATCCAGCCACATACTGATGCGCTCGACCATGTCATGGATGGCGATTGTGAACAGGGAATAGTCGCGCGTGACAATCGGATGATCTCGCGGCACGTGAGCGGCAACCAGCGGCTCTGCAGTTTCGGGAAACATTACCATTGCTGCGCCCGCCGCATGGGTGGTAGTGCCGTCCCGATTCCACGATCCCGTTGAGCGGGCACCGCGTCGTGTTCTGCTGACGTGCTGCCCATCCTGGAAAGGCTCACCATTGATTGACCGGCGACCTGCTCTGCATGCTTTTGCAGGATGCGCCTGGCTTCCAGATACGCGGGGTGGGCGGGTAGCTTGCCCGAGGGTGTCGCCTCGGCGTAGCGGATCAACGCCTCAACGGCGTCGCTGTTCGTCGCCAGATGCAGTAGCCGGCGCTTCTCAAGTGAGCGGATCGCCTGTCGCACATAGAGCGAATGAGGCGTTCGGTGCCAGGGGGGTGCGGCGCGCACGACGCCGAGAAAATGCCCCTGCTGTGTCGACACGGTGGCGTAGCGCGCGTCGTCCTCGTCATCGAGATTGAGCCACAGGTTTTCACCCAGCAGATCGGTGCGCAGGCAAAGCCACTCCGCTGAATAGCGGCCGTTGGCAAAATTGAAATGGGGCCGGCGGCCGCTTTTCACGCCACCGAGCAGCGTGCACAGCTTGCGCGTACCGACGATGCGCCGCACGGCGTCAGGGTCGGCTCGTCGTGGTTTAAAGTTTCCTTGTGCGAGCAGTCGGTCCAGCTGTTCGAGGGGGCTCCGATATCCAAGTCCCGAATGCGGTGTTGCGTTGTAGTTTGCAATGAGCGTGTCGAGCAACTCTTGCGCATATTCGAGCTGGAACTGGGTGGCGAGCGCCGCTGCGTCGGGATCCGTACCGCGTCGAGCCACTGGCGAACTTCCGGTTGTGGTTGAGAGTCGATGGAAACCGTCGGCTGCCAGACGTGCGAAAAATGATTCTATAAACGGCCGGTCGTCCTTGCTGCGTCGGCGGCTAAAGCTCGCACGGTCCTGTGGCTTGACGAGCTTTGCGCCCACCACGTCGTGCAGGACCCCGTCGACGCGCTTGCAGATGTTGGCGAGCGCACCATCGACGCTGAATTCGTTCCAGCATGCACCGACCAGTTGAGGAAAGCGGTGAGCAGGCAGGCCAGCGCCTGGCAGATAGGCTGCATTGCCGAACTGCAGCTCGCGTGGCGCCCATGGCTGCAGGGCGCAGCGGATGGCGCGCAGTACATCCTCGGCCGCACATTCCCGGCGCAAACTCAGGTGGTAACCCAGCACTGCGCGCGACGCTACCTCAATCAGCACGACGACCCACAGTCGGTGAATCATGCGAGGCTCGGTTCCGCCGTGCGGTGACGGGACCAGCACCATCATCCGACTGTCAAGCTTGTGCGCGTCGCACTCAACGCGCTCGAATGGAGCAAGAAGTGGGCGACGCGTGCCGTCGCCGCTCGCGGCCTTGCGCGCTGAGTCGTCGCTGGTGAGTTGACGGGCTCTGGCAGGATTCTCGGCGAGCACGCGGTCGATGAAGCGGGAGAGGGTCACGTAACCACGCTTCTCGACGTTGAATGGCCAGTCGCCCCGGTGCTCGAAGCCGCGATCGCGCAATTCAGCGAGAAACCATCGGAACACTGCCATGCGCGGGCGAAGCGAAGATTCGAGGACGCTACGTTTGCGCAGGATGTGCTCCCGCAAACAGCTTTCGAACCCTCGTCCCGCCGGAGATTGGAAAACCCATTGCAGTGCACCGACTGCTCCGCCGCCCCACGCATTAGGCTTGATCGGCGCCTTTCTATCGTAGGACTTGACGCGCGCATAAGGCAGGAGTCCGCGCCAGCCGTGAACATCTCCGTCGGGATGGACGGCGAGGCAGCGCTCGGTGAGCAACCGGTAGGTCTGGACCCGGCTCATCGCGCATGCCGTCTTGAGTTGTGCATCAGTAGCACCGTCAAGGTACAGGCGGATTGCGCGCTCTCGTCGCCCGTACAACGCGTCACGCTCAGGGGAGAGGGCAGCTCTGTCAACTCTGGGCCAGATTGCGAGATCGACGGCGTCCCCGTCCAGGTCGGCACTTTGCGAATGATCGCATGCTCGCAACCGTGAGCGTCGTCTCATCATGCACTCCGCTGTCGTCTCGACACCAGAAACAAGGTTGGGCGATTTTGGGCAGTGCGTCGCGACCTTCGGAGACGGCGGCCACACGGTAGTCGACTTGGCGGGAAGAGTCGGTTCCGGGATGGCAGGCAAGCAGTGTCGCGATAATGAATGAGGAACTCCCGGCAATCGGACGGCGTTGATTGCAGCTAACTCGATTAGCGCGGCGAGCGTTCTCGGCAGCTCGACGGGCAACGTGCGGAAGCCGCTTGTCGACCCTTCTCGGACAGGACCCACCGTACCACTACGTCGCCATTCGCCCGCACATGTCATTGCCAACGGTAGCTGGTGACCTCGCCGTTGATTATGGCCCTTAAGTAATTCGACTTCCCGCGCGCGTCGAGATGCAATTTGCGCCCCGGCACCGGAAGCATCGTGTTGCCAGCGGCGCTGTACCGGTTCAGTCCAGTGCGGCGACTTTGCGCGGCTGTCGCCTTTTCGTCTTTCCCCTGGACACGTCGACAACGCTCGGCGAGCACGCCCGGACGATCGTCTCCACGAGTGCCTCAAGCTCCTCTCGCTTCTCGCCCGACGACACGTCGAACAGCTCAAACACACCCAGGCCACGTAGGGTGGAAAACACCGACTTCGTAAATCCTTTTGGATGCGGATGATGTTCGTCAAGCTCGGGAAACGCCCCCCGGAACAGCGAAAAAAACTTCTTATCCTCATTCGCACGCTTGGCATCGATACGCGTGAAAATCGATGGCGTGGCCTTGCAGCCGAAGAACAGACTCCACGCCGTGAGGTAATCCGGCGCGCCGAAGATCTGCTTCCAAGCCTGGAGAACGAACGCTTCTGCTCTTTCGCGCAGTGGGAGCGCAGGATCCGGCCACACGCCACCATGATCGCTCAACGGGGCCATGGCTTCGTCCACCAGACGCTCCATCAGCGCGTCCCGACTTTCAAAGTGGTGCTGCAGAGCGCCAAGAGAGACGTTGGCCCCTCTCGCGATCTTCTGCAACGTCGCGCTTTTGAAGCCCTCCTCGCGAAGCAGCCGCTGCGCTGATTCGATAATTTTTCGCTGGGTCGCCTCGATGCGCTCACTTTGGGGCGTTCGCGTACGCGCGGGTTGTGATGGAGATTCCATGGTTCTCGCCTGTTCAGTCACACGAAAACAATAATAAATACTTCTCGGTTATTCGCAATCCCAATCCGCGCGGAACCGGCGGCGATTTGCCGCCCTTCGCATGGTCGATCACACCCTTTTTCAATCAATTCCTGCTGCGACCGAGTTCTGCGGCCCGATAGGTACAAACACCAATAATAATAATTTATTGTTTTTCTATAGTTGAGGGGTCGGCCGGCAACTCGCGGCCTCGTCCAACCTCAACCGGATCTGACATGTCCCGCCTGATTGACCGCCTCCCGAACGATGACCACACCAATGGCTGGAGCGCTTTGTTGCCTGAGCGCTCGCCGCGGCCGTCGCTCGTCGGTGACCGGGATTTCGACTGGGTGATCATTGGGGCCGGATACGCGGGACTGGCGGCCGCGCGCAGGCTGGCGGAACTGCGACCGGGGGCGTCCATTGCCGTGGTCGACAGTGGTGTCGTTGGCGAAAATGCTTCCGGGCGGAATTCCGGATTCGCCATCGATTTACCGCACGCGCCTTCCACCTCCGCTGCGTCGGTTGAACAGGGTCGCCGCGCGATCCGGGTCGGACGCTACGCGCTTGCCGAACTCGAGCGACTCATCCAGGACCATCGCATCGAATGCGACTGGGAGCGACGCGGCCGCTATCACGCTGCGGTGACGAGTAAGGTCGCCGGCAAGGTGCTCGATACCTATGCGTCGAACCTGCGTGCGTGGGGAGAAGCGTTCGAGCCGCTCACGCGCGACGAACTTGAAAGCCGGTTGGGTACGCGCTATTACCACTCGGCGATCTACACGCCGGGCACCTGCCTGATGAATCCCGCAGCGCTCGTGCGCGGCCTTGCCGACAGCCTGCCGCCCGAAGTGGAACTGTTCGAAAACTCGCCGGTTGTCGAGGTGGAATTCGATGGTCCTTCGCCGTTCGTACGCACCACCACCGGCCGCATCCGATTCGGCAAGCTCTTTCTCGCCGTCAATGCGTTCTCAGCTTCGTTCGGCGTCTTTCAGGACAGGCAGATCCCGGTTCTGCTGTTCGCGAGTCTCACGAAGCCACTGACGTCCGCGCAACTGGCAAAGCTCGGCACAGACGCTAGCTGGGGCATCACGCCCGCGCATGGCGTGGCCGGCTCGACGCTTCGGCTCACTGCCGACAGGCGGCTGCTGATCCGCCAGGGCTTCGACTATTCCCCGTCGCTGAAAACCAACGAGGCGCGTCGCGATGCCGCCCGCGCGAAGCACATGGAACTGCTCGAACGTCGCTTCGCCCACCTGGGCGGCACGCTTGACATTGAACACTTCTGGATGGGCTGGCTCGCCGTTTCACACAACCACGCGCCCGCCTTCGGGCAGGTTAGCGACAACGTCTATGCCGCCGCCTGCTGCAACGGTGCGGGCATCGTGCGCCATACCGCAGCGGGGATGCTGATCGCGGAACTCGCAAACGGCCAGCATAGCGAATTGACCGACGACTTTCTGATTCAAGGCACGGCCAGCTACATCCCACCGCGGCCCATCCGCGACATCGGCGTGCATTTGACGCTGATGCGCGAACGGGCTTCCGGCCGGCACGAAATCTAGCGCAAGCGCTTTCGCGCACCGAGCGCGACTTTTATTCAATCAAGGAGACATAGCAATGCGGAGCATCCGACTCATCAAGGGCGACTCGATCCAGACCGCGGATCGGGGAGGCGCCGCCGATGGCACGGCAGAAATCTCGTGGGCCATTTTCGACAGGGAGGGTGCAGTCCTGCCTTGCGGTTTTGGCCGCTGGCACGAAGCGTTGTGCGAGCCGAAGACACTCACTTATGACGAAGTGATTCTCGTGCTCGAAGGCGTATTTGGCGTCGAAGCCAGCGACGGCATGCGAGTCGAAGGCCGTCCCGGTGACGTGATCGAGTTGTGCAAGGGCGCTACCGTCAAATACTTCGGCACTCACGCGAAGCTGTTCTTCGTGACCAACTGACACGTCAGGAGAACGGCATGCAATCCAATTCCACTCACGGACATCTCGAGCGCAAGCTCCGGAACCGGCACATCCAGCTGATCGCGCTCGGCGGCACGATCGGCACCGGCCTCTTTCTCGGCTCCGCCGGCGTTCTCGAACTTGCCGGACCGTCCATGCTGCTCGGCTATGCGATCGGCGGACTGGTGGCATTTCTCATCATGCGTTTTCTCGGCGAGATGCTCGTCGAAGAACCGTGTGCAGGTTCGTTCAGCCACTTCGCTAACCGGTACGGTTCGCGCTTTGCCGGCTTCCTGTCGGGGTGGAATTGTGTCGCGCTATACGTGCTTGTCGGCATGCTCGAACTGACTGCCGTCGGCAAGTTCGTCCAGTTCTGGTGGCCGGGTATTCCGACATGGGTCACGGCGCTCGTCTTCTTCGTGATCATCAACGGTGTGAACTTCATCAACGTGAAAATCTACGGCGAGGTCGAGTTCTGGTTCGCGCTGATCAAGATCGTCGCCGTGATCGCGATGATTGCGGTGGGTGCCTACATGATCTTCAGCAACGATCATCCCGGACAGTCGGTGAGCAATCTCTGGTCACACGGCGGCTTCTTCCCGCATGGCGTTTCCGGTCTCGTGATGGCAATGGCGTTCATCATGTTTTCGTTCGGCGGCGTCGAAATGCTTGGTTTCACCGCAGCCGAAGCCGACAAGCCGCGCCAGGTCATTCCGAAGGCAATCAACCAGTTGATCTTCCGCGTTCTTGTGTTCTACATCGGCTCGATGGCGGTGCTGCTCGCGCTTTCACCATGGGACCATTTGCTTGCGCAACTGCAAATGGGCGGCGGCACATACAGCAACAGCCCCTTTGTGCTCGTCTTCTCGGGCATCGGCGCAAACCTGGCGGCAAACGTCCTCAACTTCGTGATTCTGACGGCGACGCTTTCTGTCTATAACAGCATGGTGTATTGCAACAGCCGCTTGCTCTACGGCATGGCAAGCGAAGGCAACGCGCCGAAGTCGCTGATGAAGGTCAACAGCCGCGGTGTGCCGGTGCGGGCCATCGTTTATCCCGCCGTCTTTACCGCGCTTTGCATCGTACTGAATTACGTTGCACCGGCGAGCGTGATTGAAATCCTGATGTCGTTGATCGTGGCCGCCCTTGTCATCACGTGGGTCACCATCATCGCGACGCATCTGTGCTTCCGGAAGGCGCGCATGGCAAGCGGTATGAAGTCCGGATTTCCTGCGCCTTTTGCCCCCATCACCAACTATCTGTGCCTCGCTTTCATGGCGCTGATCGTCGGCGTCATGCTGCTGACACCGGGTATCCGTGCTTCCGCATTTGCGATCCCTGTGTGGATCGGCGCAGTGTACTTCGCCTACCGCTGCGTGCTGGGCCGTCAGCCCGGAGCCATCATGGCCTCATCCTGATTCACCTACTGTCTGGAAAATCGTCATGTCTGATCTCTATGAAAACCCGATGGGCCTGATGGGCTTCGAATTCGTCGAGTTTGTTTCCCCTACGCCCGGTGTGCTCGAACCGCTGTTCGAGAAACTCGGCTTCACGATGGTCGCACTGCATCGTAGCAAGCAGGTCGTGCTGTACCGCCAGGGCGATATCAACTTCATCGTCAACAATGAGCCGAACAGCGTTGCATCGTACTTCGGCGCGGAACATGGTCCCTCGGCGTGCGGTCTGGCTTTCCGCGTCAAGGATGCGCACCAGGCCTATGCCCGCGCGCTCGAACTCGGAGCGCAGCCTATCGATATCCCGACGGGCCCGATGGAACTGCGCCTGCCTGCCATCAGAGGCATTGGTGGCGCGCCCCTCTATCTGATCGATCGCTTCGAAGACGGCAAGAGCATCTATGACATCGACTTCGAGTACCTGCCCGGCGTGGACCGCCATCCGGTCGGCCACGGCTTCAAGGTTGTCGACCATCTCACGCACAATGTCTATCGCGGACGCATGGCGCACTGGGCATCGTTCTACGAGAAGTTCTTCAACTTCCGCGAGATCCGCTATTTCGATATCCAGGGCGAGTACACGGGACTGACTTCCAAAGCGCTCACTGCGCCCGACGGCAAGATTCGTATCCCGCTCAACGAAGAGTCCAGGCAGGGTTCCGGACAGATCGAGGAATTCCTCATGCAGTTCAACGGGGAAGGCATCCAGCACGTAGCGCTGTTGACCGACGATATTCTCAAAAGCGTGGATGCATTGCAGATGGCCGGCATCCCGCTGATGAACGGTCCGAACGACATCTACTACGAGATGCTGGAAGAGCGCCTGCCCGGCCATGGCGAGAATGTCGGCGAGTTGCGGGCGCGCGGGCTGCTGCTCGATGGCACGACCAAAGACGGCAGCAAGCGGCTGCTGGTACAGATTTTCTCGCAGGCGCTGCTCGGTCCGGTGTTCTTCGAGTTCATCCAGCGCAAGGGCGATGACGGGTTTGGCGAGGGCAACTTCAAGGCACTCTTCCAGTCGATGGAGCGCGACCAGATCAGGCGTGGCGTTCTCCAGGCATCGGACTAAAGGTGACTATCATGAAATCACGAATTGAATCCACGCTCATCCTCGTTTGTGCTGCACTGGTGACGGGAATGGCTCACGCTGACCAGACGGTCGTCATCGGGTATGGTGGCCCATTGACCGGCCAAGTTGCGCACGTGGGCAAGGATGCTGAGAACGGCGTCAAACTTGCAATCGAAGACGCGAACGCTGCTGGCATCAAGATCAAGGGGCAGCCGGTCCACTTCCAGCTGGTATCCGAAGATGACGCAGCGGATCCCAAGACGGCCGTGACCGTCGCACAGAAATTCGTCGATCAGAAAGTGAACGGCGTAGTTGGCCACATCACCTCCGGTGCGACCATTCCCGCATCGAAAGTGTATGCGGGCGCGGGCATACCGCAGGTTTCGCCATCCGCGACTAACCCTGAACTGACGAGACAGGGTTTCGCCACCGCACATCGCGTGATTGGTGACGACAGCGAAGTCGGACGGGTTATCGCCCAGTACATGGGACGCACGAAAGGATACAAACGTGTTGCCGTTGTCGACGACCGCTCTGCCTATGGTCAGGGTCTTGCGGATGTGGTTGTCAAGGAACTGAAGGCCGCAGGTGTTGATGTTGTCGATCGTGAATTCGTTTCCGACAAGACCGTCGATTTCCGGGGCATTCTCACGTCGATCAAATCCAAAGATGCGCAGGCCGTGTTCTATGGCGGTGTCGATGCTCAGGCTGGCCCGCTTCGCAAGCAGATGACAGGTCTTGCGATGAAGATTCCGCTCGTCGGGTCCGCGATCGAAACCGACAAGTTCGTCGAACTGGCGGGTCCCACTGCCGCCGAAGGGACGGTTTCCGCGGAGTCGGGGCAGCCGCTCGACAAAATGAAAAACGGTCCTGCCTTCGCGGCGAAATACAAGAAATTTGGGTCCGTCGTCCTGTTCGCACCTTACGCCTACGATGCGACATGGGCGCTGATCAATTCGATGAAGCTGGCTGATTCGACCGCGTCGGCCGATTACTTGCCCGCAATGAAAAAGGTGGAATTCGACGGTGTGACCGGCAAGATCGCCTTCGACTCCAAGGGCGACCTGCGTGCAGCCGCGGTGACGCTGTATGAAGCGAAAGGCGGCAAGTTCCAGCCGGTGAGCACGGTCACGGGCTCACCCCCCTCCAGCTCGAACTGATTTTCGCCTTGCACGACCAGCAGATCGGTCCGCTGGTCATCTATGCGGGATCGTCGGCGAGCAGTCGAGGGCCCGCTTCAGCCATCCTGAGCCCGATGGCGTGCGGCTCAAGTCGGACCCTCTCCGGTCATAAGTGGGGCGTTGGCACGACGGCCGTTTCCAGCGCACAGCGGCCATCCGCGCTGTCCCGCCGACTGCTCCTTACCCAGTCCTACCGGCTATCCATAGCGCTGGTATTGCCTGATTGATCGCGCACGCATCATCTCAGCCGCCGCAGGACCACCTCGGCCGTACCGCCGCTCGAAGCCGGCGTCGTCCACTTGAGTTGGTCTCCATTGATGGTGAATGGTCGCTTCTGCTCGACGCCGTTCCAGTTCGGAAACGAACTGGTGGAGACATGGAAAGTGATTGTCTTGTCGGCCTCGTCCACTGTGTAGGTGCCGAAGTGAGCGATCATTCCTTGCACGACTGCCTTGTTTTCCTCGGGCGTGCCCTCCGTCCGGTTGGCGGACGCAAACTTTGCAATATCGGCGCGAGATGTCATCAGGATATAGTGACCACTCCCATCGAACACCGCGAGCCCTTGCGGATTGGTGCCGTACATGGGTTGCCGACTGCCGTCCGGTCGCACGGTATCGACCGATACGTAGGCCCACGTTCCGACGACCTGTTCCTTCAGCGTCCCTGTTTGAGCGGCCACATCCGTGTATGAAATCGCCATACCCAGCAACACCGCCAAAGCATGACCGGCACAAAGGCTCATTTGTCTCATCACGCCTCTCCACTAGAGAAATTTTGAAAACGGTTCGCTGTGCCGCGCTATCGAATTGTTTCGGATTCGGAAAGTTCGCTTGGCGATTTCTCCAGAAGGCTACTTTGCAACATGTCCAACGACTAGGCTCGTTTTCCTGCATTAACGAGCGTTCGATGAGCCTGGCATCCAGCGCCCGCCTGGCGCTCTAGGCGCACGCGCGGTCATTCGCTGCGCACGGAACGCAACCGGCGCGAAGACCGCAGTGACCGAGGACTCGCCTACTGTGATCGGCTGGCGAAAGTCCGTTGTCTCGCGCGAATCCGACGTTCGAATGTCGGCCACCGTGCAAGGTCGACTGACCTGTTATGGCCGAAGGACGACGCGTTGGCGGTGGGCTACGCCGATGACGCGACCGCATCGGGGAGGAGCCCGGCCAGTTTGCGCCCGAGCCGCAGGCGGCCGGTTCCGTGCTGTTCGGCTATTTTCGCAGCAGCGGCGCAGCCATCGGCGTGCATTGCGTTACAAAATCAGTTGCAACCCAACCGCACAGTGATACCAGATTTAGTTGACGGCGAATGCTCGCCAGCCCCTTTCTGCGCGGACCGCCGCGCGAAATGCTGCATTGCACAATAGTAGTAACTAATTTGGTTGTGCGAGCGGATTTCTCACCGTGGAAAGCGTGTCCTACCGACGAAATCACGCGTCGCGCGGCCGAAGAGCCCTGAATACATCCTCGACCGATTCGGCTCGCTGCGCGTACAGCCTGGCCGGCGGCGCTCCAACTGCGATCGGCCTGACGGCTCGCCATCGAGCGCGCTGTTCCCGGTTGCGTGAAGACGTCCTGATCGGGTAGGGTGGCGACGTCTCCCATCTCAAGGAAGGAATAACGATGACGAAGCAGGAACTGATCGACGCTATTGCGGCGAAGACGGGCGAAAGCAAGGCTGCGACGGGCGAAGCGATCGACGCCTTCATTGCGGCGATCACCGCCGAAGTGACGAATGGCGGCACGGTGCAGCTGGTCGGCTTCGGCTCGTTTTCGACCGGGGCCCGCGCGGCGCGCGTTGGCCGCAATCCGGCCACCGGCGAAGAAATCCAGATCGCTGCGGCAAAGACGGTGAAGTTCACCGCGGGTAAGGCGTTCAAGGACGCCGTGAACGGACAGTAACCGCCAGCGCGTCGGCTCGTTAGTTTTCGGGCGGCGTTGCCACTGTTTCAACCGGTTCCTCATGGTTGAGACGGTTGGATCGCTGACCCGCGAAACCGTGGGACGTTTGATTGTGATCGTGACATCGCAGGTTTGTGACGGCACGACGATCCGCACAGGGAGGACGGTCCGTAGCACCCCGCAAATAATCGAACCCGAGTTGCGCCGGCGAGCAGGCATTGTCGTGGCCTGGGATGTGCGGTGTACCGGACCGGGCACGCCCCTGACACAGCGCCGGACGACCGGCCCTGGCTACAATAAGGCCACCGATCAGGCGTGGCCGTTGACGACATTACATGAGTTCAAAGCGAGGTCCGGGCAGCGTGAGCCGGCCCAGACGACCCCTCTCGAAAACAATGCTGTTACCCATGGACGTGGCGTCCGCGCGGGAACAGTCGCTGTCCTATCACCTCGCGCTTGCGACATGCAGGAGTGGTCACGGGAACAGCTACCTGTTCAATGAGCTGATGCGAACCGTGTACGTCGCGTGGTTTCTTCAGCAGGCGGGATACGGCGACGAGCCGCTTGAACTGTACAAGTTCGCCGAATATGCGGTCGAAGCCGCGCTCACGCTTGCGCATGAATCGGGCGAATGGCTGCTCGCAGACGACGCGCTACCGGTTTTTGAAAAGCTGCTGGGGCTACACGACTCGCAACTCGCCGTTGCGCCGCTGCACAAGGTCGTCGACGCCGAGCGGCGGCTCGCACGGTTCCTTCACGGAACAGCCAGTTCGCCCATTCCAGAAGGAGAGTGAGCCGAGCCGGAAACCGCCGGTAAGTATGATCGCCGTTGTCGATTGTTTGCGTAGGAATCCTACTTAAATGGATCTGTGCGTCCTACGACCGACCCGTTCACGTAAGAATACTTATCGCAATAGCACGGTTTGGTACCCACTTTTTCCTGAAGAGCCGGGTCCGGTCGGGTTCGGGTTTTTCTCCGGAAGCGTAGGTGCGGTCGCCACCAAGCGCGCAATTCGAGGTCAGAGGATGTCAGTCGGTCAAGACGCTGGAGTGAGAGACTGGAAAACGCTTACCGAATGTAGCTGCCACCGTTCACATCGAGCGTGGCTCCGTTGAGTGAGGCCTGCGACTTCCGCAGGACAAACGAAACGAGTTCAGCGACCTCTGTTGGAGTCGCCATTTCGCCTATCGGGATGTCGGCCACAGCCGCAGACTTTCCATGTTTCTCGACAAAATCCGCTGCCACGTCCGAACGCACCCATCCCGGCGAAATATTGACTGCCGTCACGCCATCGGCCCCGAAGGAGCGAGCGATGGACTTGGTGAGATTCGCAAGCAAAGCTTTGGCCGCGCCATACGGCATGGCGTTTGCCGCATAGCCACGCTGTCCAGCACGACTCGTCATATTGACTATGCGGCCGTCACCGCTATGCCGGAAGTGTTTGATTGCTTCTCTGCAAAGGTCAGCAGCTGCAAAGAAGTTAATCCGAAATTCTTTCTCCCAGGCAGACTGCCAATCCTCTTCACTAACATCAACCGTGACCTCCGTGCGGATACCAGCGTTATTGACAAGCCCATGTATGCGGCCAGTAGCCTCAACCGCATCGCGCCACAGCTTGAACGCCCCGTCAACAGAAGACAAGTCCGCCTGGACGATTACACCATTGCCTCCAATGTGGCCCAGCAACGCTTCTGCCTTGGCCTTGTCGCGGCCATAATGAACGATTGTTCGCGCGCCGTCGGCCGCTAACTGTTCGACAATCGCGGCACCGATACCTCCCGAGGCCCCTGTTACGAGAACGGTCTGACCATCAAGCGGAATGTTCAAGTTTCTCTCCCAATCTTGACTGTTCTATGCCGTGACCGATACGGGGACGCGCGGCGCCAGCGCACACATTAGCTCGTAGCCAATCGTGCCGGACGACGCAGCGACGTCATCAATCTTGACGTGTTGTCCCCACAATTCGACTTTCGACCCGATGCCAGCATGCGGGCAAGGCGTTAGGTCCACTGTCAACATGTCCATCGAGACTCTACCAGCGGTGCGCGTCAGGACTCCATCAACCGATACGGGAGTACCGGACGGCGCGTGCCGTGGATAGCCATCTGCATAACCACATGCGACCACGCCAATACGGATGTCGCGTTCGGCAGTGAATGTGCGCGCGTAGCCCACCGTCTCGCCAGCTCGCATAGTTTGGGTCCCAATAATCTCGCTGCTTAATGTCATTGACGCGCGCACCTGAACGTCCGCAACGTCGCGTGCACGGCCCGACGGCGAACCGCCATAAAGCACGATGCCCGGTCGAATCCAATTCCGATGTGCTCGGGTATGCCACAAGGTAGCTGCGGAATTTGACAGGCTCCGGTCCCCTGGCATGCCATGGGTAATCGCGTCAAAGCGATTCAACTGCCAATCAACCTCGCCTTCATCCGCATTCGCGAAGTGACTCATAAGCGTAATGGTGCCAACGCCGGGTGAGGCCAACGCGCGTTCCCACGCCTCGCGATATTGTTCTGGCGTAAATGCGAGTCTGTTCATGCCTGAATTCATCTTCAGGTAGATGTCGATAGGCTTCGTTGGCTTGGTGGAGGCAATCAACTCTCGTTGCTCTTCACAGTGTATTGCGACAGTCAGGCCGATCTCCTCGGCTATCTTTACGTCGCTGTGGGTGAAGATTCCTTCAAGGAGCAGGACGGGCTTTTTCCAGCCGAGCTGCCGAACGCGAACCGCTTCATTAAGGTCGAGGAGCGCGATTCCGTCCGCAGCTTCCAGTGCCGGATAGATTCGTTCAATACCGTGTCCGTACGCGTTTGCCTTAACTACGGCCCAGACGCGAGACTTCGGAGCTCGTTGACGGACGACTTGCAGGTTATCTCTCACCGCGTCCGGGTGAACGAAGGCTTGAATTGGACGAGGCATTGCTTTTCCTTGAGAAACGGTTGCGACGGTGACAACTACCGTCGAGAGGAAAGGGAAGGGATAGGTGCGTCTCGTAGGTGCTGCTTCGGTCGCATGCAACGCGGTTAGTTCAGGTCGAATTCAGCCGGAGCGGGCGATTCCTTTGCGTAGCGGGAAATGTTGAGGTCATCATGGCGAATCGCCGGCTGCCTCCCCGAAATCAAATCCGCGAGCAGCTGCGCTGAACCACACGACATCGTCCAGCCGAGCGTGCCATGACCTGTATTCAGATAGAGATTCGGGACCGCGGTACCTCCCACAATAGGCGTGCCGTCAGGTGTCATGGGGCGAAGCCCGGTCCAGAATGTTGCCTTTGAGGTGTCGCCGCCACCCGGGAAAAGGTCGTTTACACACATTTCCAAGGTTTCTCGACGCGCTTCGCGAAGACGCTTGTCGAACCCGACGATTTCAGCCATGCCACCAACACGGATGCGCTTATCGAACCGAGTAATAGCGATTTTGTACGTCTCGTCTAGTACCGTTGACACTGGCGCGCATCGCTCCTCGACGACGGGGGCGGTGATGGAGTATCCCTTGAGCGGATAAACGGGAATCTTGACAATGTCCGAGAGGAAGTTCGTCGAATATGAGCCGAACGCGACGACGAACACGTCGGCGTGAATCAGCTTGGCATTGTGGCGGACGCCGACAACCATACCGCCCTCCACGACAAGACCGTCGACGGGTGTGTTGTACCGAAACGTGACGCCCGCTTTCTCAGCTATTGCCGCGAGCCGAGTCGTGAACAACTGGCAGTCGCCGGTCTCATCGCCCGGTAAGCGCAGACCGCCGGTCAGCTTGTGGGAGGTGGCGGCTAGAGCCGGCTCGACTCTGGCAAGTTCACCCTGAGTCAGTAACTCGTATGGGACATTGGCTTCTTTCAGCACGGCGATGTCCTTCGCAGCACCGTCGAACTGCTGCTGCGTGCGGAACACCTGCAAAGTACCACCAGTGCGTCCTTCGTACTGGATGCCTGTTTCTGTGCGTAGTGCCTTCAGGCAATCGCGACTGTATTCCGCCAGTCTGACCATCCGGTTCTTGTTGATGCCATAGCGCTCAGCAGTGCAGTTCTGAAGCATCTGCCACATCCACTGAAGCTGGAACTGCTTGTCCTTATCGTCTGGACGAATTGCGAGCGGAGCATGCTTCTGAAACATCCATTTCACTGCCTTGAGAGGTACGCCCGGTGCCGCCCAAGGCGCGGCATAACCTGGCGAAATCTGTCCTGCATTGGCGAAGCTTGTCTCCAGGGCGGGTCCCTGCTCACGGTCGATGACGGTGACCTCATGGCCTGCACGCGCGAGATAGAACGCGCTCGTCACACCGACAACTCCACTTCCCAAAACGACGATTCGCATATAGCCGCCACAAGGTCGCAAGGTTGACCACTCTGTACACATAAATGTATGCAGATTTTACGCCTATATTATTCGCTGTTATGTAGAGTTAAAAACTATTTAATTGCGAATTGGTGGTCGAATCGACTGTATTTCGCGACCATTGAGCCACTCAATCCGCTGGAAACCTTGTCGCTGCTGGCCCAGCGCGGTCTGCGGCGTCTGCTTCGGGTGCGACTAGGGAGAAGTGCTTAGTTGACAGGCTAAATTTTGAAATCCTAGACTGTGTACATCGCTGCACACAACTAGATGCGCAAGATTGTGTGGTGAGAAACCTGATGTTCTCATCGGACCTATCCATACCTCGGGAGTTGACTATGGTTTCCCTGTCCTGTCTCACTCGGCGCGCTCTGACGTGCCTGGCGGTAGTCGGTTTTGTCGCAACTGGCACCGTGGCTCACGCCGACGACACCAGCGCCTGGCAAAGCGTAAAAAAGGCTGGTGTTCTCCGTTGCGGGGCGGCCGTGGCACCGCCCTACGTCATGCGCGACCCGAAGACGGGTGAATACAGTGGGTTCTTCGCGGAACTCTGTCGCAGCTTTGGACAGAACGTGCTCAAGGTTAAGGTGGAGTTCGTCGACACGACATGGGACAACATCGTGGCCGGACTGCAGTCCGACAAGTGGGACTTGTCGATGGCGTTGAATGACACGCCGGAACGCGAAAAGGCTATTTCCTTCTCTGCGCCGGCCACGGACTACAACGTCTCCTTCGTCTACAACAAGAACAACCCCAAGGTTCCCAAGGGCGCTCACACCATCGCCGAAATTGACAAGCCCGGAGTGACAGTCGCGGTCATGTCGGGCACTGCCCAGGACAAGGTAATTTCCGCTGTTTTCAAGCAAGCGACAATCATGCGCCTGCCGGGTAACGATGAAACGCGCCTCGCTCTCATGTCCAAGCGGGCGGACCTCCTCGCGGACGCAAACATCACGAACATGTTGCTCACCGAGGCGCATCCGGAATGGGCGTCAACCATCCAGCCGACTCCGCCGCTGGCTCAGCAGGAAGTTGCCTTCGGACTCAGGAAGGAAACGCCTGCTGCGGACATCGCCGTTCTCAACAAGTACGTGGATGAACAGGTCAAGTCGGGCTCCGTCAATCGCCTCATCAAGACCTCTGTCCAGGCGATGCTTGTCACCAACAAGTGATGCTTCGTTTGACGCGGCACGCCTGAACGCGCGGGCGGTGTCCAAGACATTCAGAAGGGCCCCGTCAATTTGCCCTTCGCAAAACATGCGCCGACGGCGCGTCAGCTGGAGAGATTCAATGCTTTCTTCAACACCCATGATTGGCCAACCCGACATTCCGCGTGCGGCGCTTGATTCAGCCAATGCGACCTTCGGCGATTTCGTGCAGTTTCGGGATGTCTATAAATCCTATGGTCCAAATCTGGTTGTCATGGACCACATGGACCTGGACATGCGCGCTGATGACCGGCTCGTCATTATTGGCCCGAGCGGAAGCGGTAAGAGCTCGCTGCTTCGGGTAATGATGGGCCTGGAAGGAGTCCAGGGTGGCCAGATTGGCTTTCAGGGCAAGCCTTACATCTTCGGAGCCGACTCGGGCAAATCGAAACGCATCGACAGCAAGCTACAGAAACAGATTGGCATGGTGTTCCAGCACTACACCCTGTTTCCGCACCTCTCGGTGTTGAGCAACCTCATCCTCGCGCCAACAAAAGTCAGCGGCATCTCGAAAGCAGATGCGACCGAGCGGGCGCGCATGTACCTCGCCCGACTCGGCCTTGAAAGCAAACTGCGCGCGTATCCGAGTCAGCTCTCTGGCGGACAGAAGCAACGCGTCGCTATTGCGCGTGCCCTGATGCTGGAGCCGAAGTTGATGTTGTTCGATGAAGTGACGTCAGCGCTTGACCCCGAGATGGTCATTGAAGTGCAGAACGTGATGCTTCAGCTAGCCGAACAGAAGATGGCGATGATTATCGTCACGCACGACATGCACTTTGCTCGCGACATCGCCACTCGCGTAGTTTTCTGTGCGAGCGGAAAAATCGTCGAGCAAGGCGCTCCTGCTGAAATGTTCAAGTGCCCAAAGGAAGGTCGCACGCGCGAGTTTCTCGAGAAAGTGCTGCATCTCGACTGAGGTCCGACATGAACTACCATTTCGACTTTCGCTTCCTTGAAGGCAGTCTCGGTGCCTTACTCGAAGGCCTTAAGGTCACCATCGAGCTCGCGGTAGCTTCGAACATCATGGGTCTCGTGCTCGGCTTTCTCCTTTGTCTCATGGCCATGAGCAGATGGGTCGTCGTGCGCTGGCCTGCGCAACTCTTTATTGAGTTTTTTCGCTGCACGCCGGCTCTCCTGCAAATCGTCTGGTTCTTTTACTGCATCCCGATGATGGTCGATGTGTTCATCGACCCCATCTTGATGGGCGTGCTTGCGCTTGGTCTGAATCTGACCGCATTCAATGCTGAAGCTTACCGCGCAGGTGTTCAGGCAGTCCCAAAGGAGCACCTCGATGCGTGCGTTGCGCTCGGCCTGAAACCATGGCAACGCACGGTGTATGTGGTGCTACCTCAAGCACTTCGCAGCGCGATGCCGGTTCTCATGACCAACGGTATCGGCAGCCTGCAGCAGAGCGCGCTTGTTGCCATCGTCGCGGTCGCTGACCTGATGTACGTCGGCAAGAGCCTCGCAACCGAAGCTTATCGTCCGCTCGAAACCTACACAGTTGTTGCGCTCATTTACTTCGCGCTGTCGTTGCCCATCGCAAAACTTGTGCACGTGATTGAGCGTCGTCAGGACCTTGCGGTCAAGCGTTGAGGAGAAGACCATGCATCTCGATTTCTCGGCTGTTCTTCCTTACTGGTTGGTCTTGCTGAAAGGGCTTGGACTCACCGTTGCTTTCACAAGCAGTTGCGCCGTCATCGGAAGTCTCGCGGGCTTCGTGTTGAGCCTGATTCGTATGTCGCCGAACCGGTTTGTCAAAAGTGCGACAACGCTGTACGTAGAGTTCTTCCGAGGCACGCCGTTGCTCATCCAGTTGTTCTGGGTTTTCTTTTGCTTCCCAGTTATCTTCCGGCTTCCAATGCCGCCGTATGTCTCGGTTGTCATTTCTCTGACGCTGTACATGGCGGCCATCACCAGCGAGACGTTCCGTGGCGCGTTGAAATCCATCTCCGCAGAACAGCATGACGCCTGTACTGCATTAAGCCTTACGCCGCAAGCAAAAATCTTGTACGTAATTTTCCCGCAGGCGCTGCTGCGGGCGATTCCGCCTTTGCTCTCGAACGTGGTCAGTCTGTTCAAGGAAAGTGCGCTCATCTCATCGGTGGGCGTCGCGGACCTCATGTTCGTCGGACAGAATATATCGAACAGCACGGCAAAGCCGGTGGAGTTCCTGACGACTGTCGCGATTATTTACTTTCTGGTCGCTTTTCCGCTCACCCGTCTGGTCGGCGTGGTCGAGTCGCGATTCCTTAGGCGCTTTGCCTACTAACCAAACCCATCCTCCATATAGGGAGAAACACATGCAGATGAAAGGCATCCTGCCCGCACTCGTCACTCCGTTCAATGCTTCCGGCGCTGTTGACCACGACGTGCTGGCAAACATTCTCGAGTTTCAACTCAAGGCGGGCGTAACCGGCTTTGTCCCGCTCGGCTCGACCGGCGAGTATTACGCTCTGACGCATGACGAACGGCGGGCCATCCTCAAGACCGTTCTCGAGGTCGTGGGCGACAGCGGTACGCTCATCGGCGGCGCGAACGGTTCGTGCACGCGTGAAGTCATCGAGCAGGTTCAACTGGTCCGCGATGCAGGCTACAAAAACGTCCTCATTGCGCCCCCGTACTATGCATTGCCATCGCAGGAAGAACTGATTGGCCACTACGAAGCCATCCTCAAGGCGGTTTCGGACGTCGACGTTGTGCTCTACAACTATCCGGTTCGCACGAACGTGGAAGTGGGCTTCGGCGTGCTGGACGCGTTCAAGGATAACCCGCGCGTGGTCGGCATCAAGGAAAGCAGTGGCAATCTGCTGCGCGCTATCGAAATCGGCGAGAAGTACAAGGACCACTACCAGCTGTCGTGCGGGTCTGACGACCAGGCGCTCGATTTCTTCCTGTGGGGTGCGAGCAGCTGGATTTGCGGTCCGGCAAACTGTTTCGTGAGGCCCGTTGTGGACTTCTATAACAAGTTCTCGGCTGGCGACATCCGCGGCGCACAGGAAGTGATGCGCTCCCTGTTCCCGGTCATGGCGACGATGGAAGCGGGCAAGTTCGTGCAGAAGGTGAAATACGGTTGCGAACTCGCTGGCTTCAAGGTTGGGGCAGCTCGCATGCCGCTGCAGCCGCTCACGGACGAAGAGAAGGCCAACTTCCGCGCTGTCTTCGAAGCAGCTCAGGCATGACATGAAGCCGGCGGAGAAATCCGCCGGCGATGCACTCTCGCAAGGTATTCAGATGAGCAAGCACAGCTTTAAGAGTATCGAAGGGCATACGGAAGGCATGCCTGTGCGGATGGTGATTGCTGGCGCCCCGGACCTGGTCGGCACGACAATGGACGAGCGCCGCAGAGTCTTTCTACGGGACCACGACTGGATTCGACGCGCGTTGATGCTGGAGCCGCGCGGACACTCACACATGTCCGGAACGATTTTGTACCCGCCTATGTCAGCAGACGCGGACATGAGTCTCGTATTCATTGAAACATCCGGCTGCCTGCCGATGTGCGGACATGCATCAATTGGCTCCATTTCGTTCGCGCTCGAAGCGGGTCTGATTCAACCGAAGTCGGCCGGTTCGGTCGTCGTCGACGTCCCAGCCGGCAAGCTCCGCGCGAGTTATGTGATGGATGGCGACCAGGTCGCGTCGGTTCGGTTCACGAATGTTCCCAGCTTCCTCCTTCATCGCGATGTTGAAATCAAGCATCCTCACTTCGGACAGTTGGTCGTTGACATCGCCTATGGCGGCAACTTCTATCCTATCGTTGAGATGCAGCCGAACTTCCCGGGCTGCGAACACTTTTCGCCTGAGCAGTTGCTGGAATGGGGGCGCCAGATGCAAACCGCGGTGAACTCGACAATTGATGTTGTTCATCCCGACAACCCGGACATTCGCGGCGTGAAACACACCATGTGGACGGGCGTCCCTGTTTCCAATGATGCTGACGCTCGCGCGGTGGTCATTGCAGGCGACACCCTGATTGACCGCTCACCGTGTGGGACTGGCACGTCCGCTCGGGTCGCACAGCGATACGCGCGTGGGCTACTCGGTGACGGGCAAGCTTTCCGCCACCAGAGCCTGATTGGCAGTTGTTTCATCGGTCGAGTGGAGTCAACAACAAGACTTACGAGCGGGTTGGACGCAGTCTTGCCGAGCGTCGAAGGACGCGCCTGGATTACGGGACGGGCTGAACACTACGTCGACAACTCTCAGCCATATGCTCATGGCTTCAGCCTGCAGGAGTATGCGAATTGAACGCCGTTCCTCGCGAAAATCTTTCGCGTGACCCGCTCGCCTCTGCCCGAGAATCTGCTGTCGTGATAGGCGGCGGCATCGTGGGCGTTTGCTGCGCGCTCTATCTTCTGCGCAGTGGCTACGACGTCACGCTAATCGACCCGGAGGCGCCGGGAAATAGTACGGCGAAGTGGAGTTGCGGCCAGATGGCGGTGAGCGAAATCATCCCGCTATCCAAGCCGGGGATTCTCATGAAAATCCCGGGCTGGCTGATGGACCAGAAAGGTCCACTCGCGCTTCGCCCGAGCGCTTTGCCAGGAATCATTCCCTGGTTCTTCCGGTTCCTGATGTGCGCAAGGCCTTCGAAGATTGTCGACATCGCTCAATCGATGGCGACACTGACGCATGATGTCTATGCAGACTACGCTCCATTGCTCGATGCGTGCGACGACAAAGCTCTCATGGGAGAGCGTCCCATCCTGGAAGTCTTCGACAACCCGAGTGGACTTGCGCATGAGCAGCCACATCTGGAGTTGCGCGAGTCGCTTGGCTTCAAATCACAACGCCTGAACGCAAAGGAAATCGGTGACCTCGAGCCTGCGCTTGCTGGCAAGTTTGCCTACGGCCTGATGTTCCCCGACTGGCGCGCTGTTAGCGATACGGAAGGTTTCATTGCAGCGCTCACTGGCAGCTTCATTGCCCAAGGGGGGCTCCGCATCCAGACGCAGGCCAGTCGCATTGTCGAGTCGCAGGGCCGCGCGGTAGGTGTCGACCTTGCAAATGGCGAGAGCGTTGCGGCACACCATGTTGTCGTTGCCGCAGGTACAGGCGCGCGGCAGTTCTTCAGCGCGCTGGGGGTAAGCGTGCCTCTCGCGGGCATCGCTGGCTACCAGGCTGTTGTTAGAAATCCAGGCGTGGAATTTCGTCATTCGACCATCTATGCGGATGGTGGCTTCTGCTTTACACCTATGACTCGGGGTCTGCAGATTGGCGGCACCATCGAATTCGCAGGCAACGGCGCGAAACCGAACTTCGGGCGAGCGGACATCATCCTTGAGAAAGCGAAACGGGTTTTGCCAGACCTTAAAACGGCCAACGTGGAATACGGCGTTGGCTATCGTCCGTTCCTGCCTGACACGAAGCCCATCATTGACCGTTCTCGCCGGCTTAGGAACGTCTTTATGGCGTTCGGTCATGGACAACTCGGTCTGACGCTCGGCGCGACTACAGGTCGGCTGATTGCTGACATGGTGGCCGGTCGCCCGACGAAGCAGGACCTCACGCCTTTCAGCGCTTATCGCTTTTCCTGACGAGACTTATTATGAAATCGTACGAGCAACTTTTCATCGACGGTCGATGGGTGGCACCTGTCAAGAAGTCAACCTTCGAAACTGTCGACCCTAGCACCGAGCAGGTGATTGCGAAAGTCGCCTCCGCGACCGCGGAAGACGTCGGCCTCGCCGTCGAGGCTGCCCGCAGAGCATTCGATGCGGGTCCGTGGCCGCGAATGAGCGGAGCGGACCGTGCGACCGTGCTTCGACGTATCGGAAAGGGCATCCGCGACCGAATCCAGGAACTTGCGGAAATCGAAGTCCGCGACAACGGTAAGCCATTGCCCGAAGCGCTTTGGGACCTTGGGGACGCCGCTGGCTGCTTCGAGTATTACGCGGGGTTGGCCGAAAAGCTCGACGTGAGCGCCGAAACATCCATCACGCTTGCCGACGACCGCTTCAGCTCGGTGGCTCGCAAGGAACCGGTCGGCGTAGCGGGTGCCATCATCCCGTGGAATTTCCCGATGCTGATGGCAGCGTGGAAGGTCGCTCCTGCTCTCGCTGCTGGCTGCACAATGGTACTCAAGCCGTCAGAGCTGACACCTCTCACCGCCCTTGAGCTGGCTCACATCGCGGCCGATGCTGACCTTCCGCCAGGCGTTCTGAACGTAGTGACAGGACTCGGCAAGGACGCTGGCGCGCCGTTGAGCGAACATCCAGGCATCGACAAACTCGCTTTCACTGGCAGTGTGCCGACGGGGAGCCGCATCATGCAGGCCGCCGCACGCGACATCAAGAACATCAGTCTGGAGCTGGGCGGGAAATCGCCGTTCATCGTTTTTGACGACAGCGACATCGATGCGGCCGTCGAGTGGATTATGTTCGGCATTTTCTGGAACCAGGGCGAGGTCTGTTCTGCGACGTCCCGGGTTCTTGTGCAGCGAGGCATCTACGAGCGGTTTATCGGGCGCCTGAAAGAAGAAACGCAGAAAATCACCATCGGCAACGGGTTGCAGGAAAATGTGCTTCTTGGTCCCCTTGTCAGCAAAGGGCAGTATGACAAGGTGCTCGAGGCCGTCGAACGTGGTGTAAGCGAAGGCGCGCGGCTCGTGGTCGGTGGCGGCCGACCAGCACATCTCGACAAAGGGTTCTTCATGGAGCCAGTTGTTTTTGCAGATGTGCCGGCCGATAGTTGGGTCTGGAACGAGGAAATTTTCGGGCCGGTCGTTTGCATCCGTCCTTTCGACGACGAGGTCGAAGCGGTACGCTCGGCGAACGATTCCCGATTCGGCCTTGCTGCGGCCGTCATGTCGCGCGACAGCGAGCGTTGTGAACGAGTCGCACGTGCGCTGCGCGCGGGTATCGTATGGATTAACTGTTCGCAACCGACGTTCACCGAAGCTCCGTGGGGAGGGTACAAGCAGAGCGGCATCGGTCGAGAGCTTGGTGAATGGGGCTTGAACAACTATCTGGAAACCAAGCAAATCACGCGGTACGACAGCGATAAGCCTTGGGGCTGGTACATCAAGTAAGGCGGGTCCATCATGCGCTGGAAAAAGACACTGCAAATTGCGGACGTTCATTGCGAAGGTGAAATCGGCAAGGTCATCACCGGGGGAGTTTTGGGAATCCCCGGTGCGACGATGCTCGACAAGATGAACTACATCAACAAGGTCGACGACAGCCTTCGCCGACTGGTTGTGCTCGAGCCGCGCGGTTGCCTTCAGATGTCGGTCAATCTGTTGCTCCCGCCGACGCGTCCGGAGGCGCACGCCGGGTTTATCGTCCTGCAAGCGGACAAGGCCCATCCCATGTCAGGCAGCAATGCAATCTGCGTGGTCACAGCGTTGCTCGAATTGGGCATGGTCGAGATGCAGGAGCCCGAGACAACGGTGGTCCTCGACACACCTGCGGGCTTGGTCACCGCACGGGCGACGTGCCAGGACGGTCGATGTACCGGCGTGTCGCTCGACATGGTGCCGTCATTCGTCGAGCAACTCGACTTCAGCTTTGATACCCCGAAGTTCGGCAGAATCCGGGCGGACATTGCCTTCGGCGGCGTCTATTACGCGCTCGTCGACGTTGAGCAGGTCGGACTGACGATAGCGCCAGAAAACGCTCGTGAGCTCGCCGAACTCGGTGTTGCATTCAAAGGCATTATCAACGGACAAATCAAGATTCAGCACCCGCTCTTCCCGGAAATCAACGAGGTTGCGTATGTGATGTTCCGCAACCGGCTGAGCGAGGCGCTTTTTCAGACCTGCACTACGCTGCCGCCAGGCAGGGTCGACAGGTCGCCGTGTGGTACGGGCAGTTCCGCCAACCTCGCGACGCTGGCGGCCAGAGGTTTGGCCGACGTCGGTAGCAGACTGAAGTCTCGGTCTACAATCGGCGGCGAGTTCAATGTCGAACTGCTTGGAAAAACCGAAGTGGGCGGCCGCGCTGCGATTCTTCCGCGTATTCAGGGGCGAGCGTGGCTCTATGGAATCCAGCAGATTGGGGTTGACCCCGATGACCCGTTGTCTGCCGGATTCATGATGAGCGATACGTGGGGCTCCGGTTTTCCGGCAGCCTGAGGCGGAGCGCGCACAATGATAAACTTAAATGCGCGCCCGTCCTTCCGGGCTCACGAAGACCCCGGTGGAACCATGAGCAAAGCGACAACGGAGACAGAGGCCAGTGGCCGCCGCCACGGCGGACGATACATCTATGAGGAGCTGCGCAAGCAGATTCTGACGCTCCAACTCAAGCCAGGTGCGCCGCTTGACGAGGTGTCGCTGGCCGCGCAGTTTGGTCTGTCGCGCTCACCCGTACGCGATGCGCTCGCTCGCCTTATCAGCGAGGGATTGGTCACCATTCTCCCGAACAGGACCACGCTGGTTACACCGTTCGAGATTGAAGAGTTTCCGAAGTACATCTCCGCTCTCGACCTCATTCAACGGGCAGTAACCCGCTTAGCGGCTTTGCATCGTACAGAGGCAGACCTCCAGCGTATTCGCAAAGCGGATGACCAGTACATGCAGGCGGTCGAAAGCGGCGACTATCAGGAGATGACCGAGACGAATAAGGCGTTGCACGTCGCTATCGCACACGCAGCGAACAATCCCTATTTCGTCGGCTATTACGAACGTCTTCTCGGTGAAGGGCAACGGCTTTCGCACCTTCACTTCGATTTCACCGTCACTTCGCCGACCGCCACCAAATTAGGTCGTGACCACGCCGACCTCATTGAGGCGATTGCGCGCAAGGATGCCGATATGGCGGAGAAGCTGGCGCATGAGCACACGATGTTGTTCCAGAAGCGGTTTCTGGACTACATGCGTCAGAACATGACCGAATCGATGGCGGTTTCTTGATAGCTCATAGGCGGCGCTGAGACCTCCATGCCGCCGTTTTGCTCTTCAAGTACGGTCGTCTTTCAGTTTGCGAAGGAAAGTCCACAGTTCTGGCGCATCGGACGTGGCAGCGTTAAACCTGAACCACTCCGAAGCGTGTTCACTTGGCCGGAAGTATGAGCCCGGCGCCAGCCAGATTCCCTTGCTTAACGCATCGTTTGTCACGGCGATGCTCTCTTCGGGGCGGATGGGCAGCTTCGCCCACAAAAAGAGCCCTGCATTCGGCGTGTGAAAAACTTCCAGACCGGCGTCGGACATCGACTGGGTCACCCTAACGTGAGCGTTGAACAGGCGCTCGCGTATGTGCGCAGTATGCCGGTCATAGTGGCCTTCAATGAGTACGTTTGCTACAGCGCGTTCTGTGACTTCAGATGATGTCAGGCCGACCGCCATCTTCGTGAGAGCAAAACGTGACAGCAACTCGCGCTTCGCGGCGATGTAGCCGACGCGCATCGCCGGTGTGATGGTCTTCGAAAACCCTGAGAGATAGATAACGCGCTGAAGTCCCTCCATGGCGGCCAAACACGGCGCGCCTGGAGGCGCAAGTTCTCGGGAGATGTCGTCCTCCACAACGTAAATGCCTTCCCTGTCCGCAATCTGCAAGAGTCGGAACGCCGATGAAGCGCTGAGCGACGTACCGGAAGGGTTCTGAAGCACGGTGTTGATGAACATGACCTTCGGACGATAGGTCTTCACGACCTCTTCGAGCTGCGCGGTGTCGATGCCATCCGGCGTGCGCGCAACGCTGACGACGTTCACGAACGCTACTTTGAGAATTTCGAGTAGATTGCAGTAGCACGGGTCTTCGACAACAACGGTATCGCCGGGTCCGAGCAACGTACGAACTACCAGGTCCAACGCTTGCGTCACTCCCTGTGTAAGCAACACGTCTTCGCTACCAACGGAAAGGGAATACTTGCGAAGCGAGCTCGCCACGTGCTCGCGCAACGTCACGAGACCGTACGGATGCCCGTACCCACCGATTCGCGAGCTCGGTACCCGACTGACGACTCTCAGTGCGTGCTGCACGCCGCTCTCATTTATCCAGTCATTTGGTATCCAGCCGCAACCAGCTTTGATAGGGACCGTTTTGTCGGCGAAGACGTCGGAGAGAAGCCAGGCCTTGTTTAAGCTCGGTGTGCTGAATGAGGGGGCGGATGGTGCGCTGGCTGCCGGGGTAGCGACGCGGTAGCTCGCTCCCGCACGAGCCACCACGAGTCCGAGCGAAACGAGCCGTTGATAAGCCTCGGATACGGTGTATGTGCTGAGGTTGTGCGTTTTCGCAAAGCCTCGAACGGAGGGCAATGTCGTGCCCGCTGGGTAAATTCCCTGTCTCAGTTCCTGCTCGATTGACGACACAATTTGGTCGACCAGTGTGCCTTCGTCCTTGCGAGAGCGGGTCAGGTTCAGCTTGAACATTTCCAATACAGTTCGGAGAAGAAAATCAATACGGTCTGACTGCTGGTTGCAGGCTGTCCAGTGATTGTAGCCGCCGAACTCATTAAAGTTGACTCCACATTCACGGAGTCAACACATGAGCTCGAATCAAACCAATCTGAATCTGTCGAACTTCTGGATGCCTTTCACGGCGAACCGTCAGTTCAAGGCGGCCCCTCGACTGTTCAAGTCCGCGAAGGGCATGCACTACACGACTACGGACGACCGTGCCGTGCTCGATGCGACGGCAGGTCTCTGGTGTGTAAACGCAGGTCATGGTCGCTCCGAAATTACCGAAGCGGTGCGCCAGCAGCTCGAGACGATGGACTATGCGCCGACATTTCAAATGGGCCATCCGCTGGCATTCGAAGCTGCCACCAAGGTCGCCGACTTCATGCCGGCAGGTCTCGACCGCATTTTCTTCACCAATTCGGGCTCTGAGTCTGTCGACACAGCGTTGAAGATGGCGCTCGCTTATCATCGTGCTCGGGGCGAAGGCCAACGCACTCGCTTTATTGGTCGCGAGCGCGGCTATCACGGCGTGGGCTTCGGCGGCATATCTGTCGGTGGCATCCTGCCGAACCGCAAGGCGTTCTCCGGCAACCTGATGCCACACGTGGACCACCTCCCGCACACGCATAACCTTTCGGAAGCTGCGTTCACACGAGGCCAGCCTACGTGGGGCGCGCATCTTGCCGATGAACTCGAGCGACTCGTCGCGTTACACGATGCATCGACAATCGCCGCTGTGATCGTCGAACCGCTTGCTGGTTCCACGGGTGTGCTGGTCCCTCCGAAGGGCTACCTCGAACGCCTGCGCGAACTGTGCACGAAGCACGGCATCCTGCTGATTTTCGATGAAGTGATTACTGCGTTCGGTCGCCTCGGCGCACCCACCGCAAGCGAGTACTTCAACGTCGTGCCGGACATCATCACGATGGCGAAGGCAATTAACAACGCGGCAATCCCGATGGGAGCTGTGGCGGCCAGCCGAGTCGTCCATGACACAGTGGTCAATGCTGGTGCCGAGAACGCCATCGAGTTCTTCCACGGCTACACCTATACGGCACACCCTGCGGCCGCAGCGGCGGCGGTAGCGACGCTGGACATCTACAAGCGTGACCGCCTGTTCGAACGTGCGAAAGAGCTGTCTGGAGTCTTCGAGGACGCAGCTCATGAGCTCCGAGGCTCTCCGCATGTAAAGGACATTCGCAATCTCGGTCTGGTTGCCGGTATCGAACTTGAATCGCGCGTCGGTGCCGTTGGCGCGCGCGCATATGAGGTATTCCTCAAATGTTTCGAGGCGGGTGTACTTGTTCGTTATACGGGTGACATCTTGGCTTTCTCGCCGCCGCTCATCGTGGACGAGAAGCAGATTGACCAGATTTTCTCGACGGTGCGTAACGCGTTACGCGACGTGGTCTGACTGTCACGGGTGAAATCTACGACGTAACGGAGGTTTAACCGCCGTCGCGAAAGATGTGCGGGGGCGTTGGCGGAGGGCGGTCGATCAGGGACAATACGGTCGGGCAGAGGTCGGGCCGCTAGCAGACACGATCCGCGGCTGCATGGCGAAGTGGTCCATTAGGTTGTGTCGCAATAAGGAAAGGCAGAACAAGAGTCGCGAAATAAGAAGGAATACTTACATCACAAGCGAGTAAAATCGATCGGCGGTAGTTTTGGTGATGCCATCGTCTTGCATCTGCTTCTTGCGGATCATGTGCATGGTCTCGATGCCACAAAGGATGATGCGTGCGCAGCGAAAGTTCTTGAACCCCATCATAGGCCTGACGATCCGTTTGATGGCGCGGTGATCCTGCTCAACGATGTTGTTCAGGTACTTGTTCTGCCGGACCCTGATCGGCGTTGGCCGGTCGGCGTTGAGTGCTTCAAGCGCGGCCAGATTGGCGCCGCTCCTGTCCACGGTAATCGTCTCCGGCTCGCCGTTCTCGTCAATCGCCTTCTCGAAGTAGCGGCGCGCAGCGGCCTTGTCTCGATGGGCGCGCAGCAGGAAATCAACGGTATTGCCCGCCTTGTCGACGGCGCGGTACAGAAATTTCCATTGGCCCTTGACCTTGACGTAGGTTTCATCTACGCGCCAGCTCCTGCCCACTGCACGCTTGTGCCGACGGAACGCTTTTTCAAACAGCGGCACGAGCTTGATGACCCAGCGGTGCACACTTGAATGATCGACCTCGATTCCGCGCTCTGCCATCATCTCTTCGAGGTTTCTCAGGCTCAACGAATACGCCACATACCAGCGCACGCACAGTAGAATCACATCCAGTGGATAGTGCAGTCGCTTCAGTACCTTGCCAATGCCAGGGGCAGCGTCTTGCGTGGCGTCTTCGTCTTTGCCATCATGCTCGTCATGCGTTACGTTGCAACAGATTCTACTCGACCGCGTTAGCGCGACAGAACCGCATTACGCAGCCCTGGCCAATCATCACGCGCTGCGCATGGTGTATCAGGCGCAAGAACACGCAATCGAAAGGGCCATGGAGTGGCTGGCCACGGAGTTTGAGGCGCGCGGCCCGGCTGTTGATCGCAATCGATACCTGATCAACGGGCCGGGCTATTGCTAAAAATTCTGATGTGTCTGTCAGACAAACGATTTGCCCAGGCTTACCGGGCGGCACCGTCAGGTGTCGGGATTCACAGCGACGAAGCTCTGGAACGCGCCGTAGGTCGGCTGGATCGGGACCAGGGCGTCCGTGACGATGCCGTACGTGTTGTCACCGCTGTCCAGTTCGTAGTACATCACCGACTGAATCGCATCCGTCTTGCGCGCTGCGTAGAATTCGCCGAGTTGCTGCGTGACGTAGCTCGCGCGGAATGTTTCGGTATCTTCGGGGTTCGCGTTCCATTCGGTGATCATGAACGGCACGCCATAGCGTGCCTTGCAGTAGACCGGCAGGTTGAAGCCAGGACCCGCGCCATCTGTGCCCACGTCGAAGATATCGCCGTAAACTTGATAGTTGTGCCACGTCGTGATGTCCCAGCGCACCTGGGGGTAACCACCTGTTCCATCCGGCTGCAGGCCATCCCACAGCATGTCGGAAGCAGCGACATCGGCCACGCAGAAGTTGATGCCGCACATGGCGTTCGGCTGCACGGACCTGATACCGTCGATCATGCCGCGCATGACGCCGCGCATGATGGGCCAGTTCGCGTTGTTGAAGTCAGTGCGCCCTGTTCCAGCCGTTGCCGAGTTCACGATGATCGCCGGGTCGCGCGTCAGTTCATTGCCACATTCGTACATCGTGACGCCATACGGCGCCAAGGCCGTGGCAATTGCCGCCGCCCCTGCAAAAGTCGCGTTGTAGCCCGCCGATTCACTCGTGTACAGTACACCGTTCGCGTCGTGGAGCCCGTAATTGACGAGGGTGAAAAGCGTCAGACCGGCGGACTGGAAAGCGCTCGCCATCGCCACCACCGGATTCAGCTGGGCCGGCGTGTTGATGCAACCGAGGCGGTACGTCGTGCAGCCGAGCGCGCGCAGCGCGCCGACGACCTGAGCGGGTGTAAAGGGATAGTCGTAGTGTCCGTTTATGCCGTAGAACGCACCCGGCGTCGCCGCCGCGGTGATACGCGGGTCCGCACACCGTAACCAGTTGCCGGCCCAGGTCAGGACATAGAACTGTCCACCCGTTCCCGATTGATAGATCATGCCGCCATACCACAACAGCAGGCTCACGTTGTAGGAATAGGGATCCTTGACGCTGTTCTTGTAGATATAGCCGTTCGAAACCGTCCAGATGTTGTTGGACTTGTCGATGATGTAGGAGGCAGGCGGAATCGTCGTGCCGTCTGCCGAAGTGCCCCCACGGCGCGGATCGAGACACTGTACCCACGTCGACCCGGTCCACTGATAGAAATTCCCGCTCGTGTTTTCCTGATAGACGCTGCCGTTGTACCACAGCAGCATGGTGACGTTGTACGAATACGGATCCTTTGTCCCGTTTTTGTAGATATACCCGCTCGAGAGCGTCCACACATCGCCGGCATTGTCGACAATGGACGCCGCAGGTGGAACCGTCGTGCCGTTGGGAGAAGCGCTCCGCCTCGTCCTTTTGGCAACGGCGGTGGTGTCAGCGCCCAGGTCGGAGCCGCTCCCCCCGCCGCAACCGCTGAGAACATAGCCGCCGCCGAGCGCTGTCAGGCAGCCAAGAAATTGGCGTCTTTTGATCATCGAAGTCTTCCGCTGCCGGGCTGGCCGGCAAAAAATGTGGAGGCGCTCATCGCGATACGTGCGTGCTAGTCTTGAGCGCCATATATCGGCATCCTTAATAGCCAGATACGTAGTATTCCTAAGTAATGGTGTCAGATTAATCGTCTGTCTGTATGTCGTCTCTCATGTGATTTGCATCACCGTCTATTCGCTGCCGTCGCTCAACATCTCGATGCGAGCGCACCGGCGTGAAGCGTTCAGCAATGTGTCACTAGAGTGGGCATCGACCCTTGGGTGGGGCCGAATGATAAGAAAGGAGACAACGACAGGCCGTGCGGCCATGTAGTTACTACGTAATTGGTGCCGTTGTCACCGTTTGTGGGTCATTTTTTTCGTTTAGCATATGACGAAACAGAAAAAACGAAATGGGAGATCGGTAGAAAATGTGGGCCAGCGCACATTCGATCGGGTAAGAATGACCGAATGTGATCGATGCACCGCGTGAAGGCGGCTAAAGGTGGTCATTGGCCGCCACCGGTGACAGTAACTGTGCCTCATACCTGGAACCTATTATCCTTATCGTTTAAAGGTGCCGGGCATTTGGGCCGCTCCTGAAAGCAGAATGGCACTTCGATCATCGGGACGTTTGTTCGAGCGCCGCCCTTACAATCTTTGGTGTTCTACTTCTTAGAGCAGCGCATATCCTTGGTCATCCGGAGAATATCAATTTCCTTCTTCCGGAGGACGTCTGTTGGAGGATGCATCGTGGAGCGCAGGCTTGCAGCAATTCTGGCTGCTGATGTAGCCGGCTACAGCCGTCTGATGGGCACGGACGAGGAAGGCACGCTCGCCCAATTGAAGGGGCACCGGCAAGCGCTCGTCGATCCGAAAATCGAAGAACATCGGGGCCGCATCGTCAAGACGACTGGAGACGGCATGTTGGTCGAGTTTGCGTCCGTGGTTGACGCAGTACGATGCGCGGTTGATGTGCAACGCAGCATGGTCGAGCGGAATGCTAGGGTCAGTGTCGATAAGCGGATCGAATTTCGGGTTGGCATAAACCTCGGCGACATCATCATCGATGATGATGACATTTACGGCGATGGCGTTAACGTCGCCGCACGGCTTGAGGGCATCGCCGAACCGGGCGGAATTTGCATTTCGCGCCAAGCACATGATCACTTACTCGAAAAACTATCGTTTACCTGCGAGAAGCTGGGGCTTCGGAACCTCAAGAACATCGCCAAGCCCGTCGAGGTCTATTCGGTGAACTTCGATTCCATCAGCGGGACGCAGGAGGTCAAATATTGCCGAGCATCTGATGGAGTACGCCTCGCCTATGCAACCATTGGGCAGGGACCACCTTTGGTCAAGACGGCGAACTGGATGAACCACCTTGAATATGACTGGGAGAGCCCGATCTGGCACCATTTGCTCGAGGGATTGGCGAGGAATTACACACTCACTCGATACGATGCACGAGGCAATGGGCTGTCAGATTGGGATGTCGATGAGGTTTCTCTTGAAGCATGGGTTGGCGACCTTGAAACCGTGGTCGATGCAGTTGGAATAGACCGCTTTCCGCTTTTTGGCGCCTCACAAGGCTGCGCTATCTCCATTGCTTATGCTGCCCGACATCCCGAACGCCTTTCTCATTTAATCCTGTATGGTGGTTTTGCGCTGGGCGGCAACAAGCGATCACCAGGGGAACATGAGAAACGAAAGGCGATGGGAACTTTGATGCGCCTTGGGTGGGGCATGGATGATCCGGCATTTCGGCAACTGTTCACTTCGCAGTTCATACCCGAGGCTACAAAGGAACAGGCTGACTACTTCAACGATCTTCAGCGGAAGACCACATCACCTGAATGCGCTGCTCGGTACTTTGAAGTCGTCGGAAATCTCGATGTGCGCGAATTGCTCCCGCAAGTGCAGGTGCCAACGCTCGTCTTGCATGTGCGTGATGATCTCTTGTGTCCTATCGATGCGGGCCGTCAAGTGGCCGCTGGAATTCCAGGTGCTCGGTTCATAGCGCTTCCGGGGCGGAATCACCTCTTTCTTAAGCACGAGCCTGCTTCTGCTCGGTTCTTTGAGGAGATCAATCTGTTTTTGAGTAAGTGATCCGGGTAGGAAACCTTTGCCAAAGGGGGACTGGGCTCTGACGAACTGCACAACGTATCCAATGTCTGGATCGGCCCGGAAGTAGGGGTAGAAGAACCCATGGTTGGGAGGTAGATGACCGCCGTTTTGTCAGCTGCGGCGTGCTTACAGTTGTCAGCCGCACCCTCTGTGGAGTCCGACTCCCCTCGCAAACGCGCGCATGCGAATGACCCATGTGCTCCGGGAGGAGACGCTGGAGCGTTTTGTTGTTGACCGGCAGCAAGGGGGCGAAAGCTGCGGCTTTCGAACGACGATCTCGATGCGCTGCGCAATGCGCCTTTGCTCGCGGGTTCAGAAAACACCTCCGGTGGGTCTCCCAATGGGAGCCCGAGGGATGGCCTCCAAACTGATGATCTTGAGCGGACTGACGAACAGAGCACTGCTCGATTGCCTATACCGGAGCGACGCCCGCCACTACCATGCCCAAGCGGGGCGCACTTTGGTCAGTCTGGTCGGTACTGTCGGCGCAAGCGGTCGGCTGCATCCCGCAGCACTTCCTGGGCGCGTACACCGGTGGCCTCCGAATAGCGCACCGAGGGAATCGCTAGGTTAAGAGATCCGATCGGAAAGCCCGTTGACGACAGGATTGCAACGCCGATGCCTACGATGCCTGGCGTGTACTCCTCGATGGAAAACGCAACTCCGCTTTCCCTAATCTGATTCAGTTGATCGACCAGAGATTCTTTTGTCGTGATCGTATTGGGCGTGAACCTCTCGAAGGTCACCGAACGAAGGTATTCGTTCCGCATGACGTCTGGCAGATGCGCGAGGATGACCTTGCCGCCGGACACTGCGTAGAGCGGGGCGACATCGCCAAGACGTAGGTGCGACAACAGCCTTTGCTGGCTGCTGACTGTGGCGACGACTTCGACCTGATCGCCTTTGAGCTGATTGAGCGCGCAGGACTCACGCGTCTGGAGCGTGATGTCTGAGAGGAACGGCTCAGCGCAACTGATCAGGTCGCGCAGCTGAGTGGTCTGCCGGGCAAGCTTGAGCACCGCATCGCCGAGGCAATAGGCTTTTGTCTCCGACACATAGCGGATGTAGCCCCGTGCCGACAGGCTTTGCAGGAGTTTAGTCAGACTGCTTTTGGGGATGTTGAGAGCTTGTGCGATCTCAGCATGGGACATCTCTCGGCCCCAGTGCGCCAGCAACTCGAACAGGTCGAGCGTGCGATCCGCCGACTTTACGGAGTTCGCTGTTTCCAGTTCCTGTTTCATCGTTTGACTCAATCTGTTCACATGTGGGAACAGATTATCTTCGCCCTGATCAACCGTCAACCTGTTGATTATCTTTAATCTTCGCGATATGTCCCTAGCGATGGTCCTCAAAGCGGTGACCAAGGGAGAACCCTTGTTGTTCCGAGATGGGAACATGTTCATCATAGAGAACATCGGAGGCAGTAAGACAGCTTAACCATGCTTTCACAACTTCCAGTCCATCGCGAGAGAGAAACCCGACATGCTTGAGGGAAAGACTATCGTTGTCACCGGCGTGGCATCCGGAATCGGTGCAGAGACCGCCAGAACGTTGCGCACCATGGGCGCCAGCGTAGTGGGCGTAGATCGCGTGACGCCGACGCACGGAGACTGTCACACTTTTCATGAAGCAGACTTGTCCGATCCGCGCGCTATCGATCGACTGGTCGATGCGCTGCCGTCAGGGCTGAACGGACTGTGCAATATCGCTGGCTTGCCGCCGACGGCGCCGCCCGCGTTCGTGCTGAAGGTCAATGCGCTCGGGCTCAGGCAACTAACACTTTCGCTTATCCACAAGTTCGCAAACGGCGCGTCGATCGTGAATCTGGCTTCGCTCGCCGGTCTCGACTGGGCGAAATCCTTGACCGAGATTGAGGCTTTTCACGATGTCGGCTTCGATGATGTCGACGCGTTCTGCGAACGATTCGACATACACGGTGCGCGGAGCTATTTCTTCTCTAAGGAGTATCTGATCGCGTGGACCTACGCGAACCGGTGGACGTGGCGAGCTCGGAATATACGTATGAATTGCGTCAGCCCCGGGCCGGTCGAGACACCGATCTTGAAGGACTTTATTGCGACACTGGGCGCGCGTGTTGAGGAAGACATGAAGATCATGGATCGCTCTGCGACGCCCGCTGACATTGCACCAGTGGTCGCCTTCCTGCAAACGGATGGCGCACGTTGGTTCAGAGGTGCGAACTTGACCGCTGACGGCGGCATGTCGTCGCACATCGCGCTGGCCCGGCTTGGTCTTTGAGCGAATTCTATCCGGAGAAGAACACGATGAACACATGGAACCAGGATCGCCACGGCGGTGACACGATGACGTATTCGATCAACGGGCCGCTGCTTATGCCGTTCTCGAACGTGAGACATCTTCCCTACGCCGAGAAGCTCCGCGCGGCGCAACTTGCCGGCTTCGGCGAGATGTCGCTGCATCCTCATGAAGTTCGCGACGTCATCGCCGGCGGCACGTCAGCGCGTCAGATGTTGGTGATGGCGGATGACCACGGCGTGCGCATCACACGCCTTGACCCACTGAGCAACTGGAACCCGCACTGGCTACCCACTAACATGGACGCCAGCTATATCAGGGATTTCAGTATTCCCGCCGTCGAGTTTTTCGAGTTGTGTGAAGAGCTCGGCTGCACGCATGCAAGCCTCAATGCGACCTTTGCCGCAGGCGTGGTCCCCTTCGACGAAATCGTCGAGCACTATGTGGCGACCTGCAGGCTCGCGAAGGATCACGGCGTCATCTGCGATATCGAAAACCTGCCGATGTGGGGCGTGGCGACGCTCAAGCAGGCGTGGGACATCGTGCTCGCCGCAGACGTGTCCAACGGCGGCCTCGTGTTTGATACGCTGCACTTCATTCGGAGCCGATCCGACCTCGGCACGTTGGAGTCGATCCCGGGCAGCATGATCCATTGCGTTCAGGTGAACGATGGTCCGCTCGAACTGACCCCGGGCAGGCGGCTCGAAGACAATTGTTTTGACCGTCTGTGGCCGGGCGAGGGCGAGTTTCCGCTGGTCGAGATTCTGCGTACGCTCGCACGGACGAATGGCCTCAATCAGGTCAACCCGGAAGTGTTTTCCCCGGCCAATTTCGGCAAGCCTGCTGATGAAATCGCTCGCCTTTCGTCGGAGTCTATTCGTCGCGTTCTGGACCAGGCGGGTATCGCCTGCGCGTCGTAACGCCAGGAGAACGGGGACATGGATTCGCACGAGAGCGGATATTTTACGGAAACCACCTCGATCGAGGTTGTCACCAGGCGTAATAAGAAGGCCACCAATGAGCGGATCAGATTCGCGATGGAGGTCATCACGCGAAAGCTGCATGAGGCGGTGAAGGAGATTGAGCCGACGCAGCAAGAATGGCTGCAGGCGATTCTTTTCCTCACAAAGACCGGCCATCTCAGCAACGAATGGCGGCAGGAGTTCATCCTGCTATCGGACGTGCTCGGCGTGTCGATGCTCGTAGATGCGATCAATCACCGCAAACCGTCGGGCGCGACCGAGAACACTGTGCTTGGCCCATTCCACGTGGAACGTGCGCCCGAGATGGAGATGGGCGACAACATTTGTCTCGACCAGAAGGGCGAACCCATGCTCGTGCGCGGCCGGGTCATCGATCTCGCCGGCAATCCGATCGGAAATGCGACGCTCGACGTTTGGCAGGCAAATGACGAAGGGTTCTACGATGTGCAGCAACGCGGCATTCAACCGGACTTCAATCTGCGAGGCGTATTTCGTACGGAATCCGATGGACGCTACTGGTTCAAGGCGGTCAAACCGAAGTTTTATCCGATACCGGATGATGGCACCGTGGGCCGATTGCTCGCGTTGCTGGGGCGGCATCCTTACCGACCCGCGCATCTTCATTTCATCGTGAAGGCCGACGGGTTCGAGACGCTCACGACGCACGTATTCGATCCGGACGACCCATATATCGACTCCGACGCAGTATTCGGTGTCAAGCGGAGTCTGATGGTTCGCTTCGAGCACGTGACTGAAGATGCTCGGCTGGCGGCGTTCGGATTCAGCGAGCCATTCTGGGAAGTCGAATATGACTTTGTGATGGCGCAAGCGGGACCACACAACTGACAACGGCCACGCGATTTACCTACGACGGACAACAGGAGAACACATGTCAGAAAGCAGCGAAATCTTCGAGCGGCTCGCGATCCGGGACCTGCTCGAGGACTGGGTAGTCCTGCGTGATGCAGGCGACTGGAAAGGCTTCCGTCAGGTCTGGCACGATGATGGCCGCATGATGGCGACGTGGACGCAGGGCACCGCAGACGAGTTCATTGCGATGAGCGTGGCGGGCTGGGAGAAGGGCGTCAGCATTCTGCACTTTCTCGGCGGAACGTCGATCAGGATCGCGGGCAATCGCGCCATTGCACAAACCAAGATGACGATCTCGCAGCGCGGCATGCTCGACGGCGTGCTCTGCGATGTCGTCTGCACGGGGCGTTTCTATGATTTCCTGGAAAAGCGCGACGGACGCTGGGGCCTAGTGTTGCGTCAGCCCATCTACGAAAAGGACCGCGCTGACCCAGTTGATCCTTCTGCGACGCTTAAGCTGGATGAAACTTTGCTTACGCAATTTCCTGTCGGCTATCGGCACTTGGCCTATCTGCAATCGCAGATAGGCTACAAGGTGAAGTTGAGGATGCCGGGCCTCAAGGGACCGGAAGTGGAGGCGCTATACGAATGCGGGCGACAATATCTTCTCAACGAAGCACCGGCCATGCTGCCGGAATTCTAAGGAGCCGACGTGGCATCGATCAATCTCTTCATTAACGGCGCCGATTCACCTGCGGCTAGCGGAATGACCTTCGTTCGTTCGAATCCTATTAGCGGCGAGCCGGTTAGCACCGCCGCGGCCGCGGCTCCTGCCGATGCCGTCCGAGCGGTCGAAGCAGCTGCAGCGGCATTTCCCGCCTGGTCGGCCACGCCGCCCGGTGCGCGTCGTGAAGCGTTGTTCCGTGCAGCCGAACGTCTGCTGGAATCGAGCGAAGCCATCGTGGCAATGATGGTTCGGGAAACGGGTGCAGCCAAAAGCTGGGCGAGTTTCAACGTCAAGCTTGGCTGCGACCTACTGCGCGAAGCCGGCGCAATGACGACCCAGCTGACTGGCGACGTCATTCCGACCGAAAAGGCTGGTTGCCTATCGATCGCATCGCGTGAACCCTGGGGCGTATGCTTGGGCATGGCGCCTTGGAACGCCCCAATCGTGCTGTTCGTGCGCGCGTTCGCGATGGCGGTGGCTTGCGGTAATACCGTTGTGCTCAAGTCGTCGGAGCTTTGTCCGGCGACGCACTACCTGATCACGAAAGCCGTGACGGAGGGCATTTTTCCGCCCGGCGTGATCAACCTCGTCAGCCACGCGGCCGAGGATGCACCGGAGATCGTGCAATGCCTGATCGCTCATCCGGCGGTGCGTCACATCAATTTCACTGGGTCGAGCCATGTGGGGAGCATTATCGCGCGTCAGGCGGGTGAACTGCTCAAGCCCGTCCTGCTGGAACTGGGCGGGAAGTCCCCGCTCGTCGTGCTCGACGACGCCAACATCGACGACGCCGTCGACGCGGCCATCTTCGGCGCGTTCATGCATCAGGGGCAGATTTGCATGGCCACCGGGCGCGTAATCGTACTCGATGAAATCGCTGACGAGTTCGTCGCGCGATTCGCAAAGAGGGCGGCGGGTCTCGAAGCGGGCGACCCGTCCAAGGGTGCGACGCTCGGTGCGCTGATCGGCGAGGCCTCGGCGCAGCGCGTCGGCAAGCTTATCGACGACGCGATCACGAAGGGCGCGCAGCGCAAGTCCGGTGGCATGCAGCAAGGTGCGATCATGGACGCCACGGTGCTGGATCGCGTAACGCCAGAGATGGACATATATAGAGCCGAAGCTTTCGGGCCGGTCGTTCCTGTCATCCGGGTTCGAGACGACGACGAAGCCGTTCGAGTCGCCAATGATACGGAATATGGCCTGTCCGCTGCCGTTTTCAGCCAAAACATTGACCGGGCGCTCGGGGTCAGCCGGCGCATCGAGAGCGGTATCTGCCATATCAACGGTCCGACAATCCAGGACGAAGCACAGATTCCATTTGGCGGGGTGAAAGCGAGCGGCTACGGTCGCTTCGGCGGGCGCGGCGGGGTGGAGTCCTTCACCTATTCGCGCTGGATCACCATCGAAACGAAAAAACCTCACTACCCGTTCTAAATGCCAAGGTGACGACGCGGGCCGCCTGCTGGCCCGTGGATCTTATAAGGCTGTACACGTAGGATGCCTAACTTTATTGTTGTTCAATTTATTAAATTAGCTCAATACGGAGACAAGCAATGATCAAGAACTCGCTCAGATGGTCGGGTAGCGCAGGCAGGCTTGCGCGTGTGGCGTCGCGGTGCGCGGCGTCCCTGGCTGTGGCGTTGTCGTTCTCACCGGCACAGGCAGCGCCGGCAAAAGTGCCTGCGATCTACTTCGGGATCGGCACAGAATCGAGTGAGTACTGGGCGGCAACTGTTGTCGGCGCAAAGGCGGTCGCGGCATCCGTCAATGCTAGATTGCAGGTGATGACGAGCGAGTTTCAGGGACAGAAATTCTTGCAGGATTACGGTGCGATTTTCGCCGCGGGCTGCAAGGATTGCGTGGCGATTCTCGATCCTGTGTCCAGTGCGTTCACCAAGGCGATCGTCGACCGCGCTACTTCAGCGGACGCCAAGATCATCACGATCTGGAACCGTCCCGATAACATTCACCCGTATGACCTGGATCCGTCCAACTGGATCGCGCATATTGCATTCGACGGCGTCGAATCGGGATATCGCAATGGAATGGCCTTATGCAAGGCAATTGGTGGCTCGGGCGGCGTCGTGGCTATCGAAGGCGTGGCGGACAATCCATCAACCAAGCAGCGCTTCGCGGGCTTGAAGAAGGCGATGGCAGAGTGCCCAGGGATGAAATTGCTGGATCGCCAGTATGCGGACTGGGATCAAACCAAAGCGCAAGTACTGACGCGCGGATGGCTGGCGCGCTACGGCAACACCCTGAAAGCCGTTTTCTCCGAGAATGATTCGATGGCGATCGGCGCGATCGGCGCGATCGCGGCGCTCAAGGAGCGCGGACTCGCGGGGAAGGTTGCCGTGTCCGGAAGCGATGGCTCCATCGCGGCGCTGAATCTGATCAAGTCAGGCGACATGGTATCGACCATGTGGATCGATGGCGTGATGCAGGGCGCATTTGCAACCGCGCTCGGCTACGGCGCGGCCACGGGCGACATCGACGTGCAAAAGCTTTCGCACGCCCAACGCGATGTCTACCTCAAGCAGACGCTAGTCACGAAGGAGAATGTCGACGACATTCTGAATCGAAAGGTCGATCCCGCCGATTACACGTACGAAAAGGTCAAGGCACGGATGTGGCAGAGCGTGGCGAGCCAGATTCCGCCGGCGGCCTTCAAATGAGTCGAGCGGCAGGCGTCGCGCCTGCCGCCAGACGATCCGAAACCTGCGTTTTTTGTGTCCGTTAGAAACCATGAACCTGTTTCGTCATCATCTTCGCGAGCGGGGATCCCTCCTCGTGTTGCTGGGCCTAGTCGTGCTCTTTTCGTGCGCCGGCGATGGTTTCGCGAGCGCCGACAACCTGCTATCCGTCCTCGAGACGAGCGCAATTCCGTCGATTGCGGCGGTAGGCCTCACCTTTGTCATGCTTCAAGGCTCGATCGATCTTTCTATCGAAGGTATTGCGTCGCTCGCCTGCATTCTGACCGGACTGTACGTGGCCAACTCAATCACCGGCCACCACAATCTGCCTGTCGCCCTGATCGTCGCGCTGGGAGCGGGTCTGTTGTTCGGCCCGTTCAACGGGCTGATGTACGCGAAACTGCGCATCCCGTCTCTCATCGTAACGCTGGGAACCTGGTTCGTCGCTGGTGGCCTTGCCACCTACTTGTTCCCGTCGCGGCAGCCGCAAATTACTGACGACGCCTTTCTCTCCATAGCGCTGACCAAACACTTCGGACTGAGCGGCATTGTCTACGTGGCCGTGTTCGTGATCGCGGTGGCCTATGTGATCCAGACCCGTACCCGCGTTGGGCGTCTCAGTTTCGGGATCGGCGCGGACGAACGGCTGGTTCGGCTTGCGGGACTGAAGGTCGAGCGCATCAAACTTGTCGTGTTCGCGATGTCGGGATTCTTGTCTGCCTTGTGTGGGTTGCTGCTGGCGGCGCAACTCGGCGTAGGCAATCCGCGTGCCGGCGACGGCCTGCTGTTTCCTGCGGTCAGCGCAGCGGTGATCGGTGGCACGCTGCTCAGCGGCGGACGGGGCGGTGTGTTGCAGACGCTGACTGGTGTGCTGATTCTGTCCGTGCTGCGTAACGGTCTGCTGCAGGTCGGAATGGATCCGCTGTTGATTCAAATCGTCGAGGGCGCCACCATCGTCCTTGCTGTCGTGGCTGGCTCCTGGCACCTGCGTGCAAAACTGAGGGTCGCGAAATGACGCTACCGATCTATGAAATCCGAGGGTTGACTAAGCGCTTTGGCAGGGTGACAGCGCTGGACCAGGTTGATCTGAGACTGAACGCCAACGAAGTCGTTGGTCTCATTGGACAGAACGGCTCCGGCAAGTCGTCGCTCATGAAGACCATGGCTGGCGTGCAGATGGCCGACGAAGGGGCGATGCTGTTGCGGGGGCAGGAAGTGCGCTGGCGTTCGACGGCTGAAGCCGCGCGCCGCGGTATCGGTCTCGTGCATCAAGAGCAGTCGCTGATCCCGAACCTGACAGTCGCGGAGAATATTTTCCTCGATAAGTCATGTTCGTTCTTCCGGCATGGATGGTATTGCTGGAAAGACCTGCTTGCTGCCGCGCGGATTCAGCTCGACAAGATCGAACTCGACATTCGCCCGGATATGTTGGTCGAGCGACTAGGCTTCGCGCAGCGCCAGATGGTGGAACTCGCCAAGGTGCTGTCGCTGGAGGAAATGGTGGACGATGATCTGGTGATCATGTTCGACGAACCGACATCGATGTTGAGCGATCCTGAAATCGAGGACCTGTTCAACCAGATACGCCGCATCCGGCACCGCGCGTCGGTCGTTTTCATTTCACACCGAATGGACGAGGTGCTCGAACTTTCCGACCGGGTCTACGTGTTGAGCGATGGCAGGCAGGTCGCGCAGCGCACGAAGGGACACGTCGATGCGCAGGAGCTCTACGAACTGATGGTCGGAAAGCAGCGAAGCACGGTGAAGCGTACGGCGACGCCTAACGCAAGCGACCGGCGCGAGGCCGTGCTGTGGCTTGACGAGGTCCGCATTGACGGCGACGTCGGTCCGATATCCGTGCGCGTGGGGGTGGGTGAAATCGTAGGCTTGATTGGCGTGCAGGGTTCCGGTGCGGAAACGCTGTGCCGCTCGTTGTTCGGGCTGGAGGAGGTGCGTAGCGGTGTGGTGTCGTTTGAGGACGAAAAGGTCACCATCCGTTCGCCGGCGGACGCGATACGACGCGGCATAGGGTATCTACCCGCTGAACGCAAGAAGGAGGGCATGCTCGCGGGCATGAGCATCGCAGACAACATGACGCTCACATTCGGATTTGACTATGCGCGCGCGGGCGTCCTCGCAGACCGGGCGAAAGAGCATGCGCAGGCGCAACGCTGGGTGTCGCGGCTGAAAGTGAAAGCGCCGTCGCTAGACGAAAATATCGAGCGCCTGAGCGGTGGCAATCAGCAAAAAGCCGTGCTCGGAAAATGGCTGATGAGCCGAAATCTGAAGCTGCTGATTATGGATCATCCGACGCGCGGGCTCGACCCCGGCGCGCGAGCCGATCTGTTCGAAACTATGGGGGAAATGGCAGCCGATGGCCTGTCGATCCTATTCGTCGCGGACACCCTGGACGAGGTCCTCCTAGTCAGCGACACGATCGTGGTTATGCGTGATGGCCAGATCAGCGCCACTTTCGAGAACGTCGCATCTGCGGCGCCCGCCGAAGAGACCATCGTGAGAGCTATGGTATGAAACTATCTCAATTTTCGCTTGGCAATGAGCACTCAGGCAACGCCGAGCCGAACCACGCGTCATGGCAAATCCGGCTCGCCGCGTTGCGAACCGCAGGCCCCCTTTTCGTGCTGCTTTGTCTCGTTCTAGTTGTCGCCGTTTTGTCTCCGTCGGCGCTTTCGATGCATTCGCTCGCATCGTTCTCCATTGACGCCGCACCCTTGCTGTTGCTGGTGATGGGCAGCACGATCCCTATCCTGATCGGCGGCATCGACCTGTCGGTCGCCGCCATGGCAACGATCGCGGGCGTAAGCGTGAGCCTCTTCGCGCCCGCGATTGGATCATGGGCCGTGCCCGCCACGCTCGGACTCGGACTCGCAGTCGGAGCATTACAAGGCTTCGTCCACGCTAAATGCCAAGTACCTTCGTTTGCCGTGAGCCTCGGTACGTTGGGTATCCTTTCTGGCCTTGCTATGTATTTGACCGGCGCGTCTTCCGTGCCGATCGACACCGGTTTGCGCATCTTCGATTTCATCACCGCGTCGAGTCTGGGCATTCCACATTGCGTGTTCATAGTGCTGATCGTCTGGATGTTGCTGGTTTTCGCCATGCGCTATCTGAAGCTCGGACGACACGTCTATGCACTCGGCATTCACGAGCGCGCCGCCGTGATGTCGGGCGTCGATGCGCTGAAAACTCGCGTCGTGGTTTTCGCACTCTCCGCGCTATGCGCGTCCATGGCAGGCGTTTTGTATGTCTCACAGACGCTCTTTTCATCGCCGACGCTGGCCCAAACGATGGTCCTGCCAGCGATCGTCGGCGTGGTGCTCGGTGGGACTGCGATTTCGGGCGGTGTCGGAAGCATCGCAATGAGCATCGTGGGCGGGCTGACAGCGGCATTCCTGCGGATTGCTTCGGTGGTGATCGGCCTGCCGCCAACCACGCAGGACATCGTGTACGGACTGGTCGTGTTGGCTGCCGTCGCGCTTACGCTGGATCGCGAGAAGCTCGGCATCGTCAAATAGTCGGCTAGGCCGGCGCTCTTGAGTGAGGAGGAAAACGATGAGTGATTCGACACCGGGGGTCGCCCTTGTGACTGGAGCGTCGCGTGGGCTGGGCGTGGCGATGGCCAAAGCCTTGGCGCGCGACGGATGGACGGTCGCGGTGAACTATGCGCGCGATACCTGCGGAGCGGAGCGGGTCGTGGAGGACATCGTCCACGCAGGCGGGCGAGCGCTTGCCGCTCGCTTCGACGTGACGGATGAGCACGCGGTGCGCGAGGGAATTGCGCGCATCGCAGCCACGATTGGCCCAGTCGACGTTGTCGTAAATAACGCTACCGGGCCTCAACCCTACATCGCGTTATCTGAACAGACGTGGGAAGACCATCTCGACCAGCTGCGGTTCTTCGTGAAGGCGCCGCTTCTGCTGCTGCAGGCCGTACTACCTGACTGGCGCAGCCGCAAGACGGGCCGCGTCATCAACATCGGTAGTGAGGTGGTGGAAATTGGCAATCCGCTGTTTGGCCACTATGTCGCGGCGAAGGGCGCCATGCTAGGGCTGACCCGCTCGTGGGCGCGCGAACTCGGACCGGAAGGTATCCCAGTCAATCTGGTCGCACCAGGCTGGATCCCAGTGGAACGCCATCGAGATAGCGATCCGCAAATGCTGGAGGACTATCGGAGGCAGGTCGCCTTCGAGCGGATCGGTTCGCCCGATGATGTCGCCTCTCTGGTGGCTTATCTCGCGTCGAACGAGGCCAATTTCATTACTGGACAGACATTCGCCGTGAACGGTGGACGTACGCTTGCCTGATTGGCGAGTTTCAACCGACGACATTACATACAACCATGCCCAAATATCTTTCGCTTTGTCTCATTGGCGCGGGACGCATAGCCAAGGTTCACATCAGGTCAATAGCAGCGCTTGGGGGCGCAGAGATCACGGCCGTCGTCGATCCGGCGAACGAGGCCGGTGAGCGCGTGGCCGCTTCAATTGGCGCACGATGGTATTCGGACTTTGAGCAGGCGTGTGCCGCGCAGGTATTTGACGGCGCGATCATAGCGGCGCCCACCGGTTTGCACGCGTCGCTTATCGAAGCGTGTGTCCGACGCGGGCTGCCGGTATTTTGCGAGAAACCTGTCGATCAGACGCTGGAACGTGTGGACGCGTGCCTCGAAGTCGTCGAGGCTTCGGGTGTACCCGTGCTGATGGCATTTCATCGTCGCTTCGATGCTGCCCGGCGCGAAGTCCACGATATCGTGCGTTCGGGTACGTTGGGCAAAATCGAACATGTGTTGCAGATCAGCCGCGATCCGAGATTGCCGGACGAAAGCTTCATTGCCCATTCCGGTGGAATGGTCAAGGACATGCTGATTCACGACCTGGACGAACTTACTTGGCTATGCGGAACCGGAGGCGTCTTTGTGCACGCCGATCTGCGACGCTTCGTCGATCCGCCGTTGCTCGCAAAGTACGAAGACTTCGATACGGCGGCCATCACCGTCGTATTCGATGATGGTCCGCAATGCCAGCTTTCGGCAAGCCGACGTTCGGCCTATGGCTTCGACCAGCGGCTTGAAGTGTTCGGCGCAAACGGCATGGTGACTTGCCCGAACGTGCATACCAGTACGATTATCTCGGCGGCCCGGGAGGGCTTTTGTGGCGCGCCCTTGCTCGATCACTTTCCGCAGCGCTACGAGGCCGCTTATGCAGCTGAAATGCGGAATTTCCTCGATGTGCTGAACGACACCGCGAAGCCTCATTGCACGGTGCGCGACGCACGCGCGGCGCTCGTCCTCGCGGAACTGGTGATTAAGTCTGCGCGGACCGGCAAGCGCGTGCGAGCCGATCGACTGTGACGATTCTCCGTGAATCCGCGATCTTGCAATCGGATAGTTCTAGACTTACGCAAGGCGCATTGGTACCGATGGATTTCTGAGTGCACGGCGGACGAAATCGTCAAGCATTTCCTGTTTCACCTGATAGAGCGTACGCCTAATCTGCCGGGCTATGTCGCCGAGACAGCGCTGTGCTGGCGATGTGGTTTCGCTGGATGTGCTCCTTGCGGCACTGGCAACGTGCAAGCCCCGTGATCTGTTTGATCTCGCGGTGAAACTGCTCGATCTTCCAGCGCAGGCCGCACACGTCTTGTGTCGCCGGTGAGTCGTGAGTAAGTCGTTGGTGACGACCCAGTCCGTGCGGTGTGTGGACATCTCTACCTGGAAGGAGCAACTGGGCACCAGCCGCACGCTCGATTATGAACTTGTCCTCAACCCGTCGGAGAAAGACGAATGATTCGGCATATTGTGATGTGGCGCGTACGTGGTGAGACGGATGGGGAGCGCATTGCTGCCTCAAGACTCGTTAAAAGCAGTTTCGAGGAATTACGCGGTCGGATCCCGGGGCTACTCAGTCTTGAGGTCGGAATTGATCTTAGTGACGTTGATTGCGCATGCGACGTGGTGCTTTTGACTGACTTTGACTCACGCGAGGCCCTTGCGGTGTATGCGACGCATCCCGAGCACTTGCGTGTTCGGACGTTGCTCGGAGATCTCAGAACGGCGCGATTTCAAGTCGACTATGAGGTGGAAGCTGCGGCAGTTTGCGCTACTATTGCGGAGCGTGTAGATGAAAAAGCTTGAGTTTGCATTTGAGTCACACGCGAGCCGCGTAGTTTTTGGTTCCGGCTGTTTGCAACATCTCGAACGTGAGGTTACAGCTCTTGGCGCTGAGCGCGCGCTGGTCTTATGCACCCCGGAGCAACGAACGACTGCTGAATTGGTCGCGGCGTCATTAGGAGCGCGCGGAGTTGCGGTATTCGACAAGGCTACGATGCACGTACCCATCGAACTGGCACTTGAAGCGCGTGCAATGGCGCGGGATCTGGGCGCTGATTGCGCTGTAGCGGTTGGGGAGGGTCTACGATCGGTCTGGGGAAGGCAATAGCGATGGAAACCGGACTTCCCATCATAGCGATTCCGACAACCTACGCCGGGAGCGAAATGACGTCGATCTATGGAATCACCGAAGGTGGAATCAAGAGGACGGGGAGAGATCCGAAGGTTCTTCCGAAAACTGTTATATACGATCCCGACCTAACGGTCACGCTTCCGGTAGCGCTATCTGTCACTAGTGGCATCAATGCGATCGCGCACGCAGCTGAGGCTCTATACGCGCAAGATGCAAATCCAATAATCAGCCTCATGTCTGAGGAAGGGATCGGTGCACTGGCTCAAGCCATCCCTGCGATTGTCGGGAACGCTCTCGATGTAGATGCACGTGCTCAGGCGCTGTATGGTGCGTGGCTATGCGGTGCTGCCTTGGGCAGCGTCGGGATGTCGCTTCATCACAAGCTATGTCATACGCTTGGAGGAAGCTTCAATCTACCGCATGCTTCGACTCATACTATCGTTCTCCCTCATGTGCTGGCTTACAACAAATGGGCTGCCCCAGATGCGTTGCGACGAATTGCACGTGCGATAAAAGTTCCCGATGCCGCTGCCGGGCTTTATGCACTTGCAAAAGAGAACGGCGCTCCGACTGCGCTAAAAGAAATTGGCATGAAGCAGGAAGACGTTGCTAAAGCCGCGGAAATTGCAACGGCCGATCCCTACTGGAATCCGCGCTCGATCGAGCGCGATGCGATTCATTCCTTATTACAAGACGCATTCGACGGAACCTGCCCGCATTGATCAACGCGACGCCGCCTTCAATCACTCAGCCTTTCTAGAAAATGCTGAGTCTTGCAAGATCAGAATGAAGACTGTTGGCTATTTGCACTGCATTTTTACGTATGAGGAGAAGGCATGCTGAAATCGGCACTATCGACGCGAGAACGAAGTCTTCTCGTCCAGGCACTAACGGCGCTTTTACGCGAACGCAGCAACGCCCATCAATTAGCTCTTGAGATCGCCGCGAATCGTGGACAGCCCGAGCCAGATATCGAGGATTATGGGGTTCTGGACATCCTCCGGCTCAGCCGCGAGATCTCATCTGATGGCCTCAGCACACCGAGCAGCTTACGCGGCCCTAGTCTAGCTTGCGCATAGAAAGCTGGCTCTCGGTAAAAGTGTCGGCGCTGCGCATAATCTCCATGGGCAAGTGGTCGTCCGCTGGACGACTTCGTCCCCAAGTCGCATCCGTTGCGTTTGATCCGAGTGATCGCGAACGAAGCGTTGGCGAAGACGATGTGCACGACCGTCCTGCTGCGAATTGATTGTTGCCCGTCATTGCACGCGTCGGGTTCGATAGGGCCTGCACTTCGGGCCGAGCGCCCGCGTCGTTAACGCGGTGCCCGACAGGAGTCCACCACCTAACGGTACGAACAGCGCGGCAAGGGCTCCCACTTCTTCAAACAGTTCCCTTGCGGCCGCTCCCTGTCCGGATAGCACGTCGAGATGGTCGTATGAGGGTAGCGGTGATCGGCGGTTACCACGGCCATGCCACGGTCGTACCCATCCCACTTGCCAGCGCACTTGAGTGCAGAAGTCGGGCAACGGTAAGGTCCTGGAGGGCGAGGCCGGTCATGTCAAAGACGGTGATGTCCTGGTTTTTGCGCTCGAATTGAACTGCGCCTCTCAGCAGGTCGCCGATTTCCGTGCACGGAAGTTCGGGCGCCCACTGACACTCGCCGATGGAACGCGCCTGTTCCACGTCGTCAACGACGATCCCGGCGCGGTCAAGGACGCCGGCCGGCAGCTCCCGCTTGCCTACGGTGTCGGCTCCAACGCAGGTCAGATGTGTCCCGGGCTGGACGGCATCCGCGTCAAACAGCGGACCGCCTCCTGGGGTGGCCGTGATCACGACGTCGCTGACCGCTACGGCATCGTTGCACCGCGTTGCCAGTTCGATGTTGCATCTGTCGCGGAACGGAGCCTCGAAACCCTCGTCCGGTTCGTTGGAGATGCTGACATATCGGACCTCACGTACAGCCGGGAGCATGCGAAGGGCGTAGGTCAACTGGACTCGTGCCTGTACGCCGGTGCCAAAGATGCAGAGACGGCTGCTGTCCGGGCGGGCGAGCTGTCTGAGCCCCAGACCGCCCGCCGCGCCCGTGCGAGCCGTGGTGATCGCATTGCCGTCAAGGATGGCGTTCGGGCGCCCGGTTGTGGGGTCGAACAGCATGACCGTGGCCTGGTGCGGCTCGCCACCGAGCTGGCGATTGTTAGGCCAGAAGCCGGCCGCCTTGAAGCCGAGGAGATTCTGGCTGGCGACATCGCCTGACTTGATGCCGAAAATACCCCCCGTGTGGAGCCGTTCGCGAACCACGGGAAATACCCGCCCGGCATGCTCGCTGTGGAGCACGAACGCCTCGCGAACGGCGGAAAGAAGGTCTTCCGTCTGTAGAAGCGTTTCCACGGTGTCTTTGCCGATCAGAAGGAGTGTTGCGTCAATAGGCATGGCGGTGTGCAGCGCTCGGTAGATGTGCGACCACAAAAAGGGAGAGATTCACTCGAAGGAGGACGCACGAGCCGCGAGTGATCTTTACATTTTGTCTAGAATTAAATTAATCGTCAACAACTGCGGTAGAGCGAAACCTTCGGCGGGGGCCGCCGATTCATCTGACGGACGTTGCCCTTAGACAATCCGAGACTCTTGAGAAACTAACCACGTTGCGGTCCGTTTTCGGCCAGTCGTCGAGGCGCGTTCCAGCCGGAAACCCAGTGCAGCGGCGCTGCGGTTGAGGGCCGCAATGTTGTGCTGGCGGTACTGGTCCTCGTAGCGCTGCTGGACCTGGTCAAAAAAGGCCTCGCCACGCGTGATCATGATCAGCACTCGCTGCGCCAGACTGACCGTGCATTGTGAGCGCCTCGATACGCCGGGCACAGCAACAGTGCCCTTATCACGTGCAGCGAAGCCTCCCGGTGCCTTGTCAGGTCCTCGATGTGCCCAGTTCGTTGTTACCCAGAGCGTGGGAATGCTCGCGCCCCGATTCGAGCGAATGGTCCGACTCCGGATCAACGCCGGCAGGGCTGAGTTCGCCTTCCCATTTGGCAATTACTGCGGTGGCGATACTGTTGCCGAGGACATTCGTTGCAGTCCGTCCCATGTCGAAGAATTGATCGACACCCATCACAAGGAGAAGTCCGGCTTCCGGAAGATGGAACATCGGAAGGATCGCCGCGACAACAACGAGCGAGCCACGCGGAACGGCAGCCATACCCTTGCTGCTAATCATGAGGACGAGCAGCATGATGATCTGCTGGCCGATCGACATGTGAACGTTGAATGCCTGCGCCACAAAGACTGCGGCAAATGCCTGGTAGACCATCGATCCGTCAAGGTTGAAAGAGTAGCCAAGTGGCAACACGAAGCCGACGAGTCGCTTGCGCACACCGAACCCCTGAAGCACCTCGATGAGCCTCGGGTAAGCCGCCTCGCTGCTCGCAGTCGAGAAGGCAATCAGCATCGGTTCGCGGATGGTCTTCACGAGCTCCGGCATACGACCGCCAAGAATCGCGCGACCGACAAAGTACAGGACAGTCCACATCGCGACGAGGGCAACATAGAACCAGCCGATGAGCTTGCCGTAAGTGATGAGGACATCGAGGCCTTGGACGGTCACCACGCCCGCGATTGCCGCACAGATGCCGAACGGGGCAAACATCATGACCGCATTCGTGACGAGAAGCATCACGTCCATCAGGCCGTCAATTGCGCGCTTTAGTGCTTGCCCCGCGGCAGTTCCCGAGACCCTGCCAAGCCCGATACCGAAAAATACCGAAAACACGAGGATCTGCATGATCTCGTTGGTGGCCATTGCCTCGGCAATGCTCCGGGGAACATGTGCGTGAGGAAGTCCTTCGCATTCAATGCGCTCGTTTTCAGGTTCGTGGAGGCATCAGCGCCAGGCAGGGGCAAGTTCATGCTCATGCCCGGGTGTGCGAGATTTACGAACAGCAGACCGATGCTCAGTGAGATGAGCGACGCGAGAATGAACCAGCCAACTGCACGAACGCCAATGCGGCCAATCGCCTTGCCGCTCTCCATGCTTGAAATACCCGATACGAGCGTCGCGAACACGAGCGGTGCGATGATCATCTTGATCAAACGCAGAAAAATTTCGGTGATGATGCCGAGGTCGGCAGCAATTGCCTTCGCTGCGTTGCCGTCAGGTGCCATCTGGTGACACACGTACCCGATCGCGACGCCAAGGACCATGCTGAACATGATCCACCGGGTGAGTTTTACCTGGGTCTTCATGATGAAGAGTCCTCCGGAGGTAGATCAGGCCTCAGGGGCCAAAGCGATGGCTTCGACCTCCACATTCACGCCGTAGTGCAGCTGGGAAACTCCCGCGACTGCGCGCGCAGGACGATAGTCGCCTATCCAGGCTGCATAGAGGCGGTTGAATTCGGGCCATGACTCGATATCAGTGACGTAGACGCGGACCTGAACGAGATTGGCGCGAGTGACGCCAGCGCTCGAAAGGCAGCCGTCGAGATTGTTGAGCACCTGGGCAACCTGTTCCGCAAAAGGCCGACCGGCAAGCGGCTGACCTGACGGGTTGACCGGCAACTGGCCCGAGATATGTGCGAGACCTGCAGCTACGCATACGTGCGAGTAGTGGCCGGCCGGCGGGGCAATGTCAGGATTGTTGGCATACTGGATTTCGAGTTCTGATGTATTCGATTGCATTTGGTTTTCCTAATTTTATGACAGGAGGCGCACGGTTGGATGAGCGGTTGCGTCGTATGACGAAAGTGTCAGGTCAGACTGGCTGGCTTCATGTCGGTCGCCAGCAGGGCACTGCCGAACACTGCGAGAGGAGGCTGAAATCTGATACCGGTGTTTGTTTTCATGTTGGACAGAACCTCGAGAATGTGTGATTTCGACGCGCACGTTCGATCATGGCTCGCGCGAATGGCTACGCCGCCTGAACGCGCGCGGGGGATGAGTGATGGTTGGTTCCGGCACGGCCGTTAGCGGAGATGTTGGGATGCAGACGGCGCAAGCAGAGGGCCAACCTTAGGGATTCCACAATACGTCGGCGGGGAATGGTCCCCGCCGACGCATGTTGTCGCGTGACGGCGACGGCAAGCCCGAACCGCGACTATCGGCCGTGCCCCGTCATTACCAGCCGTAGAACCTGGGCCACGTCTCTACTGCGCCGTCCTCGCTGACAGCCTGGTATTCAGGGTGCTGTGCACCCGTAGCGCACGCGTGATTGGGGAGAATGCGAAGTCGGGTTCCGATCGGGAAACGGGACGCAATGTTCCAGTCTGGAGATCCGGTTCGCGAAATGATGCCGTGCTCCTGATTCGCACTGCTCATCAAGTAGTCGCCGATCGCTTTCCCGTCCTGCGTGCAAACGAGCCCATAGCCGAAGTCGTGCTCTTGCCGCTGCGTGCCACGGTCGCGACTCATCGCCATCCAACCCGCGTCGACGATTGCCCAGCCCTTATCTTCCTGGTGCCCGATGACGGTCGTCAGCACGCTGAGCGCGATGTCTGATGTTTCGCACACGCCAACGTTGTGCATCACAAGGTCGAACATCACATACACGCCCGCGCGGACCTCGGTGACGCCTTCAAGATGTTCTGCGGAAAGCGCGGTCGGCGTCGAGCCAATGCTCACGACCGGGCATGACAACCCGGCGGCACGGAGTCTTTCGGCGGCTTGAACGGCGCCAGCGCGCTCCTGCTCCGCAATACGGACCAACTCTTCGTGCTTGCTGTATTCGTAACTGGACCCGGCATGGGCGAGGACTCCTCCCAGTTTCATCCCCCCCTCAGTCAACGCCCGTCCAACTGTAATCAGAAGATCATCCTCCGGATTGATGCCGGAGCGATGGCCATCCACGTCCACTTCAATCCAGACCTCGAAAGCTTGTTCGTGTTTACGCCCGAACGTAGCAATGCCTTCAGCCGATTGCACGCTGTCAGCCACGATTTTTAGGTCGCAACCCTGACGGCGTAATGCCAATGCCTGGTTCAGTTTGGTGGGTACCATTCCGACGGCATAGACGATGTCCGTGATGCCTTTGGCGAAGAACTGTTCGGCTTCTTTCAGGGTGGAGACTGTGATGCCCTGGGCACCCCCTGCGATTTGAGCCCGGACGATCTGTTCGCACTTGGTTGTTTTTACGTGCGGGCGAAAGCGCACACCGAGTGCGTTGAGCCGGTTCTGCATTTGCTGGATATTGCGATTCATTCGCGCGATGTCGACGACGGCCGCAGGGGTATTGAGTGCCTCGATGTCCATTTTTTGGTCCTTCAGGTTGCGACAACTGTGCGTTTGCGCGGCCAGTCGTTAGTTTCAGGTTGAGATCGACTATAGGCTGAGCGCGTAAATCTGTGGTTAACGTCAGGAAAATTATTCGTTAAGTTCAGGTTAATGCGCACGCGAAGCCTGAGACCTGAAGCGTCAGAAGCGCAGAGTGCGGGGCGTCGGCCGCGCCGGGATGGGCGTTCGTGTATCGCACTCGTACCGAAGCTAACGACAGCGGTAAGCCGATCTACTCTGCAACGGTCGACGGCGAGCAAACCGTATGCTGCCTGGACCCATCGCCTCCGACGACGGCCGAGGTCACTCGTGTATGGCGGTGACGACCGCTCTGGATGGCCTGCCTTACCCCCAGCACGCGGGGCGCGACGCGAGTGCTTGACATAAAACCCGTTACCCCGGCAGGCGCGCGCATCGGAGATGCAGGTACATCACTGGGTCACGCTGGAGTCGGGTCTGGGGTGACAAATAGAAAACGCACACTTCTATGCGCCGGTACGTAGCAGAGTGACATCTTCCGGCCGACCTACCCAGACAGCGAGCGCTGAGTAATTGTCCGGCGATATACTCGATGCATACTGCTGGCGCACCTCATGCCGCAACAGGCTCAACCAGTCGTCTGCCTTGTCGACAATACGCAGATGTCGCTCGATCAGCGCATCCGGTATTGCGTTCCATAGTCCGTCCGTGCATAGCAGGAATACATCGCCGTCTTCCAGCGGCAGCCGAGGGGCGATGCATGGCGCGATCTCGCCATGAATACCGAGTGCGGAATCGAGCAGACTCGTGCTGATGCCGTTGACGGGCAGACCTGCGTCCCTCATTCGCTCCAACAGGCTGTGGTCCCGGGTTCGTTGCATCAGCGAGCCGTGGCGAAAGTGATAGAGGCGGCTGTCGCCGAGATGCGCCCACTGGGCGGCGCGCGCTAATCGGTCGATGAATAGCGCAGCGACAGTCGCACCCATCTTCCGTCTGTCCGGACTGCGCGCCTGCTCGGCGAGAATCGCATCGTTTGCATCTTCGATGCAGGCAACGATGTCGGATGTGGCCATGGCATGCGCGCCTCCTTGCGCAAGGATCTGCTTCACCGCATATTGCGCGGCAAGCTCGCCGCCCGGCGAACTGGCAATGCCGTCGCTGACGACGAAGCAGGCGTGTCCTTCAGCGACGACGCAACCGACAGCATCCTGATTGCGCGGGCGGTTCCCGATGTCCGAAAAGTACGCGTATGAAATGTCCATGTGCAGGTTGGCTCAGCCCCGGCAGCGCTTGCGATATTGCGCGACTTCTGCATCGTATGCTGCGAGAAACGCACTGCCGAACACCGCGCTGAAATCGTCCTCGACGGCGAGCAGCGTATCGCGATGCAGCTTCGAATAGGCACTCCACAAGCGGGCCTTGCGCCATGCCGGGACGTAACGGTCCAGCAAACGCTCGACGGGCGTGCGCTGCTCCAGCCGTTCGGGCGCAAAGCGTTTGAGCAGTTCCATGAGCGCCGCGCGCATCCCCGCGACCATCGCGATCTGATGTGCGTGCAGATCGTCGAATGCATCGCTGACGGCGCCTTCCGGCGACATGAATCCGGGAAACGGCAGACCGAACATCTGCCTGAGCACGGCGCAGCCGTCGGGCAACAGCTTGAGCGGATTGTTTTCGCGGTCGAGCAGAACCGTCATGTCGGCCTTCACCTCCCGCTTCAGGATGCTGCGCGACGACAGCAGTTCCACCGTGCCGTTGGCGAACAGCGCAAGCAGGCGTCCAGCCAGGTGCAACTGCCCTGTCGTCCACTGATCGCTCGCAGTGTCGAGCCCCGCGCCTCGCAGAAATGCCGCCAGCAACGCTTCGGCTGTCGGGTTGGCGTGCGTTGCGTCGGCTGTTTTTCCGGCGTCGTTTTCGGGCGGCGTGACTTTATCGACGACCCTGCCCGTCACGCGCTGCGGCTTTGCCGCATCCGCGGGAACGGCGCACGCGCGTATCGTTTGCGCCCAGCCGCCTGCGTGATCCGGGGTGGCATAGGGTGCATCGAAACGTCGATCGCGCCTATCCGATGGGGCCGGCGGCAGCGGTGCCGCCGGGTCGGACAGACTGCTCTGCGAAGCGTGAAGCATTGCGTCCTGCGGCCCATCGATCGACGGAGCAAACAGCGCAAGCGGATCGGACGGCACCTGGCGCAAGTCGTCATAGCCGGTGCTTACAGCTGACCGCGCGGGCCGCTGTGCGGGCCCGCCCGATTGCCTTCCCGTTGCGCCGTTGCCGTAACGCGATTCGAGCGATTGCCAGAAGTCGTCTGGCATGGTGTCCTGCCGCTGATGTGCAACAGGACCGCGAGAAGCGGGCACTGCTTCGCTGCCGGGCGCCTGATCGTCGGCGGCCCGCAGCATATAGGAGCCGATGCGGATCGCATCGCCGGGTTCGATCGCACGTTCTTCCGCGCACGCAAGCGGCGCACTGTTGACCTCGATGACGGACACGCTGCTGAGATTCTTCAGCACGCAGCGATTCCCGTCGATCTGCAGCATCGCCTGCAGCCGCGAGATTTGCCGCGTCTCATCCGGCAACACGAGATGGTTGTCGACATTGCGGCCGATCGTGCCGCCCGGCGGCTGGAATATGGCCGTTACGCCGCGTTGCACGGGTTGGCCTGCATGTTCGATGACGGTCAATTGCATGATGGGTGTTCGACGCAATGGTGCGGCTGCCTGCGTGCGCATCGGCGTGCTATGACGAGGCACCTCGCTGGCGACGCGCTGCTTCGAACGCAGGCCCCCAGATCGGGTGCCCGCGCTCCGCAGCCGACAGTTCGAAATTGGGATCGATATTGAGGATCTTTTTGAATTCCGCGCGGCACGCCGACACGCGATTCGTGACGCAGTAGCTGAACGCCATCAGCTTGTGCGCCTCGATCTGTATGGGGCGGCTCGCCTGGTCGATTTCGCTCGCGTGACTGAGCAACTGGATCGTGCGCGAGTATTCGCCGGATGCGTAGGCACTGCGTGCGTTCTCCACGGTTTCGCTGGCTGCGCGCTGTTGCGGTGACAACGTCGAACAGCCGGCCAGCGCTGCGAAAAGAACCACAAGAAGCCCGACGACGGGGGCAACGCTTGTGTGCCTCATGTTGTCTCGCCTCCGCATGACGACGGGATATGGGCTGCATAAGCGGCTGCATGAGTGGCTGAATAAGGCAATATTTCCGGCAGTCCAGTCAATATCGGCAGAATTTTCATGTGATTTGAGAAAGCGATTTGCATGGGAATTCAAAACGGATATTCGGCATGCATATGCGATGGAGCAAGATCAACTATAGAACGCGATTGACCATTTCGGTTTAAAACGATTAGTGGTTTTAATCCATGATAAACGGAGCCAGATCTGATTTTTACAAAATCCCGTCTAATTCATGAATCTATAAAAAATAGTTAGAACAACGATTCTATTAATGGCGTTTTAATCATGGTAAACCACACATTGAAATTCACTTGAATCGTGAACTACGCTGAATCCCGTCTTGATTGCCATGGGTAGCGGCTGTTTCAAGCGCGCTGCATGACGATCTCTTACCCGTCGACGAGATGGGTTCTTCCGTCGGCTGACCCGCGCGGTCAGTCACTCCCCAGCCGCGCGTATCAAAGGCGCGGCACAAAACAGACCGTTCTGACGAACGCAAGCAGAGATGATGCAAGTTTCGATGAAAGAGGCGCATTGGCGCGCCGTGGGAATCGCGTTCGCGGGCGTAACGGCGATATCGCTGAGCGGCTGTGCGGCAACCGAAAGATCACTGCCGATTCCCTATGCGATTACGTTTCATGTCGCACCCGATGTGAATCCCGATAACGCAGCAAGGCCATCGCCCATTGTTTTGCAGATTTTTCGGCTCAAGTCAGCGGCCGGTTTCGACGGCGCCGATTACTTTTCGCTTCAGGGCAAGACGCAAGGCGCGGTGGGCGACGAATTGCTCGGCGTGGACCGTTTGATTCTGCGTCCCGGCGAATCGCGCACCGTCCGTTATTCGGGCGATCTCGATGCGCGCAATGTCGGCGTGGTGGCCGGCTATCGCGCGCTTGAACGTGCTTGCTGGAAGCTGATCGTGCCGCTGCCCGTTGCGAAAGAAACCAATCTGCTCAAGTTCTGGCAAACATCGCCAGGTGAAGTCAGGCTTTCGATTGCCGTGCGAAATGGCGGCATGCAGGTCGTCGACCAGAGCGGAGCGAAGCAATGAGCCACCCCGTTTCGCCCGTGAGGGCAAGCGCCGCGTTGCGTCATCGCGTCGTGTGGTCCGAGGGCATGTTCCTGCGGCCGCAGCATTTCCAGCAACTGGAGCGTCACTTCGAACGGTATGTGCAGTTGCGCTGCCTGCCCGTTCAGGGCTTGTTCTGGGGCTTCACCCGACTCGAGATCGACCAGGAAGCACTGGAGCAAGGCAAGGTCGTGCTGCTGTGCGCGTCGGGCATCATGCCGGACGGCACGCCATTCGATTTTGCGGGCGGCAAAGACGGCCCTGCGCCGCTCGATATCCGCAGCGACCTGTCGAACGCGACGATCGTTCTTGCCGTGCCGACATGGCGTGGCGACGGCGTCCAGGTGTCGTTCGACGACGATGCTGCTTCGCCGCTTTCGCGTTATGTCGCAGAGGAGACGGAAGTCGAGGACGTCAACGCGATCGGGCTCGGCCCGGCGTTGATCCAGGTCGGCAAGCTGCATCTGCGCCTGATGCCGGAATCGAAGCTCTCGTCCGACTGGCAGGCGATGGGCGTGATCCGCATCGTCGAGCGACGCGCGGACCGGCGAGTGATCGTCGACGATAGCTACATACCGCCCATCCTCGCGGCACAGGCGAGCCCCGTGCTCGCGAGCCAGATGAACGAGCTGCATCGGCTACTCATGCAGCGTGGCGAGACGCTCGCGAGCCGTCTCGCACAACCAGGCCGCGCCGGGGTCGGCGAAGTGGCGGACTTTCTGCTGCTCGAACTGATCAACCGCTACATCGCGGTGAGCTGGCACGCGCTGCAACCGCTGGCGATCCATCCGGAGGCCTTGTATCGCGACTGGCTGAAGCTTGCTTGCGATCTGAGCACGTTCACATCGGGCACGCACAGTCCGCAAGCGCTGCCGCCGTATCAGCACGACGATCTGAGCGAGACGTTCGGTACGCTGATGAACGAGTTGCGCCGTTCGCTGGCGACGATGCTGGAACAGAACGCCGTCGAAATCGCGTTCAGGGACGCGGGCAACGGCGTGCGCGTCGCCATCATGTCGGATACCGAATTGATGCGCGAGGCGGGCTTCGTGCTGGCCGTGCATGCCGACGTTCCCGCCGAGGCCCTGCATACGCGCTTCCCGGCCCAGGTGAAGCTGGGCCCCGTCGAGCGGATTCGCGATCTCGTGCAACTCCAGTTGCCGGGCATCGGCGTGCGCGCGTTGCCCGTCGCGCCGCGGCAGATTCCCTATCACGCAGGCCATGCGTATTTCGAACTGGACAAGAGCAGCGAACTTTGGCGGCAACTCGACAAGTCGGGCGGACTCGCGCTGTATCTGGCGGGCGAATTTCCAGGGCTGTCGCTCGCATTCTGGGCAATACGCGGTTGACGCGCACGACGGGCGGAACACTCATGAACCATTGGCAACAAGCAGTCGCAGGCGCACCCGGAGGCTTCGTTCATCCGAACCCCGGCGGGGCTGCGCCGATCGACGACGCACACGCGGCCAACGCGGCCGGGCGCGAGCCGAAGCCCGAATACGAAGCGCCGGCCGTCAGCAGTCGCAATCCGCTGGTGGCAGTGGCGAACCCGTTGCTGAATCTGGTTCCGCAGATTCGCTGGACCGTGCATCACCCGAATCCGCGCTGGCTGCGCGAGCACCTCGCGTCGGAGATCCGTCAGTTCGAGATGCGCGCGCAACGCGCGGGCGTGGCGCTTGAGACGATCATCGGCGCACGCTATTGCCTGTGCACCGCGCTCGACGAAGCAGCATCGCTGACACCGTGGGGCGGCAGCGGCGCATGGTCCGCCGACAGCCTGCTCGTCGCGTTTCATAACGAAACCTGGGGCGGCGAGAAATTCTTTCAGGTGCTTGCGCGACTGTCGCAGCACGCGCAGCAGCATCTCGATCTGATCGAACTGCTGTACTACTGTCTCGCGCTCGGTTTCGAGGGACGTTACCGTGTGCTCGACCACGGGCGCTCGGAGCTGGACGCGCTGATGCGGCGCGTCGCGCGGCTGATCCGGCAGGCGCGCGGCGAGTACGGCGCGCCGCTTTCGCCGCACTGGCGCGACGAGATTCCGGCCGAGCGCGCGCGCCGTTTCGTCGTGCCCGTCTGGGCATGCGCCGCGCTCGCGGGGTTGATCGGCTTCGGTGCCTACGTTGCATTCGATCTCACGCTCGCGGGGCACTCGGACCAGGTGTTTGCTTCGATCGATCGCATGCACGTGCCGCATCTCCAGCCGCAGCAAGCGGCTATGCCCGCAGTGCACGCAGCCGTTGCACCGCACCTCGCGGGTTTCCTCGAACCGGAAGTGCGCGCGGGTCTCGTGTCCGTGCGCGACGACGCGGAACGCAGCGTCGTGACATTGCATGGCGACGGCCTGTTCGAATCCGGCTCGGCCGCCGTGATCGATCGCTATGCGCCCGTTCTAGGGCGGGTTGCGGATGCGCTCGAGCGTGCGCCGGGACATGTCGTCGTTGCGGGCTACTCGGACAACGTGCCGGTGCGTAGTGCACGTTTCGCATCGAACTGGGATCTGTCGCAAGCGCGCGCCGAAGCTGTCGCACGGCTGCTTGCAGCGCGCATCACGCAGACGGACCGGATTCGCGCAGAAGGACGCGGAGAAATGGACCCCGTCGCGCCGAACGATTCACCTGCCGGCCGCGCGCGCAACCGGCGGGTCGAAATCACGCTGCTGGCCGCGCCGTCGCCAGAGCGTGCCGCGTCTTCCGTACAGGTGACGCCATGAACGCGTTCGCTTCGTCGCTGCCGGCGCGTCCGTTCGTGCTGCGCGCCTGTGCCGTGTTCATCGGGCTCGCTGCACTGGGCGTGCTGATCTGGGTGGCGGGACCGCTCGTCGCATTCGGCGACTGGCATCCGCTCGAATCCGCGGTGGCGCGAGCGCTGCTGATCGCCCTGCTGTTTGCGGGATGGGGCGCTCGCATCGGCTGGCGACGGTGGCGCGCCGCACGGCTGAACGCGCAATTGCTGAACCAGCTGCAGGCAGGCGGCCCTGCATCCGACGATCCGAAAGGGGAGCCCGCGCATCTCGCGGAACTGCGGCAGCGCTTCAGCGAAGCATCGTCGCTGTTGAAGACGATGGGCCTCGCGCCGGGAGACGAGCGGCGCTCCGGCGTGTCCGGATGGATCGGACTGCTGTCGCGCCGCTATCTGTATCAATTGCCGTGGTACGTCTTCATCGGCGCGCCGGGCTCGGGCAAGACGACGGCGCTGGTGAACTCGGGGCTGAGCTTTCCGCTCGCCGAACAGTTCGGCAAGGCGGCGATTCGCGGCGTGGGCGGCACGCGTCATTGCGACTGGTGGTTCACCAACGAAGCGGTGATGATCGACACGGCGGGCCGCTATACGACGCAAGAAAGCAATCGCGCGCTCGATGAAGAAGAGTGGCGGGGCTTCGTCGGGCTACTGAGAAAATACCGGCCGAGGCAGCCGCTCAACGGCGCGTTGCTGACGATCAGCGTGACGGACCTGCTTGGCGCATCGGACGCGCAACGCACCGGGCACGCGATGGCGTTGCGCAAGCGCCTCCAGGAGTTGCGCTCGCAACTCGGCATCCAGTTTCCCGTCTACGTGCTCGTCACCAAGGCCGATCTGCTGGCTGGCTTCTCGGAGTATTTCAGCGCATTGAGCCGCGCGGAGCGGGCGCAGGTGTGGGGCTTCACGTTCGGGCTCGACGAGAGCCGCGCGCCGGACTTCGATCTGCGCGCGGCGTTCGATCGCGAGTACGATCTGCTGCATCGCCGGCTCGACGACGCGCTGCCCGAACTGCTCTGCGCGGAATCCGACGTGCGCCGGCGCGAACTGATCTACTCGCTGCCGCAGCAATTCGCGCTGCTGCGCGACGTGCTCGCGCAGCTGATCGAAGAGGTGTTCTCTCAATCGAAATTCGGCACGCTGCCGATGCTGCGCGGCGTCTATCTGACGAGCGGCACGCAGGAAGGCACCGTGTTCGACCGTGTGATGGGCGGCATCAAGCGCTTCCTGCAGATCGACGGCGTGCCGCCTGCCACGCAGACGGGCGCGAGCGGGCGCAGCTTTTTCCTCAAGGATCTGCTGCAGGGGCTCATCGTCGGTGAGACGAGTCTGGCCGGCACGAACCTGACGTGGCATCGGCGCAAGCATGTGCTGACCGTGGCGGGCTATTCGACGGCAGCCCTGTTGCTGTGTATCGCACTCGCGCTGTGGATGCGCAGCTACGTCAACAACAGCCGCTATCTCGATGACGTGAGCGCGCGCGTCGCAGCGCTGGACCAGCAGTTGAGGCATGCGTCGCTGACTGATACGGCGGGCATCGAACAGGTGTTGCCCGTGCTCGACGATTTGCGACAGCTTGCTCGAACCGGGCGTGTCGATGCCCTGTCGCCGCCGCTTGCGTATCGTTGGGGACTCTTTCAGGGCGACAAGACGCGTGCGGCGGCGAACGGCGTCTATCAGCGCGCGCTCGACGAACTGCTGTTGCCGCTCGCGGCGCGGCGTCTCGAAGCGACGCTGCAAAGCGCGCGCGGCGACGACGATCCGACGTTCGCCTACGCGGCGCTCAAGGCGTACCTGATGCTTTACGACGGCGCGCACTATGAACCCGCCTATGTCCAGGCCGTGCTCGAGCTGGCGTTCGAGCGGACGCTCACGCGTCCGTTGACGGCGGCGCAACGGTCGGCACTCGGCACGCATCTGGCGGCGCTGTTCGCCGATCGCGTCGTGCTGTCGCCTTTCGCGATGAACGAGCGGCTCGTGTCCGACACGCGCGCGCGGCTGCAACAGCTGACATTCGCGCAACGGCTCTATGCGCAACTGACGCGCACCTTGCGCGGCGCCACCCAGTCGTATGACTTCGACATCGCGCATGCGGGGGGGCCATCCGCTGCGCTCGTATTCCGCCGTCAAAGCGGCAAGAGTCTGAACGACGCGCTGCCGGGGCTCTACACGTATCGTGGCTACTGGGACGTATTCGACAAGCGGCTCGACGATGCAATCGGCGCCTTCGCCGGCGAAGAGAAGTGGGTGCTCAACCTGAAGGAGAGCGATGTGCCGAACCGCGTCGCAGCGCAAGCATGGGCACGCGATATCCGCACGTTGTACCTCGACGACTACGTGCGCGTGTGGGACGCGTACCTGGTCGACATCCGTCTGCAAACGGGCGAATCGCTTGCGCAGAGCATTCAGGCCGCGCGCGTGCTGTCGTCGCCCGAGTCGCCGCTGACCCGGTTGATCGACGCCGCCGCTGCGCAGACGGCGTTGACTCGCAGTGATCCGGGCACGGGCGGCGCGGGTCTCGCCGACCGTGCGCAGGACAAGGTGGAAAGCGCACGGCACGCGCTGGCCGGCATCTTCTCGAACGGGCAGGCGGGCGACGCAACGGCACCAAGCGACAAGCTGGAAGCCGTGGTCGACAACCACTTCGCCGGCCTGCGTCAGTTCGCGCATGGCGAGAACCGCTCGGACAATGCGCCGATCGAAGGCATGCTGAAGCTGGTCGACGATCTCTATACCTATCTGAGCGCAACGGATGCCGCGTTGCGCAGCGGCGGCATGCCGCCGCCGTCCGATGTGCCCGACAAGGTGCGCGCACAGGCCGGCCGGATGCCCGCGCCATTCAGGCAGATGCTCGGCGACCTGGCCGATGGCGCGAACGGCAGCGTCGCGACGCTTGCTCAGCGCAATCTCGCGCGCAGCGCCTCGGCTGACGTCGGCGATTTCTGCCGGCAGGCGATCGCGGGCCGCTATCCGTTTGCACACGGCTCGCCGCGCGACGTGGCGCTGGGCGACTTCGCACAGGTCTTCGCGCCTGCGGGACTGATGGACGACTTCTTCCGCAAGAACCTGCAGACGCGCGTCGATACGGCCACGCGACCCTGGCGGTTCAATGCCGCGCCTTCGAGTGCCGACGCAACAGCGAATACGGACGGGATCACGGCCGGAAATGCCGCGCCGTTTCTCGCATCGTTCGAAAAGGCCGCTGTGATACGCGACGTGTTTTTCGCGGGCGGCAGTCGCGACCCTGCCGTGAAGGTGCAGATCAAGCCGCTCGACATGGACCCGGCGATTTCCGAATGGGCACTCGATGCAGGCGGCCAGGCCGTCCGCTACGCGCATGGGCCGCAGGCGCCCATCACGCTGCAGTGGCCCGCGCCCGGCGGCAACAATCAGGCCCGGCTGCAGGTCGTCGAGCAATCGGGTGCGACGGACGGCTGGGTCGCCGACGGACCGTGGGCGCTGTACCGCCTGTTCGACCATGCGCGGATCGAGCGGGGCCGCGTGCCGGAAGAACTGATCGCGAGCTTCGCGGTGGACGGCAAAACGTTCAAGGTGCAGATCACCGCGGATTCGGTGCATAACCCGTTTCGTCTCGCACAGATGGAGTCGTTCACATGCCCGGGCAAATCATGAGCGAGGCGACAGCGAACGGCCGCCTGTTGCAGTTCGGCTGGTTCGGCAAGCTGCCCGGTGCGGGTGACTTCGTCAATCGCGGCATGTCCGCGGGACTCGCTGCGTGGTGGGACAGCTGGGTGCAGCGGGGCATGGTCGAGCTACGGCAGGGCGCGGCGGACGGGCTCGCCCGCTATTTCGCGGTTGCGCCCGTGTGGCACTTCGCGATACCTGGCGGGACGGGCGCCGGCTGCGTGCAGTTGGGCTGCCTCGCGCCGAGTTGCGACCGTGTCGGACGGTACTACCCGGTCGTCGCGGCGCTCGTGCTCGATGCCGACGCTTACACCCCCGATGCGACGCTCGCGGCGACCGGCCTCGCCGGCGACGTGGGCGCGGCGCTAATCGACGCCGTGCGCGAAGCGCAAGGCCCTGAGCAGCTCGATGACGTGCTGCGTGGCATACACATGCCGCGCGAAGCAGGCGCGCGCGATCCTTCCGATGGCGACGCGCGGCGCGCGTGCGAGGTCCAGACGGCAGGCTGGCCGAATCTTGCCGAGTTTTTCGATCCGCACGGCGCGACCAGCTTCTGGTGGACGCTTCAGGTGAACGATTCGCCGCCCAGGACGTACGCGCATACGGGCAGGTTCGACGCGCGGCTGTTTCGAACGCTTTTCGGCGCACCGGCGCGCGCCGCGTATTGACCCGGCGAAAGGGTTTCGCGTGGCGCGCCGCAGTGCAAGACGGTCGCGATATTGATGAAGAGGTCGTAAATGATGGACCCGTTGTTCAAGGAACGCCTGGCGACAGCAACCGATGCGACAGGCACCACAGGCGCCGCGAGGCCGTTGCCCGCAGGGCACAGGCTGGGTGAATTCGAACTGGACGCCGTGCTGGGCATCGGCGGATTCGGCATCGTCTATCGTGCATTCGACCGCACGCTGCAACGTGCCGTTGCCGTCAAGGAATACATGCCCTCGCTGCTCGCGCAGCGTGGCGGCGACTTCACGGTGTGCCTGCGCGCGGAACGCTTCGCCGCCGCATTCGATTCAGGCCGTGCGGCGTTTCTGAACGAGGCGAGGCTGCTGGCGCAATTCGATCATCCCGGTCTGGTGAAGGTGCTGCAGTTCTGGCAAAGCCACGGCACCGCCTATATGGTGATGCCGTTCTACGAAGGTCCTACGCTGAAGCAGCGCGCCGCGACACAGGAGCCGATGAGCGAAGCTGAGTTGCTGGGTCTGGTCGCGGCGCTGCTCGGCGCACTGGACACGCTGCATCGCGCGCAGTGCTTTCATCGCGACATCTCGCTCGACAACGTGTTGATTCCCGCCGACGGCAAGCCCGTACTGCTCGATTTCGGCGCGGCGCGCAAGTCGATCGGCGATGCCGTCGACGAAACGTCGGTGATGCTCAAGCCGGGCTACTCGCCGATCGAGCAATACACCGACGACCCCGCCTTCGCGCAGGGGCCGTGGACCGACATCTATTCGCTTGGGGCGGTGATGCACGCGATGATCGTCGGCGAGCCGCCGCCGGCCGCGGTCGTGCGCAGCATTCAGGATACGTGGCGGCCGTTGGCGTCGCGCGCGTTCGCGGGACGCGAGCGTTACAGCCGCGCGTTTCTCGAAGCCGTCGATCACGCGCTGGCATTGCGAATCGAGGACCGTCCGGATTCGGTGGCGGCGTTTGCGAGGGAACTGGGGCTGCGTGAAGCGGGTGCCTGTGTGTATGCGCCCGGCGAGCGCGCGCGCGGTGCGGGCGCCGTCGCGCAGCAGGACGTCCGGCATGGCGCGGACCGCGACGCATTGTCTCGAACCGCGCAGCCCCAACCCGCGCCGCACGCGGCGAGCGAAGCGCAAGCTGCGCGGGCAACGGATGCGACGCGAGAAGCGGACTCGCGAACCGGGCGCAATGAGCCGACGGGCGGCGCGGCGATTCGCGACGCAACCGGCCTGAGCGACGGTGCATCGAATGGCCGCACCGATCCCGACGCGACCGTCGCGCCGCCATTCAATGATTCTCACCAGCAGAGCGTCGCTGCAGAGGCGTCGCCGGATAACGCGCATCCCGACGAAAGCGCGCACGCCGAACCTGCGCCAGCGGACGATCGGCGCATGTGGGCAGCCGGTATGCGGCAGCACGCGCAATCCGTTCTCGCGCGGGTGTCGGGCACATGGCGTGCGTTGGCGTTTGCGGCGACACGCCCTGCGGAACGTATGAACCGGCGGCGCTCCGTTGCGATAGCGGGCGTGCTGGTTCTGATCGCGGTCGTGTGCACCGGCACGTACAGGTTGTTCGAATACGCGATTCGCGGACCCGACCGGCAATCGGATCTCGCAACCGCACCCGCCGTGCATGCGCCCGTCGTGATCGCGCGGCACTTGCCGGCGTCGTCTGCGGCGGGTGCATCCGCGCCGCGTCGGGCCGAAGCCGCTGAAGCGGGCGCGCCTGCGTCGTCAGCGCCCAGCATGCAAGCGCTGGCGCCCACGATCGCCCCCGAGACCGATGCACACGTCGCAGGCGCTGCGCCAGCCGCCGACGTGCGGAGTGCTACGGCATCCGCCGCCTCCGGCGTCGAGGTCGCGCAAGGCGCATCGGCCAGCGACGAGCCCCGGCCGCCGAAGCTCGTTGCCGTGCGCTTGCAGGTCTATCCGTGGGGCGAGGTGTACGTGGACGGCGTCAAGCGTGGCGTCAGTCCGCCGCTGAAGACGCTTGCGCTCGCGCCCGGCCAGTACGACATCGAGATCCGCAATGGCCAGCTGCCGTCGATGCGGCGAACCGTCAGGCTCGATGCAGGCAGCGGCCCCGTGAATATCAGCTACCGCTTCGAATGAGAGAGATCTGACGCAAGGACACCACTGCCATGAATGAACGCTTTCTTGCTCCCGTCGATGCCACATCCCGATGCGGACCCGATCTCGAGTACGACGCAGACTTCCTGCTGCTGCAACAGTGCGCCGCGGGACGGCCCGAACAGCAGTACGGCGCGACGGTGATTGCCGAACAGGTGCCCGATTGGGCCGAAGTGGAACGCGTCGCCCGCATGCTGCTCATGCGCACGCGGGATCTGCGCATCGCCGCGCCGCTGGTGCGCGCGTGGATCGCAACGCGCGGGCTCGACGGCTATGCGGACGGGCTTGCTCTCGTCCAGCGATGGCTCGCCGACTATTGGGACGAACTGCACCCGGCACTCGACATCGACGGCGAGCCGGACCCGACACCGCGGATGAACTCGCTTGCAGGCATCGTCGGAGACCATGCGTGTGCGCGTGTGGCGCTCGAATCGGTATTGACGGACAACCTGACCGTGCGCGACGCGGAAGAGCTTCTCGACGGACGCGCTTCGAACGCCGGCCGATATCCCGGAGGCGTCGAACGCCTGAAGGACGAGATGCGGCGCCTGTGCCACGAGGGTGCGCACACGTGGGCCGTCGTGCATGGCGCGCTCGACAGTCTCGACGCGATCCGCGCGACGGTGACGGCGCGCATCGGCCCGCAGTGGATGCCCGAGCCGGGCCGTGTCGAACGGGTTTTCCGGCGCATCCGCGACGGGGTGCCTGCGCAGATGCCCGCGCAATCTGACGATCCCGCCGCCGATACCGCCGACGAACGGGCCACGACGCTTCCCGCGAATGCGACAGCGGGAGACGACACCCGCGCGACGGAGCGCGCTTCCGCTGTCCCAGGCGCGCGGTCGAACGCGTGGCGCGACGCCGAGTTCGCGAATCGCGACGACGTCGGGCTGGCGCTCGAAAAAATGTGCCGCTATTTCGACGAACACGAAATGGGGCATCCGGCGCCCTTGCTGCTGCGCCGCGTGCAGCGTCTGCTGACGCTCGATTTCTATGAGCTGGTCAGGGACATCGCGCCCGAAGCGCTGCAACAGGTCGAACTGCTGAGCGGCCACGGCCACGGTGCGTAGAGCGGGGTGCGCCGTACGAGAACCGCGGCGCGCGTTCATCGTTGTTGAACCAGGATCGGCGCACGCATCGTGCGCGAGGAGCAGGAGCGAATGTCACGTCAAAAGACTTTGTCGAGTGGGCAGAAACTGATCGCGCGCAATCGCGCGCCCCGGGTTCAGATCGAATACGACGTCGAGTTGTACGGCGCGCAGCAGAAGGTGCAGTTGCCATTCGTGATGGGCGTCATGGCCGATCTCGCGGGGCATCGCGCGACGCCGCTGCCGGATCTCGCTGAGCGCAAGTTCATGGAGATCGAGGTCGACACGTTCGACGAACGCATGAAAGCGCTCGCGCCCGCGTTGTCGCTCGAAGTGGACAACACGTTGACGGGCGAAGGCAAGCTGAAGGTCGATGTCGCGTTCGGGAGCATCGACGACTTCGGGCCGGCTGCGCTCGCGCGCAACGTGGAGCCGTTGCGGCGGTTGCTCGACGCGCGCACGCAGCTGGCGAACCTGCTGTCGTATATCGACGGCAAGCGCGGCGCGGAGGAACTGATCGCGCGGGCGCTGGCCAATCCCGCGCTGCTCGCGTCGCTGGCAGCGCGGGACGCTGAAGATGGTGGCGCACCGCGCCTCGAAGGAGACAGCCATGAGTAGGGGCGCACAGACCTTGACGCAGGTCGTCGAAGCGACGCTGACGGACGAGCGGTTCACGACACTGCTCGACGAAGAGATCCGGCCGGGCACGGAACAGGCGCGCGGCGCCGTGCAGCGCGCGGTGTGTACGCTCGCGCATCAGGCACTCGAGCATTCGGTGACGCTTTCCGCCGATGCATACGATGCGATCGCGCAGTTGATCGGCGCCATCGATGGAAAGCTGAGCGAGCAGATCAACGCGATTCTTCATGATCCCGAGTATCAGCAGCTCGAAGGCGCGTGGCGCGGGCTGCATTATCTGGTGAATCACACGGAGACCGATGAGCTGCTGAAGGTCCGTGTGATGAGCGCGAGCAAGCGCGAGGTCGCGCGGATGCTGAAGCGCCACAAGGGCGTCGCGTGGGACCAGAGCCCGCTCTTCAAGCGCATCTACGAGGACGAGTACGGACAGCTGGGTGGCGAGCCGTTCGGCTGTCTCGTCGGCGACTACTACTTCGATCATTCGCCGCCGGACGTCGAGATGCTCGGCGAACTCTCGAAGATCGCAGCGGCCGCGCATGCACCGTTCATCGGCGGCGTGTCGCCTGCGCTGATGCAGATGGAGTCGTGGCAGCAGCTGTCGGACCCGCGCGATCTCACGAAAATCTTCCAGAACACCGAATACGCCGCGTGGCGCGGCCTGCGCGATTCGGACGATGCGCGCTATGTCGGCCTTGCGATGCCGCGCTTTCTCGCGCGGCTGCCGTACGGCGCGCGCACCGATCCCGTCGACGAATTCGACTTCGAGGAGCAAACCGACGGCGCGCAACACGACCGCTATACGTGGGCGAACGCCGCGTATGCGATGGCGGCGAATATCAACCGCTCGTTCAAGCTCTATGGCTGGTGTTCGTCGATTCGCGGCGTCGAATCGGGCGGCACGGTCGAGAACCTGCCGTGCCACACGTTTCCGAGTGACGACGGCGGCGTCGACATGAAATGCCCGACTGAAATCGCGATCAGCGACCGGCGCGAAGCAGAACTTGCGAAGAACGGCCTGATGCCGCTCGTGCACAGAAAGAACTCGGATGTGGCCGCGTTCATCGGTGCGCAGTCGCTGTTCAGAAGCGCCGAATATCACGATGCCGATGCGACGGCGAACGCGCGTCTGTCGGGGCGGCTGCCTTATCTCTTCGCGTGCTGCCGCTTCGCGCATTACCTCAAGTGCATCGTGCGCGACAAGATCGGGTCGTTCCATGAGCGTGACGACATGGAGCGATGGATGAACGACTGGATCATGAATTACGTCGACGGTGATCCCGTCAATTCTTCGCAGGAGACCAAGGCGCGCAAGCCGCTGGCGGCGGCGCAGGTCGTCGTCGACGCAATCGCGGACAACCCCGGCTATTACGCAGCGAAGTTCTTTTTGCGTCCGCACTATCAGCTCGAAGGGTTGACGGTGTCGTTGCGGCTCGTCGCGAAGCTGCCGTCCGTCAAGACGGCGGACCGCTGATGCAGCGCGATCAAATCAAACGGAGGGATGACATGGCAGTGGCAATGTTCATGAAGGTCGACGGCACGACGGGCGAATCGGCCGACGACCAGCATCAGGGTTGGAGCGACATCCAGTCGTTCTCGTGGGGCGCGAGCCAGCCCGCCGCGATGGCGGTGGGCGGCGGGGGCGGCACCGGCAAGGCGAGCTTCAGCGATCTCGTCGTGGTCGCGTACATGGACAAGGCGGCCCCCGCGATACTCAAGTGCTGCGCAAGCGGCAAGCATCTCGACAAGGTCGAGATCTCGTCGTGCAAGACGGGCGGCACGCAGATCGAGTTCTCGCGCGTGACGCTCGAAGAAGTACTGGTCACGTCCGCGCAGGTTGCGGGCACCGATCCTGGCGACACGGCGGAGAGGCTGCTGATGAACTACGCGTTCCAGGCGGCGCGTGTGAAGAAGCAGTACTGGGAGCAGAACGCCAACGGCGGCAAAGGCGCTGAGGTGACGATGGGCTGGGACGTCAAGAAGAACAAGGAAATGTAGGGGGAACGCGCCATGTTTAGCGAAACCGACGACGTACCGCCGGCACCCGCATACGGGCCGGGCCGGCGCGGCGCGCGCGACCGGCTTCAGCCCGCGTTGCTCGACCGGCTCACCGACAACGCGCCGCACGAGCACGCGGAAGCCCTGCCCGCGCACTGGATCGACGAAAGGAGGCTGCGCGCGGCCGTGCTGCGCGATCTCGGCTGGCTCTTCAACAGCGCGAATGGGCTGGGCGAAATCGATGCCGCCGTGTATCGCGAGGCGGCCAGCTCGGTGACCAACTACGGCATACCCTCGCTGGCGGGCACGCAGATGTCCGGCATCGATCTCGCCGGGCTCGAAGCGTCGATTCGCGAGGCGATGGTCCGCTTCGAGCCGCGCTTTTTGCCCGGCAGCATCGACGTGCGATGCGTCACCGACGCGCGCGCCCTGCATCACCAGAACCGGCTGACGCTCGAGATTCACGCGACACTCTGGTCGGTGCCTTATCCGCTGGAAATCCTGCTGCTGTCCGATCTCGATCTCGAATCGGGCGTCGTGTCGCTGCGCGAACGCACGGGGAGCGTGGCACATGGATGAGCGGTTTCTCGACTACTACAACCGCGAACTGAGCTACATGCGGCATCTCGGCGGCGAGTTCGCGCAGCAGTTTCCGAAGATCGCCGGAAGACTCGGCATGCACGGCATCGACGTGGCCGACCCGTACGTCGAACGGCTGCTCGAAGGCTTCTGTTTTCTCACGGCGCGCGTGCAGATGAAGATGGACGCGGAGTTTCCACGCTTCTCGCAGCGCCTGCTCGAAGTGGTCTATCCGAACGCGCTCGCGCCGATACCGGCGATGGCGATCGTCCAGATGACACCCGAACTGAACGAAGGCAGCCTTGCACGCGGCTTTGCGATGCCGGCGGGCACGGCGTTGCAGGCGCGTGTGGCGAGCGGCGAGCTGACGCCTTGCGAATTCCGCACGGCTCACGATCTCGTGCTATGGCCGCTCGCGATACGCGCGGTCGAGATGACGGGCGTGCCTCTCGATCTGCCCGTGGATGCTTCATTGCGCACGCGCGCGAGCGCCGCGCTGCGCATCCGGATCGACGTGACGGGCGGTGCGCGTGCGAACGAGTTGCCGCTCGACCGGCTGACGTTCCATCTGTCGGGAGCGGAGTCTCAGGCGGCGAGGCTGCTCGAACTGGTGACCTGTCATGTCGCGGGCGTGCTGGTTCATGCGCCGGGCGATCGCTCGCGCGCGGTCGTGCTCGACGCGGATGCCGTCGTCCATGAGGGCTTCGAGCCGTCGCAGGCGATGCTGCCGAACGACGGCCGGACCTTCGAGGGCTATCGGCTGTTGCAGGAATACTTTGTGTTTCCCGCGCGCTGCCTGTTCTTCAGTATCAGTGGGCTGCGGCGTGCGCTCGCGCAGTGTTGCGGAGATACATTCGAATTGACGCTGCTATTGGATCGCGACGATGCAGCGCTCGCCGCACGGGTCGATACGCGCGATGTCGCGCTCCATTGCACCCCCGCGATCAATCTCTTTCCGAAGCGCACCGATCGCATTCCCGTCACTCCGCGTACCCATGAATATCATCTCGTGGCCGACCGCTCGCGGCCGCTCGATCACGAAGTCTATGCCGTCACGCGCGTCAGCGGGCATCGAACGGGCGATGCGGGCGATTGCGAGTTCCATCCGTTCTATGCATCGTTCGCCCGTGGTGATGCCGATCGCGACCGCGATGACGGCGCCGCTTACTACTCGGTGCGGCGCGAGCCGCGTGTCGCGTCCGCGCAGATGCGGGCGAATGGCGCGCGCACGGGCTATCCGGGCACCGAGGTGTTCGTCTCGCTCGTCGATCGCAAGCATGCGCCGTTCGACGAGCGCGTGAGGCATCTGTCGGGCGATACGCTGTGCACGAACCGCGATTTGCCGTTGCTGCTGCCGCTTGGCGGCGCGAGCGATTTCACACCGAAAATTTCGGCGCCCATTGCACGCGTCAAGGTGCTGCGCGGTCCGTCGCGGCCACTGCCGCCGCTCGCGCAGGACGCTGCCGTGTGGCGGCTGATCAGCCATCTCGGGTTGAACTACCAGCCGCTCGCCCGCATCGACGACGAAGACGGTGCACGCGGACTGCGCGAACTGCTGGCGCTGTACGCGCAGCACGGCGACGCCGCCATGCGCAGGCAGGCGGAAGCAGTGCAGCGGCTTGCCTGCGAGCCCGTTTACCGGCGTCTGCCTGAACGCGGTCCGATCGTGTTCGGCCGCGGCGTGCGCGTGACGCTTACCGTCGACGATCAGGCGTTTGCGGGAGCAAGCCCTTATATGCTGGGTGCCGTACTCGAACAGTTCTTTGCGCGGCATGCGTCGATCAACGCCTTTACCGAGTTCGCGCTGCATTCGCCGCAGCGGGGCGAGCTTGCGCAATGGCCCGCGCGTGTCGGGCGAAGGCCGTCGATATGACACGCCGCGATCTGCCGTTGACCGCCAACGTCCGATGGGACGCGTTCTGGAGCCGGCTGCGCGCCGCGCCCGAACAGCACGATCTGTTCGAGACCTTGCGCTGGGTCGATGCGCTGTCCGATGCCGTCGCGCTCGGACGCGCCGCGCATCCGGGCGACGAACCGTTGCGGCTCGGGGAGGAGCCTTCGCTGGCGTTTGCGGCATCGATGCTGGCCGCCGTGCGCGATGAAGACGCGTTGCCGCGCGTGACCGTCAACGGGTTTGGGCTGTTCGGACCGAACGGGCCGCTGCCGCATCATCTGACGGAATACACGCATGAGCGCGTCAATGCGCACGGCGATCGTTCGATGAGCGCATTCGCGGACTGGTTTCATCATCGGCTGATCCTGCTGTTCTATCGCGCATGGGCCGACGCGCAGCCCGTCGTCGGTCATGACCGTTCCGGTGTCTCGCGCTTCGACGGCTACGTCGCGAGCCTGATCGGGCGCGCAAATGGCCAACCCGGCGCGCCGGGCACGCGCGGTCCGGCTCATGCGCAATGTTTTCACGCGGGGCATTGGGTCCGGCAGACGCGCAACCCGGAAGGTCTCGTGCAGTTCCTGCGGCGCGAGTTCGGCGCGCCCGCACGCATCGTCGAGCATGTGGTGCATTGGATGCCGATCGATGCGCCCTTGCGCACCACGCTGCACGGCGCGCGTCCGACGCAGCGGCTCGGTGAGAGCGCAATGCTGGGCCGCGCGGTTCGCGACGGGCAGTCGCGCTTTCGCATCGTGCTCGGTCCGATGCTGCTCGAAACCTATCGCACGCTCCTGCCGGGGGGAACGAATGCGCCGCGCGTCGCGCGCTGGGTGCGCGAGTACGTCGGTAGTGAGTTCGCGTGGGAGTTGCGGCTGGAGCTTGCCGCCACGCAGGTGCCTGCGTTGAGACTCGGCGCTCGCGAGGGAATCGGCCGAAGCACGTGGCTGGGCGTGCGGCGCGATTGCGCGCCCGCGAACGATGTCGTGATCGACCACGACGTCGTCGAGCGTGCACAGCGCGAAGCGACGCGTCCGGCGGCCGACGCGCGGATCTGATCAGGGGAGTGTTTCGTGTCACGCATATTCACACTGGACAGCCCGCTCGGCGACAGCCTGAAGTTTCGTCGCCTGAGCGGCGACGAGGAACTCGGCCGGATGTTCGAGTTTCGCATCGAGGCGCTGGCCGACAGTCACAGCCTGTCGCTGCACGCATTGCTCGGGCAGTCCGTTACCGTGCGCATCGAGCAGCAGGGGAGCGCGACCCGCTATCTGAACGGTCTCGTCGCGCGCGCCGCATTGGCGGGGCGCGATGCCGAACGCCACTACTGTTATGAACTCGTGGTGCGGCCGTGGCTCTGGCTGGCGACGCGCCGCGCCGATTGCCGGATCTTCCAGATGCGCAGCGTGCCGGAGATCGTGCAGGAAACGCTGGCGCCTTACGGGTTTCAGATCGAGAGCCGGCTGAGCGATCAGTACGCGCCGCGCGAGTATTGCGTCCAGTACAACGAAACCGATGCGGATTTCGTGTCGCGGCTGATCGAGCAGGAAGGCATCTACTACTACTTCGAGCATGCGTCCGGCAAGCACACGCTGGTGCTGTGCGACGCGATGGCTTCACATCGCGCGTTGCCCGGCTACGCGACGATTCCTTATGTTGGACAGGACCGCGCAGCCATCGCGGACGAGGAGCATATCGACAGCTGGGTGCCCGCGAAGGAAGTCAATCCGGGCCGGCACGAAGCGGGCGACTACGATTTCACGAAGCCGCGCGCCGATCTTTCCGTGCGTCGCGCCGATCCTCGCGGGCACGATCATGACAGCCTCGCTGTCTACGAATGGCCGGGCGGCTATCGCGACGACGCGCATGGCGAGCGCTGCAACCGTGTGAGGCTCGAAGAGCTGCAGGCGGAGCACGAGCGCGCGGCAGGTCACACCGATGTGCGCGGCGCCGCGCCGGGCTACCTGTTCACGCTGAAGCACTGCCCGCGCGAGGACCAGAATCGCGAATATCTGATCGTGCGTTGCTGGTATCGCTTCGAAGAGAATGCCTATGCGAGCCACGACGGCGACGAAGTGCGGCACGACACGCAACTCGTCGCACAGCCCGCGAGCCTGCCGTACCGCTCGCGGCGCACGACGCCATGCCCGCGCACGAGCGGTCCGCAAACCGCCGTCGTCACGGGACCGCAGGGCGAGGAAATCTGGACTGATCAGTACGGGCGCGTGAAGCTCCAGTTCCATTGGGACCGCTATGGGCATGGCGACGAAAACACTTCTTGCTGGGTGCGTGTCTCGTCGCCCTGGGCGGGCGGCGGCTTCGGCGGCGTGCAGGTGCCGCGCGTCGGCGACGAAGTGATCGTCGATTTTCTCAATGGTGATCCGGATTACCCCATCGTCACCGGCCGCGTCTACAACGCCGACCGGATGCCGCCGTGGGCGCTTCCCGTGAGCGCGACGCAAAGCGGCATCCTGTCGCGCTCGACGCCAGGCGGTTCGAGTGCGCATGCGAACGCGCTGCGCTTCGAAGACCGCAAAGGCGCCGAGCAGTTCTGGATGCATGCGGAGCGCAATCTCGACATCGAAGCCGAACAGGACCATACGGCATTGATCGGCAGGGACCGCACGCAGACCATCGGGCGCAACGAGACCGTCAACGTGCAGAACGATCGCGCGAAGCAGATCGGCAGCAATGAGACGGTCAGCGTCGGGCAGCATCGGACAGCGCAGGTCGGCGGGAACGAGAGCCTTGCCGTCGGAGGCGACCGCTCGTCGGAGGTCGCGCAGAACGAGACGGTTTCCGTCGGCGCGAACCGCTTCGTCAGCGTTGCAGGCAACCACACGGAAACAGTGGCTGTCGCGAAGGCTGAAACGATCGGTGCGGGCAAGGCGCTGACGATCGGCGGTCTATATCAGACGACCGTCGCGGGCGCGATGAACACGTCGGTCGGACTTGCGCATGTCGATGAAGTCGGCCTTGTGCGCACGACGGTGATTGGGCTCGATCACAACATGAGCGTCGGCGGCTCGCAATCGTTCAGTGTGGCGAACGACCACGCCGTTCAGGCGGACGGGCAAGTCCAGATCGTCGCGGGACAGCAGCTCAGCCTCGTGTGCGGCAAGTCGAGCATCACGATGGACAGCGCCGGCAACGTCACGATCCAGGGCGTGGACGTGAAAGCCGTCGGTTCGTCGAGCCATAGCATCGTGGCGTCCACCGTCAGTTCGTCGGCGAGCGGCGAGCATACGATCGAAGGCGCGCTGCTCAAGCTGAACCCATAGCGAGCGAGGCATGGACAACTGGCAACCGGACAATCCCGTCGAACGACGCCTGATGCTCGCGCATGAGGACTGGCTGTGTTTCGCGCGCGCCCGCGATGCGCGCGTCATGATCTGGCAAACGGACGAGACCGATGCGCAGATCGTCCAGCTCTATTTTCAGGGGCAGCAGGACGTCGGCTGTTGTGTGTTCGACATGCACGATTCCTTCGTCGATGGAAGCCAGTATTCGCGCATGCTCAGTCAAGAAGTGATCCGCTTCTATGACGCGCGGCGCGAAGCGTCCGCTGCGCAAGGCATGCGAGCCGACTGGCAAGCGCCGCGAGAAGATGCATCGTTTGCGGCGGGCCAGGCGCGAGACGCGGCGACGGGTTATCTGCTCGCGGTGCTCGGCAGCCTGATGGACCATCATCCGGATGTATTTCCGGGCATCGTGCTGGTCCTTCAGCCTGACGAAGTGAGCGACCATGCCGCACTGGAGCACTGGCTGGAACATCTGCTGCAGGCGCTGAACCGGTTGCCCGCGCTGAGCGGACGCTTGCGTATCGTGCTGCCTGCAATCGATCCGGAGCCGTTTGCGCGGCTCGCCGCACGCCGGCCGGCCGCCGTCCGGATCATCCACGGCCGATATGCGATGCAAGGGCTTGGGCGAGAACTGCTCGCGCAGTCGGGCGAGCGCGGTTCGAGCGGCGGGTTCCGGCGTCTGTTCGTCGAACTGACCGAGGCCGTCGGTCATGGTGATCCGGCGAAGCTCGAATTGTTGCGCGCGGCGGCATTGCAGATCGCGCAGGCCGAGCGCTGGCCTGATCAGGTTGTTGTCGTGCATCTGCTGGCGGCATCCGCGCATCTGAAGCGGCATGATTTCGACGGCGCGCTGGCGGCCTATCGCGAGGCGGGCGCGGCGGCCTCGCAGGCGGTCGCGCAAAACCATCCCGCGGGCCATAAGCTCGCCGTCAACGCGCTGTTCGGCGAGGCAAGCGTGCATCTGATGAGGCACGCGCACCCTTATGCCGCCCAGTGTTATGAACGCGCCGCTGCCGCGGCGGCGGCGGCGCGTGATCCCGTTCTCGGCGTCGAGGCGTGGCGAATGAGCGCGCTGTGCTGGCATCGTTCTGGTGAGCGCGACCACGCGCTGGAGGCGGGATTCCACGCGCTGGATGCCGGGCTCGGCATCGAAGCGTCGCAACGCGCGAACAGCAATCTTCGGCTCGCGGCCGAGTGGATGATCCAGCACACAGGCGCATCCGGCAGACAGCGACGCGAACTCGACGAGCGGTTCGACGTGCTTTTTTCCGACGGCTGAACCAGGAGCAGGGGAGAAACACGGCGATGGCATTGCCCGCAGTCAGGCACCTCGATCCCGTTATCGGCGTGGACGTGCACAGTGTCGTGATCGCGCCCGAGCCTGTGCCTGTGCCGCTGCCTCATCCGCATGTCGGCTTCGTGCTCGATCTGCGCGAATACGTGAACGCGGCGCTCGGTGTGATCGGCAGCATTGTGTTCACGTTTGTCGAAGAACGGGTGACCGACTACCTCGAAGATCATCCCGATACGGCTCGGCAACTCACCGATACGCTCGATCATGCGGGCAAGGAACTCGCGAGCGTGCAACAGAAGCTCATGAGCAACTCGCTGATTGCGGGCGCCGCCGCACTCGATGAAAAAGAAGGCGCAGTGGCTAACGCATTAGGCGCAGGCGTCGGCATGGGCAGCACGAGGGGGCGTCCGATTTTCGTGAACGGCCTGCTGCGCGCAACGGCAGGCACGCACACGTTTCATGTGCCCGGCTTGCACTTTCCCCTAGGCGAGGCCTTCGGAGCACCCGATCCGAAACCGTCCAACGACGCGGAATCCTACATGGGCAGCCGGACCGTGGTGGCCAACAACGACCCGATGTCGTTCATGGCCTTGCCGGCGATGAGCTGCTGGAGTGTTGGGCTCGAGCCGCCCGCGCACAACGGCGCCCATACGACGCGCACTCACCTGTCAATGCCGACATCGGTGATGCTGCCGATCCCTGCCGGGCGGCCCGTACTGGTGGGCGGCCCGCCCGTCATGAACATGTTTGCGTTCGGCTCGGCGCTGTTCAGGGCGTTCCGCGGCTCCGCTTTCGCCCGCAAGCTCGCGGACAAACTGCATCTGAAGTCCGGGTTTTTGCGTTGCAAGGTGCTGGAGGCCGAGCCCGTGGACGTGACCACGGGCGAGGTCATCGTTCAGCAGCAAGACTTCACTGTGTATGGCCGACTGCCGTTAGTCTGGGCTCGCTGTTACGCGAGCCGTTGCACGTATGCCGGTTCGTTCGGCACCGGCTGGCAGACACCCGCCGATATACGGCTCGAACTGATGCGCCATGAGGAAGCAGTGGGCGCGGCTGCCTACTTTCCCGATCATGCGACGGCATTCGATACGCTGCCCGACGGCATCGGCTGGGATAGTCGTGTGTATGACTGGCAAAACGGCTACGCGCTGTACCGTCTCGAGAATCGCCTGGTGTTGCGCACGCGCAAGGGCATCGAATACGGATTTGCGTTGCCTGAATCATGCCAACGTACTGTCGACTTGCGCAATTGCGTCGAGCCGCTGGAACTCCTGATCGACCGCATGGCGGATCTCTATGGCAATGCATGGGTGTTCGAGCGGCAGCCCGACAGGACGCTGACACGTGTCGTCGAATGGAAACGCGACGTCGTTACGAAACGCGTGATTGAGTGCGGCACCGGGCGCGGGCCGCGCGCCGGGTTGCGGAAAGCGCTGAACCTGATCGATGCGGACGGCCGCGCGCATTCTCTTGTCAGCTACGAACTCAGCCCGGAGCGCAACCTGACTGCAGTTAGCGACGCAAACGCACAGCCGTATTGCTTCGAGTACGCCAACGGGCACTTGATGGTGCGCCATACGAGCCCGCGCGGCGATTCGTTCTACTATCACCATCAGTATGATAACGGCGTGTGGCAGGTCGATCGCGCATGGGGCGACAACGGCGTGCTCGACTACAGGTTCGCTTACGATCGCGCGCGTCGGGAGGTGCGGATCACCGATTCGCTCGCGCATATGACGGTCATGCAACTCAACGAACGCGACATGCCAGTGGCGCGGATCGATCCGCTTGGCGGCGTGTCGGGCTACAGCTACGACGCGTGGGGGCACACGAGTTCCGAAATCGACCCGACAGGCCGCATTACGCGGTGGCAGTACGACGCCTGCGGCAATCTGCTCGCGCAGACGCTGCCCGATGGCAGCCGGGTGCAGCTCGAATACGATGGCGAACAGAGACCCGTCTGCATGACGGTGCCGGGTGGCCGGCAGTGGCGACTCGAATGGAATGCGCAAGTCAGGCTGCTCGGGCAGACGAGCCCTGCACAGGCGACCTCGCACTATGCGTATGACGCACATGGACAGTTGATCTCGCACACGGGACCTCGTGGGGCCGTGACGCGCTTCGACTACGATTGCGACGGCAACCTCGAACGGGTCACGGATGCGCTGAATCATCGCCATCAGTACGTGCATGATGCGCGCGGCAATCTGATTCAGGCCATCGATCCTCTCGGTCAGACGAGCTGCTACGAGTACGACCACAACCTCAGGCTGACGCGGGCGATCGAACCGGATGGGCGTGAGGTTCATTGCGGCTATGACGCGGACGGCAATCTGATTCGATATCGTGATCCGGCCGGCAACGTGACGCAGATGGAATATACGTCGCCAGGGCAGATTTGCAGGCTTCTGACGCCCGATGGCAATGTCGTCGAATACAGATACGACACAGAAGCGCAGCTGGTTGGCGTAATCAATGAGTGCGGTCAGCTCTATGAGTTGAGACGCGATGCCCTGGGGCGAATTGTCGAGGAGATCGATTACTGGGGCCAACCTCGGCGCTACGATTATGGAGCGGCAGGCGAACTGCTGTGCAGTAGCGATGCTTTGGGGCAGACGATCCGATACGTCTACGACGCGCTGGGACGTCTTGTGCGAAAGAACGTGCCGGACGCGCAGCAGCCAGGCGGAATACGCGTCGACGCATTGACTTACGATCGCAGTGGCAACCTGATCCGGGCGGAGAATCCGGACAGCGTGGTCGAAATGCGCTACGACGCGGAAGGACGGATTGTCGAAGAAAAGCAGGGTGACGCGTTCACGATTTTCAGTAGCTACGACGCAACCGGCAATCGCACCGAGCGCAGAACCCGGCTCCTTGCTGGAGGTGAAACTGTCGAACACACGGTTCGCTATTCGTATGATTCGCGCGATGACGTGAAGTCGATTCAAATCGACGACGCCGCACCCGTGGTTTTCGAGCGTGATCCGCTCCGGCAAGTCCGCGTGGAATATATTGGCGCGGAGTTGCGGCATGAGATTTCATACACAACGGGTGGTCAGCTTGCCACACAGACGTTGCTGTCAGGCACCGGCGCGCTCTTTGCGCACGAGTACACATACGATCCGAACGGTGAACTGTCAGGCAAGCGCGATCTGCGTGGAAACATCGAGCGATTCCAGTACGACCCGGTGGGACGTTTGACCGCTCATCTCGACCCGACCGACACGCTGCACCCATTTTTGCGTAGCCCGGCGGGCGATCTGCTGCGCACGCGTATTCGTGAGCGCGGTGCCGCGAATACGTGGCACCGCGACGGAGAATACGACGGCTGCTTCTACGCGTTTGATCGCGCTGGCAACATGGTTCGCAAGCAGGACGCCGAACAGGACCTGACGCTACGATGGGACGGCGCCGGCCAGCTGGCCGACGTGCAGGTGATCCGGCCCGCTACGGACGGCACAGCCGGCGGCGTTGTCCGCGTTCAGACGCACTATGCATACGATGCCTTCAACCGGCGGGTACGCAAGACGGTGCATGCCGGGCACGGCACGAACCCGTTCGCGAGTGGGCATGCCGATTCTTCATTCTCACTGTCGCACGCGAGTCGCTTCTTCTGGGACGGCGATACGCTCGTGGGCGAATCTACGACGGACCATGACGGACGACATGCGCCGCAGCCTTCATTGTCGGGTCGAGCCTGGGCGGGCGCGGGTCCTGGATCGCGCGTTTGTCACGCGCGTGAATGGGTCTATTATCCGGGCACGCTCCGGCCGCTCGCGGCAATGTATTGCGATCTTTCGGCGGAACCGACAGAGATGCAGGCGGCACGCGGCTTAGGGAAAGGAGTGGCTGCCGTATATTTTTTCCAGACCGATCCGAATGGCGCGCCGGTACGCATGCACGATCGGGATGGAAACATCGCATGGGCAGCGCGCTTTGGTGCAACGGGCTGTGTCGATAGTATCGAAGTCGAGCGGGTGCAGCAGCCGATCAGGCTACAGGGTCAGTACTTCGACCATGAGTCGAACCTGCACTACAACCGGCATCGGTATTTCGATCCGTCAATTGGACAGTTCATTAGTGAAGATCCACTTGGCCTGGTAGGCGGACTGAATCCATTCAGCTATGGGCCTAATGTCCTTGCGTGGATAGACCCGTTGGGGCTGGAATCTCTCTTGCGATTCGCAAACAGATTGCGATCTGCAGGGAAGACGAGTGGTGCCGTATCGTTTCTGTCGATTGGAACGACGACTTTTAAAGGTGTGAGCGGGAACGTGCGTCCGGCGGACTATCATCCGCAACTAAGGCGCGTACTCGACGAAATAAAGCATTCGCACGTGGTTGAAGATTGGCACGGATACTGTGCCGAAGTCGATGCGATCAACAAGGCGTTGAAGGCCGGCTATTCGTTGAACGGAGCGACGATAAAGACGCTCAACGTGACGGTCGACAAGAGACATGGCAAGGTCAAGGCCGTATGCAAAACATGTGAACCGTTGACTGAATTTTTTGGAATTATCCCGGAATATCCCCCTGTGGAATAACATGAAACCCGACACCCGGCTGGACGTTGCCTTGCGAAATGTCGTCAACGAACATGTCGACAACAATAGCGAGTATTTTTATCAGCAAGTCATGATTTGCATGGTAAAGCTGTCCGCACTGTTCATCGATTCTGCGGGTCCTGCCGTGAAGGAAGCGGCTTCCGTTGCCGAAGCGTTCTGGTCAGAATTTGTGCCGTTCGAGAACTTCCCTACATCGGCAATCAACGTGGAGTATGCATCGATGTCGAGGTTTATCGACGCAGGCGGACCTAGGGATGAGCATCTGCACGCACGTGCCGTTCGACTCATGTTGAGGAAATACGATGTCGACCATCTCGACTCGAACATCGACGTGTTTCCATTGTTCGTCGATTACCTGATCAAAATGGGTTGCAGTCGGGAAGCGATCACAGACACCATTGAACGGTGCTTTTTCGGGCATCAGGAGAAGTGGTAACTCGATGCGACCCGGGTCTAGACCTATCGTTCGGTCGTGGACCTGAGCCGGGAAACTTGGACGATGCCCAAGACGTTCGCGCGACCTGTCTACCGTTAGCGTGCGCCACGGGATCGCGAGCAGCTTGCCGCCGATACCGAGAAAGCCGCTGCTTGCCAGCACCGCGTACGCTATACGGCCGGAGCGCACGTCGAGCACGATCTCCTTGATCATGCCGACGACGTCGCCGTCCGCGCTCTTGAATACACGAAGACTTCACAGATTCAAGGCCATTCAGGCGATCGTCGAGATGGGGCTCAAGCCTGTACGTCAGGCCGAGCGGCTGATGACGCTCTTCCAGGGGGCCGTTGTCATTGCTGCATTCGCGCGACGAACGAATGATATAACTGCAATTGTTATCGCGCCAGAAACATGACCCCTTGCGGGTCGTAGCGGGATATAGCCGATCCAGGGAGCACGGCAATGAAGATCCAGTATTTCCTTGTGGCGGCGGCCGTCGCCATGATGACCTGCCCGGCATTTGCCCAGCCAGAGACGTCTGTGGAGATCAGAAAGGGAACAGACAAGACCACCGTGATAGGAACGTCAACGGTCATTGCCACGGTCGTTGCCATTGAGCCGGCGACCCGGACCGTCACGCTCAACGACAAGAACGGCCGGGTCGAGGTACTTAAGGCGGGCGAGCAGGTGCGCAACTTTGATCAGCTCAAGGTTGGCGATGTGATCACTACCCAGCATCGGGTCACGATGTCGCTGAGTCTCACAAAATCAAGCGGCGTGCGGTCTACCCAGGAGCGGCAGATCTTACTGCCGGCCGCGTCCGGGACCAAACCCGGGGGCACAATCAGTCGTGAAGTGACGGTAGTGGCCGATGTTGTTGCCGTTGATGCAAAGGGGAAACAGATCACAATAAAAGGGCCGCAAGGCACGGAGAATGTGTTCGTGGAAGACCCCGGGCAGTTGAAGAACATACGCGCGGGTGATCAGGTTCAGATTGTGCATACCGAAGCGGTTGCGATAACCGTCATGCCCGGAACGAGCAAGTAGTCACCGGCAGAATTCACATCTCGCTTTGCAGCCATTCTCACAACGCGAGGCGAGCTGCTGACGGCCATATTTTCTCGCTATCTGACCAATTCCGTCGGGCCAAGGACGAGATATTGCAACAGACGCTTCCTCGAACCAGAGGATAATTTAGCAGTGACGGTCATCATCGGGTGCAACTGCCCCACGCGCGGGTGCGGGGCTGACGCGACTGCCGACGATTCCATTAACCATCTCCGACGTCGATCCGTCGGGACTCACGCGTGACCCCTGACTGAGGTGCCTACCAAAAGATTCACTACATCACACATCGGGCATGCGGGATGCTGCTATTCAGACGCAGTTCTGAAACCCGCATGGGGCTGTTTCGGAACTGTCAGCGCGGCGCCTTGTACGGACAGCGCCGAACTGTATACAGAGCCAGGCGTCTTCAGAAGTGCCAGCAGCGGGACGTCTGGCTTCTTTTTCCGCCATCGCCATCATGCCATCTGATCGGGGCGCGCAGTCCTGGTGGTGTCCGCCAGCCTGAATCAGACAAAGCACGCGATCAACACGGTCCCGACCTCAATATCCTGCTGCGTGTCGCCGAAGTCTGCAAGCTCGACATGAAGGTCGATGGCGGCAAGGTCGTTGAATACCGCGCGCGAGTGTCCTTGTCGTTCAAGTACGAAACCTGAGCGGTTGACTTGCGGACTGGAGTGGAAAGCCCGCATAGACGAGGCTTTGCTCGTCAGAAGGTCAGCCTCCGGCAACGACCATCGATCGTTTGCTCTGGAGCGTACGCAGGGCTGCCGATACACAAGGTGGCGCGTCTAGCCTAACCGGGTTTCGATTGAGCGGTCGTGCGCCGCGCACGGCGACGAAGTCGGCGCCCCGGCGCTTGTCCTGCGTGGCAGTGGCTCACCTTGCGGCATTTGCGTCGAGGTCTTCGCGGACGGCTCCAATTCGAAACTGATCTCGTTTGGCGAGATCAGCCACGGCGTTCATGTCAACGCGAGTCCTCGGACGGTGCAATTACAGGTTTTTTGTCGATGGCGCCGTTTCGCCAGGATGGCGGCTCGCATCGAGCCTATGTCGTGCGACGATGGCCCGCTGATGCACTATTGCAAGGAATCGTTTTGGTGGTCGTGAAAGGCCCGGGCGCATTCATTATCCCAAGGTTTTGGGCTCGTGCATGTCCGTGAGGGCACCGGGGAAAGCCCCGGACTCCAGCGACCGGACCGTAGGTCAAGGTCAAGTCCGACATCCCTGTGCAATGGCACAGGGAATGCGGCACCGACTGGAGCGCTCAGTGTTCGAGCACGTACTTGCCGGGCGCATCATCCAGCGTCGTACCCGCGCCGATTGACGGCGGTGCAATTTGTTTACTGGAGCGCGCGGCAAGCCATTGTTGCCAGCACGGCCACCATGAGCCGGATTGCGCTGGCATCGCTGCCAGCCACATGTCCGGGTCAATGTACGGATCGCTATCGCGCCGCATGCCGAAACGGTAACGGCGTCCGGTGTGGCCAGGCTCCGAAATGATACCCGCGTTGTGGCCTCCCGAGGTGAGCACGAAACCCATCTCCGTATTGGTCAGCGCGTGGAGTTTGTACACCGAACGCCACGGCGATACGTGGTCGCGTTCGGTACCCACGACAAAAATCGGCAGTTGCAGGTCACCGAGCCGCACCGATCTTCCGTGCACACAATAACGGCCTTCGGCCAGATCATTGTGGAGGTACAGGTACCTGAGCGTCTCAATGTGCAACCGGTATGGCAACCGTGTGCCATCGGCATTCCACGCCATCAGTTCGGTGGGTTGTGTGCGGACGCCAAGCAGGTATTCGCGCACCAGCCGCGACCAGATGAGATCGTGCGAGCGCAGCAGCTGAAACGCAGCGGCCATCTGCTTGCCGTCCAGATAACCCTGCTTCCACATCAATGCGTCCAGATAGGCGAGCTGGCTCGCGTCGATAAACAGACCAAGTTCGCCGGGTTCGCCGAAGTCGGTCTGCGCGGCGAATAGCGTCATGGTTTTCAGGACAGGAGACCCGGACCGGGCTTCGCGAGCATGTGCGGCGGCGCCGATCGTCAGTAGCGTGCCGCCGAGGCAATAGCCTGCTGCGTGCACCGGTGTCCCGCCAGTAATGCGACGCACCTGCGCCAGTGCCTCGAACAGACCCCGTTCGAGATAGTCGTTCAGGCCGACATCCCGCGCTTCGTTGCGGGGGTTCCGCCAGGAAATCATGAACACCGTGTGCCCGTGTTCGACAAGATAGCGAACAAGCGAGTTGTGCGGCGAAAGATCGAGAATGTAGTACTTCAATATCCACGACGGGATGATCAATACTGGCTCACGCCAGACTGATGAGGTCTGCGACTGATACTGGATCAGCTCGATGATCCCGTTGCGGTAGACGACCTTGCCCGGCGTGATTGCGACGTCCCGCCCGACACCACTGCCGGGAGTATGTCCGTGCCTTGAGGAAGGCACGGACTTCACCAGCAGATCGTCCTGGTCTTCCAGCCAGTTGCGCGCACCATCAAGGAAATTGCGGCCGCCAGTTTCTGCGGCTGCCCGCAGCACCACGGGATTGAGCCACCAGCAGTTCGCCGGTGACAGCATGTCGGTGCATTGGTGCGCAGCGAAACTCACTACCTGCTCGTGGTGCGGAGAAACCCCGGGTACGCCAGTGGTGGCTTCGTGCCAGAACGATTCAAACTGGGCAAACATGTCGCGCAGCACCTTGAACGGCCAATGGTCCCACTGCGCATCGTCGAAGCGCGGGTCGCCGCCATGCCCGTTGCTCATCTGCGCGCCGGTCAGGAGGCCGTGCCAGTCCGTCAGGAGGCGAGTCGCGAGCGCATGGTGCTTGCCTGGTGAGCACGCCAGATGCAGCGCCCAGTCGAACCATGCCAGCGACAGCGAGGCGGGCGAGCCGCCGCCCGCAGCCTGGGCAAGCGCGGCATACACGGACCGGTCGAGCTGCGTAAGCGCCTCAGAAAGAGTCTCCGACTGTCGCGTCTCACCGTCCGGGCGTGCCGGGGCCTCCGGCGGGCACGATGCGTCAGAAGGTCCTGGTCTTATCGCGATGTCGGCCATCAGTCACTCCAGTGGTGCTACTGGTATTGATTGGACAACGAGCGATGGCCGCGGTGCTTGTCGCGGCCCTCAATGAACTGGCCGTGCAATTGTTATGCCAAGGAGGTAGTGATGCACACCACCTGGTACCGGCGTGAAAGCAACAGACGAGCGCGAGCCCGCGGCAAATCAGACGAAAGCGAGATACAAGCCGCCGTTGAACCGCGCGTCCGGATTGCTGTTGAGCCCTTGCGGGCATGCTCGCTCAACCTATATTTGAAGTTGGCAAGCCGGGCTTTCGCGCAGACTCGTGGCACATCCAGCGACTGCCGCGTCCCGGCCACGAGCCACATAACAATCCACTGCATCGCGCCGGGGCAAGCGCGGAACTTCATCACCCTGACCGCAACGAAACTAATGACACTCGCAATGCCCTGACGTTCTTACTGGGATCCCTATGCTTTACCAGATGGTCGAATATCAGCGTGCGCTGCTGGCACCGTGGGCGGCCTGCGCTGCGGAAGTCACGAACGCACTGATCGGCCCCGACAGCGCGCTCGCTCATTTCCCGGGTGCACAATGCATGGCTGCCGCCAGCGGACTGCTATGGACGATTGCGAAAGCGTACCCAAAGCCCGCCTTCGGCGTGACCTCTGTTAATCTCGACGGCCGGGTCATCCCGGTGATCGAAGAGGTCGCGCTTGAACGGCCATTCTGTCGTCTTCGTCATTTCTTCCACGACACGGTGGGGAACTGCGTCACCACCGGTCCGCATGAGAGGCCGGTCGTGCTGGTTTGTGCACCACTCGCAGGTCATCACGCGGTCCTGCTGCATGAAGTCGTCGAATCGCTTTTGCTGGATCATGACGTGTACCTGACCGACTGGAACGATGCGCGCCGCGTGCCGGTGGCCGAAGGGCCGTTCCACCTCGATGACGATGTGCTGCAATTGCAGGCGTTTATCCGTCATATCGGCGCGCACGATTTGCACGTGCTTGCCGTATGCCAAGCAACCGTACCCGCGCTGGCGACCGTCTCGCTGCTGGCGAGCGCCGGTGAGTCGCCCCCTAAAAGCCTGATTCTGATGGGCGGCCCGATCGACGCGCGACGAAGCCCCACCGCGATCGACCGTCTGGCGACGTGCCACCCACTTGCATGGTTTCAGCACAACCTGATCCACCCGGTACCGGAGCAATACCCCGGCGCCGGGCGCAAGGTGTATCCGGGTTTTCTGCAGCATGCCGGTCTTGTCGCGGCGCACCCGGACCGCCTCGTAGGTCGCCACTGGGACTACTACGTCGATCTGCTTCGCGGCGACGTCGACAGTGCGCGGGCGCATCAGCGCGATTGCGATGTGTATAACGCCGTGCTCGACATACCGGCCGAGTTCTATCTGGATACCATACAGACCGTGTTCCAGGAATTCCGCCTCGCCCGTGGACGTTGGCGAGTTGGGGATCAGCTGGTGCGTCCGCAGGACATCCACGGGACGGCGCTGCTCACCATCGAAGGAGAAACAGACGACATCTCCGGTCGTGGCCAGACGCATGCCGCGCACGACCTGTGTCGGGGCATGGCCGCGCGTTACAGGCGGCAACTGACGTTGCGAGACTGCGGGCATTACGATCTCTTCTCGGGGCAGCACTGGCGGACCGAAGCTTATCCCGCCATCCACGATCTGATCCGGAACCACGCGGACGCTGCTCGATAGCGGGGCAGGTGCATGCTACGTGGCGAGGGCACATCGCCGGGCGCTTTCGCGCGGCTGTGTCGGCGGCTGCCCGCATCACACCGGGGTACCGTCAAGAAACGGGCTTTTCGGACGCCAAGGCGATCACGAGGGTCTTTGTCTTCTTGGACGATGCCGGACAATGCACGGTGGATTGGGCAGCGGCTCGTCGTCCCAAAACGCACGGCAAACGCGAAGGCCGACTTGCGGTTTGCGAACTGGCCCAGGTCGCTAAGGGAGGTCAACTCGCCATCCTCTTCGAGGGTGGACAACGACGGCTGCTACTGCTGCTCGGTCGACCGTGCGCTCATCCTGAAGGCAATCACGCGTGCGCGAGGTTCTCGCGTCTGAAATGATTCCACCGGTAGTTGGGCGACCATTCCGTTCATGATCTTCTCGATAACGACGCGAATACGTTCGACGCGATCGGTCGCGCGATCGAAGGGCTGGCAGCGCTTGTTGAGCATGGGCTTCAGGCCGTGCCAATGTGGCCGATGATCGCGTTTTTCGTCGCTATCGTCTGGCGCGTGGGCTGGCGCTTTGCACTATTCACGGCAGCGTCGCTTTTGCTGATCTATGGGACGGGCTTCTGGGACCAGACGGTCATCACGCTTGGCCTGACACTGTCATCGAACAATTGTCAGCCTCGTGCTCGGCATCCCGATCGGCATCTGGGCGACGAAGAGCAAATGGGTCACTGCGATCGTCCGCCCGGTTCGTCGATGCGACGGATGCGGCAAGTATCATGAAGCGCCGGCGAGAGAGTGGCATGGTACGACTCCTGTAGAAAATGGAGTCGGCGGATTGCATGTTGACAGCATCCCGCCTGGACAACGGGGTTCCTGGTGTTTCCCGTGCCTTAAAATCAGCATATGGTGCAGTTTCATTGATATCAATCAGGATAACGAAGATGTTTTAAAACGTATATCATTACGTGATACATACGTCTGCACGTGGTGTGTTCCTGAGCGCCGGGCGTGAACCCAGAGAACTGGTGGGTGTCATCTCGCTCGCCGACCTCGGTACCCGCGGAAACGGGGACACAGGCGATGCGCATGGCAGATGTCGGCGCCGTCCAGACGGGCTCACTGAATGATCTCGCCAGCCTTCGTCCCGGCGGCGCTGCGGCCGGCCAGTTCGACTTTGCGGGCGTAGTCGCGCGTCTGGCCATCGAGACTCGATCCATGTTGAGGGTCGGCCGTGATTCGTGAATATCTGAAGCTTAAGATATTTACGATTAGGCCGACCCTCTGTTTGCGGTACGATAATACCGGGAACAGGTACGTGCCCGTTCCCGGTAGCCTGGGCTATCGCCGCTGGCCGCCTACGGTCCGCTCGAGTGTCGGGAATTCCAGCGGGAAAAGCTCCACGAAGGGCACGTACGACATCGGCGGGAAATGGCGGAGCTCCCCGTCACGCAGGCGTAACGCCTCGCGAATGGCCTGCGTGCCGGGCTCTCCGTACTCCCTGTGAATCATGCCGGAGACCGCGTACTGGCGCAGCGAATCACACTCCTTGCGGTCAAGCACACGCAGGAAGTACGTCCATTTTTCGGGGTCCACGCCCGCGGGTGTTTCATAGAACGTCTTCAGGTTGCCGTCGGTGTCGACCGACATCAGAAACAGTTCTCTGAACCGGTAACCCCTGGGTTCCATCGAGTCTGGATAGCGTGCGCCGTGGTGACGACGGTAATTCAGGATGCTGTACGCCTTATCGACGATGTCTCCGATGGACAGGCCCGTTACCTCCTGAAGTTCGCGCACCAGCGCGCGCGGCGTGTTTGGCATCGCTCCCGGCGATGGTTCGAGCGTCCGTCCGGCGACCTGTAGGCCTTGCGCACAGGAACGCGCAAGCCCGTATTTCAGGTCGCGGGTATCGGCTTGCGGACTCTGGCCGGGAACAGGGCGCGCCAGCCCACGATAAACCGTTCCGTGAATCGCGACCTCGTAGTATGGCACCTCGTCGCCGAGACGCAGCGGCTCCAGAGCGCGAATGCCGAGTTACATGATGCCGGGATAGCCCGCCATGCGCACCGCGTCCTTCTCCGGAATAAGGCCGGACGGGAGCTCAGTGTCCTTGCGGCGGTCGGGCTCGAGTACGGCCGTATGCGGGGTTGCCTTGCGTTCCGGCTCTTCGGTTGCGTCGGGAGGTGTTTCGACCACAGGGCTCATCTTTCATTCCCCTTTTCGAAGGCGGCCATGTCCTCTTACATCATAGTCGTGCGCGTCAGGATGGGCTTGAACCGCTGTGGACGAAGTCGTTGCGAACCATGAAGCTCTTGAGAAAACCGATATCCTGCAGCTTCTGGGGCGCGAGCTTGAGGCGCGCGCGGAAGTCAGACAGGTCCCTCGAGCGGCTGGCCGACAGCTCATAATACTTCGCGTCACTGACATCGGAATCGGCTCAACGAGGCGGCAGGAGAGGTGTAGGTGTTGTGGAAAAACGATTGCAACGAGTGGACCCGTCTGGGCTACGGCAGATTGCGCCGCTCCCGGGTTTGGTCGCGAATCGGGTCCCGGCTCGGGCTCGGAGACTTCGTCGAGCAACGGCGCGAAGATGCTGTGCTGAAGGACAGCGAGTTCAGGACAGTTGGACCAACGTCGAGTCGCGGGCGGGCGCGCACCGGGACTTTTTCACTTTACGAACCGTGAATCGCGTGCCTTCGCGAAAGGAGTATGGTTCCGCTGCCCATCGTTTTGGCTCCGCAGCTTTTAGCGTAAGGACAACGGATCTAAGAGTGCATCAGGGCAGCCAGTCCAGCTTCGTGCACCTTCTCACCCTAGCCAACGTGTCGGTGCTGCATGAGGACGTGCACGCGGCCGGATTGGTGTCGTTCTGGCAGGATGTCATGCATTGAATTACATCCTGTTCGCCGCGTTGCAAGTCCTGCTTCCCCTGCTCGGCGGCTGCTAGCAATGCGGTCGCGTCGAGGTCTGCCATCCTCGGCAGGAGATAGCGCTTCAGGTGGTCGGCCCTGTCCTGTGCGTCTGCAGCCATGTTTTTGATCGTCTGTTCTAGCTGTGGAGGCAATGGCCGGCCGGGGCTGGACAGTGCATTCTGGTAGACGGCCACCTGTTGATTGACGATCGGTATGCAGTATGCCGCTCGAAGGTCTATATCGGACGGAGGCTGCTGCGCGAAGGCTCGAATAGGCAGATACGCACATGCAACCAGGAACGCCACTGCTGTTGCCTCGTTCATGCTGCCCCCGAAATGCGGCGAGTAAAGCGGGCCGGCTGGCAAGAAAAGAGGGCGCACAAGGCGCCCCGAAAAACACAAGGTAATGCGCAGTCTTTGGGGGAGATGCGCACAAACGATTCTATCGCGTGCGGTTACTTCTTTCCTTCGCAGCCACCGTCGCGATCATCATAGCCTGCGAGCCGGTGGCACCGTTCTGTGGCCAGGCTGGTGGGGCGGTGAATCGCACGGTGGCCGCCTGAATCAACAATTCCCGCTTAGGCTTAGGGGCTACCACCACTTTATGCCGCTGCACCGCCGGCGTAATGGATCAAACACGGCGACCGTTAAGCACCGGTGTGGCCGTGACGCGGCTTTGGGTTTGGCTAATGTCGATCGCGCTGCTGGGCGGTGAGGTGAGATGCGGAGGCGACCACGAGTCTCACGTCGCCAACAGGCCCGTTGGCGATGCCGGCATCATCGAGGGAATCTGGAGCGGCAATTTTCACCCGAACGTGACGGGCCGCGACACCGGCATGTTCGTCATCGTGACGGCAGGCGGCGAATTTGATCTGATCACCGACGACTGCGCCCAGATCTCCGCGAGCATTGCAGCAAACGGCCCTGACGTGCGTGCGCTGGTATGTGGCCTATCCGCTGAGTCTCCGACACCTGGAAGAGATGATGTCGGAGCGCGGAATCTCGGTCGACCATTCAACCGTGCACCGCTGGGCCATCAAGTTTTGCCGGTTCTGGAGAAGGCCTTTCGCCGCCAAAAGAAGGCAGTCGGCCGGAGCTGGAGAATGGATGAAACCTATATCAAGGTCCGCAGTCAGTGGAAGTATTTGTATCGCGCAGTCGACAAGGAGGGCAACACGGTCGACTTTCTGCTGCGTGCCCATCGTGACAAGGCCGCGGCGCGGCGCTACTTCGAAAAGTCAATTGACCAAAACGGCAAACCCGAGACGGTGACAATCGATAAAAGCGGTGCGAACCTGGCAGCGCTGGATGCTCTCAACGCGGAGCGAGAAATACCGATCAAGATTCGCCAAAACAAGTATCTGAACAACGTTATAGAGCAAGATCACCGGGCGATCAAGCGGCGCACACGGCCCATGCTGGGCTTCAAGAATTTTCGTTGTGCCCGCATCCTGTTGAGCGGCATCGAACTCATGCACATGACCGCCAACGGTCAAATGGAGGAACGTGGCATTGGATGCACTCGTGCCGAGCAGTTCCACTCGCTAGCGGCATAAGTAATCCTCACTATACTACTGTCTGTTTCGTCATCTTGCGCTTATCGCGACAAAACCATCTCGACGAGCTCGTGCCCGTCGTTCGTGCAGAAGCGTTCGGCTTCGGGCAGTTCGTACCGTACGATCTCGCGTGGCAGGTTGGAATCGAGCGGCTTGCGGTGACCACGCTTCTTGCGAGTGTGCGCACCAACCGTCGTCTGCGGCGTGTCTTCCTGGGCGGGCGCGCTGTTCGCGCCGAGCGCCTCGGCTTCGTTGAACAAGCCAGGTTGATCAGAATCTCGTGCATCGCTCTTCGCGCCGAAGAGTTCGCGACGATAGGCTCGGAGTCGCTCCTCGGCGAGGTCGCGCTCTGCCGTCACGAGCCGTAAGGCACCGCGTAATGCCTCCTGTTCTTCTCGCAACGCACGAGCAGCATCGCGCTCGGCGAGCAACGCCTTCAGCTCTTCGGCGGTGATCGTGACGTTGGTCGGCATGGCGGGTTAGACCAGCACACCGCCTCACTGTTCAGCTCACACGAAGATATTCCGCCTTCGGATGCCGTCGAATCGCGGTGATGTCATCGCCATCGAGCAACGCGTGCAACACCTTGGTCGTCATCGTCACGATCTCAGCCTTGTTGTCGGGCCAGATGAAGTGGCTCGTCTCCAATCGTTTCATCAGAAGCCAGAAACCACTGCCATCCCAGCCAAGGATCTTTATCCGATCGCGACGTCGATTGCCGAAGATGTAAAGCGACGTGTCCATCGGATTCAGACGCATCGACTGCTCGACGAGAATCGACAGACTGTTCATGCCGTAGCGGAAGTCGACGGGATCGCGATGCAGATAGACCTTCAGATTGTCGTCGAACCGGAACACGGCATCCTCCCGAGCATCTAGACCACAGTGGTCAGTTCGTCGATGGTCGCGTCTGCGATGTCAAACTCAACCCCGTTGGGTAAACGTACGTGCAAGGCAACGGCTATCGAGGGTCTACGCGCGGACACCACTTGCCCAACCGTCACCGGCTCTTGAACGACCGGTATGAATGATGATGGCACTTCAGGTCCGCGAGTCCGCATTGCCGGTGGCGCGACATCAATCGATACACCGTCTGGTTGCGTGAGCTCCTTCTCCACGGGATTCCCCGTCGCCTGCGCCTTCTGGTAGCGCGTGATCCACTCGCGCAGGAGATTCGGGTTTAACTCGTACTCCATCGCCGTACGCGCGATGGAGACACCCGGCTTCATGCACAACTGGACCAGTTCGTCGCGGGCTCGCGGATCGTACTCTCGGCGACCGTCCCGCTTCGTGCCAACTACCAGGCGGCTACGCAAATCTCGATCTTCTGTCATGTACTCTCATCCCAGCTGTCCACGTGGACAGGTAGCATCAGAGAATCACTCGTTCATTGCTAGGGCGTCCTTGAAGGACCGCATACAAAAAATTGCCGCTGCCGTTCGCCAATGGATCAGCGAGTTCGGCGCGCAAACGTCGTTTCTCGACGCGGAACGACCGAAGAGAGACGGGAGGTCACCTGCATTTTCGACGAGGCGTGCTCCGATCTGGTCAGGGCAAGCGTCGACGCAGACGTCGAGCCGGTGGAACTCGCCACGAAAGTTGTCGCGGCGATCATCTCCGACCAGTACGGAGAGTACCGTGCCCTGATTCGGGCTATTGCATCCGCACAGCCGTGGGCACCTGCCTACGTCTCTGACCTGAAGGTCTTGCTCCAGCGATTGCTGGACAAGCCGCCCGGTCCGAATAGCGAACGCAGCAACTATTTGCAGTGCGCCTTGCAGAAACTCGATTCCCTGTCTGCAACATAGTTTGGTTCGCGATTTTCGCTACTGCGTAGTCCCGGAGTGCCTTGTCTGGCAAGCCTTTGAGGAGGATTTTAGTTTTCGGGGCGTGGGCAAAAATAGCCAGGGTAGTCAAAGTCCCGCCAAAGCCAAGCGGGACAAGGGACTCCGTTCACAGTGCCGTGGCTGGGTTCCGTCACGCAACCTGGTAAGCGCTTCCTTGGCCCACCCGGCCCGGTGCGTGTGCCCTATAAGAGTTGGCGCTGCGTTCCTATAAGAAGCGTCCATCGCCGTATAAGGTCTCGGCCTCGTCTCCTATAAGTTTAGGCAGTGCATAGCGGTCACCCTATGGAAAAGTAGTCCTCGTTCAGTGCTTGGAAAACGAACGCATGGGTCCCGAATGCGCACTGTGCGGGCGATTGGTGAAATGGGTGAGTAGCAAGTAGGCACGGTCGAGTTCGCCGCAATCCTGTTTCTGCCGCGCAATGGTCTCAATCGCGTGAAGCAGATGCTCGGCCAGTTCGAACTCCCCTTCCTGGCAAGCTCTTGCAAAGGTGGCGAATACATCCTCATGCAGAGTGCGGTGAATAGTCATGATGACGCCCTCCAGATATCCACTGATTGAAGTATGGACCCTTCAACCGTGGAAAGGGCAGGTGTTTTTTGTGCACCAGACCTGACCTTATTCCGCAGGATGCAGCGGATGTAGGGGAACTCGTGAATCAGGCCCTTCCATGCCTTGTTGACCGTCTCTTCCGAGAAGCCCGCATGCAGATCCGGTTCGAGACATGGCGCTGGAAAGAGGGCGTCTTGAGTCAGGAGAAAGCGGACGGCATGTATGTGAACGTTGATCACGAGGAGGGCAGTCGCGTGCGCCTGACCACGCGCCAAGGCAACGAACGTCACGCCAACAAAGATGCGACAGTGATTACCGTCAAATCTGTGCGCAGCCGAACGCCGATCCCCCAAATGACCCCACCGCTGATCTTCCAAAGAGAACCGGATACGCCTTTCGGAAAATCGACGACGAATACGCAGTTTTGACGCCGAATGTGCTAGACGGGGTGCCTTTGATTTTCGTGCATTTTTCCGGTTGGGAGCACTCCCTGCAGAAGTGTCCAACTTTGCGGGTCAGTCCATAATTTGGTGCACACCAAACTACCCAAAACCTCAATCAGCACGCCAGAACGACCCATGCGAGGCGCTTACTGCTCAGACATTGCTATTGCCAATGATCGACACCGCCGAACAGGCGCGCGAGGCGGTCGCCTCCACGCGTTATCCTCCCGACGGAGTTCGAGGCGTGGGCAGTTGCGCTGGCGCGGGCATCTCGCTGTAACCGGATTTCCGACTATCTGTCGATTGCGTCCACCGACTTTTGCGTGCTTGTGCAGCTGGAACCGACGCTAGGTCTGTCCAATCTGGAGGAAATCGCAGAGATCGACGGCGTGGATGGCGTATTCTTCGGGCCGGCAGATCTCAGCGCCTCGATGGGGTTTCTTGGCAAACCCGGTGTGGAAAGTGTACGTGAGGCTACTCGGACCGGGATCAGGACTGTCCGGAAGGCGGGGAAAGCAGCCGGGGTGCTCGCGCCCGACCGTGCGTACGCCAGTGAATACCTGGAGGCGGGCGCGACCTTCGTCGCGGTGGGTACTGACACCGGACTGCTAAGTTTGGCAGCAGCACAGCTGGCCGCCGAGTATAAAGGCACGCGAGCACCGGATCAGCCAACCGAAAAGGGCGGGTACTGATCGGCGGGTGCCGTCATTTGGACGGCGCCCGCTTACACTGGTCCATTGAACCAATGAAATTGCACAGATCTAAAGGGGATAGCGCGATTCGATCCTCGAAGTATCTGAATAACGTGATCGAACAAGACCATCGTAACGTCAAGTCCAGAACGAATGTCATGCTCGGTTTCAAACGTTTCGGGAACGCTGCGAATACGACTTCATGGATTGAGTCGATGCATCACATTCGCAAAGGCCACTTCGATCTCACCAGCGTGCACATCAAAGATACCATTTCGCCCTCGGTTTGGATGGCGGTTCTTTCAGTTCGTTAAGATATCCGAAGAATGGAGTGATTCCTCGCCCGCCTACCAAATTTGCACCACAGCCTTTCCGCCCGACGTCAACGGCAGCGCACGGGCCAGTTTCGTGATGACGTTCTGGCCGGAAAGAGGGCGCGGTTTCGTGGGCTACCGGGACGCCCTGCCGGCTCGCGGGAGATGCGTGACGTGCAGTCACCTCATCAACCCGGCACCAGTCCTTTTTCCATCAGCCAGGCGGGATTAAACAGCCGGGCAAAATACAGGTCCCCACGATCGCACAGCAACGTGACGATGGTGTTCCCTGGCCCCATCTGCCGGGCCAGCCGGACGGTCGCCGCTACATTGATGCCGCTGGAACCGCCCACGAACAGCCCCTCTTCCCGCAGCAGACGGTACACCATCGTGACGCAACTCTGGTCGTCGATGCGCACCGCGTCGTCGATGGGCGTGCCCTCCAGGTTGGTGGTGACTCGGCTGGAGCCAATACCCTCCGTGATCGAGTTCCCTTCCGCCTTGATTTCTCGCGTTTTCACGAAACTGTACAGTCCACTGCCGTGCGGGTCGGCAAGCACGGTTCTCACCGCCGGATTCTGTTCCTTGAGAAAACGCGCAACACCGGCGAGTGTGCCGCCGGTCCCGGTAGCACACACGAAAGCGTCCACCGTGCCAGCCGTGTCGCGCCAGATTTCCGGCCCGGTGGTTTCATAGTGGGCCTGCCGGTTGACGAGGTTATCGAACTGGTTGGCCCAGATAGCGTTCCCGATTTCCTGCGCCAGCCGCCCGGCGATCTTCTGGTAGTTGTTGGGATCCTTGTACGGCACTGCTGGCACCGGGCGCACCTCCGCACCAAGCACCCGCAGGAGGTCCATTTTTTCCTGCGACTGGGTCTCCGGAATGATGATCACGCAACGATAACCACGCGCGGCGCAGATATGCGCCAGGCCGATGCCAGTATTGCCGGCGGTGCCCTCCACCACCGTGCCGCCCGCGTTGAGCACGCCACGCCGCTCGGCGTCCTGGATGATATAGAGCGCTGCGCGGTCTTTTACCGAGCCGCCCGGATTCAGGAATTCCGCCTTGCCAAGAATTTCACACCCTGTTTCCGCACTGAGCTTTGCAAGCCGGATCAGCGGCGTGTTGCCGATGCAGCCGGTGAAACCATCCTGTACATTCATGATGTCCTCTTGCACGCGATCAATCGTGACGAACGGCCAATGCTTCCAGAATAGATCGATAAACCCAACGGACGCCAGCCCTGTCCAGATTGCCAGGCGGCAGCGCGTTTGTTCGGGCGGGGGCCTTCTTCTTCGAATTGATCGATCCTCGTTGTGCGTATGACAAACGTTATCTGATCTGCAATGCGGTAGTGCTGTGCTGTCGGCTGGTGGGGAACCGGACTGACCCGGGCAGCCGGCATTCATTGCCCGTGCCGGCCGCGCGGTGTAACGGGAATCGGGGGCGGGGCGGCGCCTGCGACGCCGACCGACGGTCCCACACCGGATTCCATCCTGGTAGAGATCGCGCCCGGTGAGTGCATGCAGACGCACGAAAGCAAATGCGCTCGATGAGATCCCAGACGGCGAGGCGCTGCCGTATTGGGCACGGGGCCTGTGCACCAAGGGCTCGCTATCGCACGGCGTGAAATGCAGCCCGTCCTCCCCGAACTTGTCGAGAATGAGGGCCGTAAGTTCGATCGCACGATCGAGGTGCGCCCGTCGAAGCATGATTCGTAGAGGTCGAGCAGTGCATTACAGAGAAAGGCGTAATCCTCGAGAAACCCCGGCACCTTGGCTACGCCGTCCTTCCAGACCCGGAATACGCCGCCGTCGGCCAGTGTCAGTTCGTTCCCGATAAATTTGGCGGCACGCTTTGCCGCGCCGAGATACTCGGGACACCCGTCGCCTGGAAGGCGGCACAGAGCCCCGCGATCATCAGACCATTCCAACCGGTGAGAATGTTGTCGTCCCGGGCCGGGCGCACACGTCGGGCGCGCGCCGCCAGCAACTGCTCGCGCCAGCCTGCGAGCTGCGTTTCTTCCCGCGCGTCCAGCTCGACCGCACGGTGGAGTACCGTGGCGCCGTGCTCGAAATTGCCGTGTTCTGTCACACCGTAGGCCCTGCAGGCCAGTGCGCCTTCGGACTCGCCAAGGACTGCCTTGATCTCGGCGGGCATCCAGCAATAGAATTTGCCTTCCTGGCCTTCGCTGTCGGCATCCTCGCTGGCGTAGAAGCCGCCTTCGGGGTGCGTCATGTCGCGCAGAATATAGGCGAGGGTCTCCTCGAAAATGCAGCGCCATGTTCGCTTGCCAGTCAGGCGATAGGTATCCGCGTACAGCTTTACAAGCTGGCCATTGTCATACAGCATTTTCTCGAAGTGCGGCACGGCCCAATGCGCGTCGACGCTATAGCGGGCGAATCCGCCGCCGACCTGGTCATAGATGCCGCCCGCCGCCATGTGGTCGAGTGTGAGTTCCAATGCGTCAAACAGCGAGGGTTCGCGGCTTCGTTCATAGACGCGTAGCATGAGGTCGTAACAGCTCGGATTGGGGAACTTGGGCGCGCCGCCGAGCCCCCCATGAGCCGGGTCGGTGTCCCGTGTCAAGGCATGTGCTGTCTGTGCAGGCAGATCTTCGACAGCGGCGCCTGGCTCGCCCTGGTGTGCCTGATCGAGCTGCCGGAAGCCCGGCTGAATCTGCACAATGGTGTCCCGCAGTTCATCCTGCCGATGCCGCCAGGCTTCACTCAGGGCTATCAACACGCGCGCGAACGCGGGGCGGCCATAGCGATCGTCCGGGGGAAATAGGTGCCGCCGAAGAATGGCTCTCCCTGTGGCGTGAGAAATACGGTAAGCGGCCAGCCGCCTCCCTGTCCCATCATCTGGCTGACCTGCTGGTAGATTTCGTCGATGTCGGGACGCTCCTGCCGATCGACCTTGATGCTGACATAGCGCTCATTCATCAGGCTGGCAATGCGCGGATTCTCGCAAGGACTCGTGCGCCATGACATGGCACCAGTGGCACGCGGCGTAGTCCACCGAGAGAGCGATCGGCCTGTTTTCCTCGCGCGCGCGGCGAAACGCCTCGTCGCTCCACGGATACCAGTCCACCGGGTTGTCCGCATGCTGGCAGAGATAAGGCGAGGATTCCGTAGCAAGCCGGTTTGTCATGCTGATCTCCATCCGGGCGCACCCACCAGCGCTCATGATCAATTCGGGCAGGGTCGCGTGCCCTGCAGGGGCGCGGCCAACTGCGCCGCGCTCATCGAACCGTCCGGTTCATCGACCACTCTGGCGCCGGGTTGGCCGTAGCCGTCACCAGAAACCCAGACAATCGGAATTGCTCTTCGAAAGCTCTAGCCTCGCGTCGGCATCCCGGATGCGCCGATGGCCGTGATGTCGATGTCGCTAATCCGTCGCAACGCGGCACGAATGGCGGCGTCATCAACTTCGTCCAGTGGTACCTCGACGAACGCCTCGACCCTGCATCGAATCTGCTGGAAAACCTGTTTGAATGCAGCACGTTTGCTTTCATCCGGCCCCTCCACGGCGGCGGGGTCGGAGAAGCTCCAGTGTGCCGATGCGGGATGGCCGGGCCACACTGGGCATACATCCCCAGCGGCCTGATCGCACACGGTAATAACGAAGTCCATATGGGGTGCGCTCGGCTCGGAGATGGCGAACTCGTCCCACGATTTGCTGCGCAGATTCGCCAGGTCATACCCCGTCTTGCGCACCTGTTCGATGGCGAAAGGATTGATCTTTCCGATCGGATTACTTCCTGCGCTGTAGGCGCGAAATCGACCTTTCCCCAGTGTGTGAAGTAGCGCCTCTGCCATCACACTGCGCGCCGAGTTGCCGGTGCAAAGAAAGAGCACGTTATACGTCCGGTCATTCATGAACGGCTCCCTGAAGGAACGGTCGCGAACGTCGCATCAGAAAGGCGCGGTCCGCGTATCAACCTCTTAAGTCTAGTCCCGTCACGTGCGGTACGGAGAATGCCGTGCTCAGCGACCGGATCGATAGGGCTGTCTTGCAATGCCAATGCTCAATTAACGCGTGCCCGTTCACCCTGATCTGCCGTAAATCGCTGCGACGCAGCGCTCGCCGCGCCTATTCGGAATCAGTGACGGCGCACACATGATGCAGTCGAATCCCTTCCGCACGAGCTGACCGTAAAGTCCATAGCCGCGCGGGCCCGCTTCGTGGACGATGCGGATGCTTCACGCCTCCGGTGTCAACCTCGAATACAACGGGACCGTGCTGAGCGCTCGAGTACATGTGAATACTTGTCGAAACAGAAAAACCGGCTCACGCTAATGCCGTACCGCGCACACTGACCCGTGCCGATGAGCGAAGCTGACGAAGGGACAGAGGCATGAGTCCGGTCGATTATCAACTAATGGAAGTGGCAAGCGGCAAGGCCGTGAAGATGTGGGACGCGCACGTGGGCAATGGCTCGACGATCGGCAGCGTGATTCCGACACAGGGCGCAATCATCCCGGCGGCCGTGGGCGTCGATATCGGCTGCGGGATGATGGCGGTTCGTACAACGTTGACGGCCGCGGACCTGCCCGTTTCGCTTTCCCGCGTGCGCAGCGCGATTGAACGCGCCGTGCCGCACGGCGGTGCGATGGGACGACGCGATCCGGGTGCATGGTCGCGTCCCCCGCCAGCCGTCGACGACGCCTGGAAGCTGCTGGCGCCCAGTTTTCAGCGCATCGTCGACAAGTATCCTTCCCTCGCGCGCACGAACAATCACGCGCACGTAGGCACGCTCGGCACCGGCAATCACTTCATCGAGGTATGTCTCGATGGCGATGACAGCGTCTGGTTCATGCTGCACAGCGGATCACGCGGCGTGGGCAACGCGATCGGCAGCCTCTTCATCACGCTGGCCCAGGCCGACATGCGTCAACACCTTGCGAATCTTCCGGACAAGGATCTCGCGTACTTGAGGGAAGGCAGCCGGCACTTCGATGACTACCTGGTGTCGCTGGGTCCGCACCCGCAGATAGTCTTGGTCAGGACGAAATCCGGCAGGCGGCGATGGGAGAATTCCGTGTCTTGTCCTCGTGGACAATGATCGGGGCGACTACGAGTAGCAGAACAGTTCGATGCACGACGCGTCAACGAAAGCTCGCATCAATCGTCGATCGGCACGTTGTATTGAGTTCGGCAGGTCGGACACACAAGCGGCTCACGTTACCTTGCGCCGACACTGGAAGCAGAGGTTGTTCCTCGCCCATGAGAAAGCAGACAGGGCACGGGAAAGACTCGTGCGATCGTAGCCGATGCCAGCGATCAATAAATCGCTCGATCTCCATCGGCGGCGCGTTTATCGATTCGAGATAATCGAGCAGGACGTGGAAGAGGGCGGGGTTCTGCATGTCGCCTCCGTGGGCGGTATGCGAGCATGTTACCCGGACGTACATGAGAACGTGAGTTCCGCCTCCTGAGGCGTCCATCCTCGTACGCCATGCGTCTGCATGTCGACCTGATGCATCTGTTTGCCCTGTTGGCGGCAATAGTCGTCGGCTCGTCTCAGACTTGATGCTTTGATTTCGCCCCACGGCGTCATGCCGCCGCGCACCTGCGTCGTAACTGTGTAGTGCCCGTCGCCGGCCGGTGTTACGTCGGATATGGTTGTGCAGGCGGCGATGGTCGTCAGCGCAAGTAGGGTGATTATTCTCTTCATGGGTGTCGCGTGATTATCGTTCGGCCAGAACGTCGAGCAGTTCGCCAATGCTCATAGATCCGACGCTGTCTTCGAGGAGACCCAGATAAACGCGGTCATACAGCGCTTCCTGTTCGGTTTCAGAAAGGTCGGGCTGCGAGTTGGCGATCGCTTGGGCCGTATGGTGTGCCGACCTGACGATCTGCAAGGCAATGTTCTTTTCCATGTCTGCGGTAACGGCAACGCAGGGGGAAACTTGATAGGTGTATTCTCGTTAACCATTTTGACGTCGTTGAAAGGGCGCCGATCGATACCAGAGGTCGACGAAGATTTCACCAGCCATTCTCCGGCTGGAATGACGTCTTCCCGGACCCCGGCATGACGGTGGCCGCCATCGACAGGCTCGTCCATCACTCGACGATCTTCGAGCTGAATGTCGAAAGCTATCGGCGCCGCACAGCCAGCGACAAACAGAAAGAGCGCCGCCGTCAATTACCCACTGACAACCCGAACGGAGCGACAACCATGACCCCCTGATGCAGCGACAATCACCTCGGTCGACCGGCCAAGATGTTTGTCGGTAAACCGACCGGACATCCTGCTTGACGCTATCCACCATGGCGTATTTCCGTGCAAAAAAAGCTTCACAATCGGGCACGGGCAGTCACACGGAAGCGGATGGCCGCGCGTCGAGCGCAGGCGTTGCTGCGTGCCGTGGTGCCAATGAGGCATAAATGGTCCCGGCGAGTTGAATTCAGGTCAGAAAGCGTTCAGGCCGACATCCCGCGCTTCGTTGCGGGGGTTCCGCGAGGAAAGTAGCGAACGAGCGAGTTGTGCAGTTGTGCGGCGACAGATCGAGAATGTAGTACTTCAGTATCCACCAAGGGACGATCAATACTGGCTCACGCCAGACTGTTGAGGTCTGCGGCTGATACTGGATCAGCTCGATGACACGGTTGCAGTACACGACCTTGTCCGGAGTGATCGCAACGTCCCGTCCGACGCCACCGCCGGTGCCGATTGCCGCACGCAGGTCGATCGGCGCGCGGCTCAGTTGAAGCTGCCCGGACGCAATGCGAGCGCTGTCGAGCAGATCGTCGAGCAGATGCGCAAGATGGGTCATGATCCCGTCCACATCTAGCGGGGCTGGATACGGGGCTAACCCTCTGCCCAGGTCGGCGGCCAGTAGCGGGCCAGCTCAGGTCGGACGTGTCACGTATGAGCGCAGCCCCGGACCTCGTTCGCGCATTGTCCCGCTCCCGAAAGCCTGCAACGGGCCGGCGTAGCGAACCGCCATTCGCGACCCCTTGCGAGGACGTTGCGCAGCGGCTCGCTGTTGCCTGTTGCCAGGATCAAAGCCGCCGCTCCGCCCCAGTCCTACTCCCGCATACGATGTCCACGAGCGACTGCGAGCAGAAGCGCGAGGATCCTGGCTGCAGATGAACCGGGCATTACCCACCATCTCACCGGACAGTGGATGAGCCGGCCGGTAAGGTATGAAGCGAGGTCGCTACGACCCAGGACTGGGCGTTCAGCCGCCAGGCTACTTCGCGCAGATCGGAAGTTGAAACCGCCTCAAACATCAGCGTCATCTCGTCGACGTTGTGCTTCCTGCTGCAGTGAACCCTGGTCCGTCTGGCCTTCGCGGCATGGGGGCCCAGCGCCTGCCAGACAGGCAGAATTCTCAACTGGCCGGCGGCAGCGCGCACAGTCAGGCTCGTGGTGACGCCCGCTCGTTCATGTTGAGAGGTCATCGCTTCGCTCATTGTTGCCGTGAATTTTTCGTAGAAGTGTAGCTCGCGAATCTGACATTTTGATAATGAGAATCATATTAACTGAAAAGTATTAGTATTTAAATCAAGCAAATTAGGTTTAAATCGGGTGTGCCAGCAAAGCTATTTGTACAGTGGCTATTTAGTCTGGCCACATCGCCTGAGAGGCTAAACACATGGTTCTGGTCACGGCCCTGTGGTACCGACTGAGACTTACTGAGACTACTTTTCAAACATATGCGCGTCGGGCGCGATACGGTGGACAAAAGCGCCTCTATCAAGATGCGAAATTCATGCACTATTTTTATCCCGTCCCGCGCTCCATTCGGACTTAATATTTGGGTCCGGCGTTGAAAAACCGAATTCGCAATGCCGGATATAAGAAACTGGAATAAATACCGAATATCGACAGCGAGAATGCGCGTCACCGGTAATTGATGCGTCAGTACGACTGATAATCCAGATAACGGAGAGACATGCATGCTAAGCCCTCACGAATTCGCCACGCTAATGCTGGTCAAGGCAGCACCTGACCAGATCGACCTGAACCGCGAAGCACTTGACACTCTGCTGGAACAGCAACTGGTCGCGCTGGAACAACTCGCGTCCGGAGGTCAGCGTTTCCGCCTCACCCGCGACGGCGATTCAGTGCTTCAGGCCGTTGCCCGAAAACGCTAGGTAAGGTAGCAGCCGTCGGCGAGTCCGATCCCGCGCACTGACGCAACACCGTGACGTCACGTGTACAGCGGCGGACACTCGGTGGCGTTCGACATCCGATATATCGGTCGCCCCGATTCAACGTTGACCTGCGGACTATCTGCGTGTGCCCCGAGCCACGCACTTCATCGGCTTCACGCAATCCCGCCGTTTCCCGTTGTGATCCGTACTGGGCGGCACAACGTTCGCGCGGATCGTCCTTACAGGAGTTTTCATCATGCTGACCCCGGAACAGGTAGCAGCAACGCGGAAGGCCAACCTCGACATCCTGTTCGGCCTGGGCAACAAGGTCGTCGAAGGCGTTGAGAAACTGGCTGAACTGAACATGCAGGTGACCCGCTCGACGCTGGCGGATTCGTTTGATCTGGCGCAGAAGGCACTATCCGTGAAGGAATCGCGGGACCGGCTCGCGTTGCAGGACAGCCTCGCCGCGCCGACGGCAGAAAAGGTGCAAAGCTACAACCGGCAACTGTTCGACATCATGTTGTCGACCCAGGCCGAATTCGCGAAAGTCGCGCAGACGCAATGCGAAGCGTACGTCCGCCAGATGCAGTCGGTAGTGGAGGATGTCGCAAAAAACGCGCCGGCTGGCTCGGAGGCGGCCGTCGCCGCGCTGGACTCAGCGATCAAGGCGGCCCAAACGCTGGTCGAAACCGTACAGAGAACCGGCCAGCAGGCGGTCGAAGTCGCCAGAAGCAACCTTGACATGGCTGCGGCGGCCGCATCAGGGGACACCAAGCGTGGGAGCGAACCGGTATCCCAGGCCGCAAAGCGATAGCCCCCTGGGAATCCGGTTCTGAGCATATGATGGCAGGGATGGTCCATATTAAGGACTCCTTCATAAGCGGACCACGACCGTCGTGGCAAGCTGACCGGGCGGAGTGATCTGATCGTCACCCGACGCATCGAGAGGCCGTCAAGCGGTCCGTGTCAGGCGTTAGCCGCCGAACCGCACTCGAAAGCACGCGCGCATCGACGACCAGATCAGGTCATAGCACATTGCAGGAGGTGAGGATGGATGAAGCCTGGCTAGGCACCGCCCTAGGTTCGGCCGTCCTGCTGTTCGCGGCCATCTTTGTGTTCGGCCACTATCGACGCGAACATCGGCGGACGCAGTTGCTCCGGCAACTGGAATCCGTTGTCTGGCGCCAGCACATGAATTGATGTTACGCATGACGTGCCTGGACCTGACGGGCGCTGCAGGTGACGCTGGATGAGGGGCACACACCATCTACAGGTCCGACTTCCCGCACGTGCTTCACGACCAGGAACGTCGTGTGGAAAGGACTGGCGGGCAGAACAACAAGCAAGGGGCCAAGAACACATGAACCATGCTGATCAGGCCGTACGGCACCTGGTGCACATCCGCTCCATGATCCTGCGACTCGAGCGTCTGCTTCACGACGACGATACCGGGGAGGCGAGTCCCGTCACGTCGCCGGATTACTGGCGTTCGCGGATCACTGTGCTCCTGGCGACGAACCTGCTGCCGGCCCTTGAGGCGAAGGCCCGCGTGCTGCTTGCCCGGCTGGACACGCTCAGCGCGGCGTCGCACAGCCGCACGCAGCAACATCCACATTGGACATCGAAATACAGATCGACGTCCCTCGGAGCAGGGTAGACAGGCACAGACCTACGGCCGTCACGCATCGGACTGCGCACCATCGGCGAAGAAAGTGGTGACCAGGAAAGCCGCGGTGAAAAAGCCCGTCGTGAAGAAGGCAGTTGCTAAAGAGGCAACATCGAGTCCGGCACCAGCGCAGGGTATCGAGGCGACGCCAGCGGACTCCTGATCCGGCAACCGGACGGCCGGTTGATGGCAGGTCGGGTGAATGATGCGCCGCTCGTCTGGCTCAAGCCGGACGAGTGAGACAAGAAATTCGTGACGTTGCGCGCTCCCGCGGTAGGTCATGGTGAAGCCGCATCCTCGATCGAGCCCGCTTCGCAGAATGGACCTTGTGGGCGGGCCGATTCTGGCCAAAGAGATAGCCGACCAACGCTGAAACAAAGTGCTCGTGCAGCCCATGGTGTCGTACATGTGGTACAGATCGAAGCTGGGGCGCGGAAGCTGCCTTCAGGCGTTGCTATGGGTTCGCTCCCGCAGAGTTCTGCACCGGTGATGCTTCGGCACCTCTATATCGACAACGAACATATAGCGGGGCTCGCGGCAATACACTGTTGGCATCACAGGGCTTGACATTCAATACCCCATAGAAGAGCGATTTCGACTTCTTCGCCACGCCATCTTGCTCGAGCGCGACGGCAACGCGCCGATGCCGGACACTGTCCTGCGTGAAATCAACGAACGTCGGACGTGGCGTGCTGCGCAAAGGACTGCCTACGAGTGAACGGAGCAATTCATCACCATGCAACGCGTTCTGATCATCAGCGGAATACTCCTGATTGCCGCAGGTCTCGGCTGGCGGTGGCTGTCCCGGCTGCCGCTCGGCCGCCTGCCCGGCGACATCAACATCGTGCGGCCGGGGTTCAGCTTCCATCTTCCGATCGTGACGTGCATCGTCATTTCAGTCGTTTTGTCGATCCTGCTCTGGCTGTTCAGGCGATGAGCCCGGGACGCCCGTTCACGAGTAAACGGCCACAGCCGGGCGAATTGACGCAAGCGATCTGCGGCCGTTTTGGCTAGCCGACTCACTGGCGGGAAGGCTTCAGCCGGTCGCCGCGCCAGTTCCACCCGCCTCTGCCTCCTTCCTCTCGAGGCGCAGATACATATCGGCCGCCACCAGCCCGAACACGATATGGCAGATGAAGCTCACCGACCCGCGGGCCTCCGCGAACCACGGGAAAACGGCGGTCATGCCGTAGAAATTGACCAGGTACACGGCCACGCCGAACAGCCCGCCGGCGAGCGACGCTATTCCGACGCTCGAATCGAGGCTGAACGGTGCCATGATCACCGCGAGGATGACGGCGAAAATGATCGCCAGCACGAAGTGGACGATCAACGCGGCCAGTATGATGCTGGCGTCGAACGTCGCGGGCTGTATCAGCGCATCGCGGCCAAGGACGATCGCTGCGATCATCCGTGGCGGCCCCCACGGGCTCTGCCCGATCGCCCACATCGCGAGGAGTTCGAGCACGAGGAACACCGCGCCTGCCACGCAGCCGCCGATCACCGCTGCGCGCCAGTCCGGCATGCGGCGTGCAAAATGGTGCGAATGCATGTGAAGTTCCATGATGACCTCCTTGAGCGCGGCAGATTCGCACCGCTCTCGCTAGCCATTTTAGGCAAACCTGCAAAAACGTGGGACGGCGCTCCCGATCGCCAGCCGGCGGGAGCCGCTCTGTCACGTTACATGCGCGCAGTGGACTGAGCGTGGCCAGGTCGATCTGCAAATCGTTCGGTGGGAGAAGCTGCCGTGCCCGAGCGCCTCCTCGCGTGCGCGCCGGATTCAGCGTCTGGGCCCCTTCATGACTTCGGTTTCCGTTGCGGCATTGCGCTCCTCGCTTGCCTCGATGGAGTCCATGCTCTCTTCGACTGAAGCTGATGCGCGCTCCGTGATTGCCCGGGCGTCGTCGACGGACTCGTCGGATCCTTCGTCGTCGCTGCCTGGAGGAGCCAACATGTCGTGAAGCATGGCTGCCAGCTCTGGCGTGTCCCACGGCATACCGTGCTGCATTTTCTTCTTTATGTAGTGCCTGACTTCCGCGTCCTGCTCCGCAGTCAACGGGAGACTGCGAAAAGTACTTTGAGGGGTGGCGTCGGCCATGATTCTGCTCCGTTGTTTCTCCCATCTCGAGTGTAGCGCTGCTGTGATCAAGTGTCCTTAACGATCAGACCGCATTGACCATGCCGGCTCCTGACGCGTGCCGGATAAAGCCTGGAGATCGAAGCCCATGGGGATGCGGGGCGACATCAGGCAGCTTGAGGTCAGGGCGGCGGCCGGGAGACAGGGCTTCGCGAAAAATGGTTAAACGCCCGTTAGCATGACTAACGCTTTCCACGACTAAAATATAAACAGGATTCGAATCTGACGAGAGGCATCCATGAGGCTGTGCATCACGATTTTTGCCGTGGCGCGCTACCCGCGAGAACAGAAGGTCGCGCCCGTCGCCCGTTGGCTGGATACGCATCCGCTTCGCGAATGGATGCGTCATAAGATCTGACCGGCGTCGCAAGGATCGAGGCTTGCGGATGCCTCAATTTTCCCTTCATATTTTATAAGATGTTTAATGGAAACGGAGAATCTATCCACGTTTAAAGGGGGATGCCAGGGAACTTCACATGCATTCGCATCACTTTGCTAGCCGCATGCCTGACTGGCGCGCCGCCGCAATAAGCGGTTGTATTGCGGGCCTGGTCTTCCTGCTGCTCGAACTTTTTACCATGTCTATCCTAGGGCAGAGCCCTTGGGGAGCGCCGCGGATAATTGTAGCGATCGCGTTGAGTCGCGACGTGCTGTCGCTACCGGCGACGTTCGGCTTCGGCATGATCTTCGTGGGGCTGATCGTTCACTTCGTGCTGTCGGTCATTTTCGTGCTCGTTCTGGCGGTAATCATCGCTCCGTTCAGCCTTGACTCGAGCATGGGGTTCGCCTCGCTAGCGGGTGCGGTCTTCGGCGTCGCCTTATATCTGGTCAACTTCTATGGCATGAGCCATCTAGTCCCATGGCTCGCAGACGCCCGTAGTTGGGCGAGTTTCGTGTCCCATATCGTGTTTGGGCTCGTCGCGGCTGATACCTACTTATGGCTTGAGACGAAGGAGGAAGCGGGCGTCAGCGGGGGAGGCGCAAATAGTTGAGCTTGTGTCCCCCTCGGGCCCTGCGGCCCCCAAGCCTGAGGTGCAACTCGCCGCCCCCGACATCAATCAGTGAACCGACCGACGTCACCGTCATCCCGACGCCGGGGTGCGATCTCTCCACTCCCCATAGCGGCGAATGTTCCCGCCGCCGGCACACGCCACGGTTTCCTCCCCTGATGCTCGTACGACGCTTGCCCGCATGCTTCTGTGGCACGCGCCAACGCGCATGATCCGCCAGTTCGAAGCAGACCGCGCCGGCCGACGGCATCACGATCGTCATGGAGCCGATCAATACGCGCGACACATTCCGGGCTTCTCTCTGAACCGCCACGACGACACGCAAGTGATCTGCGGGGAGGTCGGCGGGCCGAACCTGCAGGTGCAGCTCGATTGCTACCACTGCCACATCGTCGAAGGCGATCTCGCGGTGAAGCTGAAGTGCGACATGCCGCGCATCGGCCACATCCAGATCGCGGGCGTGCCCGAGCGGCACGAGTCGGACATTGGCGAACTAAACTATCCGGATCTGTTCGATCTGATCGACGCGCGCGGCCGCGAAGGCTGGATCGGCTGCGAATACCGGCCGCGCGCGGGAACGTCGGCGGGGCTCGGCTGGGTGAAGCCGTACCTGCGCCGCAATGTCTGACTGATTCTGTCTGAACGGAACGAAGGACATCATGAAAGTACTGGTTACCGGTGGCGCCGGATTTCTCGGCCAGCGTCTCGCGCGTGCACTGCTCACACGCGGCGCACTGACGAGCGCCGACGGCAAGCGTTAGCCGATCACCGAGCTCGTGCTGCTCGACGTCGAGCGTCCCGCTGATTTCGGCGACAGCCGTGTGCGCACGGAAGTGGGCGACATCGCGGAGCGCAGCGTGCTCGAGCGCCTGATCGACGACAAGACCGACGCGATCTTCCATCTCGCTGCGATCGTCAGCGGCTAGGCGGAAGCGGATTTCGATCTGGGCATGCGCATCAATCTCGATGCGTCGCGGCTGTTGCTCGAAACGTGCCGGCAGCGTGGGCACCGGCCGCGCGTCGTATTCACGAGCTCGGTCGCCGTGTACGGCGGCGATCTGCCCGACGTCGTGCAGAACGACACCGCGCTGAATCCGCAATCGTCGTATGGCACGCAAAAGGCCATTGTGGAGCTGCTGCTGAACGACTATACGCGGCGCGGGTTCGTCGGCGGCCGCGTGCTGCGGCTGCCGACGATCAGCGTGCGGCCCGGCAAGCCGAACGCCGCCGCGTCGTCGTTTGCGAGCGGCATCATCCGCGGGCCGTTGAACGGCGAAGAGGCGATCTGTCCGGTGACGGGCAGCACGCGCCTGTGGCTGCTGTCGCCGCGCAAGGCGATCGAGTGCCTGATCGCCGGCTGCGAGCTCGATGCGGCCGCACTTGGCAACCAGCGCGTGGTGAATCTGCCCGGTATCTCGGTCAGCGTGGACGAGATGATTGCCGCGCTGCGCGAGGTGGCGGGCGAGCGCGTCGTGGAGCGTATCGAATGGAAGCCGGATCCGCGCGTCGAGTCGATCGTCGGCAGTTGGCCTGTGCGGTGGGACACGTCGCGCGCGGAGCACCTCGGGCTCTCCGGCGATCATACGTTTGCAGCCGTGATCTGCAATTACATCGAAGACGAGAACGTGCACGTCGTCTGATAACCCGGCGCCGAACCACACCGCATGCCGGCCCGCGCAATCCGCGTGCGCCTCATTCTTGCGCCCGAATGGTGATGCGCGATGCCCTCGGCTCCAGCAATCAACGTCGCACCGCACATCCCCATTTCGCGGGCGAGATGGACAAGCCAGTCGCGAACGGGCTTGCCGTGGTGACGACGGTCCTGCCGGGTGAAAAACGGAACACATCGTCGGGAGAAAAACATGCCCAAACGTAAGCCGGGCAAAAAGATAGCGGTCTGGAGGTCGGATGCAAAGGGAACGGGCGGCGAGGTGCCGCCTCACATACAGGCCAAGCGTGCCAGGTATGCGGCCAAACTAGTACAACATCCCGCAAATATCTTGAATAATTAAACGATTTGGCTATTATGCCGGGATGAGTCGAGGCCGTCACGCAACGTCAGTGAAGCTGACGAAGAAAGAAAAAGAGAAACTCCTGTCGCTGATCGCACAGAAGACGGCCCCGCAGCGGGATGTGATGCGGGCTCGGATTGCGTTGTGGGCACATGAGGGACACTCGAATACCGTGATTGCGCGAGAGCTCGGTGTATCGGTGCAGACGGTCAGCACGTGGCGCAAGCGCATTGCGCGGCAAGGCGCACAGGGCATTCGAGAAGGTGAGCGCAGTGGCCGTCCGCCGCGCATTGCGCAGGAAACACGACTGCAATTGATTGCGTTGGCATGCGAGGCGCAGGAACCGCAGGGGCGGGTCACGCCGACGCTCGACGAGATTGTGGCGCGCGCAATCGAGCGCGGCATCGTCGAACAGATCAGCCGTAGCCATGTTCAGCGGATCTTGCAGGCCGGCGACGTGCGCCCGCACCGGGTCCAGCAATGGCTACACAGTCCCGACCCCGCCTTTCGGGAGAAGGTCAATGTGATTTGCAAGCTGTATCGCAAGGCGCCCAAAAGCGCGGTGGTGCTCAGCATCGACGAGAAGACCGGAATTCAGGCCATCGAGCGCAAGCATTCGGGGCGTGCGCCGGCGCCGGGACGGTTGCGTCGTCGGGAGTTTGAATATATCCGCCATGGCACCCAGGCGTTGATTGCCGCGCTGGATGTGCATACCGGAAAGGTGCTGGCAGAGTGCCGCGAGCGGCGTACCCAGGACGATCTGGTAGCCTTCATGGAGCGCGTGGCTGCTGCGTACCCGGGCAAGCAGGTGCACGTGGTTTGGGACAACCTGAACACGCATCGCGCCCAGGCCGTCTGGCAGGCGTTCAATGCGCGACACGGCAGGCGGTTTCACTTCCACTTCACGCCGTTGCACGCGAGTTGGGTCAATCAGATCGAACTATGGTTTGCGCGCTACACGCGCCGGGTATTGCGCCATGCCAGCCATACCAGCACCGCGCACCTGCGCGAGCGCACCGGGCAGTTTGTCCGTGAGCATAATCAGGCAGCGCGGCCCTTCAAATGGAGTTTCCGGGGCTATCCGCTACAAACCGGCGCAACGTAATCGAGGGGACCGACGTGCCAGCCATACCCACCAAACATTACGCGGCCGAACTTCAGCGTCAACTACGCACCTTGCTCGGCCATGAGCAAATCGTTACGCAAGCCTACGGGCATCACCTGCTGATCAAACGTCTGGACGATGAGGAACCCACTGTTGTGGCGCGCCTCACCGGGCTCGGCCGCAATCGTTATGGCGCCGCCTTCCGTACCCACAACGGACGATGGGAACCGCTGCCCGGAACCGGTTCGCTCGAGGAGATGGCCGACGTCGTCGTCACGCTCCTGCACCCGTATTTACAGCCAGATAATTATTAAAGCCAATTACGGGATGTTGTACTAGTAGCCGAGGCGAGGCGCAAGGCAGAGACACAGCGCCAGCAGGCGCCTGGCAGATGAGCGCAAGCGGGAGAAGCACCAGAAGGCAGCGGAAGGCAGCGGAAGGTGAGGAGAAGCCGGGCGGCGGGACTGCGACGCGCCACAATAGCGCCCCGGCAGTTACGTCGGGCGCAGGCGGCAGAGCAGCAGCGGCGGGCGTCGTATCAGAGAGCATGTCACGAGGCGCGCGCTAAGGGACCCACCCCTGTCAGTTACGAGGAATTCAAGCAACAGGGCTGGGTGTACGAGACTCCGGCGATGCGAGAGGCAGCGCTACGCAGGACTGTTGCGCCTGTCGAGCGCTGGGAGCCTGCAAACGGTGGGTGCTGGTGGGGCCGATTTCGAGTAGTGAGGGGTCGAGCATGGCCACGTGCCGAGGCCTCATCCTTCATGGATGGCTGCTATTGCGCAGTGCGTGATAGTGCGCGCGGGCACCGTCCGTGTCCTGCGGCATCGATGCAATGAAGTCCTTCACCTCCTGCCACAGGTCCGGTTCGAGATAGCGAGTGATGCGCGGCACGGCTTTCGGGGTGCACTGGCGCGAGAGTGCGAGCGGATTGCCGGCCAGATAGCCGGCCTGCACCAGCCACGAGAACAGTACATTGAGGATCACGCTCGCCTGGCGGATGCTCACGGGCGAGAGTAGGCCGTAAAACTGGGACCAGGCGCATCGCCGCGCGGATGCTTGCGCCCGCCGCCCGCGACCCACGTTGCAGCTGGCTGCGGATCGGCGAGGAAGGCGTGGTAGCGCAGACAGTCCTCGTGCGTCAGTGACGACAGTGGTTTGCCCAGTTGCAGAGCCTGTTTGGTCATCGCCCAACTTTGGGGACGGGTATCGGCCGCCGCAGCGGTGCGCAAGCCATTCCTTCGAAAGATCCGGCTCCATGCGAAGAAAACCCACTTTCGCGGGCACCTCGAGCAGCTTCGGAGTATCGCGATCAGCTTCTCCCGGGTCGACGATCGTCGCGCCGAGCCAGACGGTGTCCGGCAAAATGTTGTGACGGTCTGCAGCCATGCCAGCGGCCCACATCGCCTGCTGCCCCATCACCCATGCGTTTCCAATGCGCTTCGTCAGCAGCCGCCAGTCGAGATTCGGGGTCTCGCCGATTAGCCGGAACAGATCCGCGCGCCACATCTGATCGACAGGGTTGTTGAACACGTCTGCCAGTGATGCGCCGAAGACGCGCTGACGTCGACCATGCTTCGCGAAGAACGCATCGTGACGGTTGCTCCATGTACGCGGTTGCTTCCACGTGCTGTCGGCGGTGCGGCGGCGAACTTCGCCAGGTCCTCATGTAATGCCCAGCATACTTGATGGAGTGCCGACAGCTGCGTAACAGTGGTCACAGCCAGAAGCGACTCGCGCCCATCCAATACCACGGATCGACCGTGTGGTCCGTCCACTCGATTTTGCTGTTTTCGCTCATACTTAAAATACTCCACGTGGAAGTAGGAATGCATCATGTCGTCGCCGATGTACCGCGAGATTGATGCGCCGCCGTATCGACTGGTCATCAACGTTCAACCAAAGTATCGAACTGGATCGCCGGGCCAGATCGAGGGATACGTTGCTCGATGTACTGTCACGAGGCTCGACGGATCGCCGGTCTATCAAGGCGATCTCCAATACCAAATTTTCGACGGCGAAATCTTCATTGATCTCGAATCGGCAATACGCAATGGGGAGCAGCGGGCGCGAGATGCTATCAATACGGGCTTCCCGCACTAGAGCGGCGATCACCACGCGGCTCCTTTCTCTGAGGATGCCGCGAGAGCGGCCACGACGTCTTGTGCATTGCCCGCGTGCTAGTATTTAGACGAGGCAACGCATGATTGAGGTGGTCGAAATGCGACTGATTCACGTACCCCATCGGCGTCCCGTCGACGACGCAATTCAGTGCAAGCGACAAATTCTCCTTGCCACAATCTTCGGAATATTGTTCGTGATTGCCTTGTGGAAGCTCGCCGTATTGCTTGGCGCATTTCCTCATTGATTAGCCAGCCCTCTCTGCGGATGCAACGATCGCGGCCATATACCCAGCCGCAAATCCATCTGGGTTGGGGCGGTATCCGAACTTGCGAATAAGGTTTTGCTGCCACGTCCATGCGAGAACCCAGGGATCATTCGGGCCTGTCAGCGGCGCATCCTTCGCCATCGCGCTGTCAGTCCATGAAGACGAAGCCAAAACCCAAGCACCGCTGTCCGATTGCTTCGTCCCGCTCGTTGTCCAGTCGAATCGACGGGCATCGGACGCGCTGTCATGGGCATGGGCGCCTAGCTTGGAGAGAACATCGGACGATCTCGTCGGTTGCCGATTTCCCGCGCGCCTGCTCGTACGCTTCCGGCGCTTCCTTGACGTGGCTGGACAGATACCCGAAATAGAACTCGCGGACGCCGCTCACGATAGACAGCGCCAGTTGCCCCGCCGCTCCAGCATCAACGGCTGGCGCGGAAGGGGTTGCGCTGGCGATCTGTGCGCGAAGTGCGCCGATCACCATTTGCTGGTGGTTAGAGGTCCAACAGAATCGGATCTACAAAATCGCTCAGGGCAGGGAGCAGGTGAGTGCCGATAACCAATGCGACGCCGACAGCGATCCCGAGCAACGGCTCCGCGACGAACCCGCCACGCTGCCAGCCCGCCATATTGGACAGACACACAGCAGTCACGGTCGACGGGACTGCGAGTAATGCGGTTGCGGTTGCGCTTTCTACGCCGAAATACAACAGTTTACGATCTGTACGAGGCCGCATACCCTCTCGTCTGCGTACCGTCTTCGATATCGGCGGCGGTTGCCGCACCGCGGACTCTGACGTTTGCCAGCCCCATGACGTCCTTCATATGGACGGACCTCCCGGCGGCGATCTGGCTGCGGTAGCCGCCTTTCCGTTTCCACCCGACAGATGTCGTCGTGTTGCAGCGCTGACCTTTGCGGGCATTGCTCAAAGCATATGGCCGTCGCACGTTCCAATCGTTGCGATCCGGCATGGCGTATGCACTCTCAAGATGCTGGAAAAGCACCTATGTCAATACGCTCATCGCGACAGACCACGTACTGGCAGTCGTCACGGTGAGTGCGTGCGATACAGCGATACCAGGCCTACGCTTCCCGTTCGCGCGGCCGGACCGCGGCAGGGCTTCGACGACACGATCGAAACCATCATGGAGATCTTTGAGCAAGCGGAGTTCGCCACCTTCTCGTCGTCGAAGACGGGAAGCTGCAAGGCATCGTGTCTGATCGCGATCTGCTGCGCGCGCTGAGCCTGTTTGTCGGCACTATAGCGGAAACTCACCGCGATGTATTGATGTTGAGCAAGCGGGTGCGCCAGATCATGACCCGCAAGCCGATAACGCTACAGCCCGACGCCGACGTGACGGAGGCGATCCAGTTGTTGCTCACCCATCCGATCTCTTGCGTCCCGATCGTCGACACTGGATCTCGCCCGGTGGGCATTGTCAGCTGGCGACGCGACCGAACTCACGATCATTCGCTTTACTGCTGCGGGCATGCTACGTATCCGCCGAGAATGCACATGAACCCATGCGAAGCTTGCGAGGCCTTGGCCGGACGGCCGTCCTCTGGCCCGCCTCACGGTGATCTGAGTGCGGCGGGTTCGTGGATCTTCGGATCGCCGACGGAGCCTTCGAAGCACTACGACGAGTACAGGTGCACGGTGTGCGGCAACTGGTTGAATCGAACACCCCTCTCGGTAGACCGCACGGCATCTGGTCAATTCAGGGCCAGGTAGCGGGGGCCGCGACGTAGGTGCACGCAGTCACAATCGCTCAGCGTAGCCCGTGCTGACGGCCACCTCACTACTCGGATGATGGCCCTTGCAGCACCCGATCCGGCTTGCGTCTCCCGAAACAGGCGTACAACCGACGTCATTTGTGTCGTACGCTTCGAGATATGGGATGGAATCCAATAACTGCGGTCGACCCAGACGGGAGGATTTCCGGACTTGATCAGTGTGAAGTGAGCATGGTTGATCTCAATGATCGTCTGGGTTCTTTCCAAACTGGGAGGCTGATATGGAAGACCTTATATTCACCAGCGATACGCACATTGCGCGTGTTCACGTCATGAAAACGGAAGCCGGCCTGTATCGCGGATACGTGTATCTGCGTCGCACCGGTGACACCCAACAGGGAGAACAGCCTTATCAGACCGACCTTGATCGAGAGCGGCAAGATCAGGCAGGAGACGACGCCAAGGAATTGGCGTTCAAACTGCTGAACGAATACGAGTTCTGACGCTATTCAATTGATCGATGTGCAAACAATCTGGCGCCTGGCCCTTTACTGTATACCCGTTGACATTCCCACCTGAACAGCATATCCCGACGCGGACGTGTCACGATTGAATGCTATAACGGCAGCGGCATTCGCCAGCGACCAATTGACGCATCATGTTGCCGTCCCCTTTCGATTGTTTGGAATCAGGCTTGACGGAGCGGAAACTGAATTTGCGGTTTGAAGAAAATGTAACGCAGCATCGTGATGGTAGGAATCGTGCGAATCGGATTAATTTCCTTTTAAAGATCGCGTTCTTTTGGCCGATAAGAGTATTAGTAGCATTTGCTCTATTTCCCGCGTTATCGCTGCACGGTTTTTAATCATAACGACGTCAATAACAAAGAGGGCCGGTCGTGCAATTTCTGAAAAATCTGAAGGTAGTTACCCAGCTCGTACTGGGATTTGCCGCTGTTATCGTTCTGATGATCGGGCTCGGTGTCTTCTGCCTGTTCGAGGTCAGCGGTGAAAACGTCCGTGTCACTGAGTTTCGCGACAACTGGTTGCCAAGTGTGCGCAGCAGCCTGCAGATGCAGGCCGGACTACGCCAGACACGAATCAATGAATACCGTGCAGCCAGCAGCCGGACTCCGGCGGCAAGCCAGGAGGCTGAGGTCCGGATTGACGCTGGCATAGCAGAATACAGCAGGGCTGCCGCAGAATATGAAAAGCTCATCACTGAGCCGGAGGAGAAGACCGCCTATGCCGACATCCAGACACTGATGCCACAGTATCTCGACCTTGATCGACAGGTGCGAGCGCTGGCCAAAGAGGGCAAGGCGACGGAAGCGATGGACCTGCTCACTGGTAAGTCGTCTAATGTTCGCGACGCCCTCGAAAAGGACGTCAAGACGATCGTGGCCGTCAATGTGGCGGGGGCTGCGCGCGAAGGTGAAGCAGCGAACATCGCGTACTCGCGGACCATTGCTCTCGTGATCGGATTGATCATCGCGGCAGCGATGGTGGCGCTCGGCGTGGCGCTGCTCATTGCACGCGGTGTGGCGAAACAGCTCGGTGGCGAGCCTCGGGATGCAGCAACTCTCGCCAGCCAGATTGCGGCCGGCAATCTGCGCATCGGGGTTCCGTTGAAGGTGGGCGACCGCTCCAGCCTGATGTTCTCGCTGGGAACCATGAAAGACCAGCTGACTGCCATCGTGCAGGGGATCAAGGCGTCCAGCGAGTCGATCTCAGTTGCGGCGGGCGAAATCGCCCAGGGCAACACCGATCTGTCGCAGCGCACGGAGGAACAGGCAGCGTCCCTTGAGGAAACCGCATCGAGCATGCAGGAGTTGACCGCCACGGTCCGCCAGAACGCCGACAATGCGAAGCAGGCGACCATGCTCGCAACCACTGCGTCGGGAATTGCACAACGTGGTGGCGAGGTGGTCGGACGTGTGGTCGAAACAATGCACGGTATTTCGGACAGCTCCACCAGGGTCGCCGAGATCATCAGCGTGATCGAGGGAATTGCCTTTCAGACTAACATCCTCGCGCTGAACGCCGCTGTCGAGGCAGCTCGCGCGGGCGAACAGGGGCGCGGATTTGCGGTGGTGGCGGGTGAAGTTCGCACACTCGCCCAGCGCAGCGCCACGGCGGCCAGGGAGATCAAGGAGCTGATTGGCGAATCGGTCGCCCGCGTCGATGCAGGCTCGCGGCTTGTTGAAGAGGCGGGTGGCACGATCAGCGAAGTTGTTCAGTCGGTGAAGCGCGTGACCGACATCATGGGCGAAATCTCGTCTGCATCCGAAGAACAAAGCACCGGCATCGAGCAGATCAATCAGGCTGTCACCCAGATGGACGAGGTCACCCAGCAGAACGCCGCCCTGGTCGAAGAAGCCTCGGCTGCGGCGCAGTCGATGGCCCGACAGGCGCAGGCACTCCGTGAAGCAGTTGCGGTTTTCAAGGTTGGCGACGCCGGAGTGGCGGGCAAATCGTCCGCAATGGTACCAGGTCGGGCGGCCGCCGGAGCGCGCGTGGTGAAGCCTGCGAAACCGATGCAGGCACCGCGCGTGCAGCGCACCGCGGCAGAGCCGGCTGGGACCCGCGCAGCTCAGGCCGCAGCAGAACCCGAATGGGAAACGTTCTGACATTCGCCGCGTGTACTGACTTGACGGGCAGTCAGTACACCCCGTGGCGGGAGCGCGCCGAAAACTGGCAGAAGCGGCGCACGACCGTCTGCAACGGGGTCGCTTGCTGTCCTCCCAGCTGGAGCAAAACTGCCGGGAGGCGGGTCAGCGGACTAAAAACCACTGGCGTGCGACACAAACACAACTCGACAGGTAAACCTCGACGCGGTTGTCCTCGATGAACGCGGGCGGCTTGAACTTCGCGCCTGAAAAAGGCGTCGTTCCGGGCGCCTGCGGCTGCATCATCTGCTGGTGTTGCGAATTCGTGAGTCACGCTGACAACCGTTTCCCGTCTCACTGGGACTCATGCAATACGGCGCAAATCCAGACAACCTGGCGCTCACGACGGATCAGCGGCGGCATCGTTGGTCGATCGACGCCGCCAATGACTTACAACAGGACCGCTTGTCGTAAAAGTTCCAGGGCTTTCAATTCGTCCAGTTGACCCGTGCGTGCCTTACCTGCCAGCGTCTTGATCAATGCTTCTGCGATCGGTGCAATACCGTGAAGATTGTCCAGGCTGGTCACGGAAGCGAAGGGGAGTGGAGCCGGATTTTGCTGCGGAGTTGCGGAGATGGGCAACGACTCAGGAATCGACTCAGAGGGTGGAGATGTGGCTACCGGGACCTCTTCATCATTTTCTTCGGATGCACGGCTGGCAAGGTCGTCGGGGAAATCATTTACATGAGCTCGCGGGCTGACGACGATCGTCTTCTTGTCTTCCGCGACGTCCGGCGAAACAGGTGAGGGGCTTTCTGAATCATCCAAGACAGTCGCACGCTCGCGCCTCGTGCGCACCTTCCCGACGGCGAGTTTCCCTTGTACGCCATCGTTCGTTGCTGGCGCAGGCGGCTCGTGTTGTTGAACGGATGCGCGACCGCGCGGAGCAGGCGCAAGCATGTGCGACACCGACTCTGGAATCTCGGCTTCGGAGTGCGGCGTGTCCAGCCAGCCAACCGGCAAACCCAGTCGCTCCGTGAACCGGTTTGCTTCGACACTGTCCATGCGCTTCTTGCCATGTAGCCGATCGGCTATGTTGAATCCACTCATCTCCATGACCACGCCAAGTCTTACTTTCGATCCGTTGCGACTCGTGAGAACGTGGAGGTTAGCGCGTCGGATGTTTTCTACCTCGGCGCTGTCGCCCAACGCCAGCGGTTGCTGTCGGGGCGCTTTAGGAGACGTCCTGTCTTTCGAAGGCGAAGCTTTGAGCGGCGCACGCAGTTTGGGCTGTTCGGGCATTTCGCTTCGACTGTTCCTGACGGCTCTGGGCGAGCCGCCAACTACTTTCTTTGGCATGTGCGCTTCCTCGGACAAACTATCTTCAGGAACTGGTTGCTGGTCGACGGTCCTGGCAGGAGCCGGCTCAAGTGCTTCGGAACCTGCGTCGAATCTTTCATCGATCTGAACGAAGTCGAGCGGTGACTTCAGACGAGCGATGGTCTCGTCCGCGAGCGCAGGATTGGGCTGGTCAAAAAAGCCATGAGGTAACCCAAGCGTGGTTTCCATGTGAAAGGCAGTCTCGGGTGTGAACCTCTCGCCTTTCATCAGTTCGGCCACGCGCGTCATGTTCGATTCGAGTGCTATGGCGATATTCTCTGCGCCTACCGCATCGACCAGAAACTGAAACGATCGTGTTTTGAAGATGGAGGCAATCTGGGCGGAGTCGCGGGGAGGCGCCTTCACATACGGTGGTCCCTACCGTTGGGGCGGAGATTTTTTCTCGTGGTGATGTTGGCGTTGGCCGTCGCGCCGGGATCCCGCATATCGCCCGCGGGCTTGACTCATAAAATACGGCTCCATGCGATGTGGATATTCTGGGTATCCTGATTATAGACGAGGCGATGTCGTCAAAAACGCCTTGCCTGGCAGTCGGCAGTGCATGCGGTGCCTTTCGGTCATCCTGGGACGCAATGTGGGGCAGGTTCGAGGAATAAACGCCGCGGGACTTTCACCCGATGTGTAACACGTCTCAGACGATCGGGACGACTACGCCAGGGACGGACCGGATTCTGTCCAGTTCGCTGGACGCGGGGTCGCCTGGCTGGCGCAGCGCATTGCAGTTCACGCCTGTGCGTTCCGCGTAGACTGTCGGTTCATCTGCTCCCGAACTGCAAATGGCCCGTTTGATAAGACCGACACCTGAACAGCAGGCGATCGTCGATGCTGTCGCCGGTGGCGGCAATCTCAAGATCAAAGCGTACGCGGGTGCGGGCAAGACCTCGACGCTACGGCTTGTCGCAAACCGTCTCGCCCATCTGCGTGGCATCTATCTGGCGTTTAACCGCGAGATCGCAGAGCACGCGCGGCGCGGCTTTCCGCCCAACGTGATGGCCGGAACCGTTCACTCGCTGGCCTACCGGTCGGTGTCGCCCGCGCTTGCCGCGCGGGTGAGCCACCCCGCGGAGCCGCCTCACGAGCTTGCCGCTCGCTATGGTCTCGGTCCAGTAAAGGTGCCCCTCGTGACAGGAAAGACCGTCGAACTCACACCGTTCGAGCTCGGTCGCATGATTGTCGATGGACTGGGCAGGTTCTGCCGCTCGGCTGACGACGCGCCGAAAGCTATCCATGTTTCCGTCGACGAGAAGATCGACGATAAAGCCGCCGACTGGCTGCGGGAAGGACTGAGCCCCCATGTTGCGCGTCTGTGGAGTGAGAGCACGGACCCGCGTGGCCGCAGCGCCATCATTCCCGACATCTATCTGAAGGTCTGGGCGCAAGGGCACCCGCGCATCGAATCCGACTTCATCCTCTTCGACGAGGCGCAGGACAGCGATGGCGTGATGCTGTGGCTTCTGAACCGGCAGCCACATGCCCAGATCGTCTACGTGGGTGACCCGTACCAGCAGATATACGAATGGCGTGGCGCAGTGAACGCCATGGCGCAGATCGATGCCCCCCAGCACGCGCTGACCGAGTCCTTCCGTTTCGGTCACACGTTCGCCACGCTCGCCAGCCGGCTACTCGGGCTGCTGGGCGAGCAGACAGCCGTTCGCGGCCAGGGCACGATCGGCTCGATCATCGTCGAAGACCCGATGGTCGCTCCACCCGTTGATGCCATCCTTTGCCGCAAGAATGTGTCAGCCATCTGGTATCTGGCCGCAGGCGTGGAGGCGGGCCACCGACCGTCGATCCGCATGAGTCCCGCCGAAATTGTTGCGTATGCAGATGGGGCAGACAGACTGCTCGAGGGGCGGCGTGCCTACAGACCTGCAGCCTTTTCGCTGTTTGAGACGTGGAAGGATGCACAGACTTTCGCTCGCAGCGCGGCCGGCGCCGATCTGCTTCCCGTCGTGCGGATTGTCGATGAATTCGGAACCGGCTATCTGCGCTCGCTGGCGCAACGGATTACGCCTGAAGCGCAGGCCGATTACGTGATCTCCACGGTGCACCGCGCCAAGGGCCTCGAATGGAAGCGGGTGAAAGTCATCAACGATTTCCTGTTCAAGTACGTCGAGGGTCGCCTGACTGTGGAGGAGGATGAACTGCGGCTGCTCTACGTCGCGTTCACACGCGCCCAGCACGTGCTGGACGTATCGGACCTTCGCGATGCGCTCATGCGTTTGTTCAGATCATGAATCTGATCGGTCGCGGAAGAATTGGATGAGAAGGATGTTCAGATCGTCGGCCGCGATTCGTCGAAGTGCAGCGATGCTCAGAAGAGGGATGGCTGTTCAGCGGGAGCAACGTCGGACCGGACTGCGCTTTTCCGGGCGATTGCCCGGGCCTCGGCGCAGGACGCACAGCGCTGCTGGAGAGCGAAAACGGTTCTTCCTCAAGCCGGCGACCGAGCACTTCCCGACTGAAGATGACGTCGGGAGAAAGGCGAACGAACGGCGAGGGGGCTTCCGTTGGCATCGGGTTTGAATACGGCGTCGAAATGATCCGCTGAGGGCTTCGATCGTTATGATTGTACCGGGGCCGCGAGAAAAGCCCTTGCAGGCTCGACCGCGGGACGTCAGCAACTGGTTACGTTGAGCACCCTGTTACGGCGCACCTTTGGGATTACCGCGACGGTGACGCAATGGTCGTGGTCGACTCTCTTTCGAATTAATAGGCGCCTGCTAATCTGTTCATACGGCAAGCAGATTCATTCTATGAGGCAGCACGACCGGTGTGTCAAGGAATGCCTTAAAACATGCACTCAAATGATTTTTGCGCGACACCACCTGGCTTGGCACATTTCAAAGGCGGGCAGGCACATGTCACTCGTCCGTGTGCCCAGATCGATAAAAGGTGAGGACTTCCAGGAGTCGCGCCGCGCCTAACCTTTCGAGAAGCAAATGGATCGAACCCTAAGACACTTACCGGCATTCTCCTGTGGGGCACGCCGCGTCGGTTCGGGGCGACCGATTGCGATCCGCCTCGGCCTCATAGTCGGCACCACTGGATTTTCTTCGTCATCGAACTCGATTCATGAAACGTCTCCATCGCTCATCGCTTCTGATAGGTGCCAATGAGTTCGGCGTGGGCTAGTACGTGCCCCTTCATGGCCTTTTCAAGCGCCGCCTTGCTGGGGTTTTTCAAATCGGGCAGTACAGTGTCGAGCGCATACAGCTTGTGGAAATAGCGGTGGCGTCCCACGGGCGGACACGGGCCGTCGTAAGCAGCACGCTTGAAGTCATTGATACCTTCGAGCGTACCGCCCGGCAGAGCCTGCGCAGTAGCGCCATCGGGCAGCCCGGTTGCCGTCGGCGGATGTTGTAGAGCACCCAATGTACCCAGGTCGTTTTCGGCGCGGCCGGGTCCGGCGCGTCAGGGTCGTCGACAATCAGCGCCAGGCTTTTTGCGTTCACGGGCACGCCGGACCAAGTGAGCGGCGGGGATACATCGGCGCCCTCGCAGGTATGCTGCACGGGAATCTCGCCGCTCTGTCGGAAGGCTTGCGACGTTAGCGCGAGGGTCATGGTGCGCTCCTCGGCGTGGCAACCGTTTGATACGGTCTTTTCAATGTGCGATGCGGCATCAATGTTTATGCCGGTGCAGCCAACCCATATGGTGCGAATCAAGCCACTGGGCCATCCCCTCTTCTGGGTGATCGCGCCTGTACCGTTGCGCCACCATGAACCCTGCGACCAACAAGACCGCCAAGCCGACAACGAAGTAGATCACGGACTGTGTCATGGCAGCCTCCTTATTGGGTCGCGACCATGCTTATATTCTAGGTCAGCGCTTACCGAAGTGGCGTGCGACGAGCGCACGTATCCGCTGATTGAACGACAGCTTGCCGGGCGGACGCGACGTTCGAATGACCGCGTGACCGCGTCGGCGACTGGCCCGAAACTGGCCGAACCCAGTCCCACGGCGCACTTCGGAAATCGCCCCCGCTTGCGACCTGCCGCGACCAGAGGCCCCACCCTTGACGCGATTGGCGGCTATCGGCCTATCATAGGCAACCGCCCACTACCACCCTGCTCAGACGGAAGGGCCGAGCGCCGATCCACGATCTTTCGCCGGAAAAGACGCGGTCTGAATTCTGCTCGCAGGATATTTCGCGAAAGGACTTTGATCATGGATGACATCTCTCCGCAAGCCTTCATAGATGCCATAAGCGGATATCAGAAGACCGCTGCGGTGAAAGCTGCAGTAGCGCTCGATCTGTTCACCGCGATCGAGAATGAAAATGGCGAGCTCTCGCGCATAACGAGCCGCGTGCAGGCCTCCGAGCGCGGTGTGCGCATGCTGTGCGATTACCTGACCGTGCACGGGTTTCTGCAGAAAGAGACGGGATGCTATCGATTGACACCCTCGACCTCCGCGTTCCTTGCGACTTCCTCTCCGGGCTGGATGGGGAGCATCGTCGATTTTCTTGCGGCCCCTGAAATGATGGCCCTGTGGCTGGACGATCCGGTTGCGTTCGTTCGCAACGGCGGGTCCGTAGGGCTGGGCAACATGGCCCCAGACCATCCCGTCTGGGTGAAATTCGCGCGCGCGATGGTGCCTTTTGTCGCGCCAACCGCACAGAACATAGCTCAACAAGTGGGCACATGGCCGCAAGCACCGAAGCGCGTGCTCGATATTGCCGCCGGGCACGGGATATTCGGAATCGCGATCGCCAAGGCCGTCCCCGGCGCAGAAGTCGTGGCGACCGACTGGCAAGCGGTACTGGAGGTCGCGAAGGAAAATGCTGCGGCGGCTGGCGTGAGCGCGCGCCATCACACGATCGCGGGCAGCGCGTTTGAAGTCGAATGGGGAACGAATTTCGATCTCGCGCTGATCACGAATTTCCTGCACCACTTCGATCGGCCAACCTGCGTAGAACTGCTTTCGAAGGCACGCAGGAGCCTCAGCCCCGGAGGGCGAGTACTCGCGGTGGATTTCGTTCCTAATGAGGATCGCGTGTCGCCACCGTTCGCCGCTGCGTTCTCCTTCGTGATGCTTGCGTCCACACCACGAGGTGACGCGTACACTGTGCGCGAGTTCGAGGAGATGGGCAGCGAAGCAGGGTTTTCAACGGTAAGCGTAGCGCCGCTACCCCCTTCGCCGGAAAGTCTCATCACATTCGAGTAGCACGCTGCCTGGCTCTGCGCGATGCACAGGCGGCGCTGTCTGTGCCGCCGCTCACGGCAGCTTGCGGGGCAACCATGTTTTCAACTGGGTGCTGCTGACCACCTGCTGTGTGTTATGACCGGCAGTACCCGACCCTTCTCCGACATTCATTGGTATGTCGACTGGACGGCCGAAATCGGTGTAGCAGGGGATGCTGGAATGAAGTAGCGCCCCAGGCGTCGTGCGTTCCATTACCTACCTGCGGGCCTGACCAATACAGGTTTGGCCAGCTCGTTTGCGTTACGCCGCCCGGGACGAGTCCGCCTCCGCTGCCTGCCGACGACCGGGCTTCAGCGTGGAGCGCTAACCGTCGCGCCATCAAACGTCCTGGTTGTACGGGCGCCAGGCCCTATCTAGCGTGGCGCTATGTATTGCACTGCGACGCTGTGCGATCGACAGTAATGAAATCATCTAGCCGGCCCGGCAGCCCGGAAGCACGACGGCATTCAGAGATGAATCCGCCTCCGCATCAAGGCTGATGTCGAGAGCGAGCGGCCCCTGCCTGCCGACGGACTCCGGCGTGGAGCGCCGACCGTCGCCATCAAACGTCCTGGTTGTCGGCCCCCCAGGCCGGGCGGTCGTGTGCCGCGCTACCTGGCGCGGCGCTGTGCATTGCACTGCGCCGCGGTGCAATGTTCGGGAAGTGGTGGTCAATCAGTTCCCGTCCTCTGCCTCCAGCTGGCGCACCGCGCCGATCGTCTGACAAGGAAGGTGCTGATTTAGGCCTTCTGCAGTATTTCCATCGCGCGATCGGCATCGCTTAGCGAGTCGAGTGCCATATAGGCACCGAACTCGGTCCCGAGTACGGTCGCCGTGACGCCGCGGAGGTTGAGCCCTCCTTCGGCAAGCTTCTGGGTCAGCTCGGCGATAACGCCTGGGCGGTCTTTGCCCGTCACTCGCACAGCGCGAAGGCTTGGCGTGACGTTGAAACCGGCCTGGGCGGCCGCCCGGGTTTCGCGGTCGCCTTGCAACGGCGCTACGAACACGATCCCCTCACCCCGCCTTCCCGTGTTCGGCGGGCGACGACTAATTTCAGATCGGCGCCGGCGTCGCGCAGGACGCTCAGCACTTGGGCAAGGCTCCCCGGCTGGTCCGGGATCGTCGCAGCCCAGACGTCGACACGTTCCACTTGCAAATCCATGGCGCCCTCTCTCGGCTGTCGCACCCGATTAAAAATCTAGATCACAGTCGGTCCTCGAGCAAGGCGAGTCACGCATGCCCACGGCACGAGCAGTCCCTTTGGCTTGGGCTGATGCCCGGCGTTTTCAGCTGCATTGCAAAAATCGGAGCGCGCTACCGTGCGTCGCTCGGCGGACGCATTTCGACCCACTATAGATAGTCCGTCGACCATATTGAAGCAGTCGTTTGAGCGTGGACTACGTTTCTCTGATAACTGTCTCGTCCCTTCTTTGAACCACCAGAATTCGGGTCCCGCGAGCGATCCGATATCGCAGCGGTGTGCACCATGCGACTGGTGAGCACCGCGCTATTAGCGCAGTCCCGCAATCTCACCTACTCTGTAATGAGATGTGGCACCGGGCGTCGTTGGACAGCCCGACCGCCCGTCTCCGTGCTCGTGACGGGTCGGCACGCCGCAGACGTCGCGCTGTAGATGGTCCGACCTGGTTCGGGTGGCCGGGGAGGACCCGACACCGATCAACATCATCTTTGATACCTCGCTGAACGACCTTGGATTGAGAGCTGGTCGATGAGATCAAAGCGGAATTCCGCTATGACGGTTGATTGATCGCGACTGAAAGGCCGGGGGAAACCGCATGGCATCGGAGCACATAGAGCGCAAACTGGCGGCGATCCTCGCGGGTGATATCGCAGGTTATTCGCGATTGAGCGGCGCGGACGAGGAAGGCACGATGCGTCGCCTCCGCGCGCTCCGCGCTGAGCTGATCGGTCCGGCGATTGAGGTCTATCGCGGCCGCATCGTCAAGACGACTGGCGATGGGATTCTGGTCGAGTTTGTAAGCGTGGTGGATGCTGTGCGCTGTTCCATCGAGGTCCAGCGGGGCCTGGCAGTGCGCAATGCCGATTTTGTGCCTGAGAAGCGAATCGAGTTCCGTATCGGAATTCACCTCGGGACGTAATGGTGCAACCCGATGGCGATCTGCTCGGTGACGGCGTGAATATCGCCGCGCGCCTCGAAGGCATCGCTGAGCCAGGCGGTATCTGTCTTTCCGACGACGCATACCGCCAGGTGCGCGACCGCCTGAACGAAGAGTTCACCGACCTCGGCGACAGCGACCTCAAGAACATTGCGCGGCCGGTACGTGTCTATTCGGTCAAGACCGGCTTGGAAGCCTCGGCGCTCGGGCGGCTGGCCTCTGCAACGGGAAAATCAGGTCCGCCACGCCTTTCCATCGTGGTCTTGCCCTTCGCCAATCTAGGCGGCAATCCGGAGCAGGAATATTTCGTCGACGGCGTCACCGAGAGCCTGACCACCGACCTGTCGCGTATCCCTGGGGCGTTCGTCATCGCCCACAATTCAGCCCTCACCTACAAGGGCAAGCCCGTTGATGCACGGCAGATCGGGCGCGAGCTTGGGGTACGGTATGTGATGGAAGGTAGCGTACAGAGCATCGGCAGTCGCATCCGCGTCAACGCACAGCTGATCGACGCCGGAACTGGGGCGCATCTTTGGGCCGAGCGTTTCGACAAGCTGCGCGCCGATCTCTTCGACATGCAGGACGAGATTACCGCAAGGCTTGCCCGCATGATAGGCATTGAGCTCGTGGCGGCCGAGGGCCGACGGGCAGAGCGAGAGCGACCGGATAACATGGACGCCATGGACCTTGCGATGCGCGGCTGGGCGATCATAAATCAACCCGCTTCGTTGGACGACGCGCGTCGAGCGCGTGCGCAATTCGAGGCAGCGCTGCGCCTCGACGACGGGAACATCGATGCGCTGGTCGGGCTCGCCGAGAGTTATGAATTGGAGCGCCGCAGCTTCGTCGTCTCCCGCGACGTGAGCGAGCAGATCCGTGCCGTTGACGCGGCTACCGCGAAGGCGCTGCGAACGGCGCCCAACAACGCATTGGCACACTACGCGCGGGCTACGGCGTTACTTCGCATGCGCGCGCCGGAGCGCGCGCTGCGCGAGTGCGAGCTTGCCATCGTGCTGGATCAAAACCTGGCGTTGGCCCATGCCTATGCTGGCTTCATGAAGCTGGTTCTTGGGCGTCCCGCGGAGACGGAGGCTCATCTTGTCGAAGCGATCCGCCTCAGCCCTCGTGATCCTCAGTTGTGGCACTGGTACTTTTACCTTGGAGCAGCTGACCTCTATCTGGGCCGGGTCGATGCCGCAGTTGAACCGCTACAGAAAGCGGTTGAACTCCATCCGAGCCACAACCTCAATCATTTCTTCCTGGCAGCAGCGTTGGCGCTTGCGAACCGCGAGGTTGAAGCAGCGGAGGCGTGCACTGCCGGGCGGCGGGTCGATCCCACTTTCAGCGTCGCCAAGTTCCGCGACCTCGCGCCCAGTAACAACCCGGGCTTCCTGGCCCGGCGCGAGCGTCTCTATGCCGGAATGCGCAAGGCCGGGGTGCCGGAGGAATGAGTCGGTTTTGTCTTCTTTGGGCATTTGCATCGGTTCCGCGACGCTCGGCGTTCGCCCATCACATCAGTCGCTCGACATTACTCTGCGACCGATCTACTCGTTATTGACGTTTCGCGAAGCGCTCTGCGCAACGCCGCAACAAGAACCACCCCTGTCCGTGCGTTGAACGACGGATTTGTGCAGTGGGGCGGCCATTCACAATGGATGGCTTGACGGGCAGTTGTTGGCCGCGTGGAGCCCGAGAGCGGTCAGGGTCGATCGTAACGCTGGAGACCCATAGCGGTCGAGCAGCGCTCCGAATTTCTCTTGCGGGAAGCAGCCGGTCGCTAACGTCCGCTCGATGGAGGGGTTAGGCGCCATGCCCGAGCTCTTGAGCGAGCCCGATGAGGATTCCTTCGGGGCCCCGGATGTAGCAGAGCCGATACGTGTTTTCGTACTGGGCCACTTTGCCGACGAGTTCCGCGCCGCGTTTTCCGAGACGGGCGAGCGTATCGTCGATGTCCTCCACGGTAAACATGACGCGTAGGTAACCAAGAGCGTTCACCGGAGTGCGACGGTGATCTGCGACCACAGGTGGCGCAAGGAATCGGGACATCTCGAGCCGGCTGTGACCGTCCGGCGTACGCATCATGGCAATTTCGACGCGCATGCCGCGCAATCCAGTGACGCCAGCTGCCCAGTCTCCTTCGATTGGGGCGCGCCCCTCGAGCTCAAGGCCAAGTTCGGCAAAAAACTCAATGGCGGCATCGATGTCTTCAACCACGATGCCGACGTTGTCCATACGCTTCACCGTCATGATGTCTCCTTGGCGCCTAGCTGAAGCGCCGATCGTAACGCTGCCGACCTGAGCTACCGCTCAAGCTCAGGGGTACCCGCGCGAGTAGCTGCGCGAGAGATTCAGACCACACCAGGGCAACAGGATAGCTGCCATCCGCGATCGTCCGGTCCTGGCCGGGTGCAGATTTTTGCAATGAGCATACGCGGCCTGAGCCTCTCAAGGCTGCGATCGGCAGCACGCGTTAAGGGTTATTCGACACCTGCCCTAATTCACATGGCTGTGAGTGTGCCGCGGCGCGTGTGGGCAGGCGTCGAATAAGCCTCGAGGGAGGGAACCGCGGAGTGGTCCGATGCGGCCGGAATCCTGGGCGACTATGGCGATTGATGGTCCGGGATCCTCAGCTATGTGAGAGGCTGGTGGGTGTAACGGGATGCTGGATGAGCCCTAGACAGAGGGCTTCAAAGAGAGCACTACGTTCACCAATCTCAAAATGTTCACGTGCCATTTCAAGATACCTGACTATGGCTGCGTTGCCCCAAATCGCTTCCTGCGCTGCCTTCGACAAAGTCACCATCGGATCACCTGACATTGAAAATTGAACCGGCAAGGAGCGGTGCAAACAGTTCGAAACCGTGTAACCTCGCCATGGGGTGGAACGACGAACACCTGCACCAGTTCGTCATCCGCGGCCGGCGATACGGCGGACATCTCGACGGCGCGTTGCATCGACGGCCCGGACGCCCTGTCGCTGGCGGCGTTTGGCCTGCACGTACATGAGCGCATTGCCTACGTGTGCGACTTCACCGCCTGGTGGTTACATGACGTGCGCGTCGAGAAGTGGACGGACAACCGGACAACCAGCGGTAGACATCGGTACCGCGCTGCATCGAAGGCGCCGGGCGTTGTCCGCCGCCAGACCACGCCGGAGGTCCCGAGAGATACATGAAGGCCTGGAAGGGCACGGCGAATATGAGTTTCTCGAGTGGCTCGAGACGCTACGCGAAAACCGGATAGAGGTGAACGATCTGCGCATTGAGGTCGACGAATGGCTGATCTGGCTGGATCGGTGTTTCGACTCTCGGGAGGCGAATGAACGGCCGCCGACGCTTGAACTGTAAGCTGACCGCCCAGGCGACGTGCCGGGCAGGAGGTTGCCATGCAGATCAGCGTGCAGATTGTGGTTCTGACCGAACGGGAAGGCTTCGATGCCGGCACACTCGGCCCCGACTTGCATCTTTGAGGTTGACCCGGAAACAGCAATCAGAACGGTCTGTTGTGCCGGCCTTTATGTTCATGGAGCGGGTCGGGGCTCTTCGACGTCTCGCGCAGTACACCGGCATCGTCGAAAGCGAAGTTGAACAGCTGGTACCACACGCCGTCTTCCAGATATCGGTAACTCCATACCTGGCGCTTCTTCAGTGGAAAGTATGCCGTTTCCGCGGGCCGGCCGAACTGAACGAGGACATCGCTCTGCGTCCACTTGCCAGGCTCCGCGCGATAGAACTCGCCCGTTTGCAGCACCTGCCGGACGTTGATCACCTTGCCGGCCGCGTCGATGTCCGCAGCCGTGGTGACTTCGCCCATCGGCTGCGTCGGCCACATCAACCGCCTCGACCCGTCAGGAAGGTCGTAGACCTCGCGCGGCGGTCCCAGCCTCGCGACGACGGCGGATTCCGGTTCGCCGGCATGGAACCCCTCCCACGGCTGTACGCAGGCGCCAAGCACAATAACCGACGCACAGGCGAACAGGGTGCGGATGTGGCAGCGCTGGCGCCACACAGCGGGGCATATTCTTGATCGGCGGGACATCGTAGAGGACCTCCCCTCGGTTCACGTATGCAATTTGACACGATTGAGCGGCAAAGATTTGAGCCGATCGGGAAAACGCTGGCGGATGGCTGGCCGATCGAAGGAACTTGCCAAACTCGGCGGAAAGTCGTGTGGGGAGGGCGGCCGGGCCGCTGGGGCGCCGGGTCCGTCAGTCCACTGGCCAGTTGCCTGCGTGAGCGGACGGGTCCCGAGCTGCAATATCTGTAGGCTGGATTTGCGGCGTTGATGTCGTACGGGCTGACCGTCCGCGTACTGGAGGAGGTGTTGCCGCTCGGGCACGTGCTGGCGGCCACCACGATCCGGCGCCGTGTCGCTCCACTGAGCCGCCGCCTCGAGAACATGGACGCCGACGCGATCACAGTCGAGCAACGACGACACACAGATCTCACTGCGGGCCGGTGCAACATTCCTCAACGCAGTTCAGTGCGCGCCGTCCGCATCGATGGTGGTTACGTTCGGCTCGCAGGGCGCAAAAGTCGTCTGGACAGCTGGTTCGAAGTTGTTGTCGGAAAATCACTGCGAGATGATCGCCGGGGACATGGCTTCGCGTACGTTCACAAACTCGAGCAGATGCCGGTCGATCGCATGCTGGCTTTCCTCGCGCGGGAAGGCGTTGTGCGCGACCAGCCGGCAACTTTCCTCTCCGATGGCGGCGACACCGTGCGCCGCGCCCAGATCGACTTTGGTGATTGTGGCGAGAATGTACTCGACTGGTTTCACGTTGCCATGCGGATACGGAATCTCGAACAGATGAGATGGTCAGGGAGCTGCCGGAACGCGACGAGCGGCCTTCCGACGCACTGATCGATACCCTGCATCGGGCCAAGTGGCACATCTGGCACGGCTGCCTCTACCCGGCACTGCGGAGGCTTGAAAGTCTGGGTTGGGAACTCGATGCGGAGTGCAGTGCCGGGGAGGCCAGACTGCTCGCCAGACTGGAGGAGTTCATGGGCTACCTCGATAACAACCAGAACTTTATCGTGAACTGTGGAGACCGCTACCGCTGCGGCGAGCCGATCACCTCAAGCTTCGTCGAATCGGCTGTCAACTAGGAGGTCAGCAAACGCTTTGTGAAGCGGCAGCGGATGGCGTGGCGGCCGGCTCTCGCACATGGGCTTCCGCAGGTGAGGACGGCCGTCCTGAATGAGCAGCTGCGATCGTGCTTCGAGCGATGGTATCCGGCGCTCGCGGCCAACAATCAGGCTCACCATATCGCGGCGTAGAGCCTCCACGTTGGCGCGGTCTCCGATCACACCCTCAATGACTCGTGCCCTGATCGCGGTGTTCCGCCGAAGGAGGCGGTGACCTTGGCGCGGGCGGCGGTGCCGGTGGGCCGCCGCCTTGGACGGGAGGCGGTCCTGGCAGACGCTGAACGGCCTGCGGCGGCGGTCCGGACGGGCGCTGATAGCCTTGCGTTGGCGGCTGCATCGGCGGCGTACCCCCTTGCGGCGGCCCCGCCCGATGCCCGTGTTCCGTTCCAGGCGGCCCGGGAGGCTGTGCGGAAGGCGCCGGTGGCGGCCGGGTCGCGCCTTGGGGAGGCGGCGGATTACCTGGCGGCGGTGGACGGTGAGGTGGCGGCGGATGATGCGCCCAGCGGTCCCGGTCGTGATACCACGGACGCTCCCGATAATACTGATCCCAATAGGTGCCGGGCGAAAACGTGATGAGCGGCAGACCGATCACCGTGCCGTACGTCATGATCGGCACTTCGCTGCCCTGGTAGGGATAGGACAGATAGCCGCCGTAGACCCAGCCGCGCGCGCCCTGTACCTCGACGTCGCACCAGCTGTAGCCGTCTACGCAACCGTAGACGATGACCGGCTGTCCTGCCGGCCATTGGGCAACAAGCGGGTAATCCTGCGCCGGTCCCGCGTACACGTCGACGGGCGAGTCCGTGTAAGCCTCGGTTTGCGCCGACGCCGCGCCCGATGCGATCGACAACGTCGCCGCGACCACGCATGCAAGCCGAATTCGCATGATTCTCTTCCTTTGACTGCGCTGTTTTATTCCGATGATGGCGAAGCGCCTGTCGAGAGGTCTCTCCATGCAGACCAGTGTAAGTCGAGAGCACCTGATGCATCGCCACCGAATCTTGCGCCTGCTCTGTACCACGACTGAATCCGCTGGCCTGCCGCACAACGCCGCGAAGCCTTGCATAAACAGCGGAAGCGTCGCTGCACGAAAAAGCACGGTAATCGGCATAGGGGCAGTCATATCTGACTGCCGTCCTGTTACATACATGGACGCCACCGGTTCGCCAGGCCTTCGGAGGCGATCGGCAGATGGGATTGAGATTGCGGCCATCCATCCGGGTTGGATCGACGGATTCGCAAAGTGGATACCGTCTTTGGCATCGTGCCATTTCGCAGTGCCAGGATTATTTGCAGTTCATGCGAGACGCCCCTCCGGATGGAGTTTTCCCTATAACCCGATGACCGAAATACGTCCTACTGGCGACCGGCAGATGACGATGCAAATAGGGAGACGGCGCCATGAAAGATTCGGATCTATTTGAAGCACGCGACATTGCGCCGAGGCCCGCGTGCAGCGTCGACGGCACCTGGTATGCGCTGCCGGACGCAGGCGCGTTGATCCACGAAGACGGCGAGCCTTGGTGCCGACTCTCGTTTGCTCAATCACCGTACGGTTCGTATCCGGCCTCACGCTCGTGCCGGATCGACAGCATGATCACGTGCAAATCAGAGCACACATAAAGGACCACGTAAGACGGGAGGACGTACTCGCGGAACTCAGTCAGCCCGACACCAGCAGCCTGTTGCTGGACCTGCTCAAGCCAGGTTTTCGCTGCGGGGGAGGTTAGTGAGAGGAAGTCCGCGGGACGGCCAATCTTGGGATGTCTCTCAAGCAGGCCGACGAGGTTGTCAATTTCACTTTCCAGTTTGTTCGCTCGAAGCGGTGCAGACATCACATCCTGGATTAGCATGAATTCTTCGACCGCATCGAGGGCTTCTATGAACTTGTCTGCGATCTCGACGATGATCATTTCCCGATTTGAGCACGTCGCTTTTCAGCACGGTCCTTTAGTGTTTTGCGGAATTCATCTGCCGATGTAACGCGGCCCGCGATGACATCCTGAATACCTCGTTCGGCGTCGGCCAGCATCAAAAGCCGACCACGCTCGCGGCGTTCCAGTTCGTGGTAGTAGTCCAGTTTCTTTGCATCGACGATGGCGACGAACGCCGCGCCGTTTTTCGTCAGCACCTTCTCAGCGCCGGCCACCACGTCTTCAGCCAGCTCCGTCAGGCGCGCGCGGGCTTCGCTGATCGGCACAACATCCTGAGCACGAATAGTCATTTTAACTCTCTCATTAATGAATTCGTTAAGATGAAACACTACGCCAGTCGAGTGCCCCAGTCAAGAAACCGGACGCCGGACGTTTCCCGTGAAACTAAACGGGTCGCACCCTTTCGCCTGCGCTCCTCGCAGTCGCCGCTCCATTGATACGCCAACCGACTGCGCAGAACTTCCGGCCGCGCCGGGTTCTTTTCGCGTGATCATCGCGCTGCCGGGGTCGGCAACGTAGTTCAATATCCAGTTGCCTGAACCTGGAAAGCCCTGGAGGGTAGCGGCCGTTCGTGTCCAGCTACCGGTCGCGAATACGTCGTCTGTCGTCAACACGACATATAGTTTCCGGTCCACTGGGGCGCCCCGAACGTCGATGAAATGATCCAGCCTGATGTCTGCCACGCCGGACCTCTGTCCGTTTTCGAAAGCCTGCCTGGGTGAAATGACGCGCGTACCAGACGATTTATAGTCTGCGGGCCGCCAGATATCCAACTTCGACAGCCGAACGGGTAGATTCCGCGCGAAAGGGGTAACCGAGCCGCGCACCCGGATTGCGATCGTAACTGGCCCATTGCAACCGCCGCTGGGGTCCGGTCGTCGGTCAATAACTTGACATAAGGTTTTTGATCGACATAATCCTCTGTTTATCGAGCCGAAGAGGTTTCAATTTGTGCAGGAGGCGGCTGCACAAATTCTGGATTCGGCCATGCCTTCGGGTTGCGCGGTGACAACTTGCGCAAGGCGGGAAGGGCTGGCTTGCGCTGGATCAGTGTGGCGACACGCTCTTCAAGTTTCTGATGATCGAAACGTCGAAGGGGAAGATTGCCTGTCTCACGAGGCCACGATGAAGCGTCTCGAATTGAATTGACGATTGGTGACCTGCCCAAGGTGTTGGATGCCGTGGACATGGAGGCTGACTGGTCGCTGGAGGAGCCTGAGCAGGCGACAACTCCGTTACCATTGCCTGTATGTGAATCCGAAATCAGTAGTTCAAACCCGCCAGTTCTCTTTTGAGCCTGGCTGGTTTTTCTTTGCCTGCGGGGCGCGGGCTACATACAGCGGTGGAGTCACTCAGCCGTTCAGTTGCGACTCGACGTTCAGGACGATCCGCGCGAGCGGGTTGTTGTCTGCGGATTGCGGCGCGAACATGATCTGGGCGAAGGTGACGATAGCGAGAGCGACGACCAGGAGTGCTCCAGACGCGGCGATGCGGGTAAGGTATTTCACGGGGACCTCATCTTGATGGTATAGACAGAAACTGGGCGTAGCTGACAGGCGTATCGACGCACCTTCAGCGGCATGTCTGTCCGCAACCCGGCAACGCCGGACGCGGTCGTCGGATCGCACTTGCCGATCGGACGGGATTTGTGCGGCGCACTATAACACGGCCGTCGGATCGCACCTACTGATCGTACGGGCTTGTGCAGTGCACTATAAACGGTTTATCCGCGTGCCCGGTGCGACATCCTGTCACCAGCGGATGGTTAATTGCTTGAGCGTTTTGTGTATGAAAGATTTCTGTAGGCGGTAACGCGCCGTCATGCTATGTGGGCGATTCTCGCAGGCACGGACGATATCGAGGTGGCCGCCTCGACAGTCTCCCCGCTGGAGCCCGCCAGATTGAAGATGGGTTTGCGGACGGCATCAATTGAGCTATCATTAGGTATCAATTGATACTTTATTCAGGAGTCGCATGTCACTGATTACGCCTGAAGCAGTGGCCGCGGTCATGGAACTGCGTCAGGTCCCGCACACGCTCGCGGAACTCGAGGCACTTGTCCGCGACGGCCTGCCCAAGTCCGCGCTGCGCGCGGGCGTCGAACATGCGACGCAGGGTGCCGACGCCCGGCGTGCGCTACTTGCCCGCATCATCCCCGAAGCGACCTATAAGCGGCGTCGCGATCGGCTGACGCCAGACGAATCGGAAAAGACTGAGCGGCTGGCAAGGATCGTCGCGACGACGGCCTACGTCTGGAACGACGAAGAGGACGCGCGGGCATTCCTGTCGACGCCGCATCCGGAGCTCGAAGGGCGGGCGCCGCTCGATGTTGCGCTGACCGAGCTCGGCGCGCGCCGGGTCGAAGAGCTGCTCTGGAAACTTTTTTATGGGTTGCCGGCGTGAAGTTGTTTCGAATCGCCGACACTCGACACACGGTCTGGAGTGGCACCGGCGCGATGCTGGTGGGCGGCCGCTTCAATAGCCCGGGGCGACCGGTCATCTACGCCGCGTCGACCTTCGCCGGTGCGATGCTCGAGGTTCTTGTCCATGCGCGCATCGGCAAGGTACCAAAGACACACGGATGGGTTGAAGCGGCGGTTCCCGACGATATTCGCGTCGAACGCCATTCGGCCGAATCGTTGCCGGGGGGATGGGATGCGCCAGCACTGCAGGCGGCAAGGGAGTTCGGCGACGCTTGGCTGACCGAGTCGCGTACTGCGCTCCTGATCGTACCTTCCGTGGTCGTCCGTGCAGAGTTCAACGTGCTGGTCAATCCCGCACACCCCGACGCGACGCGGATTGCCGTGACCGAGCCGCAACCCGTGGTGTGGGACGAACGCCTCTTTGTGATGCCGTCGGTCGGACACTCCTAGATTATGATAGTGGTCGGCTAGCCTTGCCTCGACTCGACGCTTTGCTCCTCGAGGGAGATGGCTAGGACGTCGCTTCTAGTTTAGTTCGCACTCGCCGCTCACAATGGCCAGTGCAGCGCCGTCTTATATTCTCCTTGTCTGGTTGCCAAAGCCGACACGGCTGTCAGTTTTTGTCAATCGCCCTGACGATTTGACATAAACACAAAAACGTACGTAGGATTCCGAATCAAATTTTCAAGATGTTTCGGAATCGAAATTGGCCGAAAGGCGGCTCATGACATGGTTGCGTGGCCTTCAGACGGGCAAGGAGAGGCACCTGCCAGCTAACTTCGTGCAAACGAAGGTGCGACAATGGTTACCTCCCATTGTACAAGCTGCCGAAGGAGCGCTGATGACCGCTAACACGTGTGTCCGGTGCGGAGCAGTTACACCACCGCACGACGTTATCAGTGTGGCTTCGGCGGATGGTGCCTTCAGGGTGCTCTGTAGCCGCTGTTTCAACATCGAAATGGCGCATCTTGCAGACGTTCGCGCTTTCGAACATCCGGAGTTCACGCCCGTGCGTCTGCCGGATGGGGATGGCGTCGTACACGAATTTCACTTCCGCAGCCTGCTCTTTGGCGACCAGCTTTCACTGGAGGCGTTCGAACTGGCTTCCGGGGACGAGGACTGCGCCGGCTTCCATTTCCAGCTTCTCGGCGATCGGCCGTCGGAACCATTCGAGCTACTGGGTGATCTGGTGCAGAAGATGAAGCGCGCCCTGGCGGTTACGCATCTGGTCGAGCGTGCAGGCCGGCTTGAGATAGCAGAAACGACGGTCCGTGGACGTATCGAGTGGGACGATAACGAGAACGGACGCCTGCCGTGTGTAGTTGTTGATGGCAGGCGAGTCGACTGGGCCGATTTTGGGGCGATACTAATGGCGTTCGAAGGGTGGCGGTTCCGGCTTGAACTGGTCGATCCGGGTGATGAGACGTGAGGTCGATTGACCTTGACGTCGGAAACGACGCGTGATGATCTGGATCTATGGATCGGCGCTCACGCGAGGGCCTTCGGAGCGACGCCACTGCGCATGCAACCGGCGAGAAGCACGTCCATCGAGGGCGCACCCTCGAGGCGCAGCAGCATATCGTCGTCGCGCGCGTGGAAGTCGGCACCGTTATTCGGCCGACAAACTCGCCACGATACAGGCCGCTGGGCGGATTGAACGCATGATTCGCACCTATGGCCGCGTGTCGCGATTCGGTCACAGAGAAACTTCGGCGGTCACCGCGTCCCACGGCGCGCTCAGACGTCCTTCTTCACGCACGATCAGGCCTGCGCTCTCCAGAATCACCACGTCCTCGTAGACACGCTTGTAGTCCCGATCCAGCGCAGTTGCCAGCGCCTTCACGCTCTTTGCGCCTTCACGATGTAGATGACGAAGCATCTCAAGGCGCTTCGGCGACAGCGCAGCAAGCATCTCCTCGAGCGACAGAAACGTCACGTGCCGCTCTTCGATATTCTCGCCTGCCTGCGCACGGTTGAACGCCGCCGCGAACCGCCGGCCCATATCCCGCGCACCACCAACATGTACATTAAGTTTGCTCATGATTCACCTCGCTCACGTTCTACATCATCCAGAAAATCAGCCACCATTTGCTCAGGCGTCGAAAATGCGTACGACTCTTCCCGATCACGGTAATGCCGGTGGTCGCCTTTACCGCGCTCGTTGTCGTAGCCGATGATTCGCTGACCTGCACGACCATAAAACAGGCTGTACTTGAGACCGTGCGGTCGTTCGCCGTCGCTCTCTGGTAATCGCCAGATGCGCATTTCGAGAATGGCCCCGTCTGGGTAGATGGTTCGGTCCTCGAACAGGAGTATGGCTTTCTTCTTCATATGGCGCAGGATGCCATACCTGGTATTATGGCGTCAAGCGCCATAAAAGAGGGGAGTGTGCCCGACGTGGTTTTTCCGAGGCATCCGCTCTCGAACGTGCAATTGGGCCATAGCCAACCGAAGGGAGTCTCGGCAAGCGCGCAGAAGCGGCGTGCCGTTCTGGCCGATCGATTGAATCGTTAGGACCACCGGAAAGTCGGTCTTGTGGATGGCCACCTGCACCTGTCAGGATTCGCCTCACGGCTGACGAGGCGCTGTACAGCGCCAAGGCCGCGGGGCGCAACCGGGTGAGGAGCGGATGGAGTGGGCCAACGCCAGCCGAGACCATTGCAAGTGTGCCCTACCAGGCAGGAACCCGCTTTGCCGACGCCGTCCAGGCCGCGAGAATGCCCCGGATGGTCGCCAGAGAGTGTTCGGCGACCGGATTCGACGTTTGTCGGCGCGGCGCGGAAAACTCTGGTGTTCTGACACCTAGGTGTCTGCAGACCATTGAGAGATACGGTTTGCCCAATCCGGCACATTGCGCGACCGCGCTGGCGATCGAGGCATCGCCAACGTGTCTGCGCAGCCATTCGGGGCTTGGCAAGCGCTCGAGGTTACTCCTGACGACCGCGCCACCGGCTCGCAGGCCACCATACCCCGGACGCGTACGATATAAAGGGTGCTAACGAACGAATCGGGTGATTTCGTCGCGGCCTCTCCGGTGGCAGCTGGATAGCGGGTGACCAAGCGGCCGGTATGGGCGTGGCGATTCTTATTGTGAATCAACTACATACATACATACAAACAGAAAAGTTGATAAATTATATTATGTCAAATTATAGCGTACAGAACTGCACAGGCGAGAGCATTGATAACGTGTAGAATGTGGATAGATGTGCGCATATCTATCCACATGGAGGTTCACATGGCACATGCAACTGCCGCCGTGTCACGTAAGGCGACCAATGTCACACTGCCTGTCGACGTTTATGAGCGAGCGAAGGAACTGGGCATCAACTTCTCACGTGCGTGCGAGCAGGCTTTACGCGACGCAATCAAGGCCGAGGAAGGTCGTCGCTGGGCGCAGGAGAACGCGGAGTTCATTAAAAACACCAACGACTGGGTCGAAAAGAATGGCCTTCCACTCGCTGAATACCGGATGTTTTGATGGCGCGATTTGAAGTTTATGCCAATCCCGGCAAAAGCAAGGTAAATACGCCGTACCTTGTCGACGTGCAGAGCGACTTTCTCGATGGCCTAACTATTCGGGTTGTTGTCCCGCTGATTCGTGCTGACTCTTTCCCTCCCGGCAAACTGCCAGCGGATTTCACGCCGTCCTTCGAGATCGCTGGCGTCAAATGCCTGATGCACCCGGCGTTCATTGCATCTGTTCCGTTAAACGAGCTGGGTCCCTCGATCAGTTCATTGCGGGAGCATCGGGACAAGATCACGGCAGCGCTTGACCGTCTGCTGGGCGGCTACTGATCGATCAATCACTGCTGCTGGCATTACCAACGGGACCAATTCGGTCGACGCGACCTCCCTCGCCAGCATCAAGCAATTTTGTCCCCTCACCTCGCCGCATCATGCAAGAGTTCGCGACCCGCAACACTTGCATACAGTAGCTTCGTCGCCCTATCCTCGAAATTGAAGACCCTTGATTGTCGGTCGATGCGTAAACGCACCGAAAATATAGGATACCGATAAATATTCGCTAAATTGGGTTTCTGTGCACTCGTGATCCACGGCTTGAAGGAGCGCCACAGGCCGTCGTCGGCGAAATCGCGACACCGCATTCCCGCCCAATCAGAGAGTCGGCCATGACTCGTGAGGAGTCCGACACATTTCGATCTCGTCACGATTTAAGAGAGAAACAAGTCTTCGGCTCAAGCGGTGAAACGCGGGACAAAAGATCACCCGCGGCGTTTCGCGGATTTCGACAGAGCAGGCGGACGTACAACCGGCTTTTGAGGTGCGGCAGAACGGTTGACCTTCGACGTGCCGGGATCGGTGTTGCCCCTGGCTTTTTTCAGGGCGGCGGCGCTGGACTTCGGGGTCGGCGTCGCGACCTTGCTTTTCGGTGCCGATTTCACGGTGGTCGCGGACGACTTCGGCGTAGTCGAGGTGGACGTTCTCGCTTTTTGGGAAGTGGATGCCTTGCGCGTGCGGTTGCCTCGGACTGTGTCGGCATCTGCAAAGGGTTCCGTGTCAATATCGATACCGAACACATCGCCCAGAACCGCATTGTCGAGCAGCTTGCCGGACGCCGGGACGGTTTTTCCCGCACCAGACAAATTCTCGTTCGTGTGATTGACGAGATCGGACGGGTCAACGCCACGTAACGTAAAGAGCAATTCGGGCTGCTGGTCGAACTGTGCGCCGATGCCATAGAGTACTGCTGCGACGTGCTTGCACATCACCGCCCAATCCAGGCAGTTGCAACCGAACCTGATGTCCTTCGGTGCGGGGAAAAGCCCGGTGCCGGGCTTGCAGATGCGGCCCATCACGGCAGCCGATAGCTTGCCCAGTAGCAATTCGACCATCGAGTCAATCGACGACGAACAGTCGGCGCTCAACGCACGCCACTGCTTTTGTGGACAGGCTGCGACATCAATCTCGATTTCGTACAGGCTTGATCCCATCACCTGTGCATGGATCTTGCCCGCCGTAATCTGCAGGTCGATCACCGACCCATTGCGCACGTAGGTGCGACCTCTTGGCAGGCGACTGTCGTAGTCACTGTAATGCTCCAGATTGTCGCACCACGCTTTGCCCCAGAAAGTCTTTGCTATCGCGCCACGATACGGTGCGATGGGTGAGAGGGTCTTGCCAGCCTTGATCGCTCTGGCGACCAGCTGCTCCGCTTTTTTTCGGCGCTCGGCCACCGGGACGTAAGGTTTCCATCCACCGTAGTTAGCCATCAGCGTTCCTCTTCATGATCAGTTTTCCTGCGCGGAATGAATATCGAGCTTGACAAGAGCGAGCAGCTCCTGGTCACTCATCTCGGTCAGCTGCAGTTCCGCACCGCCTTCAAGCATATCGTTCACCAACTGCTGCTTCGATTCGATCAGTTGGTCAATCCGATCCTCGACCGTACCCTGGCAAACAAACTTGTGCACCAGAACATTCTTGCGCTGGCCAATGCGAAATGCCCGATCGGTCGCCTGATTCTCTACAGCGGGATTCCACCAACGGTCGAAGTGAATCACGTGGGAAGCAGATGTGAGATTCAATCCCGATCCTCCCGCTTTGAGCGACAGCACGAAGAACGGTGTTGATTCGTCCTCCTGGAACTGTCTGACCAGTTCGCGCCGTTTGCCTACAGGCGTTCCGCCATGGAGAACCAGGCCCTCCCGTCCGAAAAGGGATCCCAGGAACGCAGCAAGTGGCTCGGTGGTCTCGCGGAACTGCGTAAACACCAGTACCTTTTCCTGCTTCGCCGCGATCACGTCGACCAACTCCCGCAGGCGGGCAAACTTGCCGCTGGCTTCGGGGCCCCACGCCGCGTCGCCAAGCCACTGGGACGGATGGTTGCATATCTGCTTGAAACGCATCAGGTAGCTTAATACGATGCCTTTGCGTTCAATACCGTCGGCGCCATCGAGCGCTGCCGCCAGGTCCTTAACCGCACGTTCGTACAACGCGGCCTGGACGGGGCTCAGGTGGCACCACGCTTTGAGTTCGGTTTTCTCGGGGAGGTCGGCGATAACACGCCTGTCTGTTTTCAGACGGCGCAAGATGTAGGGGCGCACAAGCGTGCGAAGCGGGCCGAAATGCTCGATTTTCGCCAAACGCCGGCTGAGATCGGCGAACTCCTTCGCCGAGCCCAACAGGCCCGGATGCGTGAAATCAAAAATGGACCACAGATCCGACAGGCGGTTTTCCACCGGGGTGCCCGTCAGGGCGATACGTGACTGGGCCTGAAGCTTCTTTACCTGTTTCGTCTGCCTGGCGCCGGGATTCTTGATCGCCTGGGCCTCGTCGACAATCGCGATGCGCCACTGGATCGTTTCCAGAGCAGGTTGACGCAGCAGCGAACCGAAACTGGTAATGACGAGGTCTGTCTGCGTGAGCTGCCCGTCGTTCAGTGCACGTAGTTCTTCTGCAGGCGTCACGGACGGGTGAGCCACCAGCACACGCAGGCCGGGTGCGAAGCGTTCAGCTTCTGCTGCCCAGTTTGCCAGCAAGGACGCGGGTGCGACCAGCAGGCTCGGGCGCGAGTCGGCCTGTTCGCGCTTCAGGATCAATAGCAGGGAGAGTACCTGCATCGTCTTTCCGAGGCCCATGTCGTCGGCCAGACACGCTCCCAGCCCGAGCCGGCTGAGCAGGTATAGCCATCGCACGCCGGCTTGCTGGTATGGCCGAAGCTGGGCTCTCAGGTCGGGGCCCGGATCGACCTGCGCCAACCCTTCCGGCTGGCGCAGATGCCCAAGCGTCTCTGCCAGCCAGTTTCCTGCAACGACCTGTGCCCAGTCGCGCCCGTCGAAGCCTTCAGCTTCGTCACCTGAGACACCCGCCAGAAGACGCAAGGCATCGTTCAACGGCAGTCCCGATTGCGCGGTCTTCTCCAGACTTTCAAAGCGCTGGAGTAGGTGGCCGAGTTTTTTCGTGTCCACTTCGATCCAGCGCCCCCGAATCCACTGGAGACCGTCGGCCCCCTTGAGCAGACGCCGGATCTCGGCGGGACTTAACGGTTCGCCATCGAGCGACACTTCCATTCTGAAGTCGAGCAGCGCATCCTTGCCGAGGAGCGACGGAGGCTGTGCCCCAACGCTGGCCTTGACCGCAGGTCGCGCGGGGCGCCCCGTCGCCCAGGTCGCCGGCAGCCGAACCACGATTCCGGCAGATTCCAGAGCGGGCAGATCGCAGAGAACACGGTAAGCGTCAGCCGGCATCCAGCGCAACGGGTGGTATATTTCGCGCGATTCGAGCATCGCACGAAGCCAGTCGCAGCGTTCAGCGGCACGCCGAACCGGCATCAGGAGGGAGAGCAGCTTCGCCTTGTTCCGCGCACCGGAAAATTCCTCGAGCGCCCGCGAAAGTGGTTGATGTTGTGTCTTGCCATGGGCCGAGATGCGCGCCGCGTAGGTTGCCAGGAAGGCGAAAGGCGCTTCAGGATCCTTGCGGTTTTCGGCAAGGTTGAAGTGAACACGGCCCACAAGATTCCAGGCAGGGTGACGCGACTTCAGAAATGCCTGAAGCGACTCCCCCGTGCTTGCCAGCTCATCACGTAAAGCGATGTCGATTTCGCCCCACAGTGCCGCCAGGACATCCGACGTGAGATATTCGGCACCTGTCATGGGCGGGGCATCTTCAATCAGTCTTTCGAAGTCCCCTGTGTCCGGTTGCGAGACCGCGACTTCCTCGCCTTCTGGCGTGGTGCATAAAGACGTGACATATCGGGCGCCAAAGTCGCGCCACCATGCCCACGCAGGCGGCAGTGCACGGCCTATGGTTGCGCTTCCCAGATAGAGCAGCCCATGACCCGTGCCGCGCCTGAAGGAAGCGCCTAGCGCAACGTCATCTGGCAAGGGAGGCGAATCGACGTCCGGCGCTGCGAGAAGATGGCCTGCCGGTGTGATTTTTGGGGCGAGATGATCGCTATCGGTCAAAGACATGGATGGTCGATGGGGAAGTCCCGAGTTCGAATGCAGGCTGCAAATAGTCTCGCGTGCAGATCACGTAATATCTTGCGACCCGGGGAAAATTGCTATTTCTGATCATGGCGCTGACTTTCGGCAGCATGTTGTATGGCATTGCCGGGCGACGCTTCTGTGCGCGCCGAACAAGGTTTGTCCCGCAGGCCGCGGCAAACCGAAACTTTCCTCGGGGTGCAAGCCGGTTCAAGAGCGGTTAGTGCTTCGTCATGTGCTCTGGTACGCCTCCTGTTACCGATGCAATGCCGTGCGAGCTGATTGTGTTCAACGCTTCGTCCAGCGCGGCTCCATCGGTCGGGAACAGGTCGTCCCAAACCGTTGACGTTCCGAGCGAGTCGATGATTTCCAGCACCCAGCCATCGCGGCTGTCGTTTTCGGCCCGATAGATGTGCACTTCCACAGACGTGCCTTCGCGAGTGATGCGCGTGGACAGCGGGGATAATGCAAGCGGGTGAAACGCATCTTCCGTTGTCCGGCCGAGCGAATCGACGAGGAACAGATCTTCGGACCCATTCCCGTCTTGCGCGTCCAGCTCGCTGCGCCCGGTATGGTTGCCTGTCCTGTCTTTCGGCCTTGAAACTGCCGCGATCATGTTCGGTCGCTCGCCCTGTTCCATCGATTTTCGGCGCTCCTCACGCCAGTATTGATGGATATTGAGCGCTCCGGCCGTGAGCAGGTTTGCAAATGACCGACGTTGCGCGACCGTGTAGTCTCGCTGCGCCAGTTCCCGGTATCCGGAGGCTGTTCCGAATAGCAGGATGACATTGAACCACTCGGGGTGTCTTTCAAGCAGTGGCTCCCAGGCCTCCCGGTCGATGTCAATGCCTTCGCAATAACCCTCGCACCATTCGTCGAGGATGAGAACCTCTTCGCCCTTCCACTCGGTGGTGTGCAGCGGGGGCTCGAACAGATCGGGACAGTGATTCAGGGTGTTGTTGATATCGTTCCAGTATTGGATGATCAGTCCGGTCATCTTGCGTGCCCGCCCTGCTGACAAGAATCTGGGCTGACGTGTTGCGTGCCTTGCATCCCAAACCCACGGAAGAATCGCGCTCGGCATGACCATGTTCGGTCCAGAGATGATGGCGGTCAGAAAGCCGTGCAACATGATGGCGTCCATCGCATCGTCGCAAACAGCATTGCTCGAAAGAAAGCGTTCGAGGACATCAAACTCTTCGTCAGTCAGTGGCTCGTCGGATTCGGGATCGAGATTCATGATATTCCCACGGTGGTACACGTAGACGCGATGCTGATCGCCTGTACATGTCGTTGTCGTCGACATGCAACACGATGCAGCGCTTGCACGCAACCATTTCGGCCGGCGCCGGGATGCCAACATTTTACCCGATGGGGCGATGCGCAAATCGGACTACCGGTCGGCAGGCGATGAAATCTTTCGGATACATGTCGCCAACCCTTGTCGATAGGGATGCGGTTTCTGGCGAAACTCCAGTTTCGCGACACCACCTCCCCATTGGTCCCGCACCTGAAACGCCCGGATGCCCAGTCACGGGCTTCCGTACTCTTTCCCCGATGCGACGTCGGTGTCCGCCGTGCGTGCACACAGCCATGACTTCGCGCCCGTCAACGAGCGCTATTACCCGCTCCTACCCGGAGATGGCAAGTCGACGCGCGGCGCACTTTGACGCATCCGTGGGCTACTCGCGAACGTCCTCGGCCCCCCGCGTCTGCCCGATGCAGATGGCGTTTTTCCATGCGTTCCACCGTCGAAGCCCTCCGCCTGGCGATCGGCTCTCCCTGGAAGCGTTCGAGCTGACGGCTACGAGGGCGAATCCGCAGGCTATCGTTTCCAGCTCCTTGCCGAGTCACAGCCAGCCCCCTTTGTGATTCTCGGAGCCCGGTGCAGAAGATGAAGCGCCCGTTGTCAGTCAGGCATCTGGTCGAGCACGCTGGTCACTTTTCAGGTCGCTGAGACGACGGTTAACGGCGGTATTGAATGTGCACGGAGATGAAGTTGGTCACCTGCCGTGTGCTTTTATCGACAGCAGGCTTGTTGAGTGGAACGACGACGGCAATTCGAAATTGTACATAGGATTCCTACTCTATAATTGCTAATTCGGTTTATGTCGAGTTAATGGTCCGGAGGGCTCGTCGTCCAACTGCCGCACCGTCCGTCTTCAAGGAGAAAATGCCGTTCAGGCGAAGCGGCCGTTCGGTCCGACAAAGCGTCTCGAGCCTGACGGCGATCTGAACAATGGCGGATGTAGACGCCACGCAATTCTGTTCTCGGCATACCCGCATGACACTCATGCGGGTATGGTTACCCGTCATTTTCTTCAGCGCGGAGGCGAACAGATCCCTGTTCCCCGTCCCGGTCCGTCTCGATAGCCGCGACCACACAGTACGCGGGAGCCGATTTTTATAGGGCGTTTGTATATTGCGGTTAATACCTGGTGTTGTGTTTGCAGCGTCTTAACCTTTTCTTAAGGTTTGTCGGTCGAGAATTCATGTCGCAATGGTCGACAGCGAGCAAAAGCACCAGTTCCTGACGGGCTTGCATAACGTCCAAGCGCCGTTCACAGGCAGTATCCACTGTGACGCGATCCGAGACAGCGTTCTTTAATTCACAAGGTATGCTAATCAACTGGGGGGGCCATGTCCACCAGATCATTGGCATTCTTGAGCCGCACCTGCAAACGCCTGATCCTCGCTTCGGCTTTAAGTACCGTCAGCCTGGCGGCTCACGCTGGCCTTGATCATGAACTGGCGTACGACCAGAGCGGCATCTGGAATCGCAACGTCCAGCTGGCACTGGAGTATTCGGCAATCGCCATTGCAGCAGGGGGCGCGCTCTGGCTGGGCAACGACAATGAGCTTGGCCATACCTTCTGGCAAACGGCGGATTCGGAGGCTATATCTGCGGTTGCCGCGCAGGCCATGAAATACACGTTTCGCCGTGCGCGCCCCAATAGCGGACAGGGGCCGAACGCGTGGTTCGTGAGCGGTGGCGACAGCTTCCCAAGCGGCGAAGTAACCTTGCAGGCGAGCTTCGTCACGCCGTTTATCGTCAACTACGGACGTCGTTACCCGTGGGTCTGGGCACTCGAACTGTTGCCCGCTTATGACGCGGTCGCCCGTATGAAGGCGCAGGCGCACTGGCAAACAGACGTCCTCGCGGGTTGGGCGCTGGGTACAGCGGTCGGCTACCTGGCGACCACATGGGAGACGCCCATATTTGTCCAGATCCTTCCGCATGGCTTGACCGTGGGCTTTGCCAAGCGCTTCTGAGAACCGGCGATTCGGCGATCCTACGCTCCTGGTTGTGACATCACCGCTCCAACGGCGCTCACCGCCGGCACATCCACTGTGCATTCTGCGGGCGAACGCAACGCAGTCGGCGGCGCCCGCGCGCCACGCCGGCTCAAGGTCTGGGCGGTAATCGCTAATATCTTAAACGTCAGATATTAGCGATAACCGGCCGACGCTCGGTCAGGCGCGGCCGGTCAGCACGATTCTGGCGCCTCGGATCCCCGGTTCACGCAGCGACGCACGCCGTGGCGAACTCGGCAAAAAGAACGGCCCTTCCGTTTGCTGCCGCGTCGGTTCCGTATTGTCCATGCATGCGGGCGTGGACGATAGCCCGTCGGCCAGTGCTTGCCCGGAATCACGCCCCGCCGCCAGCAGAACCGAAGACGCCAGTGCGCCCGACTGGCACCGAAAGGTACGGCGCCCTTTCCCCGATCGCGTGATCCGCATCATGCGTCCCCTCGTATCCGCTCGCCACAGCCGCCGTACGCGTGACGGACCTGCGCTCACGACAACGTCGAAGGTAGTTGTAGGGAAAGAAAATTATAATGGGTGCGCCCCATTCATATTCGGATCAGCCGCATGATGTGTCCCTCTCATGCCGCGCAAGAGCATTGGGCGTCCTGACCTTCTGGCATCAGAACGCGGTCACCGCACAAGCCGATCCACCCACCCTATTCAGCCATGCATACCCAGTTCCGCTTTTCCTCCGCGGCTTTCGTGCTCGCGCTTGCGAGCACTCTGTCTGCCTGCTCGACGCCGAAGCCGCTTTACCAGCAAGAACAGTTCGACTCGGGCGACAGCCCCTATATGCACAAGTTCGTCGCGAAGGCGGAACCCGCTTGCGAAGCCGCCCGCCGTGCGTTGCTCAGCCAGGGATATATCGCCAGCTCGACGAGGCCCGATTCAGTCGATGGCTCGAAAAATTTCCAGCCCACCAGCGACTCACACGCGGTGATCGAAATCCACGTAGTCTGCATAACCAACGACCCAAAAAACAACAGCAGTACGGCGTATGTGAACGCGGTGCAGGATCGCTATGCCCTGAAGAAAAGCAACACGTCGGCGAGCGTCGGCCTCAGTGTGTTCGGATCGCTGTCGCTGCCGATCGGCTCGAGCGATGACTCGATGGTGAAGGTTGCAAGCGAGACGATTCCTGCCGGCGTTTTCTATCAGCGTTTCTTCGCGCTAGTCGAGTATTACCTGAAGGCTGACTCCGACCAGTCCGCCGCCGTTGACGCCGCCGCGGCGCCGAAGGCGGCGCTGCCGTCGATGAACGACGCCGTGCCGCCGATCGGGGCAGCCCAGACAGGCAGTGATTCGGAGAAGGCGACGAGCGCCAGGTAAGCGTCGCCGGCATCTTACGCTCGAACCGTGTTTCGTCCGCCCGCTTTCCCGCCTTGTATCCAGCGAGGAAGATACGATCAGCCTGGCTTGCGATGTTGCCGCACCCGGACGCGCCGGGGCGCCTTTTACCGGCACCAGGCACCAGGCAGACGCGAACGGATTCAAGACCCGGCGCCATGCGTTAACCGTGATTGCCGATGTCTTGTACCTGTCGGTCGACAGCGACTCGCAACATCAAATCGTTCATGGGTGTAACGCGCTACTGTTCACGACCGCCAGTTTGTGCAAGCGGATGGCCTATCAATATGTACTGCTTATAATTTAGGTTGACAGTTTGATTTATGTCAAATTATGTAGTTACCCTAAATATGTGGCACCGAAGTATATTCCGCATCGTGCTCGCCAGCCGTCGCCCTATTCCCAGTGAATCTTCCATGCGTGCGACGGTGCGATGGTTTGCCTGATCGAGGGTTTTGGCGACTTGTGACTATCAAATCCTGCTGGGCACGGCCCGAACCGGCGTTGCCTGACGGCGGCGATCGGCATTTCCTGTCCGAATCCGTGCCGATTGCGAATGCACCAAACCGACCCACAAGGGACGGTCAGCGGCGGCTACCTCACCGGCCGTTTACAGCGACGAAGCAGTCTTCCAGATGCGATTACACTTGACCGGTTCATGCGCGCAGCGCCTTCGCAAGATCCGCGAGCCGGTACGGCTTGTGAACAAAAATAAAGTCGCTGAGGACGGCATGCTCGTTGCGCAATGCCGCCTGCGGATAGCCTGACGTCAGCACGATCTTGATGCCAGGGTGCGCCTCGCGGACCTGACAGGCGAGTTCGATACCGCTCATGCCGCGCGGCATGGTGATATCGGCAAACAGCACGCCGATGTCCTGCCGCTCGTTGAGTATGTCGACAGCCTCCGACGCACTGCTGGCTGGCACGACTTCATAACCGATGCTGACAAACAGCTCAGTGGCAACCGCGAGCACGTCGGGCTCATCCTCGACGAGCAACACTGTCTCGACCTTCCTTTTTGGCGCTGGTGTCTGCGCAGCATCGACCAGCTGAGCGGCTGGCAGGTACAGATCAACTGTCGTACCGGTACCGACCTTACTTGAGATAATGACATCGCCGCCGGATTGCATGATAAACCCGTACACCTGGCTTAGCCCAAGGCCTGTGCCTTTTCCCGCCGGCTTAGTGGTGAAAAATGGCTCGAGCGCTTGCGCCAGCACGTCATCCGGCATGCCCGAGCCAGTGTCTGCTACCGAAATGCGAACGTAATTGCCCGCCGGCAGCGCGGCCGTCACCGGACGGTGGGATTCGACGGATTCGGTTTTTATGGTTATCACACCGCCTTCCGGCATCGCGTCGACGGCGTTGACGTAAAGGTTTAGCAGCGCAGCTTCGAGACGCGCTGCGTCAACGACCGCAAAGGCTTGCCTCTCGTGCAAGGAAAGCTCGCAATGTATCTGCCGGTTGCCAGCACGTCGCAGCATCGGCTCGAAATCGCGGATCAGCGCATGGAGGTCATAGACCTGTGCCTGCAACGGCTGTTGGCGCGCAAACGACAATAGCTGCTGCGTGAGGGAAGCGCCGCGCTCGACCGCGCGCCGCATGCCTTCGATCATCTTCATGTCGAGCGGCGTTCTTGACTGCATCGCCAGGACCTGCAGGCCGTTGGACAGTACCGATAGCAGATTGTTGAAGTCATGGGCGACACCGCCCGTCAGTCTCCCGATCGCTTCCATCTTCTGGGCCTGGAACAGCGCGGCGTTCGCCTTTTCGAGTGCCGCCGCCGCCTCCCTGCGCTCTGTGATATCGCGGGTCACTTTCGCAAAGCCGACGAGCGTCCCCGTCTCGTCCCGGATTGCATCGACAACCACATGCGCCCAGAAACGGGTTCCGTCGCTGCGAACCCGCCATCCTTCACGCTCGGCGCGACCATCCTTTGCCGCCGTCGCGAGAATCTGTGCCGGCAAGCCCGCAGCCCTGTCCTCGTCAGTGTAGAAGCGGGAGAAATGCTGCCCGACGATTTCCGCCTCGCTGTATCCCTTTATCCGCTGCGCGCCGAGGTTCCAACTGGTCACGATTCCTGTTGGAGAGAGCATGAAGATCGCGTAGTCCGTCACACCCTGTACGAGGATGCGGAACTGCTGTTCCGTTCCATATGTCGCTGATTGAGTGGTGCCTGGATCGCTCATGCGCTCTCGCTACAAGGGTTTATGTTTCACATTTGTTTTATCTTAACCGCTGGCGCGCGGCTCCAATGGACAAGTGCTACGCGTAAGTGGACATGGGGCCTCGAGGGCGGCTCAGACGAAATCAGACGGAGTTCCATACGCACCGCTCGGCGACCAAGGCCGGCTGTCCTAACTGCTCGTCGCCACCAGGTTTCGAAAACTCAGTTGACGACGATGCCAACGGCACGAAGTCCATTGGCACGCCCATTGCTACCTCTCACAATGTTGGCCGCGACAGGTTAGACTGCGCCCACTTCATCGATTAGAAAAAGCAGGAGCGCGACCATGGGGTCGTCAGAATTATTGCGGGTGGTCGTGCTGGCGGGATCGGCGGGCAGCCTGAACGAGCTACGCACGATCGTCACCGCGCTACCGCAAGAACCGGGCTTTGCCGCACTCGTGATCACACATCTTGATCCGGGCGAGGAAAGCCACCTTGCTGACATTCTGCAGGCGGATTCTCGTGTGGTCGTCGAGAGACTGGTTCACCAGCGAAAGATCGAGCACAACCGGGTCTACGTGCTACCCGAGAACGCTGGCGTGATCGCGCTGGACGGTCACTTTCGGCTAACCCGTCGTCAGGCCGGCCCGAATCTGGTGATCGACGCCTGCCTGGCTTCGCTCGCGCAGGATCCGGATGTAAACGGCGCGGTGGTCATCCTCTCTGGGACCGGTCAGGATGGATCGGGCGGTCTGGTGGACCTGAAGGCCTCTGGTGGCTTTGTCATCGCGCAAAAGCCGGAGACGGCCAGCCACCCGGGCATGCCAACAGCCGCGATCGATACCGGTCTGGTTGACGAAGTACTGCCGCCGGAAGATATCGCCGGCTGTCTTGTCCGGCGCTTGGGCGATCCGGTCCGCGGGGACGAGGTAGCTAATGCGCAGATGGGCGACGCCGACGCGCTCGGTGTTGCGCTGTCAATTGTGCAGCAGAAAACCGGCATCAACCTCGGCTATGTCAAGGACGTGAACCTGCGCCGGCGCTTCCTGCGCCGCGTACTGCTGCAAAAGGACAGGGATGTCGACGCCTACCTGCAACTGCTGCGTGGCGATGCCCGCGAGGCCGCGGCGCTTCGTGACGACATCCTGATCGGCGTGACCGCCTTCTTCCGGGATGCCGAGTTCGTCAACGTGCTGCGCCAGTCGGTGATTCCGGCGCTGCTGGAGACGAACGACGACCCGATCCGTGTCTGGGTGCCGGCCTGCTCAACAGGCGAAGAGGTCTACACCATCGCCACGCTGCTAAAGGACGCGCTCGATCGCGCAGCGCTGCACCGACGGGTGCAGATCTTCGGCACCGATATCAACGAGGCGTCGATCGAGGTCGCCCGCGCAGGCCGGTACAGTTCAGGCTCGGTCGACGACGTGCCTGAGGCTTTCCGGGAGAGCACTTTCGCCGCGACTTCCGGTGGCTACGTTGTGCGCAAGTCGATCCGCGACATGTGTGTGTTTGCGCGGCACAACGTACTGGCCCACGCGCCCTTCTCTGGCATGGGCCTGATCAGCTGCCGAAACCTCCTGATCTACCTGCGCAAGGAGGCGCAGCAGCATGCGCTGGAGGCGCTGCACTACGCCTGCCGCCCCGACGGCTTCGTGCTGCTCGGCCGCGCCGAGGCGGCAGCAGGGGCGGACGGCTTCGAGCACGCAGGCGCGCCACATCTCTACCGCAAGATTCCGGTGGCCAGACGGCAGCAGGCGCTATTCCCGATTGATGCATTGCGACCATGGTCCAGCGAAGGTGGCGCACCACCGGCCCGACGCGCTCAGCCAGTGGACCCGGTTATCGAAGCAGCCACCCGCACGGCGTTGGAGCGCTATGCGCCGCCCGGCTTCGTCGTCGACGAGCGGGGCGACGTGGTGCAGTTCCGCGGCGATGTTTCGGAGTTCGTGGCGCCGGCCAGCGGCGAAGCCTCGCTAGCCCTGCCGCGCCTGCTGAATCCTGAGTTGAACGTGCCGGTGCGCACTGCGCTGATTGAAGCCAGGCGGACGGGCCAGCCAGTGCGGCGTGAACGCGTGCCGCTCGGCGACAGGCGATATGCACTCGAGGTGCTGCCAGTGGGCGCCGAAGACCTGGTGCCACATTTTCTGGTGACGCTACATCCGTTGCCCCTGGAAACGTCCGCCGAGCCCACCATGAATCCCGACCTGCATTCGGGACACGGTCGTCTTCAGGAACTGGAGCGCACGGTTACGACGCTGTCTGACGAACTTGAGGCGACGCAGAAACAGTTGAAAGCTGTAGTTGCTGAGTTCGAATCCGCGAATGAGGAGTTGCGGACCGCGAATGAGGAGATGCTCAGTACCAACGAGGAACTGCAAAGCGCCAACGAGGAGCTGCTACTGGCCAAGCAGGAGCTGGAGTCCGCAAACCAGGAACTTGGCTCGCTCAATGATGAGCTCAGGACGCGGAACCAGCAACTCGACCGCGCTAACGACGACCTGAGTAACCTGGTCGAAGGCATTCCGCTGCCGGTGGTGCTGCTCGACAAACAGTTGCGGTTGCGTCATTTCTCGCCGCAGGCCCAGCAGCTGTTCGGCTTCCCGCCCGATAGCGTCGGGCAGCCGATGGCGCAGCTAAGCCAGATGTTTTCAACTGGCGACCTGGAGCGTATGGTGGTGTCCGCGGTCCAGGGGTTGACGGAAGTGGAGCACGAGTACCAGGACGCCAACGGCCATTGGTGGCTGGTCAACGTGCGCGCCTACCGGACGACCGACGACCGGATTGACGGCGCTGTGCTCGCCGTGCAGGACATCGATGAACTCAAGCGCGCCGTCGACAACGCGCAGACCGCCCAGCGCGACGCTGAGACAGCCAATAATGCCAAGGACAATTTCCTCGGCATCGTCTCGCACGAACTGCGCGCGCCGCTCAACGTGATCGCCAGCTGGGCGGCGGTTCTCAAGACCGCCAGCGAGCGCGGGCTGCAGACTGACGACAAGACGGCCCGGCGCGCGGTGGAGACGATCCTGCGTCAATGCCAGTCGCAGGCAGCGCTCATCGATGACCTGCTGGACGTTTCGCGCATTACCTCTGGCCGTTTCGCGCTTGACGCGCAGCCGGTTGACTTCGCCGCGACCGTGCGCACCGTTGTAGAAGGTCATCGACCGGCGGCGACGACGAAGGAAATAACACTGGTCAGCTCCGGGCTTCACGACGAAACCATCGTTAGCGGCGACGCGCGTCGCCTTCAGCAGGTGGTGTCCAACCTGATTGGCAACGCCTTGAAGTTCACTCCGAATAGCGGTCGTGTCGAAGTCGCACTTACGCGGCTGGGCGCGCTGATCGAACTGTCGGTCGCCGACACCGGCATCGGCGTGAACCCCGATCTCCTGCCGCATCTGTTCGACCGCTTCATGCAGTCTGACATGAGCCGCACGCGCCAGTACGGTGGACTGGGATTGGGGCTATCGATCGTCAAGCATCTGGTCGCGGCACACGGGGGTACGGTGGCGGCGAGCAGCGAAGGCGAAGGCCGTGGCACGCGGCTCACCGTACGACTGCCTTTGGTGCAATGCGCAGTAATGACAGTGGCGGACCCTGTAGGACCTGTTTCCAACTGGTCGGCCACACTGGATGGCCTGTCGATACTGCTCGTTGACGACGACGAGCAGGCGCTGGAAGCATTGGCTCATCTTCTGCGCAGCCAGGGAGCACAGGTACAGACGGCATCCCGGACGAACGAGGCAATCGCCTGTCTCGCGGCCGGCTCATTCGATATCCTGGTGAGCGATCTGGCCATGCCCGGCACCGACGGCTATGCGCTACTGCGCAGCGTTCGTGAACGCGAAGGCGGCCGTCGGCGGGTCTATGCACTTGCACTCAGCGGTCTGGCGTCGCTGCAGGACCGGGACGCAGCAATTGCCGCCGGCTTCGACGATCACCTGCCCAAGCCGGTGAACGCCGAGATTCTGCTGGAGAAGCTTGTGCTCGGCCGTGGCCGATGAGCATTCGGGAAAGGCGACGCCGTCCGGCGGCAGGAATCGATCATAAGGTCCGAAGGTCCCCAACACGGTGCGATGCGGCCGTTCGAATGACTGCATGACGAATGCGACGAACGGCAGGAAGTGGCCGTACCCGGTCCGACGATGAGTCCGCGGAGGCACCGCCGACGATGCCTCCGCATCAGGCAGCACCCTAAGCAGCCGGTCGTGGGTCGAGGCGGGAGCGGGCCGCGGCGTTATTCTCCTCATTGCAGCGACGGCAGTGCCACAAACGATCTTCGTTCTATGCTGCGCGTTGCCGCCGTCGCAAAACGGCGGCAGTAAAGGTTCCTGCCAAACGGGTCCAATACAACACCTGGAGAATCCCCCAATGAAACAGTCTCGTCGCACGTTTCTGATTACGAGTCTTGGCGCCGCTTCGGCGCTCGCCCTCTCGCGCCAGGCATTCGCCGATGCACCGCACGTTAGCGAAAGCGACCCGACCGCGGTAGCGCTCGGCTACAAGGAAGACGCGACCAAGATCGACAAGGCCAAGTACGGGTCGAAGTACGTGGCCGGCTCAATGTGCAGCAACTGCTCGCTGTATTCGGGTAAGGCGGCCGACGCTTTTGGCCCGTGTGCACTGTTTGGCGGAAAGCAAGTCAACAGCAAAGGATGGTGCAGCGGCTATACCAAGAAGGCCTGATCTACGGGAAGACGTGGTGTCGACGAAGCGATCTGCGTCGGCATTGCCGCACGGCTCGCCTCGACTTCCCAATTCGGCATTCGATCGGTCTGCTGTCGCCGTCCTCTCGTACCACCGCCCACTGCGCAACCCGCTCAGAGATGGCTGGCTAGGAAATTCATTGTCCGGCCGAGCGCGAGCGCCGAAGCGCGCTGGCGGAAGACGCGCGGCCGATGCAATTGAAGCTGTGCCCCGCACCGGGTAACCCGGGTAATAAAGGTCCCTCCCAAACCGGTCAAACAGGCCGATGACCTGACCTTCTTATTGATCCGCGTAGCGCGCCCACATCGGCGTGCTACATGGATCTTCAGTTAAAGACAAAACACCAACGTGGCGGATCATCAAGTATCTGCCGCAAGCTTCCGAAGTCGTTGATGACCCAGGAGGCAAGAAAATTTATCTGACCGAGGTGCTCCCGAGGCTGTCAAGGAGGTGATATTCGGCTCGAAGATCAGTACCGATGCGCAGAAGCAAGTCGAACAGGCACTACAGGCGCGCGCACCGGCCCGATGCGATCGGCTCTGGTCGACCCTGAGTCGACATTCGGCTCCACGCTAATCGGTCTTCCGGTTCTCCGGTATCAACTGAGGTTCACACCGTCGGACAGCATCGTGCAGCGTTGACCGAGGTCCCAGCGGATCATTAAGGCTGCGCGCAATCACGCTCGCCAGGGCGCGGTGCGTGCAAAAGGTTGTCGATGTCGGCCTCCGTCTCTTTTTGAGATTCTTTCTCACTCGCTGTGATGCGAAGACAAGGACGCGCTCTTTTAAGCCGTGACCTTGCAAATGACTCTCAATGTCGCCGCGCGCCACCGCCACGCCACAGGCCTACGCGCTCGCTCGAAATCAACTCTGCGTTTGCCCGCAGTAGGGTCTTGAAATCGTTGTCTCCCACACCAACCAATGCAAAAGGCACTCGCCGTTTCACGGTCGCGACGTGCCGCTAAACGCGGCGGAAAGCGATCGCTGGGGCAAGCTTTTGCCTCTTGCAACGGTCAGTATTCGGGTCGCCCCATAAAGGTGCGCGGCTGCTCATCAGGCCCGTGACACAAGTGGCCTCAGTCTTGTCGCTCGATTAGATGAACACGCGCTACGTTTTGGAAGTTGCATTGTCCGCTAGTTAAGGGGCGCCCTCCGCCCTATTAAAGGAGCGCTCCAACCGGGTGTTCGCGTGATCGGCGCGCACGCCCCGCCCGACAACGGGGATGCGCGCGCGACGTAAGGCGGGCTTGAAAAGGGATTGGAATCTGCCTACTGTCAAAACCGGGCCGTGTCGGGCACGAATGACGATCCATAGACGCTGTATGTGGTAACGCCATCGTATTCGCCTGATCATTTAGGAGCACTGACATGAGTGAGACGATCTCACTGTCCAGTAATGCACTCATCCGCATTTTCAGCCTGTTCAATAACTACCCGTCCGACGACACCCCAGGCCGCCTGCAAGGTCCGTGGGGACCTTATGGTCCCGGGGGGCCGGTGCTCGGCGAGGGATGGCAACAGCTCGCTCGTCAGCTCGGCCCGGCGAGCAACCCGCAGCCAAGCCCGTGGCGCTTCTCGGCGCTCGCGCGGCTGGCTGCGCAATACATTGTCCAGTTGGACGATCTCGCCAGCGTGTCGGGCGCCAAGGACTCTGAGGCATCCATCCGGCTCGTGCAGCGCGTGGTCGAGGACGTCTGCGGCAACGACTTTCGCTGGCTTCTGGCGCGATTCCGGTCTGGCAGGCCTCACCATCCCGAGCCGCCTGATCCGCCCATCACCAGCGCCGATCCGATCGAGATCGCGGCATTCGGCGTTCAATTTCTGGTGACGGGAAAACTACTCGGCGATACTGCGCTCGCGGCCGCCTTTACACGCGCTGGCGAGCACATGGCAACGACGGCGCTCGAAGCTGCCGGCAAGGCCGAGGCGTCCTAAACGGGCCAATGTGGCCTCGCGCCTCTAAACACCGCGGGCCGCCCTGCTGGAGTACAGCTGCATAGTCGCTCTGGCCAAGTGCGCACGATCCCAGGGAGACCCGAGTACCCCAGTCCAATCCCTCGTTGAAATCGAATCAGGGAGAACATCGGATGCGTTTGATCATCCGGCTTTAATCCATCGCTGGTTTGACTTGGAGAACTAATCATGAACAACAAGAATCTTCGATTTTCGGTACGTTGGGACACGATCTCATTCCGAGCATTGACAACAGCGCTGGCATTAAGTGGTTACTGTAGCCTCTTGATCGCTGCGCCACCGGAAAATGTGCAAGTCAATCCGACCATCGACAGATACTTCCTGAAAAACAAGCAGAATGAGCCCGCTCTCGCCCAGAACCCCACGAATCCATTGAATCTCGTCGTCGGTGCCAACGACTCGTACGCCGAGCCTGAATGTACCGATTCCACCCCGTCGAGGTGTTCCCTTTCGCTTACAACCTCGATTTCGGGCTTCTATACATCGTTCGATGCTGGAAGAACGTGGTCGTTCGGAGGACTCCTCGACCTGTCCGGATTCGGCGAGTATGCCTATGGTGACCCATCCCTCGCCTTCGACCGGCAAGGAAACGCCTATTATGCGACGCTCGCGTTCCCCTATAACTCGCCGCCCGGGGCCGCCCCGAGCGACCTGTTCGTCGCCAGGTCCACAGATGGTGGCAGCACCTTCACATCCGTCGCCAAAGCCAGTGGTGACGCCCAGGGTATTTTTGACGACAAGGACTCCATTGCTGTCGGCCCCGATCCTACGAATCCGTCGCAGGACAATATCTATGTTGCCTGGACGAAATTGTCAGGTGGAGGCAGTCACCCGAATCAGATTCTCTTCGCGCGATCGACGGATGGCGGAGCCACATGGGCAAAGCCATTGCACCTGAGCTCGGCAGACACTACCGCCAACACATTCCGCACTGGAGCTGCAACCAAGGTTGGTCCAGACGGCACAGTCTACGTCATCTGGCTTGATACCAAGGGAACGCCAGGCATCTTCATGACTACCTCCCGTGATGGCGGAAATACGTTTTTACCGCCCGGGAAAATCATAACTGTTGCGGCTGTCAACGATGACAGCCTACCGCTTTCAGGAACAAGCTTCCGTCAAACCGGACGACTGTTTCCTTCGTTGACCATCGGTCCCAACGGAACGCTTTACGTCGTTTGGTGCAGCCACACTAACAACCATGCGGACGTATGGGCAACAAGGTCGACCGACGGCGGCATGACCTGGTCGACTCCCGTCTCGGCCGGGCACCTGGACAACCAAAGTGCATTCTTCGCCTCAGTGGCGGCGGATCCTAAGAACAAGGACAAGGTAAGCGTGATTTTCCAGGCTATGGACGACGTTTCGCCAAACACGGCCCCGGGCGCGGGAGTCGTCCATTACGACAGTTTCTTCACGCAGTCCACGGACGGGGGCGCGACATTTGGGGCACCGCTACGCATCAGTACGATGCGTTCAGACCCTGACGGCTCAAGCCTCAACGGCCTGCAGCAGCAATTCGTTGGTGACTACATTACTGCCGTCTCCGATTCACAGGGAGGGCGAGTGTTCGCTGTATGGACGGACGCACGTAACGCCAGCCCCTGCGCTGCCGTAGACGCGTATCGAACTGCTCTGGCGGCGGGGAGCGGCGCCACGGCGCCTGATGTCATCACACAGTGTCCGAAGGCGTTCGGCAACACCGATATCTATTTCCGCAGTGTGAATTATTGAACCTGTAGCGCCGCCGACGGCGGTCGTCGGCTCATCGCTCCGAACGGGCCGCACTGCGTCGGCGCAGCCGAACCCGGCAGCATGGCGGGTCGCGCGGCAATCAGTGGTCTTGTTCGTTGCGCGCTGATCCTGTATCGGGTAACGCGGGCGCGGCTGCGCGCCGATGGCGAGCGTTCTCATGCCAACGACAGCTGGGGCGGGGCCGACGTTGGTCGGTCCTTCACTCAAGCCAGGCGGAAGTTGTGCGGGTACGGCATCGGCGGTCACGCCCAGCGTGGCCGGGCGACGCGACAGGCGCTTGACGACCCACATCAGCCAATCGCCTCGGGCGGATGAATGACCGCTTTGACAGAGCGATCCGCCATCTGTGTGTATCAAATCAGTCAGGACACTTAGGTTGGTCGCGATCCGGTACAGGTAGTCCGGACACGCAGCGGCCTTGCCGTGCGAGTACTCGGTCAGTACGCGTTCTTCACGTCGAGAACCTCCTGCGAATATGCCTCTGCGACCGTATTTTCTCGCATTCTGTCCGCCCGGATCATCTCGCTGGCGCGTTCGGCGATCATTAACGTCGGCGAGTTGGTGTTGCCCGACGTGATGACCGGCATTATTGAAGCATCGACCACCCGTAAGCCACACACACCATGCACGCGCAGACGGGAATCTACCACCGAGTCCGGATCATCTCCTTTTCCCATTCGGCAGGTTCCCACCGGATGAAAGATGGTGGTTCCGACATTGCCAGCCGCATGCCGCAATTCTTCTTCGGTCTGAAACTCGATCCCGGGAAGGACCTCCCGAGGACGAAACCGTTCAAGGGCCGACGCCGCAACAATACGCCTCGTCAATCGCAGTGCGTTGGCCGCGACATGAAGATCGTGCTCCGTGGAAAGATAGTTGGGTGCAATTCTCGGTGCCGTCGCGGGATCACTCGACGTGATGTGTACGCTGCCCCGTGACGACGGCCGCAAATGACAAACGGACGCCGTAAACGCGTCGAACGAATGCAGCGGCTCGCCGAACCGTTCGAGCGATAGCGGCTGGACATGGTACTGCACATCGGGGCGCCTCAGCGTCTTGTCGTTCGGATCCGACTTCGCAAAGACGCCAAGCTGCGACGGCGCCATCGCCATCGGCCCGCTTCTGAAGAGCGCATATTCAAAGCCGATCATCAATTTGCCCCACCAGTGAGCGCTGAGGGTGTTCAAGGTCCGCACGCCGTCCACCCTGAACGCTGTGCGCAATTGCAGATGATCCTGCAAATTCTCACCCACACCGCGCAGATCTTTTATCAGTTCGATGCCAAGCTTTGCCAGACGATTGATGTCCCCAATCCCCGACAACTCAAGCAATTGAGGCGAATTGACGGCACCGGCGCACAAGATCACTTCGTGCCGCGCCCTGGCCACACGGTACTCGTCACCAACGCGGAACTCAATGCCGGAACAGCGCTGGTTCTTGAACACGAGTCGCTGCGTCTGCGCATTCGTGAGGGTAGTCAGATTCTTCCGATTTGCGGCAGGGCGCAGATATGCCTTCGACGCATTCCATCGGATGCCATGCCTCTGATTGACATCGAAATACCCGACGCCGGTATTGTCTCCACGATTGAAATCGTCCGTTGCGGGTATGTCGGTCTGTTGTGCGGCTTGTGCAAACGATTCGAGAATGTCCCATCTCAATCGTTGCTTTTCCACGCGCCACGGGCCGCCTGCACCATGAGCATCGCTTGCGCCCCCATGATAGTCCTCGCTCTTCTTGAATGCGTCGAGAACCGAATCCCATCCCCATGAGTGGTCGCCCGTTATGCGAGCCCAATCGTCGTAGTCCTCCCGCTGACCGCGCATGTAGATCATGCCGTTGATCGACGAGCAGCCGCCCAGCACCCGGCCTCGCGGATAAGCCAGCGCCCTGCCGTTGAGCCCCGGCTCCTCGCATGTCTTGTAACGCCAGTCGGTCCGTGGATTCCCGATACAGTAGAGATAACCCACCGGTATATGAATCCAGTGATAGTTATCCTTTCCGCCCGCCTCTACCAACAGCACAGACACGTCATCATCTTCGCTCAGGCGACTGGCGACCACGCAGCCGGCCGTACCTGCTCCGATCACGATGTAGTCGAACTCGCCGGACGATTGCTCCGATCGGGTTCCGTCGTCGATCCTTTCTGCTGACATCACGCCTCCTGCTTGTTCTGCATATCGATTTCACTCTGTTGCGCAACGCCTGCGGCCTCGAAAGCCGGTTCGACGATCGCAATCCCCGACATCGTCAACTCGCCGTCTGCCTCGCGACAGATCTGGAACGCAGCCATTCCATCGTAACGAGCAGCAGACTCGAAAAGACGATCAAAATTGACGCGAGCGCGGCGATAGTCGGCGTGATGCTTTCGCGAATCCCGATGAACATCTGAAGCGGGAGCGTTCCCTGAGTCGGTCCGGCAATGAACATGGTGATCACGACGTCGTCCAGCGAGGTCGCGAACGCGAACAATGCTCCGGAAATCACGCCGGGGGCGATGATTGGCAATGTGACCGAGAAGAACGTCCGCACGGGCGACGCGCCCAGGCTCAGGCTAGCCCGCACATAGTTGTCGTTGAAGCCGGCAAGCGTGGCGTTGACCGTGACCACGACAAACGGCGCGGCGATCACCGTGTGCCCGAAAATCAGCCCGGCATAGGTGCCAGACAATCCCCATCGCGCAAACTGCAGATACATTCCGACGCCGGTAACGATCACTGGCACGATCATCGGCGAGATCAGAACGGCGACCAGCACGCCCTTGCCCCTGAACGACGCCTTGTTCAGTCCCAATGCCGCCAACGTGCCCAGGACGGTCGCGAGCACCGTCGCGATCGGCGTCACAATCAAGCTATTGGCGCCGGCGCGCGTCCATTCCACAGCCGTGAAGAGATTGTGATACCACCTGAATGAAAACTCGTGTATCGGATAAACGAGGAATGAGTTCTCGTTAAACGAAAGTGGCATGATCGCCAGTATCGGCAAGATCAGAAACAGGAGAACCATGACATTGGCCGATCGCAGAACGTAGTGCCACACAATTTCCGGCGTCGACATGTAGGGTGCGAAACGTGGGACGTTGGTTTTCATGATGCTAGGCCACCTTCAGTTCTTTACCGACGACCTTTCGATAGACGCTGAACAGGATCAGCGTCACTAGTAGGAGAACTGCGCCAAGCGCACACGCCATCCCCCAGTTCAGGGCCATGTTGGTGAAATACGCGATGTAGTAGCTGACCATCTGATCGCCTGCACCGCCTAGCAAAGCTGGCGTGATGTAATAGCCCAGCGCGGTGATGAACACCAGCAGGGCGCCCGCCCCGACACCGGGAAGCGTCTGCGGCACATAGACCTTGCAGAATGCCCCGAAGGGATGACTTCCAAGAGAAATCGCGGCTTTCGTATAGCTGGACGGGATGGACTTCATGACGCTGTAGAGTGGCAGAATCATGAACGGCAGCAGGATGTGGGTCATGGAAATCAGCACCCCCGTCCTGTTGAACAGGAGTGGCAGCGGCGTCGAAATCACATGCAGCGCCATCAACGCCTTGTTGACAAGACCCGCTCCCTGGAGAATCACGATCCACGCCGAAATCCGAACGAGAATCGACGTCCAGAACGGAAGCAGCACAAGGATCATCACGAGATTCGCCTTTCGTGCCGGCAGAATCGAGATCCAGTAGGCGAGCGGAAAACCCATTAACAGCGCAGCGAGCGTCACCATTCCGCTAATCACGAAGGTACGCATGAACACCGCGCGGTATGCGGATGCACCGTTCTCTACCGGCATGATGCGACCATCAGGCGTTTCTCGAAAGTCGATCGTGGCGAGGAGATACTGGCTCGTATAACGGGATGATTCGTTGGCGATCGCTCGCCAGTAACTCGCGTCTGCCCAGCGGGAGTCGATATCGATCAGGCGTTTCTTTACCTCCTGTGCGGAAAGCGCCGCATCGTTATCCCCAAAAGGAAGCGCACTGGTCGTCTTGTATAACAACGAGCGAAAACCATCCTTTTGGCCATTCAGTCGACCCGCCGCGCTACCCGCCTCGTTATTTCCTCCATTGCCTTCCACGTCAAGCATCAGCGCACGGTAAGCCTCATCGGGAACGGTCGACTTGCGATCCCAATGTCTCAAGGCCGAGGTTGTCTTCGGTAACGCGTCAACAACCTCGGGACTTTGAATTGAACGCGAGATCATCGACGCGACCGGCATCACGAACACCAGCAGGATAAAGAGGGCAAGCGGCGCCACCAATGCGACCGCAGCGACTTCCTTACGCAACTGCACGGCTCGCAGTGATTTCTTGAGCTGGCGCGTGTGCCAGCTTTGTTGCTGTGAAGTAATAGCGCTCATGCTTTTTTCCCCTTACCTTGCGGCCCAAGCGGTAAAGCGCTGTTCGAGGCCGTCTCCGTGGTCGGTCCAGAACTCGACGCTGCCCGCAATGGCGTTCTTACCGTTCGTGGGAGAATTGGGAAGCGCGCCCAGGATCGTCCCATCGAGCAGCTTGAAAGTCGCCTCGTTTACCGGGCCATACGGGATCTTTTGCGCGAACGTGGCCTGAGACTGCGGTTTAAGTACATACGAAATGTACTTTTCGGCCGCTTCCTTGTTCTTCGAGCCCTTCGGAATCGCGAAGAAATCCAGGTCGTAAATGCTCTGATTCCACGCGATAGCGAGCGCCCGGTTACCTTCGCGAACCGCGGCGTCGATACGGCCGTTATAGGCAGTCGACATTGCAACGTCACCCGCGATCAGGAACTGCGGTGGTTGCGCACCCGCCTCCCACCACTGGATGTAGGGCTTGAGTTCGTCCATTTTTTTAAACGCGCGCTCGACGCCCGCAACCGTGCCGAGCACGGTGTAGACATCCTTCGGCGCCACGCCGTCCGCCATCAGCGCGAACTCCAGGTTGTATCGGGCCTCCTTTTTCATCCCGCGCTTGCCCGGAAATTTCTTGACGTCCCAGAAATCCTTCCAGCCTTGAGGTGTTCCCTTGGTCAGCGTCGGGTTGTACGCCAGGACCGTCGACCACACAAATGTTCCAGCCGCACAAGGTGTGACCGCCCCGCTCACCAGGTCGCTTTTTTTCGCGATGTTGGACCAGTTCAGCTTCTCGAAGAGGCCATCCTGGCAGCCACGACCGACGTCGGCGGACTCGACCTCCACGACGTCCCACGTAACGTTCTTGGCCTCGACCATCGCTTTCACCTTAGCCATGTCGCCGGTGTACTCGATGGCATTCGTCGCAATACCCGTGTCCCTGGCGAACGGTTCTACCCAGGCCGCCTTTTGCGCGTTGCCAACCGCGCCGCCGTAGTTGACGGTCGTTAGTCCGCCGGCAGACGCCGTCGCCGACGAACATGCCAGCAACGCGGCGCAAATCATTCTCAAGTGCGATTTCATGGTTTTCTCCTGCTGTGTGGTGCAAACGGAGGATGTCAGTTCAAGATCTTCAGATGGTCTTCGCGGAACGACAGGGCGATCCTGGCGCCCGGATGAGCGCGCGAATGCCCGTCGTGTTCGAGCGCAACCTTGACGAAACACTCTGTGTCGCCGGGGCCGCGACAACGCAGTCGCACGTGGTCGCCAAAATAGATGGCGTCGAGCGTTTCGGCGTGGATGACATTCGCAGCGACTGCCGGGCGAAGTTCGACCGAGAGCCGCTCGGGACGGATAACGGCCGTCGCCTGCGTACCGACTCCGGCGTTTGCGACGTTCAATGCACGCACCGTCGTCCCGTCGGCGAGCCGCAGGCCGCAATATTCGCCGTCCTTTGCGACGACCATGCCCTTTAGCCGGTTGTTATCGCCGATGAAGTTTGCAACGAAAAGATTTCTTGGCGATTCGTACAGGCGATCCACCGTATCGAGCTGCTGGATCTCGCCCTGATCGAACACCGCGACACGATCGGACATCGTTAGCGCTTCGCTCTGGTCGTGCGTGACATAGACGAACGTCAGTCCGAGCGCTTCATGCAAGGCCTTCAACTCGAGCTGCATGTGTTCGCGCAACTGCTTGTCGAGCGCGCCGAGCGGCTCGTCCATCAGCACGAGCTGCGGATTGAAGACCAGTGCGCGTGCAAGGGCGACGCGCTGCTGCTGGCCGCCCGACAGTTGACTCGGCATCCGCTTGCCCAGCTTTCCCATGCCGACCATTTCGAGCGCTCGTTTGACCCTGGAAGCCTGCTCGTCCGGCGGCACTTTCCGAACCTTGAGCGGATATTCCAGATTCTGCGCAACCGTGAGATGAGGGAAAAGCGCGTAGTTCTGAAACACCATCCCGATGTTGCGTTTGTGAGGCGGGATCCGGTTTAGCAACTGCCCATCGAGCCAGATCTCTCCATCGGTCGGATACTCGAATCCCGCAAGCATCATCAGACAGGTGGTTTTTCCCGAGCCAGACGGACCGAGCAAGGTCAGAAACTCGCCTTTCTGAATATCGAGATTTAGATCTTTAACAACTAACGTTTCTCCATCATATGTCTTCTTGACATGCCGAAAGCTAACCAGAGGTTTAGTCTGACCCTGCATGGTTGTCTCCAATATTGAAATTGCCGCATCTCGCCAGTGCGTTCGCACTTTGGATGCGTTTCTCATTGATTGGCCCGTTGAAGCGCCCGTGCAAGCTTTTCGTCGTCTGCTGCAACGTTCGGCTTGCACCATGCTTCGCTGGGGAATGCTTGACTTGTAGCCGCTGCGAAACGGAGAGGTGCGTCTAGCTGGGCAGATACTCTTCGGACCAGCTGTCGCCAACGGCATGCCGCGCCATCAGCATTTCGATCTCGGCATCGCTATATCCGAACTCGCGCAACACAGCGTGCGTCGACTCACCGAATTTCTCAGCCGACGGCAGCGCGCGAATCCGGGCGTGACGCGGGCGGATCGCAAAGGGATCGAGTTGCGTGACGCATCGACCGCTCGGATGGTCCGCATAGACGCTGAATGAATAGCTACCGTTGTCGATCCCGGGACGATCATCGCAAGGCCGGCTGTTGTGCCGGCGCAGATTGACGATGTTGTCCGGCACCGCCGCAGCGATGTTGGCGGCCTGTAAACGGGTCTGCCAAGTTCCGGCGGAGGCTGTGTCGAGCGCGGACGCGAGAAAGGCAGCCGGATCCTCGGCGGCAGCGATCCCTTTCAGGCCGTCTACCCCATCGAGCTTGGCCAGTTCACGCTCGCTGGTATCCACGTAGATCCAGTTGTCAGCAGCACGGTAGAAGCGGGACATCGCCGTGAAGCCTTGTGCGTCGCGGCCGGACGGCTCATCGAACGGGCGGCGGTTTGCGTAGTCGTACGAGAACGGAACCTGCACCAGATTGCCGAGCGCCGCGAGGGAAGTTCTGGCCCGCCCGGATTCGCCCGTTCTGGCCTTGCGGTACAGGGCGGCGGCAACGCCCAGCGCTGCCGCGAATCCGCACATGACATCGATCGTCCCGACGTGCGCGTGCTCCTCCGGCGTCTGCATCCCACCACCGAACCGCGCCATGATTCCGGTACACGCCTGGATCAAATCGTCGTAGCCGAGATAGTCGGTCCGCGGTCCGCGCCGCGGACCGCCAAAGCAGTCCAGTTGGCAGAAGATCACGCCCGGATTGACAGAACGTAGACTCGCTTCGTCCAGCCCCAGCGGTGCCAATTGCCGATCCGGCGCGTTCATTACGATCACGTCGACGGACCGTGCAAGCCGGTTGAACACCTCACGTCCATCCGGGTGATTCAGGTCGACGAGCACGCTCCGCTTGCCGCGGGCGGAAGACATCCCGAAGACCACGGTATTCCACGGGTCATAATTCGGTCTGACAGGGTCGAGTTTGATGACGTCGGCACCGAACCGGCCGAGAAACGAGGTTGAGTGCGGCCCGGCAATCACGTTGGTCAAGTCGAGGACGCGTACCCCTTCGAGCCACCCCTTCGAGCAGTTTTCACACGAGGGAGGCACTCCAGCGCTCCCCTGCTCGTCCAGAATGGCCACGGCTTCCTGGAAGGTCACTGTGCGGCGCGACGCCGGTGAGAGCATCAGTTCGGCGCAGTCCTCGAGCCACGAGACCGGACCGGGCTGTTTCATCGCGCCATACTCGAAGTCTTCGACGTCCACGACCAGACCAGCGGCATTCGCATGATCGTCGTGCAGCCACTCCCGCGTGGTGCGATGCGCAGCGCCCGGGAATCCCCCTTCACCGAAAATCTTCTCCCACTCCGCTGCCGTTTTCGTCAGGAAGACTTCCTTCATGCGCGCGGAAATGCGCTTGGCCCAATGCTCGGGCAACGGATAGACCCCCAGCGAAGCGTCCCCCTCCCATTCGGAAATCGGCAGATATGGGTCGTCTACAAGCGGCAATCCGGCCGCCAGCATTTCCTCATACAGCCCCATCGCCTGCAGGCAGCGCCGCGCGTGCGAGCGGTGCGACGGACACACCGCGTAAAATTTGCGGCCGTCGGCGCACTCGTAGGTACGATAGAAGGGATCCAGATAGTCCTGCAGGGCCTCATACGACAGATTCATCGGCAGACTATTCGACCGGCGCCGCTCAATCTCCTTTTCACGCAGGGTCTTGTATCGCTCGGGATAGCCTTCAATATGGATTGAGTTGTACGAAAGCCCCTCCATCACGGCTGAAGCCAGGGGGACTTCAATTTCATCTCCGAGGCCGGTGCGCTGCCGCGCCTGCAAGGCCAGAGCGACGGCGGATACACCCAGCATCGTGCCGTAGGCGGAGGCGAGCGGCAGAGGCGAGAAACTCGGGTTGATGCCCATCAATACGCGATTCTGTCCCATGTCCGTGAATACGCCGGATGCCGAAGCGATGATCGGCTCGAACGCGCGCCATTCGCGCCGCAACTGGTCATTGCTGGCGAAACCCGGCATCGAAAGGGTGATCAGTTGAGGGCTTTGCTCACGCAGCTTTGCGAAGTGCAGGCCCAGCCGCGCCATTACGCCCGGCCGGAAGTTCTCGATGACGATATCCGCGCGGTTGATGAGGCTTCTCGCTTCTTTTAAACCGCTCTCAGACTTCAGGTCGAGCCTCAGGCAATGCTTGTTACGGTTCAGAACGGCATTGACCGGACTATCCCAAAGCGGCCCAGTCGGAGGATCGACATGAATTACGGTAGCGCCAAGATCCGCAAGAATCATTGCCACGGCCGGGCCCGCAATATACTGGCCGAAGTCGATGACTTTTACGCCGCTGAACGGCAGTTGCTTACTATTTCCCATAATCTGCCAAGTCGCCTCCAGACCCGTCGCATCATGCGACCGTCGATCGTCATGTTGTGGATAGACCTGTCACCGTCAGTCATCAGCATCAAGACGCCTGTTTGGTGAAGATCAGAGTGGATGGACGCAACTTTCGGCCGGAATCCATGGCCCGTAAAGCAATAAAAAAAACGATGGTGGGTCGGTTTTTTTTATGGCTCAAGCAGACGAGTCGGACGGCTGGGCGCCGTACAACGATGAACTGGTGCGTGTGCCAGGTCGACCGAAGGTCAGTACCTTGCGTGCGCTTCTCCGGCCTGTGCACTCAACCATGCGACGAACGCAGCCGCATTGGGGTTAACGATGCTGTGCGGAGAGTAGACGAGGTAGAACGCCTCACTGGTTGGAAGCCGACGCTTCAGTGGGGCGATCAGTTGTCCGGAGATCAGCATGTGCTCGACGAGCGACGAACGCGCGAGTGCGACGCCCTGGCCAAGTTCAGCCGCTTTCAGTGCGGAGATAAGCGTGTCGAATTGCATACCCTTCGACGAATCGACCTTCGAAGCACCAGCCTTTTTTAGCCAGTATCCCCAGCCCTCTTCGTAGCCGAGCACGTGGAGCAGTTCGTGATGCGCGAGATCCTTGGGCGTAGACAGAGGCGCTTTCGGGGAAGGCAAGCCGGGCGCGCAGACGGGCAGCAGCGTATCCCAGGTCAGTCGCTCCGCACGCAGGCCAGTCCATTTCCCGTGGCCGTAGCGGATCTCCAGATCGGCTTCGACATCGGTGACGCTGCTATCGCCTCCCCAGATATTACTGGTGATGCGCAGATTAACGTCTGGATACCGCTTCCGGAAATCGGGCAGTCGCCACGAGAGCCAGTGCGTGAAAAACACAAGACTCACGCGCACGGTCAGCATTTTCAGGTGTCCTTGCCCGAAGATCTCGTCCGTGGCAGCAGCAAGTCGCTCGATCGCTTCATGGACAACTGGCAGATACGCAAGCCCGGCCTCGGTCAACTCGATGCCGCGCGGCAGGCGCTTGAACAACGCTGTTCCAAGCTGAGATTCGAGTCCCTTCACCTGCTGGCTAACGGCCGCCTGGGTAAGGCTCAGCTCGGTCGCGGCATGTGTGAAACTGAGGTGCCGGGCCGATGATTCGAAAGCGCGTAACCAATTGAGCGGCGGGAGTCGTTTCATCTTGAGAATAATTTAGCGGATCGGGCGGACAATTGGGGATTCTCGCATTCTATTGCGCCGATTCATTCTGCGTCACCCGGCGGCGAGGTGCGTCTTCAAGATTGCACCCTCATCCTCACTGGCTGGTCCCGAACTCTCAACGGACACATTTCTAGGGATCCGCCAGGGACCGGAATTGGCCGAGGCTGTGTAAAAACGCCTGGGCCGGCCGGCTTGCAAAGGAACTGATGTCGCGCATTTGCCGCACGCCAGATTGCGTGCGTCTGGGGCGATTGCGTTGCCTACCCGCGAGTGATTCAAGTGCCGTTAGATTATGCGCCCCGCAGCTTCATTGCCCGCATCGCGCCAGCGAATCCCAGAATTCTGATGACGCGTTTGAGGTTATATGCCAGCACGTGCAAGCTCATTTCGGCTGCAACGCGGCCAAGCCCGCGCGTCTGGAAGTGGGTCGAACCCATCCAGTGTTTGAGGGTGCCGAACACGTGCTCAACCGTTCGTATCGTCATTTGCGTCAAGCTGGCGATCCAGTCTGAGTTGCATCTTCTCAAGTACCGCTTCGTGTTCCCATCGGCGGATGCGCCTGTAATCAGCCGGCGTGCACTGGCTTTTGATCGGGCATCGCGGGCATGCACTGCTCCAGTAGGTATGCGTTTTCAGCAGGTTGGTGCCCTCAAGCGAGGTGTATCTGTATATTGCCCGTTGACCGGCCGGACACAAGTACTGGTCGTCCTTGGCAATATAGATGAAGTCAGCCCGATCGAACCTCCCGTCAGCCTTCGCACCTGGGGTCTGCGATTTCGGTACCAGTGCCGCAATGCCCGCGTCTGCGCAAGCCTTGATTTCTGGCGCGCTGAAGTATCCGCGGTCTGCAAGTGCCTTGATCTTCTTCCTGCCCATGACGTCGCGCGCAGCCTTGGCGATCGTGCTCAACTGTGCCCGGTCACTGCTGACATTCGTGACCTCGTGGGTGACGACAAGATGATGTTTGGTATCGACAGCTACCTGAACGTTGTAGCCAACGACACCTGTGCCTTTGGCTTGCGAGATCATCGAGCGTGAATCAGGATCGGTTAGCGAGACCTGCTTCTCCGGTAACTTGTTCAGGATCTCTGCTGCACGATCCAGATCGCGCATCTGTTCGCGCAGCGTCTCGATCTTTTCCCGCAAACGCTCGGTCTTCGCTACTATCTTGGCTGGTTGCGTGCGATCGGCTGTCTCCAGTGCATCCAGGTAGCGTTGAATGCTTTGTTCGATCTGCTCCTGGCGTCTCTCAATCTTATTGGGCGTGAAGTTCTCGTCGCGGCTATTGACCGCCTTGAACTTGCTGCTGTCGATGGCCACTGCGGCTTGCGTGAACAGCTTCAGGTCTCGGCATATCACCACGAAGCGTCGACATACGTTGCGAATGCCTTCCCCATTGCTTCGCCTGAACTCGGCAATCGTCTTGAAATCCGGCATGAGCCGGCCGGTCAGCCACATCAGTTCGACGTTGCGCTGGCACTCCCGTTCAAGACGACGGCTCGATTGCACTCGATTGAGATACCCATAGATATAGATCTTGAGCATCACTGCCGGGTGGTAAGACGGGCGCCCCGTGCTTGCCGGCATGGCTCCTTCGAATCCCAGCGATTCCAGATCGAGTTCGTCTACGAATGCGTCGACTATCCTGATCGAATTGTCTTCGGCGATGAAGTCTTCGAGGCACTCCGGCAGCAGGGCTGCCTGATTGCGGTCTACACCTTCGACGAATCGCCCCATCTTTGCCTCGCATACCAACGGGTTGATCCAGTCTAGGCGACCAAGACGTAGTTAACCAGGACGTTTTTACACAGCCTCGGCCGCTTGTCGCCGTGTGGGGGAGGCCGAAAACCACGGGCTTCGGCTCCAGACAGCAGATCCTTGATTTGACATCAATATTTATTGAGGACAACCCGCAAAGCCGTATGCAGCTGGGAGCGTTCTAACCGGAAATTTGCGCCGAAATCAAGATGACCCCGAGGACCACGTCGTGCTTGTCCACGCGTGCAGGTCGCAGCCGCCTACATTCCGCCAAATGGTTTTCGCACGGTCAGCTTGTTGGCTACCGACGTCACCCCTGGAACGCCCCTGGCGATCTTCTCGACCTTGTCGATCTGCGAAGCGTCCGTGACCGTGCCATTCAGCGTCACCGCGCCGTTTTTCGCGGTGACACTGATGGGATACTTCGCGTCCCCGACTATCTAGCTGGAACGCTGTCCATTCTATGCTTTGACCACGAAACGATGAGCAGCGATGCAGGCAAGTTTGTAGACATGCTTCAAAACATCGTGGCGGGACAACGGGCGATCCGCGTGTTTCGTGCTTCGTTGAATCCAAATATTTCCGTGCGCGAAGTGATAGTTAACCCGCTTCAATCCTAGAGCCGCTGTCTGGATTATCCTCAAGCGGGGTCCAACAATTCCACTCCGTAGGTACAGAGGATTCCTATGTAACGTTGGTAAAAAACCTTGTGTAAAATCGCGCCGCACTTCCGGATCAGTTGATGTTGCGTCGCTTTCGCCGATGGTTGCGGCCCGCATCCGGGGTTTTGCCGAACGCAAGCTGCTCGCCATCCAGCCACCTTTTGCAGTCGTCGGAATGGCGTACTTCTTCGGTCGGAGGTCATCGTTGCGACATGACGTCCAGGCACGGCGTCGTGCGGCGCGGACCATGTTGAAGCGCAGCGGCCGGCATGACCGAAGCTGATGGTTGAAGTCTGAGGGGGTGCAGATCGCGCGCAGCGCGCGTTATCATGGAATTCTTGCACGTTCACTGCCGAGCCCTATGTCCCTCGCCGCGTTTCCTCGAACCAAAGCCGCGTTCCTGCCGCGAGGTCGACGTCCAACCTTCTCTTCTTTGCAGGCGCGCGTGCGTGCGAGGCTGCTGATTTCCGCAGCTGTATTTTGCCTGGCAATGACCGGATGCGCGAACAATCCGCCTTCGCGCGAGGTGCATACTGCGGTCGACCCGATTCGACTGTTCCCGATGGCCGCATATGACCAGGACGTTGATCATTGGATAGACCCGTCTGGGCCCGACTACGATAAGGCGTTCCTGAACGCGGACGACCAGCGTGCCCATTTTGAAGCGCTCTATGCACGCTACTTCGGGACCGGCGCAAGCGACCCTTCGCCGTGGAACCCGGCCTATGTCGACACGCATGTGTATCGGCAAGGCGGCGGCGATATCGTCGCCTTGCAACGCCGTCGCCTTGCCTCCTTCGACAACACCGGCAAGGCAGGCAAGAACATCGGTTACGGGGAGAACTTCCAGCCTCACACCGCGGCCTGGATTGAATCCATTACGCAGAACATGGACATCGACCAGTTCGACCGCGCCCCGGGCTATACCCCCGCGCGCCGCGCGATTGCCACCGGCAACCTGCTGGTGCGCGAATTGCCGACCATGGATCCGTTTTTTTATGACCGCCACGTTGCGGGCGAGGGCTACCCGTTCGACGACCTGCAAATTTCCGCGGTAAGACCAGGCACGCCGCTTTTCGTGCTTGGGAGCAGCCTTGACGGCGGTTGGCGCTATGTGCAGACACCCGACGTACAGGGCTGGGTGCGCAGCGAGGACGTAGGCATGGTGAACGATCCGTTCGTCAGCACCTGGCGCGAAGCGACACATAATGCGTTGGGCGCGGTGACCGTGGCACTGGCAGCGGTGCGCGACAGCGAGGGTGCGTTCCGCTTTGAAGCGCCGGCGGGCAGCCTCCTGCCGATGCTTCCTGCGACCAGCTCGGGCATCCGCAACATCCTCGTGCCGGCCCGCGACGCCGATGGACGGGCCATCATCCGCACTGCACACCTCAGCGACGCGCAAATCTCGCCGATGCCGCTGAGTGCAACGCCACGCCATTTGGCGATGCTCCTCAAGTCACTGATCGGGAGACCTTATGGCTGGGGCAATACCAATCTCTATAACGACTGTTCTTCGGAGCTGCAAAGCATCTTCGCCGCATTCGGCGTGTGGTTGCCACGCCATTCGTCGACCCAGATGAGCGCCGGACACATGATCGATCTCTCCGATGCCACAACAACCGCGCGGCTCGAATACCTGACCCAACACGGAAAGCCACTGCGCACCCTGATCTATATCGGTGGCCACGTCATGCTGTACCTGGGTAACACGACCCGCGACGCCCGGGTAGTGCCTGTGATCTATCAGGACATCTGGGGCCTTCGACCGGCTGACAATAGCCGGCGCGCGGTGATCGGTGGCTCGGTGATCATGCCACTTCTCGCCCGCATCCCGGAAGATCCGACGCTGGAATCACTGGCGGGCACGCCGATTTTCCGGATCAGCATCCTCGGCGCGCCCCGCGCAGATGCAACATTTCCACCTGACGAGGACATCCCCGCGAGTTGAGCAGGCTGATGCACGGACGGACGAGAGACTCCGTTCCTCGGGTCAAGAGGGAATACCAGCGCAGCGTGAAGTTGGCTGCGCCATCTGCGGCTTCTGAACACGAATCGGCGTTGATACAAGGTAGCCCAATCTCCACGTCCTCACCACTATTGCGTCTGTCTTGAACTGAGGCCCCTTCCCTCCACCAGCATTGCACCGGCTTCAACGATACTGCGAGCCTCTCCCGCCCCCCAAGGCGCCCGGCCTGTCCCTCGCGGGCGTCAGGTTGCTCATCCCTGACCACGCCAGGGGCATCCCGTGTTGCGTACGCTTCCCTTGTCTACATGCTGTCGCCACTACCCCGGCGCAGTGACTGGCGGCACTACTTCGCTCATCCATCCAGTCATATCAACCTTCCCCGATAGGGTGTTCGGGGCGGCCTGCGCATCGACCTTTTCGAGGATTGCTCGGCGTTCACTCGCGTTAGGGCCTGCACACTCGCGCTGTCACCAATTCGTGACACGCTTCACCAGAGGCTTCAGCCACTTCGTTACCTCCATAGCTGCTCCTTATAGGTTGCTTCCGGCTGGAGCGGTCGCCGGGCGGGGCTTGCACCCGCTGGAAAGCGCCACCTTTTCACGGCGCACACCCTTTGCGGACATCGAGGAGAGTGCAACTGAACGACTGCTCCCAAGGCAGCCCGGGTCGTCAGTCGCCTTCAAGAAGCTCTTCAAGCGCAGTGATTCCCACCGGGGGATCGGCTTGCCATGGAACCACATAGACCCCGTGTTTCGACAGCGTTGCCACCCGCTCCATTTGCTTTCTTTCGCTACTCAAACGTGCCCGCAACACTGGGTCGTGAGTATCCGTGGCCAGCAATGACCGGTTGACCACCCATGCAAACGGTTCGATATCGGCCCTGCGTAGATCTTCCTGTAATGCCGCTGCCTGCGACACCGGCGTCGTTTCTGGCAACGTGACCAGGATGATCCTGGTGTAGTTAGCATCCTGCAATCGCATCAATGGTGTCACGATGCGACCGGCGGCCTTGTCCTCAAACGAGCGCACCATCTGACGATGGTAGGCGCCCGCGGCGTCCATCAGCAACAAGGAGTGACCGGTCGGAGCGGTATCCAGTACCACAAATGAACTGCCAGCCTGAGACACGACATGCGAGAAGGCATGAAACACAGCGACCTCTTCAGTACAGGGGGATCGTAGGTCCTCGATGAGTAGTGCCTTCTCGTCCTCTGTCATTTGGGGCGCGCGTGCAGCTACGATCTTGTCCACATACTTCTGGGTTTCCACTTTGGGATCGATGCGCCCCAGAGTGAGCCCCGGCACATTTCCCTGAAGGGTCATGGCCAGATGCGCCGCTGGGTCAGTGGTACTCAGGTGCACCGACTTTCCGCTGCGGACCAGTCCCAAGGCAATAGCCGACGCGATAGTTGTCTTGCCTACGCCGCCTTTGCCCATGACCATGATCAGCCCCCGCTCGGCGTGGGCCAATTCCTTGACCAATTCCGACATAGTGTGATGCGCAAAGTGAGTGGGCAAACTGCGAGGCGTATCGCTTACGCATGTCGATTCCGGGACCAGGAGGGCTCGGAGGGCAGGCAAGCCCACTGAGTCCACCGCGCGCAGAGGCACATAATCCGTAGGAAGCTGGCGCAACGGTTCCGGCATGGCTGCGAGAGCCTTCTTTCCCAAGGCATCAAATGCGTCGCCAACGCGGTCATTGACATGGTTCGCATGGAATACAGCATTCATGACCAGGCGCTGATTTACCAGCCCGAGATCTCGTAGCTCGAACGATGTACGCGCGGCCTCTTCCAATGCGCCGGTTTCTGGCCGAGCCACCAGCACGACGGTTGTCATACTCGCGTCGTTAAGTGCTGCCAAAGCCTGATTGAAGAGTTCCTCGTGCATTTTCAAGCCGGAATGCGGCCCCAGGCAGGATGCACCCCGGTCATTACCTTCAAGGAAGCCGCTCCACGCTTTGGGCAGGCTCAACAACCGCAGCGTGTGACCAGTGGGGGCTGTGTCGAATACCACATGATCAAAGTCAGAACCACGGTGAGAAAGTAAGCTGGAAAACTCGTCAAAAGTGGCGATCTCGGTGGTGCAAGCACCGGATAGCTGTTCTCTCACCGTCGCAATTTCATCGGCACTTGCCTCAGGGCCCATCTGTTCGACGACACGAGCGCGATAGTTCTCCGCTGCGACGTCTGGGTCGATATTCAGTACGAGCAGACCGACCACACCCGGTACCGAGACCGGGATATTGGTCAATTCGATACCGAGCATTTCGTCCAGATTCGACGCTGCATCGGTGCTGACCAACAAGACCTTCTTGCCGGCGTCGGCCAGCGCGATGGCAGTAGCGGTGGAAACCGAGGTCTTTCCAACTCCACCCTTTCCGGTGAAGAACAAGTACCTGGTCGGTGCATCCAGCAATGCGAGTCGTGTTGGCATGCGCTTCCCTGTTCTGATAGGTATTCAGTCATTTTGCATCGGGTTGCCAGCGCCCGAGCGTCACCGTGACAACACCGCTACGTTGTAAGTCTCTTAAAAAGACACTCTTCACTGGCAACTCGGGGATGCGGCCCGACCTGGCAGCACGTCCCAGCGCCGCTGCTCCGAGAGGCGCGAACAGACTTTTGCATGTCTTTTTCAAAGCCTCGGCCAATGTCGTCAGATCAAATTTGCTCAATACGGCGTGAATCGTCTGGAGGCTCGCACGTCCTGGCTGCTCACGGACGTCTGTCGGAATCTTGAGGCCACGAAGGGCAAAAAGTTGCTCAGATGGGCATCAACAATCACCATTCGGGCGCATCCCTTATCCGTTACGTAACAATGTCGCCGTTTATCGCAGGGATAATCCCCCGCCTCGTCTCTGCTCCGCACGATTGGTTCGAGGCCTAATTGTCCGATCATGACCGCGACGCGGTGGCATGGCACGCCCCCGACAAGATGCATCCCCATCCGCCGGACGCGTCGACAGCGGAATAGACCGCCCATGGGACAAGATGCCAGTCATGGCCGGTCTGATCGCGTCTCCGCTGGGCGCTCTCAGGAAGAACCACTACGCGTATTACAAGGTCTCAAGCGCCAGCGCTATGCCCTGTCCCCCGCCGATGCATAGCGTCACGATGCCGCGTCGGCCTCCGCCTCGCTGCATCTGGTGCAGCAATCGTGTGGTCAGTACCGCACCGCTCGCGCCGATCGGATGACCGTGCGCAATCGCCCCGCCTTCTGCATTCACAACGTCTTCCGCGAATCCCAACTCTCTTAGACACGCCAGTGCGATCGCTGCGAACGCCTCGTTGATCTCCACGCAGTCAACTTCCGCTACGGACCAACCGGCGCGCGTGAGGGCCTGCCGCACGGCGGGAATCGGCCCCAAGCCGAACAAACCCGGTTCCACGGCCCCTACGCCGTAACTGACCAGCCGTGCCACCGGCGTGAGGCCATTGCGCTCGGCCCAGCCACGTTCGGCGACAAGCATCGCAGCGGCGCCGCTGTTCAGGCCGGGCGCATTGCCGGCGGTGATGGTGCCGTCCTTGCGGAACGCCGGTTTAAGCTTGGCAAGCGATTCGGCGCTGGTGTCTGGCCGATTGTGCTCGTCGCGGCCAAAGATCGTCGGGCCCTTGCGGCCGGGCACCTCCAGGGGCGCGATCTCAGCATCGAACAGCCCAGCGGCCTGGGCATGAGCAAAGCGTTGCTGCGAACGCAGCGCCCAACGATCCTGGTCTTCCCGGGAGACGCTGCACTGACTCACAAGATCTTCGGTATGCCAGCCAGAATGCTGATCGCTGAAGGCGTCGTTGAGCCCGTCGAGCAGCATGCTGTCGAACAGCGTCACATCGCCCATTCGGGCTCCCCAGCGCCCCTGCGGCAGCAGGTAGGGGCTACGGTCCATGTTTTCCATGCCGCCCGCGATCGCGCAATCAATCATGCCGGCCCAGATTTCGGTCGCAGCACTGGCGATCGCCTGCGCGCCCGACCCGCAGACGCGGTTAACCGTGAGCGCGGGAACCGCGACCGGCAATCCGCCGGCGATACCGGCCTGTCGCGCCGGATTCATCTTCACGCCTGCCTGAATGACATTTCCCATGACCAGCGACTGCACTTTGTCGGCCGGCAATCCGGCGCGCTTGAGGCTTTCGCGGATAACGGCAGCGCCCAGCGCTGGCGCCGGCATGTCCTTGAGTGCTCCTCCATAGGTGCCTATCGCGGTGCGTACCGGGCTGCACAAAACGGCTTCGAGGTTGCTCATGCCTTTGCTCCTGACAGGAATGACGCGTGAATCACGTGGCACGGCGGATCGTGCCTGGCAATGCGTATCCGGGTGCGGGGTTTGTCGAACACCGCCCCGTATTTCTCCACGTTCAGATGCAGCGATTCCGTTACCGATGGTTCTCGTCAGCGTCGACAACAATCTTGTCCCCGATTGATTCGAGACGTGGGGACTCTCCTGACGGACTGACACCGCGTACGTGTCCGTTGACTGGCGGCGCCTCATTGCATCGAATCGGTACGTGGCTGGGCCCCGTCACGGTGAAGTGTCTCGCTCTTGCATCAGACGGCCTTCCATGATGCCTAGGGAAGTTCGATTCATCTTGACCTGTGTCAATGCGTGTACCCTTGCCGGCGGGCAAGCTGACACGATGATAGGGTCGTGCCACAGCATCTACGGAAGAGTAGGGAGACTGACTTGAAAGATATCGACCGGGAAATCGACGGACTGTGGAAACGGATCAATCTCATGCAGGCGCAGGCGGACGCGATGATGACCGTACTTCAGGCTGCAATGCCGGCTGTAGGAGACTCGCCGACGTTTGCGGCAGCAGTCCATGAGATCTTCGATGCGAGGATGGCCAATCGGCTCTGTCGGGGCGTCGATGAAGAGTTCGTCAACGAGTATATTACCTCCCTTAGAGCGATCGTGCCAAAGCACCTTTCAGTCACGCTAACGCTGTGACCCCAGAGGTATAGCCTTTTTGCCTGAGGCCAGACGTGAGCGTGGCGCCGGCGAGAAACATCAATGCATGTTCAGCGCGCGATGCGGGAATTGGCCGGTCGTGAGAGTGCATTCGAGGAAGGTGCCCAGTGCGTCGGCGTCTCCGCTAGCTTAAATACCCCCTGAGCGTCGCCTTCAGGCCTCGGGCAATGCAGGATGCGCTCGCGTGGTGATCGCAGTGTCAGGCGCTCCGCGCGTGCCCCGCTTCGCATCAGTTGCCGGGAAGGATCTGGATCCAGTCGATTGCAAAGGACGAGTCGCGTTGCCAGCGCGCAAGCACGACCTCCGCGGGCAGAACCAGCAAAGCGGCCCGCTTCGGCGCAAAACGCGTCGCAGTGGTGGCGCGTGCTGAACAGGCTCGCTTCGCCGACGAAGTCACCCGCTTCGGCGCTCTGCAGCGTGATCGTTTCACCGCGTGCTTCATCTCGTCGCAGCAATATCCGGCCTGCCTGAACCCGGTAAATCGCTTGTGCTCGCTGACCACGGCGAAAGACATACGCCTGTGCGTGGTACGGGACAGCACCACGCGGAGCCAGTCGCAACGCCGGAGGCAACGAGGATGGAAGGCTGACACCCGGCGTAGCGCCAGGCGCACCGGCCGTGTCAGCGGACTGCCTCTTCACCGTAGACGCCTTATTCTGGCGTCGCGGCGCCACTTGCATGGTGCGGCATCGTGTCTGGACCGTGTCCCGCCATGGCGTCATGACCGTGGTCGGAAAGCTGGGCGTCAAACCACTGGTGCAGCGCGACCACCAGCCAAGGCTGAACGGTCCGGTAGGCAATTTCGCCACCGTTGGGCAGGGCGCGGTAACGGATTTTCAACTCCCCCGGCTTCGCAGCGCGCAGGGCCGCCAGACCGGGCATATCCTCGCCGTGGATATGTTCCGGTCCCTCGAAGTCGCCGGCGGCGAACTGCTGCGCGATCATCGCCAGGTGCTGGCGAATTAGCGCAGCCTGTTCGGCATCGTTGCGCTTGGTCACGACCTGCTGGATGCCGCCGTCGGCGGTCTTCGTAAAGATGTGAGTGGTCGGCGCGAGGGAAAACGGCATAACCTCAGTTCCCCGCTGGGCAATCTTTCCCTGCCGCGCGGTCACCTCGGCAATCGCGGAGGAGCAGAAGATTCCTGCCGCGACGGAAGCTGCAAGCATGAAGGCGGATGCGATGCGCGTCACGGATGTTCCCGGTCATGAATGGGCGTGCATGGATGCGGCGACTGCGAGGATTGCTTTCTTTGGGCCGCGTCTTGCCGAACGCTTGACCGTTATCTCGTAGGCGGGAAAACAGCAAGGCGAACCTTCTGGCTATCGAGTACGATGTGCGCGACGATCAGCCAGGGACGCACGTCGTTCGCCTCTATCAGGCGTCGGCTGGTCTTATCACCGACCTTATCCAACGACGATTTCGGCATCTTTCGAGCGTGAATGCGAAGACCATCGCTAGAGTGAAGTCGTGCACCATCACGTCGCCGTTGTCCTGACAGTGCCCATCGCATTTTAATGTTTTCTGGGGACTTGCTGTAAGCATTATTAGACAAAGTCGGTGCTGTACCTGATCGGCAATCCTGACTAGCCGCTATCAAACATTTCTGTTTGCACAAATCGGATTTACCTACTTCCGGTAATAAACGCCACTGCGCATCGCATGTGTCGATTCGCACGTGCATCACGCGCTTCGCGCGCATGATCAGCCGGTTTAAGTCTCGTTTAATCCATCCTGCCTAGATTGAAGACACGAAGACGCCGTGAGCAGGAACGGCATGCCGCTCGAATCGCGCGTCAGAAAAGCAATGCCGCGTCATCAAGGCTTTTGCCTTCACGGTGGAGATCATCATGAACTCATTCACTAAGACAGGGCTTCTTGCCATCACGCTCGTGCTCTCGCAGTCTGCGAATGTCGCCTTCGCCGCGACATCAAGCCTGCCGCCGATTCAGCATCAAGGCAACGTCGTCTATCTGTCGGGCGGCATCGGCAGCGATCAGTCGGCCGCGCTCAAGGACGAAATGCACAAGTACCCGCTGGTGCTCGAATTCGCGGGCAAGACACATCAAGGGAATGAATACCTTGCGGACGTCCTGGTGAATATCACCGACATGCACGGCGCGACATTGCTGGATACCACTTCGCAGGGCCCGTTCATGCTGGCCTCGCTGCCGAACGGACGCTACAGGGTGACCGCCAGCTATGAAGGCCATACGCAGCAGCGCGTCGTCGATGTCACGCTCATGACGCACATTCGCATACTGTTCCTGTGGCCGACCCAGACGCCGCAGGCGGCCGGGAGCACGACGTGAACGCAATCGCCGACGCGCCCATCGACGAGGCGCGGCGCCGATGGTTGATCGCGACAACAGTAGCAGGCGGTATTGCGGGCGTCGCAGTCGTGACGCCGTTCGCGCAATCGTTCAGGCCACCCGCGTCCGCGGTGGCCGCGGGCGCGCCCGTAACGGTCGATATCGGTCATGTCCAGCCCGGCGACATGATGACGGCAGCGTGGCGCGGCATGCCCATCTTCATCCCCAACCGGACGGATTCGATGCTCGCCGCTGTGCGCGCCGCCGATCCGTTCGTCGCGGATCCTCATAGCGAACGGCCATTTTCGATGCCGCTGCCGGCGTACTGCAACAACGCGTACCGTTCGCGCACCGAACGCAGAAACCTGCTCGTCATGGTCGGCGTCTGCACGCATCTGGGATGCACCCCGAGTCCGCGTTTTCAGCCAGGCCCGCAGCCCAATCTGCCTGATGACTGGCCCGGTGGCTTTCTCTGTCCATGTCACGGTTCCACCTATGATCTTGCAGGGCGCGTGTTTAAGGACAAACCCGCGCCGCAAAATCTCGACGTGCCGCGTTACCGCTACGCGAGCACGAATAGCGTCGTGATCGGCGAGGACGAGCATGGTCGGGCGTAACAGGAGTCAATGCTCAACTTTCGACAACCATTTGCATGGGACAGGAGTAAGCGCTAACGCGCCAACTCGCGTCGACATAGGAGACAGGATCATGCGAACCCTATTGATGATCGTTACCTTATCCGCGCTCTGCGCGTCGTCGGTTGCGCGTGCGCAGTCGACGCTGATCATTCATCCGTCACCGCTCAGATGCGAGAACCTGCTGTCGATGGCGAATCACGGCATGCCTGTTCTCCTGAATCGGGTGGCGAGTACGAACAGGCAGGTTGTCACGACGGATAATGCGCTCGTCATCGACGCCGAAGCGCCCGCCGGCCTGATCGTCGATGAATGCAGCAAGACACCAAAGGTGACATTCGCCAGCGAAATCGCACGCAGAAGCGACTCCGTGCACTTCGACAACAGTACATACCATTGATGTGCGAACGCCGTTCTTTAAAAGTTTCGTTGTTCAATCAACCGTGAACTATCTTGCCCGCCGGTGAGGCGCACTGCGGCCAGCGTCTCCGACCGGACCCAATCCCGACCGTCGCTATCGACGGGTTGAATCCGCAGAGCGCAGCGGTCCCTACGGTCGGTAGCTCAAAGGCTAGACCTCGGCCATTGCTGACACTCAGGTATCGGCATCTGCGAGACGGCTACAGCGGCTTTGCGTGATCAAGGCCCGGGCAGGAACTCGACGTCTCCGTACCAGGCGCGTGTCGTCGTACCAGTATTGTCGGTATCGGTCAGCAGCCCGTAGCCGGTGATTCGTCCTGGTGGTTCGTGAAAGACCCGTTCGTAGTCTTGCACGATATTGCGGCGCAGGCTTTGCCACTGCCCCGCGTCGCCGGACAGACCGGAGACCACGATCATCTGTACGCGGTCCGTGTGAGGGTTGGCAATGACAGTGCCTGGCGCGGCGGTGGTCGACCAGATATACATCAGCGTGGCATAGGGCAACTCCTCGCCACCCAGGCGCTTTGCCACGTCCATCTTGGCTCGGTCGAAAAACGATAGCTTGCTTTTGTCGCCGTCAAATAAGAACACCAGTCGCGCTGGCGCGTCTTCCTTTGATCCGACGCGGTTGTCGGCGCCCTCGATCGGTCTTTCTGCTTTCCAGCGCCATGCCACGACGGGTGTGCGGCCGAGGTCGATATTACCCTCGTGCATCAGCGCAGAAGCAGAGCGGTTCGCGTCCGCCTGCAGGACGGTGGTGTGGCCGTCGTAAACAAGCGTGTATTGCGTCATGGGTTTGCCATGCGCGACCGGCAGGTTCTTCCAGCCCGCGGGCATCGGTGCGCCGGGCTTGATCGTGGAAAAGGCAATGCCCGGCTTTTCGTCCTGAGCAAAGAGGACTGGCGGCAACAGAAGGAGCGCGACGCACACGGTGATCCAGACTGGCCGGGCTGTTCGCTTTCGTGCCCGACGAATCGAGAGAAGATGCATGGCTGGTCACATTCGTCTTTTGGCTAGCGTCCATTGTAGTCGCCTTAACTGACGGTATTTCAGAGGGACCTTTACGACCGCGGTTAGGCTCTGTTGATTTGAAAGCTGGACCGCGAATCTGAAGCACAAGACCCGACCCTGCCTAAACACGACAAATCGCGCATCTCGAAACGATGCAGATTGCCAGTGATCGTGTCCGGTTGATGGACGACAGGGGCTTCATCGGCCTTACGGAAAGCTTTACATAGGGCCGATGAAGGAACGATCGCCTTTGAGAGTCGGATGACCGGAAACCGGGGGAAGCCGACTCGTGAACGTCCAACCGACGACGCATGTGAACGGCGGATTGTGGCCCGGGTTCGGCCTGATGGAATACCACGTGCGCTGACACCACGGTGTTCGACGAGCGCACCGATCACTGGCTCGCATTTCAGAGGCCACGCCTATGATCCGCACGACCACGACGACATGTTGGTCGGCTACACCGAGCAAGGCGTGCAACGCTTTCAGTGCCATCGGTCATTGCACACGTGCGTGCCCGGCCGGGCGATCCTGATCGAGCCCGGCGCGCTGCATGACGGTCATGCGCCGGAGGCCGGCGGCTTCACGTACGCGATGTGTAACTGCCGCAAGACTGGATTGAGCATGCGGCGCGCGAACTGAATCTTCCAGGCCTGCGCGGCGTCGAGGCGGCCTTTAGCCATATGCTGGTGGATAATCGCTACCTCGTCGCTGTGATTCAGGCGGCATTTCTCGCCATTTATCGGCCAACCGATGCTCGTGTTCGCCGCCGATCTGTCCAGCCTGGAGGCCACACATCGGCAGACACTCTCGCGCGATCTCGACATCGTGCCGTACGTGCATGCCATGTTTTCGACCGGACACGATGCGGCAAATCGCGACGTATTCGTGCTCAGGACGCAACCAAACTCGATTTCGTGAGCCTCGCGCCGCATGGCGGCAGGAAAGCCCTGGACAAGGCGGTGACGGGACTGGCTCTGCATATCTGATTCGGGCTTAGGTGCGGCTCCGAATCCCCTATCAGCGAACTCGCGCCTTGCTCGCCCATATCGATTTCCATCGACGCCTGATTCAGGTAATACGTTATATAACTCTTGCTTCTCTGGCGGAGCCTATCGGTTGTCTCCGCCGACGCCGTGCGTTTAAGCCTCAACGGTCTTCGACGCACGGTCTTTCGGCGATCGGCCAGGCAGGAGGCGGGAACCCGTTTACGCCGTTTCTTTGATACATGTGGCCAGAAATAGAACCTGCTAATCACCTCCGAAATAAAGCTGCTTCATTTCCTCTGTGGTAGCTGGGCGACTGATAGCGCGAGAGCCGGATGCCGATGTGCCCGACGTCACCCCGCCATAAGCGGTTGCACCGCTTTGGCTCGATACGCGCGCCTCTGCCGCCTGGATATCCGCCGGATAATTCGGATTTTCTCCTTTGCCCGGGTCATAGCCGGCTTGCTCCAGCTGCTGTAGCTCAGCGCGTACTTGCGCACGCGTGGTTGTCGCATCCGTCTGAGAGAGTGCGGCGACTGGCAGCGCAAGCGCCGACACCGCGGCGATCGCCATAGCAATTGATCTCATGGGGGACCTCCTTATGGATGCCAGGGTCGCGTAATACGGATACATGGCTCGATCACTGGCAACCGAAGTCTAGGAGGCCAAGCCTTCAACTTCGATACAACCGTGAGCGCTCGTAGCGCGCGACGCTAGCCGTATATGAAAGACGATCACAGGACAAGGAAATCGCATGTTTCAACACGATATGCGTGCACGAAACCGGCGCGGTTCGTCTAGGCCCAAGCAAGTTCGATGAGTGCTTGCGGAAGCGATCCGCGGCCCGTCGTGCGCGAAACGCTCCAAAGTCTTGATATGCGCGTGGTCTCTTTCTTACTGACTTGTCATGCTTGAAAGGCGGCTGTTCGATTGCCCAAATAGTCGCAGAGTCGGATACGAAGTTTCATCGCGCTAATGTGACTTCTATAGAGCGACCAATTGCCCTGACGCTGGATTTCCGCTATCGACGGGTCGATAAAGAACAAAAGCACCTCTCCGAAACGTCCATTATTCCTGCTGGTTTCGGGAGTGACTTCAACAAAAAGAACCTGGATTGTTATTTGGGTGTTTCCAAACGCGATAGCAGCAGTCTTGTGGCGTGTTCCATCCAACACATGAAATTCGATGTGCTTGGTTTGGCGAAAGCCAGAAGGCGTTGATGTGGGAACGCTGGCGTAAAGGCGAGTCGCTGCAGCACATCGCCTAGCTATTTAACCGCAAGCATTCGTCGGTACAGGGAATTCTGGCGCAAACTGGAGGGATCCAGCCTGCGCCACGCCGGCGATCCAGGCTGGCGAACTGCCGCAGGAACTGTATAAATCGCTGACCTGGGATCGGGAAACAGAGATGGCGGACCTATGGGCTAAGCTCGTTTTCTGTCTCGACAGGGGAGCGTTTTTTGGGGGCTGGATTGGTATTGGCATTCGGCGCCCCACATTTCTCCAAGACCGCTATGGCTTTTTTAGCGAGCGCAACCGTTTCGTCGCATGCGGCAGGGTCGCTGGCGATTGCCACGCATCCGCCGCCGTTATTGATGCGCGCCAATGCGTTGCGTGCCTTCATGAGGGCTGCTTCCGGAGAACCGCTGTCCGAAATTAGCGCTGCTACATTAAATGCGCTTCCGGCCGGGGTGACGACCCAGTTTGGACAAGGGGATTTCGCTCGGGCAACGATGGCAACGAAGATTAAGAAAAGGCCAGCGGCTGGCCATCGGCGGAGCCATGACTTGCGTATAAGAATCATGGGGATTCTCAGGATGCGTCGACGCGTGGTAGTGAGGAAATGATAGTGAAATTAATGTGTTAGTAACAAGTAATGCATTCACTATACTCGAACAGGATCATTAAACTGTCAGCCCGTCATCCTGGGGATGTTGCCGGCCCACCTCATCGGCTACACTCATTGGAGGACGACATGATGCCAAGACACTTACAAATGGGCTTCATCGGGCGCTTTCTGGTGCTAGCGGTGTACGCAATTGCAATGTCAATTGGTCTCCCGACCATGAGTCGTGCACAGTCACCGGCGAACGTGAAGGAAGCTATGGCATTGCTGAAGGCAAAAACGGCCAAATTGGGCGCGCCGGGGATCAAAGGAGAGGATGCTGTTGCCGGCAAATAGATCCCGGCTTTGTACTTTGGTACGACGAAAATGAACAACAACTTTACGGTGGTCGATGAGGTCAAGCAGGAGAAGGGTGGGACTGCCACGTTATTTGTGAAGAGCGGCGATGACTTCGTTCGGGTTGCAACAAACGTGCAAAAAGACGACGGGTTGCGGGCAATTGGCACTGTCCTTGATCCTAAAGGAAAGCCTTCGCGGCGGTGGGGCCTACTATGGCGAAGCCGACATCCTAGGAAAGCCCTATATAACGGGCTATCAACCGATACATGACGCCGTTGGGGCCGTCGTCGGTATCTACTACGTCGGCTACCCCAAGATCCAGTGAGTCGTGGTAAGCGACATGGCGCTTCGTATCCCGCATAAGCAATCGCGGTTCAGTCCAGTCATATGGGAAGCCTGCACCGGATCGGCGGACATAGGGCGGACACGGACGAAAATGAGAGGGTTGCTATAACCGCTTCCGAGGCACAACCGACCTCGGTATGTCCGCCCACGTGTGCGACCGAAAGGCAGGAACTGGGCCGACTGCTGCCCGACGCGGTCGGCAGGACTCGACCCCGGAACTGCCCTTGAACCCAGCGCAGACTAGGCGGCGACTTTCAAGGTAGAACGGCCACCCGGCCCCTACTGTTTCTCTGGCAACTCGTCGACCGTTGCGGTCATTTCAGACCCGTCCGCGGCTGTCGTTTCCGAGCGTCAGCTTTCAGGAAATGCAGTCGGCGGTAATCGACCCCGCACCGGCCGCTCAGTCTAACCCGAACAATCGGTTTTTCCTTCGTCGCTGGGTTGGCGGTTATCCCGCGGCGACGCCTTCTCATTTTCGAATTTGCGCCCCCCTGCCTTGTGTTATCAGCGCCGAGTCCCGCAGGATGCCGCAGCCGCGCACTTGCATCGACGTGTGGCAATCGGCGCGCAGCGTCCTGAGTTCCCGCTCGCGCCTGGCGAGGTTGCGCCGCTGCCCGCGTACGTTGCTGATGTGCTCGTCAAGCAGCACGTCCACCTCGCCGCAATTGGCATCAGGCGCCTCCGTCAACTTCAAGAGCCGCCGTATCTCGGTCAGGCTCATGCCCAGCGACCGGCACCGCCGAATGAAACCTAGCCGCGCCACCGTCTCTGAGCCGTAGCGCCGGTAATTCGAGTCAGATCGATCGGGCTTTTCGATGAGCCCCTTCTGCTCATAGTAGCGAATGGTCGCAACTGGGACATCCACAATCTTTGCCAGATCGCCGATACGCATGGGATTGACCCTCAAGTGCCTTCATGGTTTTCAATTTAGATATCCAACGCGACCTGCGGCTTGATCTGAGTCAGCGGTTTCAACGACAAACCAGTCAGAATCGACTTGACAGCGAGACGCGGTTGACGCGATTGGGTGGACGCCAATTGTATTGGGGAGATTGATGATGCCATGCGAATGCCGACGAACTGCAACGAGCAGACCGGCCGAAATCCGGCCCAACGAACCCGAGTCGCATGAAGCCGTGCCGACACCTGCCGGAGAACGCCATACCGAATCCGGTTGCGGCCGCACTGGCCCGGCCGAAACTGGACCGAAGGCTTGGGAGCAGCCCAAATCGGCGTGTTGTTCCTGCTGCGGCTAACCGCGCAGACGGCTCGCGCGAGGACGCGAAGTTCCCTCGCGGGTACAAATGGAGTAAGCCGTGGGGCAAGACGAAACTGCCGCATTGAGCGCCGCTGCGCTAAGCGTTGTTCGTGACGAGTTCGCGAAAGCCATCGCCGCGACCAAATGCCATCGATGTGGGTGCTTGCGGCGCACCATCGAGGCGCTGGAGAAAGCTACTCCCGTCGTTGTGGAACTGGTGCCGGTGCTCGATAACGCTCGCCGCGTGCTGGTGCCGCAGAAGTACGAGTGCCTCGGCTGCGAGATCTGTTTTCCGGCGCGTGCCGCTAATGCATTCGCCGAGGCGTTTCCGCAGGCGCCGCCAGAAGCAGCGCTTTGTCCTGTCGAGGCGCCCGAAGAACGCAGCGGCTGGCCGCCCCTGCCAGGTGATTACTCTGTCGTCAGGTACGGGGCGTCCGTAGCCGTATGCACGCTAAACAGCGAGAGTCTCGCAAAGGAACTCGCGCACTCCGCACCTGATGGGCTCGCCATTGCCGGCACGATGCATACCGAGAATCTGGGCATAGAGCGTGTCATTCGCAACGTGCTGGCCAATTCCAACATTCGATTTCTGGTCCTGTGCGGCGAGGATTCCCGGCAGTCGATTGGCCATTTGCCGGGACAATCGATGGAGAGCCTGTTCGCCAATGGTCTTGACGACAAGCAGCGTATCGCCGGTGCGAAGGGGAAACGCCCATACTTGAAGAATGTTGGGCCGCAGCACATCCGGGTCTTCAAGGAACAGGTGCAGCTTGTTTCGTTGATTGGCGAGCAGGATGCTGCCCGTATCGGTCAAGTCATTGTGGACTGCCACGCTCAGGGGCTGCCACCGTTTGATGGGACCGTGACTGACGTTTCCGTTAAAACCGTGCAAGCCAGGGAGCCGCAGTTTTTCAAGTCCGACCCGGCCGGTTTCTTCATCGTCTACCCAGACCGTCGCGTACACGAGCTGGTGGTTGAGCATTACACGAACGCGGGCGTCCTTGATTGCGTCGTGGAGGGATCGACGCCTACAGCCGTCTATGCGGAAATCGTGAAGCTAGCGCTTGTGAGTCAACTGGATCACGCCGCCTATCTTGGGCGCGAGCTCTCAATTGCGGAACGCTGCCTCCAGACGAGCGAGTCTTATGTTCAGGATCGGGCGCCCGGCGAGCCAATGCTCACACACGAAGCCACCAAGACGGATAGCTGCGGCCCACCAGTACGCCATACCATTGGATGACGCCGACAGAAAACGTTTTCCGTAGTCGGTGAATCACCGCAAGTGGCAAGGTCCAGTCCGACCCGGATCCGGCCGAACACTGAACATTCGCCGGCACCGTCTTGCTGTCACAAACGGCCGATCGGCCGGAGCAACAATCGCCCGTCAGCAGTGGGACCCTTGGCTATTCATTCTGCTGGCATAGGCCTAAGGATGCAGCTAGTCACAGTCGGACGTGACCGGGCCGTCAATTCATGTGACCTTGCGCTACGTCACGAAGATGCGCTTAGGAACAGCTCAAAGTGCAAGTGCGGGTAATTCAGTACGACTTCTGGACCGAGGAGGTTTTATGAGCGGCATTCCCACATTCAAGGAAGCAGTTGCAGATGTGTCTGCGCATATGCGCCAACTGCGCACGACACAGCCTGATCTGATGACGGCCTTCGGGCTGCTGGCGGCTGCCGGCACAAGAGAGGGTGCATTGAACAAAAAGACGCGCGAACTGGTGGCGCTCGGTATCGCGGTCGCTTGCCGCTGCGACGACTGCATTGGTTTTCATGTGCAGACGCTTGCCCGTCTCGGTATCACACGAGCGGAACTGGAGGACGTATTGGGTACAGCCGTGTATATGGGAGGTGGACCTTCGATGATGTACGCGACGCACGCCATGGCGGCTTTTGATGAATTCTCTTCCTGATGCATTTTTGATTCGACGATGACCGATGGGGTTCCGTCTCCCGATGATTGTCTGGCGCTACATTAAGGAAATGCCCCGGTCGCCATACCCGGGGCTCTTGAATGAGGCCGGCAGGCCGCTCTCTTCGAAATGACTAGGCTGCCGAAACAGACGGTGGGCGTCGTACTGCCGACGGACTATGCGTTCAATCCGGACCGCACGTCGATTTTCATTTCGATGGGCGTGACGTTCATTTCTCACGCGCACAACGCGTTCCCGTCACGAGCAGAGAAGATCGGTATCCTGCTCTACTTGTGCCGCTGGTTATCGATGGGCGCGGCGGCCGTGGCGGCTCGTCGACGACAACGTCGACGGGCGTAATGCCCGGCCTACGCAGACGTCGCGCAAATGCGTGCGAACAAAGCAATCCTCGCACGCCACCGCAAACGACCGTGTTTGCGCTGCCCAATGTCGACCGCGCGGCGAAGCACCCGACGGCTGCCTACACGGACCACAACCTCGCGTTCGGCGTGTATGTCGATGCACAAAGCGCGTCCTACGAAACGCATCGATGGGGCGAGGCTGCGCGAGTCGCTCGCCGAACAGCCTGTCAGTTTGCAGGCGTTGCTCGGCAGCGCGATCGCCGAAGCCTGCTCCTCCAATCGAACCTTCACTGAATTTCACGCGAAATAACCTCATGCGACTCTTTGAGTGTCGCCTCCTCCATCGCGGCCGTAATCACGCTCTCATGTGCATCCACATATGCAGACGTCCCAGCGTCGGCCGCGAATGGATCTTCCCTCACGAGGCCGTTAACGGAACGTTAAGGATCGCCACCTAGGATGGAGTTAACCACGACGAATTTCCCTTCGCGTCACCGTCGCGATAGGGAGGTAGATATGAAATCCGCAATAGTTGCGGCCGCGCTTTCCGCTACCCTTCCACTTCCGTCGATGTCATTCGCTCAGAATTCAGACGGACTGGTAACTCGTCAACAGGTGATCAATGAACTTGTTCAGCTTAGACAGGCGGGTTACAAGCTCTCACGAGCACAATATCCCGACAACATCCAGGCCGCCGAAAGACGCATCGCCGCACAGCGTGACGGGGCGACGAGCGCATCGAGTACCACCGCAACCGTGGATCGCAGATCTGGCAATCAGGCAGCAGCCAATGACGCGATCCAGCGACACAGTGGCTTGAATGGCGCAGTTTCCTCCGTTGGCGGATCCATGAGCGGAACCTCTGTGTCCGGATCCCACGCTTCCGCAAGTGGCTGGCAGGTGATGTTCACCCACCATTGACGTCGACACTGTCAAGTAAGCCGGTAAGCAGACTAACGATCGAAGCTGCAGATAGGCGACGAATACAGGATGAATTCCGCGGCGACAGTTGCACCTTAACGCAGCTTAACCTCAGTACAACCAGTCTAAACGGTGCACTGTCTGATCAGCTCCAAAGATGATGTTGCGCCTACCGTTGGCACAGGAAATGTAGACAACAGAATCGGCGAGCATCGCGCCCCTTGACTGGGGGCGCGATGCTCGCCGATCACATGGGTGCACACCAGGTCGCGCCGGGTGGGGTCCACGCCCTCCCGTGTGGCAATGACCGAGGCCATTTCCAGTCACCGAGCGATGAGCCAGTGTGCTTCATCCAAGCAGTTGTGATTGGATAGTTGCCGCTGCGACGGAGGAGATACTCCGTTTCATTCGTATGAGCGGCCGCTTCCTGGAATCAGCAAGTTATTGGAGGCCGGATGGTGTCACAAGCCGTTCCCGTCCTGCCTCCCGTCGACTAGCGTATAGGCAAAGGCAACCCGACGCGCACACCGAAGCCCTTACCATCGGTTCCGCCCGTGTACTCCAGCTTCCCGCGCAATTGGGCCACGATGCGAGCGACGATTGACAGGCCCAACCCGCTTCCTTTCTCGACGTGGTTCGCGCCACGAAAGAAGCGGTCGTGCAGGCGTGACAGGTTCTCCTTCGCGACACCAGGGCCGTCGTCTCGCACCTCTAAAAATATCGTGTCGGCGTCGCGCCAGGTCGCGATTTCTATGCGCCCCCGCACGCGCCCGTATTTGATTGCATTGTCGACGAGATTGTCAAGCAGTATCCGCACCAGCGCCGGCGACGCACACACGGTGGTCGCTCCATCGGCCCGCAGCGTCAGCGACATCTGCTTGTGGTCCGCATGGGCATGCTGGTCGACGATGCATGCTTTGGCCATGTCCGCGAGATCAACCCGCGCACTGGGAAGCGGCGTGCTTTCCTCAAGCCGCGCCAGCGCGAGCAACTGGTCGGCCAGGTGCGTGCTTCGGTCCACGGCTTCCACCACGCGCTGCATGGCGCGACGCTGACGTTCCGGATCACCCGCGGTGAGCGCGACTTGTGCCTGGACCTTGATCGCGGCGAGCGGGGTCTTGAGTTCGTGCGCCGCGTCGCCGGTAAACGCGCGCTCGCGATCGAGCGACCGGCGCAGACGTTGCAACAGCGTATTGAGCGCAGCGACGAGCGGAAAAACCTCGTCGGGAACGCCCTTGACCGCGATGGCATCGAGACTGTCGGGGGATCGCGCCTCGATCGCCTCCGACAGCGTGCGCAAGGGTGTCAGGCTCCTGCCGATCGCAAACCAGACCAGCATGGCCAGCACGGGCAACGCGAACGCGAGTGGGCGGGCGATGCGCTGCGCGACCATCGAGGATAGCTCTGAGCGATGCGTGCGCTGCTCGAAGATTCTCACGGTACGGCCGCGCGCAGCATCGCCAAGCACGTAGACGCGCCACTTCGCATCGTCGACCCGCAGCAGGCCGGATGCGTCGGCCGGACGTGCCGGCAGGCCGAGCGAGGACAGGCCGGTGCTGGCGGCCAGTACCCGTCCGTCTGCAGCAGTTACCTCGTACAGCAGCCGCATTGACGCATCGTTGTCTCCGTCGTCGTCGCGAGGCGTGAGGCTCGCGCCTGCAAAAACCGGCAGATCGCGCACGTCGAGCACGAGTAGCGCACGGGCAACCTGTTCGATACGTGTTTCGTCCCATTCCTCGACTTCATGGATTGCCTGGTGATAGCTCGAATATAACGAGTACAACCACACCAGCACGATGCCAGACAATACCAGCAAGGTCAGCCGTCGCCGGATCGACCGCGTCACGTTGCCTTCTCCACCACATACCCGACGCCGCGGATCGTCCGGATCAGCTGGGCACCCAACTTCTTGCGCAGGTTCGAGATATGCACCTCGATCGCATTGCTTTCGATCTCCTCGTTCCAGCCGTAAAGGCTGTCCTGGAGACGCGTGCGGGAAAGAGGACGGCCCTGATTCGCCAGCAGTTCGACCAGCAATGCGCACTCGCGCGAGCTGAGCGCGATGCGCTCGCTTCCACGCATGACCGTCAGGCGCCCGGGATCAACCAGCAGGTCGCCGTATTCAATCGTGTCGGTGCTTCGGCCCTGCGAGCGCCTCACGAGCGCGCGACAGCGCGCGACCAGTTCCGTCAGGTCGAACGGCTTGCCGAGATAGTCATCAGCGCCGGCGCTCAGACCGCTCACCCGGTCGGCGACGGTGTCGCGCGCGGTCATGACAAGCACGGGAGTATGGTCACGGCGCTTGCGAATCCAGTCGAGCAGTTCGGTCCCCGACATGCGGGGCAGCCCTAGATCGAGTACGACCAGGTCGTATGGCGTGGTTTCCAGCGCCAGTTGTGCCTGCTTGCCGTCGCACGCCCAGTCGACCGTCATGCCCGCCTCGATCAGGCCGTCTTCCACGCCGCTGCCAATCAGCCTGTCGTCCTCGACGAGTAATACGCGCATCGTGTCGTGCTCCTGTTCGTTCCGGCAAAGCGTCCCTGGCGGCAACGATACCCGTTTAAGCAGACGTGTATCAAGCCCGTCCGCCGGCATGGGTGGTCGTTAAGATTCCGTTAACCTGACCTGCCTATTCTCGCGGGCATTCACTGTCCTTACAGGATCAATGCCCATGGCGCTGCTGCCGCTCCACCCCCATTTCCGCACGTTACTGTGCGTCTCGCTGCTTGTCGTCGCGCCGCTGGCCCATGCGGGCGAGATCAAGACACTGATGAAGGACATGAAGCTGGCCATGCAGGGCGCGATGTCCAGTACCACGATGCCCGAACTGCGCGGCTACGTGGCCAGACTCGAAAGCGACGCGCAGCGCCTAAGCCGTCAGCCTTATCGCGGCGACCAATCCACCTACGACGAAGGCATGCAGGCGCTGCAGCAGGAACTGGCCGAGGTCGACCGTGCAATCCAGGCAGACGACATGGACGCCGCCAAGCGCGCATTGCGCCGGATTAACGGTACGAGGAAGCATTATCACGACCTGCTGGGCTGACAAGCCTGAAACGCGTTTGCACAGGAATCCCGTACATGAAACACACGTCCCGCTACCCCTTCTCGATCAGCTTGCTGCACTGGCTGCTGGCGGTCGCGCTGATTGGCAATCTGATCATCGGCTGGATGCTCGACGACAACGAGGATCTGCTCACACTCCACAAGTCGATCGGCATCGTCATCCTCTTTCTGGTCTCGGTCCGCGTCGCGAACCGGTTGCGCATGCGGCGTCGGCTGCCGCCCTCGACCAACCGGGCCGGTACGCCGGCTTACCTCGCCGAGAAGGTCGTTCATCACCTCCTCTACGTGTTGATGCTCGTCATTCCGCTGCTCGGTTGGCTGAAGACCAATGCGGCCGGACACGTGGCAAGTTGCTTCGGACTCTTCTCGCTGCCAACGCTGGTATCGAAAAGCCGCGAGCTGTCGCACTGGTTGGGGGAGCTGCATGCGCTGACGGCCTACGGGCTGGCTGCACTGGTCGGGTTGCACGTGTTGGGGGCGCTCGCGGTACTCAAGTCGGAAAACATTCTTCCCCGGATACTGCCTTTGCCCAGGCGCGTCGAACGGAAGATGTCAACGAGCGAGCGAGGTTAAGCCGTGGGTGCGGCCCTCAAGTCAAACACCGCCGGCAAAGCAGCTGGCGGAACGCGGCGCACTCAGGAACTCGCAATGGCTGCTCGCTGCCTGTCTCGAAGGTAGCGGTACTCGTGCCATGTGAGCGCGATAATGACGATGTCCAGAGCTGTTACAAGCAGCAACCACACCGATTGCGTGAATGTGTATCGGTAGACCTGATACGAGATGAACAGGCCGAAAACGATAATCGAGACGGGGTAATACCAAAGCCGCTGTCGCAAGAGGCCGACGATCAGCCAGAGCTTTATCATGCCGTGCCCGACCAGGTAGATTGCAGCGAATTTCTGGGCACCGATGGACAGGTGCTGGACGGTATGGAGGAGAAAGTTGCCTACGAGATCGTAAGGATCTTCGGCGAATTCCTCCCTGGTAACCCAAAGCACGACGGTTAAAAAAAATCGCAGCGGAACACAGTACGTGGCAACGCCGGCGACGATTTCCGAAAGTGCGAAGACAGCTTTAGACCACAGGCTCACCTCAAAGAACAGATGGAGATGCTTGTCGTCAAGAAACCTGTTCAGGTTGACCACAGTAATTTCCTCAATTGATCACACAGGCAGTTGCAGTAGCCTCGTTCATACGCCTCTCACGATTCGTGGTAATCGCGCACGGGATGGGCGCCGTGAGGCTACCTGGATTGCCCTCGAAACGCGATTTCATAGTGGCACGAATCATCCGGAAGGACGAATTGCTGCGGCATCCGTTCATTCCGAATTTTCGACCGCCGACTCCAGAATGGTCCGGCTTCTGTTCGGTTTCATCCGAAATGGCTTTTCATGTTCGCCGAAAATCCGCAGTCGATCACAAATTCGCTTTCGCACGGAATCATGGCCGCAACTAAAAAGCGAGCCCGGACAAGGTCCGGGCCCAAAATAGGTGGTCGTTGAATACGGCCGAGACAGAAGTGACGCCGCGGCGACGCACAATTGAACAACGACCACCCGCGTGGCCAAGGCAGATTCCATTTCACAGGAAGCAAGGAGTCAACCGGTGGTCAGGCTACTCTCACGCCGCCTTTGTATCGCCAGGATTGACATTGCTAACTCGTTTCAGGCCGGTAACGGCTACACTCAAGCCGGCCCTGTCCTGCCTGTTACGGATCAGCAATTCGGCACGACATTTCGTTGCAACCTTGACTGCAATCGCAAGCCCGAGCCCACTCCCCGTCCCCGAGGTGTTCCCCGCACGGTAAAACCGGTCGCGCACACGGTCGAGCTCCACCTCTGGTATCCCCGGCCCCGTGTCGACGACCTCCACGTCGACCGTATCGACTTCGATAACCAATCGGACGTCTACCCTGCCTCCTTGCGGCGTGTACCGAATGGCGTTGTCCACCAGGTTCGTCAGCATTGATCCCAGGGATGTCTCATCGCCTGCGACGTAAAGAGAATCAGACCCAGTTTCGATTCGTACGCGCTCAAGACCCAGATCGATTTCCTTCTGTTCAGCGAGTACCGACAGATCGGCAACAACCTGAGATGCGAGTCTGGCAAGGTTTGCACGAGGCTTTCCGTTACTCGTGGCTGCGTCTTCCCGGGCAAGCGACAGCAGCTGTTGAACGAGATGTATGGCACGGTTTGTTCGTTCCTCCAGCTTCTGGAAGAGCGAGCCAGTTTCAATACTTCGATTTTCACGACGTGCGACCTGAATCTGAAGCTTCAACGCTGTCAACGGGGTTCGCAATTCGTGGGCAGCGTCCGCAACGAACACTCGTTGCGCCTGGACTGCCTTGGCCAGTCGGGACAAAAGGTCGTTTAGTGCGCTAACCAGAGGAGCTATTTCCGTCGGAATATCATCGGCCAGGTCGACGGGAGTCAACGTCTCCAGGGAGCGCGCTGCGAGAGACGTCGACAGTCGCTGTACGGGTCGCAACGCCCGCCTTACTACGAGCAATACCAGAGCGATCTCGAGTGGGACTATTCCAAGTAATGGCCAGAGCGTTCTGGACGCCACCTGCAACGCGAGCTCATCGCGTACCGAAACTGGTTGCCCCACCTGAACGAACCGCGAAGCCTGTTCGACACCAAAAACCCGGAAGTGACGCTCTGTCACCTCGATATCATGAAAACCAGGCCCTCGGCGCGGAAGTGGTGAGCCCGAATGCGAGTAGTAAGCCAGTTTGCCGCCACCATCCCATACCTGAAGTTCAACACGGTCATCCCCAATCCGGTCGATATCGTGGGGTTCCGCGTTCGCGATGCTCGCATAAGACAGAGACTGCGGCAACGACACGGCGACGGAGCGAAGCTCGTAGTCAAACAGTTCGTTCGCTTCTTCCAACGCGCTACGAAAAATCCCATACCCCGCGACGATGCTCACCACCCCCAGTCCAACAAGCAACCCGGCGAGTAGCTGTGACCGTACGGACTTCACGCATCCTCCGCAAAGCATACCGCTAATGGTTGATCGTCTTACAGTGTATGGCCCATGTCAGGCAGGACATCTGTTAGCGTCGATTTTTCCAGTATCAGGCCAGGAAGCTTAAGATGCGCTTAACTTAACGGGTGCAACAACATCCCAGACTTCGTGCCCGCCTCGCGTGACGCACCGCCGACCAGGGGCAAATGGCGCTATCTGCCGACGCGCCGTCTCGACGGCTGTTGTGTGTCATGTCGGGGCTACTTCCCGGATGACACAACAAGATCCGCGCTCATCGCATGCCTGAAATGGCCGGGTTCATTGCAAAACACAATGTAGTGTCCCTGCTTGAGGGTGAAGCGGGCGACTACTGTCGCCCGCGGATCAAGATCCTCAACGCCCTGCAATCCGTTCAGTTTCCCTTCTTCGATCTGCGCTGTCTTCGGGTCATACGGTATCGTTGAGTCGGAGCCAGACCACGGTAAGATCATGAACTCATGCTTCAGCGCATGAGACTGGTTTACGATCCTGAACTCCACCGGGCCCGCCTGAACCTCCGCGGGTTTTATCGTCAGCGACATTTTCCCGTCGTGACCGTCAGAAAGCTTGACCGTAACTGGAGCAGGCTCGCTGGCGATAGCAACTGTTGGCGCAAGGCACGAGACTAGCGCTAGAGACGCAAAAGTTCTAACAACATATTCAGAAAACATTGTTCGCCTCTCCTGAATGATGTCATGGGCGAAACGCGAAAGCTCCCGTTGCCCGAATTGACACCGGAAGATTTTCTCCTCCGACGTCATCGTTCGCACGTAAATGAACGGCAGTTCTTGAATACCATTTCATGAGGATAATGCGTATTTCTTAAGGAAAACTTATCTCCACCGCGGGTCGCTGCTGCTACGTAATTTGAAGAGGACATCCGACATAGAACGACAATCAGAGGATATCAAAGCATTCAATATGTGCTCGAACATATCGATAACGGAGGTCGATTTAACCATCCGTTAAGAATGTTCTCCTATGCTATTCGTACTGGTTGATCGCAAGGTTGCTTTCGCCAGCGACTGATCCCGGGAGGTTATAGATCATGAAGTCCCTGATTCTCGCAACTACAATCGTCGCGTCGTTTGTGCTACCGCATATATCATTTGCACAATCATCAAATCAGCCTGTTACCCGCGCCCAGATTCATGCGGACCTGGTTCAACTTGAACACGCTGGATACAAACCATCGAAGGCACACTATCCAGATGACATTCTGGCGGCAGAAAAACGCATAGCCAACGAACAGCAGGCGCGTGCGCCTGGTCAGACTAGCGTCGGTGGCGTTTCCGGTAGCATGTCGCAGTCTGGTTCTCACGTCTCGCCAGGCAGCTGGAACGCAATGTACGGTCGCCACTGAACGCTCGCCCCCAAGCCAGCGTGACAACAATCACCTAGACGATGTTTCTTCGAAGAGAGCGCGCCGCTCTTGCGGGGCGCTTCCCTTTATTACGCCTCGATGGTGCAGTTCATTACCCACGTCAACAAATTCAAGCGACCGTTTGCTTGTCGGACGACCGAAGGAGGCATCGAAGAACACCTGATTACCGTGCAGTTTCTTGACCAGGATCGCGATCAAATAAGACGATGACTATCGGTTCGCAAGAGGTTCGTGGAACCTGCATTGCGCTATGGCGCGTTCACGTGCCGTTGCACCGGTTTCATCGAAGCTATCAACGGCTTGTTTCCGGCGACCAGGCGCAAGCCCCGTGCTTACACGCGCTGCAATAGCATGCGGACGCTGAGAAACTCTACTTCGCCGCTTTCAATTCGGATGCCCGCCAAGGAACGTTACCCACCGCATTTTCAAAAGAGCTAATCTCCATCCCTTGCCGGCACAAACGCACCCCATTGAGCACCCGACGACGAATCCCACACGGTACTACGTGGCTCCTGCTTCTATCACTTCGCACCTGGCTGTCCCAGTCAGCTTGCGCCCGCCATCTCGTTCCTGACGCACTCTCTGACCATCGAACGATAGATCGGGGCCGCCAGTCTTCGTTGAAAATACTCGACAATAGTATCTGAAGCGTTCCGTCTTATCCGCACACCGATCGAAGCGCCGTCGAACAGCGACTGTGCCTTGAGCTGGATCACATCCCCAACCCGCCCCTGCCGCACGTGACGTGCGCTCGCATGCCACCTCCCGGCGATGCATCCTGTGACCTCCGACACGGCTTGTACAGTCTTACCTGTATAGGTGGGGGCCAGGGAAAACAGGGCATCATGGCGTGAACAGGCAATCAAGGCCGCGCACATGAACGCAACAAAAGTGGCTTGAGAAAGATTCAATTATCAACCCGTGGCACATGCGTGCATGTGTGGACGCGAAGTACCCGACACCGGAAGGGGCAACCACGCGTTGCAAAACCGCATGACTATTATGCCCTACATGTCCGCAATGAATGTACACCCGAAGACCCGACGTATCTTCCAGGGAAAAGCATCATCGCCATTTGGGTGTGGTTGCCTCTGCGGGCTTCGCGACCCATTGTCACAGACTGGATGGTATTCGCACGGGACCGGATTGTTGCTAGTGCTGCGAGGGGACACTGACGATGTGCCGACGCCGCAGCCAGCAGCGAAGTTGCACGAGATACGGCTAATCGTCTTGCACGTCTCCTCCAGCCGATATGAGAAGGCTCCTCAAGAACGTCATATCCCTGACATCATTCGGGACTATTTTCGGGCGACCTTTTTTCACAACCCGTTGGAGCAAGAATGAGACTGATCCCAACCGCAATTGCCAGCCTGACCGTGGCCCTCTTCGCTGTAACTGCACACGCCACCGATATCACCGGTGCCGGCAGCACTTTCGCTGCCCCAATCTACATGAAGTGGGCCGACGCTTTCCAAAAGTCTGGTGGCGGAAAGGTGAACTATCAGGGAATCGGCTCCTCGGGTGGCATCAAGCAGATCGTTGCCAAGACTGTCGATTTCGCGGGTTCGGACGCACCGCTGAAAGATGACGAACTGGCAAAGGACGGCTTGTTCCAGTTTCCCACAGTTGTGGGTGGCGTGGTCCCCGTGGTTAACATTCCGGGGATCAAACCGGGCGATTTGACGCTCTCTGGCGAGGTACTGGCCAACATTTACCTCGGCAAAATCAAGAAATGGAATGACCCTGCAATCGCGGCCCTGAATTCAAACGTCAAGCTGCCTGACACCGATATCACGGTTGTTCGCCGCGCAGACGGTTCAGGTACCAGCTTTATCTGGACACATTACCTGTCGCAGGTTAGCCCCGACTGGAAGAGCAAGGTCGGCGAGGGCACGACGGTAAGCTGGCCGACGGGAACCGGTGGCAAGGGCAACGACGGGGTCGCAGCCTTCGTTCAGCGCATCCCGGGTGCGGTTGGATATGTCGAATGGGCGTACGTAAAACAGAACCATATGGTCTATACCGCGATGAAAAACTCAACGGGGGCCGTTGTACAACCCATGACTGAAACGTTCAAGGCAGCCGCTGCCGGGGCTGACTGGTCCAAGTCGTTCTATCAGATCCTGACCAATGAACCCGGTAAGGACGCGTGGCCTGCCGTCGGCGCTACATTCGTTCTTCTGCATGTGACCCAGGACAAACCCGAGCAAGGCAAGGAGACGCTGAAATTTTTCGACTGGGCGTTCAAGAACGGCGAACAGGCAGCCCAGGATCTGGACTACATCTCCCTGCCGAAATCTGTTGTAACGGAGATCCGTACACAGTGGATGTCAAAGGTGAAGGATAGCGCAGGCAAGCCTGTCGCAAACGGGAACTAAAGCGGACCGACTTTCCTTGTGGCGCGCTCCGCCGGGAGCGCGCGATACGAAACGGCGACATCCGTCAATCTATTGACCGCCCGATAACGATATCTGGAACAGGAACTCGGCGGTATGACGACGCTCTCCATCGAACGTCCTTGCAGTGTTCGCGGGATGATGCCCGCAAAAGTGTTCGCTGCAGCAAAGACTTAACGCACAATTGCATCCTGTCTCAAGTTCTGCTGCTTAATGTCATGGCCATTCGGCACATGTGTGCGCATAGCCGACGGCAAGACATAGGAGCCTGACGCGCGGGATTAGCGTTTCACGCAGTACCTATGTTGTCGAAAACTCGATTCTCTCTCGCACGCCGGATAGGTAGCCGACGCCCTCATATCAACGGCATTTTGCGGGAGCCCTGCCAGAACCAGAAGCCAATCCCAGGGATTATCGCGGTTGCCCGCCGCCGCGCGGGCCCTGTATTCTCGCTTGTTGAGTCCCCATATGAGGGTGTCATCTGGTGGTTAAAGGCAGACCCCGCGACGACGCAGGTAATGAACGAGACCTGGCGGGAGAATGAATTGAGTCCAAAGATGGTCATTGTGTTGAAGGCGCTGGCGTGTCTCTGCAGCCTCCTGGTTCTTGCATATGGGACGTTGGGACTCGCGACGCATAGTCATCTGCATCTAATTTACATCCTGACTACCGTGCTCGGAATCGCCTCTGGAATGCACTTCACCAGCAAAACCCGGTTCGAAAAATAAGAAGGCAGCGAAGTCCGAGCGCGAAGTCCGAGCGTCTCCTGCTGCAATAGCGGTCCTCGCGTTTACACCAATCCCCGGTTTAAGTCCCACTTAAGTTTCCACTCTTAGAGTGCTTCACATCTTGCTTCCCGCGGCGAAGCAAGACATTCAAGTCCGAGAATTTCGCGCTTTGACGCAGTTCGTCATCTCGCCGCATCTTCGTTTGTTCCATAGCAATAGGGGTTGTCGTCGCTATCGACGCGGCGAGGGCTCACTCGAACGCTGGTTTCGAAACGGTAACGTTTCTCGCAGTGGTGGCGTCGACTCTTGTTGTCACGGCCAAAGGGTCGACCGTTCAGGACCCGGCTCACGGTCGCCGGGTCCTTCTTTTTCAACCAGTCGAGAGTCCACCGCGCGGAGATGTCATGTAGAGACGCAAGGCACGTGGCGAAAAAAAGGCCGCATTACGCGGCCGAAGTCATACAGGTATGGGAAGCCAACATATCTCACCAGACTTAAACGAAACTTAAAAAACGTGGAATCTGCGTCAACGCCCCCGTCGTCGTCCCTAATCTCGACGTCAACGAACGGTTTCGTTTCTTCACAGCCCGAGCCGGACATGCCACGAACTCCATCACCCACGGATTTATGTCTGTTCGCTAATGCTGGTAGTCCAGATCGGCACGACGGTTTTGTGCCCACGAGGCTTCATCGTGACCGGTCGCGACGGGTTTCTCCTTTCCAAAGCTGATTGCCTCCATCTGCCGGTCAGGCACGCCAAACAGGACGAGTTCCCGTCGAACCGCCTCAGAACGCTTCTGCCCTAACGCGAGGTTGTACTCACTGGAGCCCCGCTCATCGGCGTTGCCCTCAATGCGAATGTGACGCTGGGAATGTTCTTTAAGGTATTGCGCATGCACTCTCAGAAGTGATTCGTATTCCGGCTTGACCGAGTAATCGTCGAAATCGAAATAGATGCTGCGTTTGGCAAGCGGACTGTTCGGGTCATTGAGGGGATCGACACTGACCTGTGACACTGCAGTGGGATTTGTTCGCACGCCCGTCCCGCCGGTGGCGCCGGCAGCACCCTCATCAAGCTTGACACCTGAGTGACATGCGCCGAGTGCGCCATACAGCAGAAGCACAAGCGCCGTCCGGAAAATCCTCTTCATTTTTTCCTTCTCCTTCAGTTCGCGCGATCGGTCCTTGCCACAGCGGATTGTCCATTTAGGAATGCATCATTTCGCACCGCCATCCCCGTTTAGATAGAAACCGTTACCTCGCAAATGCCGGAGCCGTCCAACGGAACCATGGAAAGGAAGGTACTGCCAATCTGGATAGCTCTCGGAAACATGTAACAGGGAAGACAGACCACTTGACGACGGAGGCTGGTCAGCAATACTGACCGATATGTCATCAGTGACGGGGGTTTGATTTGTATCCGTGGGGTTGAGCATGCATATCTGCAAGAGGTCGTCGCCCGAATACGCAGATGCAAGCGGACTGAAGCATGCTATCGGGAGAACGACGACGACAATTCGCAGACCTTGACCCATGACCAGACTCCACAAATGGTAGCGCTGCTCAATGACCAAACATCCGTGCGACGAGCCCGAGCACGCCCAACGCGATGAACAGTGCGCCCGTCACGACTGGCAGCACGAGGATGACAACCCACACGGTCCTGACGGTTCCCGACTGAAGGCGCATGGACGGCCTAAGCGGAAGTCGGGCATGTGCCACCGGGGCAGCCACCTCAAAATTGCCCGGGTTCGCATTCCACGGTCGTTGCGCTGAATATTGCATACCCACGTGTTGGTGACTTCGCTGCTTCATCGGTAACTCACAATGGTCCGGTCCTCACCCAATGCCGCCAGGCATAAGCAGCTACTGGGTTACGGAGTTTGCTACAGACAATCACCCGCCGTCATTTCTAACCGGCTTCAACGCCCACGAAGGCCGGAAGACCATTGTGCAGGACGAGCAAGGCGACATGATTGCCCGAATGATCGAGTTGCTGACGCAGTTGTGTCGCATTTGACACAGGCGTGTTATTGACGCGCGAGATAATATCCCCTCTCCGAATACCTGCGAGCGCCGAAGGACCTTCACTCCCTTCGACCCGGACACCATCAGACACGCCAGCCTTTTGTCTTTCTTCCGCCGTCAGGCTCCGGACAGTTAGTCCGAATTTCGTCCGCCGCGCATCGCCCGGCCCTGACGCCAGCAGTGTCGTGTGCAGGCTTCCCAAAACAGCATCAACGCTGTGTGTGGCATGGTTTCGCCAGTACTCGATGCTGCCCCTGGAACCAGGACGGAGCTCCGCGACAGACATCGGCAAGCGCCGCGAGTCGGTGATGGCCATATCGTTAATTCGCAGGATAATATCGCCGGCGCGTAGTCCCGCCCTGGCAGCGGGTCCGTCACTATCAACAGAACTGACAAGCGCGCCGGCGGGTCTATCCAGTCCGAACGAGTGTGCGAGAGGTACAGTGAGTTCCTGAAAGGTCAGCCCGAGATGACCGTGTTCAACTTTTCCGTAAAGCTGCAATTGCCGCGCAATTCTCATTGCAGCATCAATGGGAATGGCAAACGAGAGCCCTCCAAACGTCTGATGAACAAGCGCGTCGATGCCGATGACTTCGCCATTCAGATTGAAGAGCGGACCACCCGATTCGCCAGCATTTAGTGTGAGATCCGTCTGAATTAACGGAATATAGGTTTCGTCTGGGAGCAGTCTTTCCTTGCTGCTGACGATCCCGGCTTTCACCGTATTCTCAAATCCATATGGAGACCCGATAGAGACGACCCACTGACCAGTCCTGGTATCGGACGGCTTGCCGATTCTCACAGCTGGCAGACCATGTGCATCGATTTTTAGCAGCGCGACATCACTTGGACTGTCGATTCCAACGACGCGCGCCTTGAACTCGCGATGGTCGGTCATCTTCACCCGCAACTGCGTCGCACCAGCCACCACCTGCGCGCCCGTCAGAACATAGCCATCCGGGCTGATAATGAATCCCGAGCCCAGAGTACCGGCGGGGAGGGCACCGCCTGACTGGCCTGGTGAAAATTGTCTGAAGAACTGGATGAACGGGTCGTGCTCGGCTGATGCAGGGGGCCAAAGCGGTGTCAGGCTTGCGACATGCGTGCCGGGGACCGCGCTGATGTTTACGATGGCGCCCCCATTCTGCTCGACGAGACCTGCGAAGTCGTCGACAACCGTCGTCGGCGCAGAATACCTGCCAGGCGTGGACACGGTGGGGGCCGCGATATCTGGCACGCGAGCCTCCTGGGTTGAGCGCGACACGCACCCCATCAACAATACTGCCGCCAAACAGGCCGCGAGCCATGTGCGCACGACATTCCCGGCTTGCATCGCATCTCCAGGCAACTCCGCAATCGTCCGTGTGGTACGGGTTTCGATTGAGGCTACGCGTCAACAATGCGTAGTCTGCAGGCTAGGTCAACAAACTTAAGCGATTCTTAAAAGTGACGGCCCAGGAATGGGGGCGTTGGGATTTCACGCCGTAGCACCCGTAACGGTGGTATGGCTTTCACCAGACAGACCGCAAGCAGTTCGCGACATTTACGCTCGCGGAGCGCGGCTTGGGTGCGTGGGCTATCCGCGTTCCGTCCTGAATGTTGGCTCCTGAAATGACGGCTTATACCCCGCCACGTCACACGTCATCGTCTTCCTCGCGTTCGCCCTTTCCTCTGTCGCTTGCGAGAAACTGCGTCAAGCCCATGCTGAGTGCCATGACAGCCAGCATTGCCAGGAAGTACCACCCCCACGAGAAGCTGGTTTCCATGATGGGAAACTCCGTGCCGATCTGCGGCTCAAAGGCTTTAGACACTCTCCTTTGGACATTTTAGTACGCGCGTCGCGCCAGTTCTTTTGCGTTCGCCACGCTGCGCGATCCGGTCTACCCCGTGGAGGAACCATGCATCCGAAAGTCTCCGACGCCACCCGGGTAGCTGCGCTCCTGATTAGCATCGGCGTTCTGGCCTATGGCATATATGGACTCGTATCACATGATCGAATTCATGCCATCTACGTGGTCATGCTCGCAATTGCTACCGTTGGTCTCGTGCTGTTCGAGCGCTGTCTGCCACCCGATTCGTGAGATGTGCGGCATGCTCGCCTCCTCGAGTTCAGTTTCGATGGCACGCTCCGGACTCGTTCAGACTGGCTACCGTCCAGGGCGTCCCTTCAAGCGCTGGCGCGACTCCCTCCCCTTGCACGGCTTCATTCTCGTTTATACCGATGCCCGATTTAAGTCTGCCTTAAGTCTCGCTTCATAGGCTGCATCAGGCTCGACGGCGAAGGGCCTTTTCGGTGCTATCGCCCTATTGCAATCGGCACAGCTTCAGGCTTCAAGGCATTGACAGCGTTCGACACAAAGCAAGCCTGCAGAGCACGAAACATACTGGCTGGCTTGACCACAGAAGGGATTAAACGAGGCGGGGGTGCCGACCATTGACGTATATCGTGCGTCGGTGCATTGGACCCGGGAAGTAACGGGTCCATTTTTTCGGCGTGTGTTCGCTGCGAACATGCGTGCTGGCTTTCAAGGAGCCACGAATGCATGACATGGATGCCGCAAAGGCTCGATGCCATATCGCTATTCGCGTGGTCGTACGGCGCTTCGTCTCTTAACCGCGGTTGATTCACCTGTCGGCGTCAAATGAAAAGGCTCCTTAGTCACCATGAGATTGCCATGCTGCTTGTCGTGCTCAGTTCGGCGGGACAATTTGTTCCAGCCGACCCCGACCTCCTGAGCCTTCAGCAGGAGCGTCTCATAGAAATAGACGCCGTGAGTTCTGACGGAGCCGGGTTTCGCGTAACACCCGCCGGAATTGAACTGATAGGGCGTCTCGGGCTAAGGAAAGCCCCGACCTAGCCGCGTTGAAATGCTTGCCCATTGCCTCGCCATGTCGCCGCCATTGCCCTGACCATTATCGAAGCATTCTTCCGGCCGATTCGCCGAACCATCGCGTTATCGATCAGCAAGTGCCGGTCGCGCCAGCCATTCGCGCCCCTTGAGCATGCCGTCCCAGTAGAGCGGCGGCAGGATCCGCTCCTTGAGAAACCAGGCAAGACGTGACGGTCGTGTACCGTCGAGCAGCCACGCAGGAAAGCTGGGCGCGACCTTGCCGCCATAAAGAAACTCGGCGAGAACCACCTTGCCGCGCTCGACCGTGAGGGGACACGAACCATAGCCGTCATAAGTCGCCAATCCGTCGACGCGACCAAGACTCGCCAGCACGTTATGGGCGACGACAGGCGCCTGTTTGCGCGCGGCTGCCGCCGTCTTGGCATTCGTTGTGCTGGTGGCATCGCCCAGCGCATAGATGTGTTCGTACCGCTTGTGACGCAACGTGCCGGGGTCGACATCGATCCAGCCGGCAACGTCGGCAAGCGGACTTGCGCGAACAAAGTCCGGAGCCGTCTGCGCCGGCACCACATGAATCATGTCAAAGTCAGTTTCGACCGTTTCCCTGCTGCCGTCAGGCAACGCGCGTTCGAATACGGCGCGCCGGCGAGGACCATCGATGCTCTTCAATGTATGGCCAAAACGCAGGTCAATGCCGTACGCTTCCACATACTCCATCAGTGCCGGTACGTAGTCAGGCACGCCAAACAGCGCCGCGCCCGCGTTGAAGAACTGCACCTGCGTATTGTGCAGGGTACCGTTTCTGCGCCACGTATCGCACGAGAGATACATGGCCTTCTGCGGGGCGCCGGCGCACTTGATCGGCATCGGCGGCTGCGTAAACAGTGCCTTGCCACCGCGCAGCGTCTTGACCAGTTCCGCCGTATACGGCGCGAGGTCGAAACGGTAGTTCGACGTCACGCCGTTTCGCCCCAGTGTCTCGACGAGGCCCTCGACACCGTGCCAGTCAACCCTGATGCCCGGGCAAACGACGAGCCGCTGATAGCGCACTCTCCGGCACCCCTCAAGCACCACCGCATGACTGTCTGGTTCGAATCCCACCACCGCGGCCTTGAGCCAGCGTACGCCGCGCGGCACACGCGATGCCATCGTCCGCGCGGTGTCCGCCGCATCGAATACTCCCGCTCCCACGAGCGTCCAGCCGGGCTGATAGTAGTGCACGTCGGCGGGATCGATGATCGCGATATCCAGTGAAGGATCGCGGGCACGCAGGCTCGAGGCCGCAGCAATACCGGCTGCGCCGCCACCGACAATCACCACCGTATGTCCGGTCTCCACCACGTCTAACGGTGCTTTCCCCGCATTGGCAATACGCCGCACCACCGCTTCGAGATCGTATCCCGCGTTCGCTGTGGTGCGCTCGATTTCTGCAACGCTCAGCTTGTCCGCTTGTGACAGCGCCCACAACGTCGCAGACCGCGTGCCCGTGCGGCAATAAGCCAGCACCGGCTTCGGTAGTTCCGCGCAAAGCGCGGTGAACGCAGCCGCCTGTTCGTCCGAGCCCTGCCCCGGCACCACGGGCTGATGAACTGCCTTCAGGCCGGCGGCCTTTGCCGCCCGCGCGATTTCCTCGAAGTTAGGCTGGTCCGGTCCCTCACCGTCAGGCCGATGACACACGATCGACCTGAAACCCAGCTTAAGCAGGGACGCTACGTCAGCGACGGTAATCTGGGGTGAGACAGAGAGATCTGGAGTGAGGGAACGCACAATCATGGCCTGCCTCCTGAAACAGTTAAACGTCAAACAGTGGACCGGGACGCGCCCTCACCTGCCGGACGCGCACGTGACCCGTGTTACGTCAGACAGCATTCAAAGGGATCTTGAGATACCGCACTCCGTTAGCCTCTGGCGGCGGAAACTCACCGGCGCGGACATTGACCTGCACCGCGGGCAGGATCAGCGTGGGCATCGCGAGCGTCGCATCGCGTGCCTGACGCATGCCGACGAACTGCTCTTCGCTTACGCCGTCATGCACGTGGATGTTGCGTTCCCGCTGCGCGCGCACCGTCGTTTCCCAAGCCGGTTCGCGTCCTTCGGGTGGATAGTCGTGGCACATGAAAAGTCGCGTATCGGCCGGCAGGTTCAGCAGCTTGCGTATAGACCGATACAGTTCATGCGCATCACCGCCGGGAAAGTCGCACCGCGCGGTGCCAACGTCGGGCATGAAAAGCGTGTCCCCGACAAACACGGCGTCCCCGATCTGGTACGCCATGTCGGCCGGCGTGTGCCCAGGCACATGCATCGCCGTGCCCGTCAGTCCTCCGATGGCGAACCGCTCGCCGTCCTCGAAAAGGTGGTCGAATTGCGAGCCGTCCAGACGGAACGCCGGCTCGAGGTTAAAGAGCGTCTTGAACACACCCTGCACGCGTCGGATATGCTGGCCGATCGCGATGCGACCACCCAGTTCCCGCTTGAGATACGCGGCAGCAGAAAGATGGTCGGCGTGTGCATGTGTCTCCAGGATCCATTCGACGCGCAGCGCATGCTCACGCACGAAAGCGATCACCTTGTCGGCACTGGCTGTCGACGTCCTCCCAGCCTTGGGATCGTAGTCCAGCACCGGGTCGATGATGGCGCACCCGGCATGGCTCTCTGCAAACACCACGTAAGTCACGGTCCAGGTTGCGGGGTCAAAGAAAGGATGAATGGTCGGGCGCATGGCTATCTCCTGGAATGAAATCATTCTATTCACATACAATCTATTTTGCAATATACTATATTGACATAGATTGAACATCGCCCATGAAAAAACCTCGTCTGACCATCGATCTCGCCACGATGCAGGCCGGCGCCACGAATGCGTGCGCCCTGCTGAAAGTGCTCGCCAATCCTGACCGCCTGCTGCTGATGTGCCAGCTTTCCCAAGGCGAGATGTCGGTCGGTGAGCTCGAGGAACAACTTGGCATCCGTCAGCCCACGCTGTCGCAGCAACTGGGCGTATTGCGGGAAAACGACCTCGTCGCCACTCGCAGGGAAGGCAAGAACATCTTTTATTCGGTGGCGAGTCCACAGGCGCTCGCCGTGATGGCCGTACTTTATGAACAGTTCTGCCCGAAGCCGTAAGGAGGTTCATCATGCTGGTCGATCTTGAACATTTCACACCGGGCCTCTCGCTGACAGGCGGACTCGTGATCGGTGCTGCGGCTGCCGTGCTGATACTGTTCAACGGGCGCGTCGCAGGAATCAGCGGCATCTTCGGTGGCCTGCTGGGCTGGCCGCGCGATGACGTCAACTGGCGCCTCGCTTTTCTGGCGGGGCTCGTGGGCGCACCGGCCATCGCGGGACTGCTGGGCAAGCCTGCACAGGCGGAGATCGAGGCGAGCTGGGGCGCGATCCTTGCGGCCGGGTTTCTTGTCGGCATGGGCACCCGTTATGCCAGCGGCTGCACCAGCGGCCACGGCGTATGTGGTCTCTCCCGAGGGTCCGTGCGCTCGCTCGTCGCTACCGCAACCTTCATGGTCGCGGGATTTCTCACTGTCTTCGTACAACGTCACCTGATCGGAGGCTGATTTGGCAGCCCTCAAGAGAATGTTCATCGCGCCAGTTACCGCATTGCTCGCCGGCCTTCTTTTTGGGGTTGGCCTGATGGTGTCAGGCATGGCAAATCCGGCGAAGGTGCTGGGTTTCCTCGATCTGGCCGGCCGGTGGGACCCATCACTCGCCTTTGTGATGGCGGGCGCCATTGCGGTGGGCTCACTTGCATTTTTCGCAGCCAGACGTCGTGACAGGTCATACCTTGGGTTGCCGGTGCAACTTCCCATCAGCACGGCCATTACGCCGAGACTCGTTCTGGGTAGCGCCGCCTTTGGTATCGGCTGGGGTCTCGCCGGTTTCTGCCCAGGTCCCGCGCTCGTTGCGCTGGGTGCGGGCTACCCCAAGGCTGTCGGTTTCGTGGCGGCAATGGTCGCCGGCATGGCCGTCTTCGAACTGATCGAGCGGACGAAAGCCACGACGCAGCGCGCGTGAGTGCGGCCTGCGCCGACCGCCAAGGCTCGCAGTTGAATAAACAGAGGTTGTCAGATGGAACACGTGATTGCCAGCAGCGCCGCACTCGGTCTTGTCGTCGGCCTCATCCTCGCGCTCACGGGAGCAGGCGGTGCCATCCTTGCAGTGCCCTTGCTGCTGTTTGTGCTGCATCTGGACATCGCCGAGGCCGCGCCCATCGCCCTGTTGGCCGTAGGCATCTCCGCCGCGCTTGGCGCATTGATGGGGCTGCAGGCGCGCATCGTCCGCTACCGCGCCGCAGCGCTGATGGCACTGACAGGTACGGTGTTCTCGCCCGTCGGCCTGTGGCTTGCCCATCGACTGCCGAACGGACCGCTCACACTCGTCTTTGCCGGCGTACTGGCGTACGTCGCGCTCCGGATGTTCCGGCAGGCTGCCGTCGGCACGCCTGACGAAATTCGCAGCGATTCGGCTTTACAACCATGTCAGCTCAATAGCGGGACTGGCCGTTTCGTGTGGACGGCCGCCTGCACGCGCGCACTCGCCCTTGCGGGTATCGGCGCGGGCCTTTTGTCCGGCCTGCTCGGCGTGGGCGGAGGCTTCGTCATTGTCCCCGCGCTGAGGAAAGCCACCAATGCGCCGGTGCCGGCAATCATGGCGACATCGCTCGCGGTCATCACACTTGTGTCCGCTTCCGGCGTCATCTCGACGGCGATCTCAGGCCACATGAACTGGCCAGTGGGCGTGCCGTTCGCTGCAGGCGCCCTGAGCGGCATGCTGGCTGGGCGGCTCGTTGCCAGCCGGTTGAGCGCTAACAGGCTGCAACAGGGCTTCGCGCTCGTCGCTGCTCTCATTGCAGTCGGCATGGTCGCCAAGGTCGCCATGTCCGTTTGAGTTCTCCGATCAGAATCTCACCGGTACTTTTGGACTTTCCTTAACGGCATCACTCGAACCTGCCACGCGTCGGCAGATGCGTTTCAATGCACACGGCCCATGGGCCAACGCCCCCTCCATCCCCATCAGGTTTTCATTAAAGACATCCCCGATGCGGGCTCTTCCTTCGTCAACGCAGCGCAACGCAAAGCGCCCTGCGTTGATGTGTATCAAAACAGACTGGTCCCCAGCGCATAGGCTCGATCTGTCTGGCCATGGTTCCCGCGTGCGGGAACGTGAATGCATCGAAGCGAAGGAGAGACGAATGCGTATTCAAGTATGGAGCAAGAGCCTCATTGTGCTTGCAATCGGAATCTCGTGGGCATGCACTGTCTCAGCACAAGGCGCGTCCCAGACCACTCCTCCACAATCGGACAGAGGAGGCTGGGGATGCGGGGGCGGACCTGGCATGATAGGCGGCGCCGGACCGGGTGGCGGAATGATGGGATACGGCATGGGCCCAGGGATGATGCGTGGATTCGGGATGGGTTCAGGCATGGGTTTCAACGCATGGACCGGAACCCTCGACCTGACCGATGCACAGCGTGTGAAGATCAACCAGATCCAGGACGACACACGCAAAACTCACTGGACCTTGATGGGCAACATGCTGGACCAGCAAGCCCGCCTGAGGGATCTGTATGAAGCCCCCAAACGTGACTCCGCTGAAATCACGAAAACCTACAAAGCCATCGACGCGATCCGGCAAAAGATGTTCGACTCGTCGATCGATGCGCGCAAGCGGATCGAAGCTCTCCTGACGGCGCAGCAACAGGAAAAGCTGCGCAGTTACAGGAGCCAGCAGCAGGAACTGCAATGGTAAGCAGGTATTCACCTGACGTAAGCGCGGCCTGTTGGCTACGCGCCGCGCGAAAGAGAAGCAACCGGTCTTGAAGGAGTAAGCCATGACCGACAATGTCCTTGTGTCACCTGCCGAACTGGTTAGCATGTCGAAGTCTATGGCGGTTGTGCCGATCGACACGCGAGATGCGGCAAGCTACGCCGAAGCACACTTGCCCGGCGCCGTGAACATCCACGAGATTTTTACGTATCTCGCGACATCGACGCGCGAGGGCTTGACCGCCTTGCGTGAGACCTTTACGAGGGCATTCGGCGACGCGGGCCTGTCTGGAGACGAAACCGCTGTCATTTATGAACAGTCCATGGCAACAGGCTTCGGCCAGTCATGCCGCGGCTATGTGCTGTTGCGCTATCTCGGCTATCCAAAGGACAAGATCAAGGTCCTGCACGGCGGCTTTGCCGCCTGGCGCGCGGCAGGCTTGCCAGCCACAACCGAAGTACCTGCCACGTGTACCGCGACGTTTCCAGTCGATCCGGCAGGCAGCGGGATACTTGTGGATCTCACTGCGATGAAAGATGCTGTATCGAGGCCAGACGTGGTCAAGCTTGACGTCCGTGACGTCGACGAGTGGATTGGAGACAGTTCTTCGCCGTACGGCAAGGACTTCTGCCCGCGCAAGGGGCGCATTCCCGGTTCAGTCTGGATCGAGTGGTACCGGATGATGAAGCCCACACCCACGGGGCAGATGTTCAAGTCGCCCAAAGAGATTCTTGCTGAATGCGCCACCGCCGGAATCTCCCGGGACACGCCTGTCATTGTCTTCTGTTTCAAGGGCGCCCGCGCGTCCAACACCTTCCTCGCGTTGGAGGAGGCGGGCATCAGAGACGTCAGGCTGTATTTTGGCTCGTGGAACGAATGGTCGCGTGACCCGCTCCTTCCCATCGAGCAGGGTTTGCCGTACAAGGACGATCGCGTCGTCGCCACGACGTAGGGCCTGATCTTCCGCGAAACCGGCACGCGACGCGGCTCGCACACACGTCGCAGCCATTCCGGCGCTGCCCCGGGAAAGCAACCCGGTCACCACACGCTTGCGCCGATGCACCACCCTCGCATTTGCATCGTCGTGCATCGCCGGCCGCCAGGCTACCTATGCCAGCATAGCGCGATTGCGGGTATTCCTGATGGAGCAGGCGTTCAGCGGCGCATATATTGAGTCAGGTCCCGACACAAGAGCGGGATATGGACAGAGGATAGGGGACGGTGATGAACGACCGATGCGATACCAGGCGCCGCCGCGTGCTGCAATCCCTCATGACAGGAAGCGCAGGTTGTCTGGCATTGGGACTGCCTGGGCTCACGCAAGCCGCGAATGCGGTCACCCTTCCCTTCGAAAACGGACTGCGCGAACTGACAACCGCGTTTCCGCAAAAGGGCGAAATGCTGCTCCTCCGCAGCCGCCCGCCTCTCCTGGAGACGCCATTCCCTGTCTTCGACCAAGGCGTGTTCACGCCGAATGATCGCTTTTTCGTCCGCTGGCACCTCGCAAGCATTCCTACACGCATTGATGCCCGGGCGTTCCGCGTGAAAGTGCGGGGCTCGGTCAACCGTGAACTAGACCTCAGTCTTGACGACCTGTCGAGAAAATTCGAGCGTGTCGAGATCGCTGCCGTGAACCAGTGCGCTGGAAACTCTCGTGGGTATTTCAGGCCCCGTGTAGCGGGAGGTGAATGGGCCAACGGCGCAATGGGCAACGCGATATGGACAGGCGTGCGTCTCAGGGATATTCTCGACCGCACCGGCGTAAAGCCAGGCGCCGTGCAGGTACGCTTCAACGGCCTCGACACGGGCGTCATTGCCGACACGCCCGATTTTGTCAAGACGCTCAGCGTCGATCACGCGCGTGATGGCGAAGTCATGGTCGCCTTTTCCATGAACGGCAAGCCCCTGCCGCTTTTGAACGGCTATCCACTTCGCCTCGTGGTGCCCGGATGGTACTCCACATACTGGATGAAGATGCTCACCGATATCGAGGTCATTGACACCCCAGATAACAACTTCTGGATGGCCAAGGCCTACCAGATACCGGATACTCCACACGCAGACGTATCGCCGGGCCAGGCGAACGTAAAGACGATTCCGATCGGCGCGATGGTACCGAGGTCATTCTTCACGAACCTCGGTGATGGCGCCGTGCTCGACCTGAACCGGACACAGACAGTGCGCGGGATTGCGTTTGGGGGAAATGCCGGCGTGCGGGAGGTCCTTTTTTCGCACGATAACGGGACAACCTGGACGCCTGCGCGACTCGGGCGTGACTTCGGCAAGTACAGCTTCCGCCGATGGGAATCGCAGTTTTCGCCCCGACAAGGCGGCCAGTACGTACTGAAGGTGAAGGCTACCAACACAGACGGCATTGCCCAGCCGGACACGTCAAACTGGAACCCAGGAGGCTACATGCGTAATGTAGTCGAACAGCTCAATGTGTTTGCTGCATGAGGACGACATGAACGCCCAAATGGCTGCTTTCTCAATGGCGGCTCTCATCCTTGCCGTATCAGAGACGGCGGGCGCCACCCCGCCCTCGACTGCCCCCGATCGGCAAACCGTCGATGTGTCACTACCTGCTGGTCGGACTACATTTCCGCCCGCCCCGGGCGCTGAACTGGCCAATGCCCACTGCGTCATCTGTCACTCTCCCGGAATGGTGTTGCGACAACCGCCCTTGTCGTTCGAAGAATGGCAGACCGAGGTGAACAAGATGCGGGCGGTCTATGCTGCGCCGCTCCCTGCCGACAAGATCGAGGAGATAGCGCGGTACCTGTCAGCAATTAACGGGAAGCCGTAGCCGACTTCACACACCGTCGCCGCTATATCAAGCCTAGGGGCGCCTAGGTTAATAGCCCCATCACGCCGCCCAACACTCCGCTTACGCCGTCTGATGACACGCACGCAGGCGATCGGGAGCGTCCGCCGGCCCCGCCTGGAGGCTTCGTCGACAAACAGTCCGGAGAAAGTACCCAACATCCCGCAGCGTGCGAGAGACCTGGCTGGCCCGTTAATGATAAGGGGCTCATCGCCGGTGTAAGAGTGCAACTCTCATGGAACCGCTTGTCTTCGCGATAATTGCCTTCCCGTTGACGACGATCAACCTTCGAGAAGGTCTATTCGAAGAGAGTTTCTGAAGCGGACACTCAAGCTCAGAACTACCCGGTACGCGCAGGTTCAAAAGGTGGCCGTACTGAATCGGAGGCATTGGAATGCTTGCTGCGAGCCGACTCGTGCGCGCACCAGCGGTCCTTCAAAAATTTGCCGCGGTAAAGGGCATAAGCGAACGTGACGGGATTGCGGTACTTACGACCAGAAGGCGATCACGGTAGTAATACGAAACATGAATGCACCGACAGACATTGATATACCGAACGGCCTAAGCAGCGAGGAAGCGGCCAAACGGCTGACGCAATGGGGTGCCAACGAGATATCAGAACCGCCTAATCCATTGCTTCAACGTGTGGCGGCCCGATTCTGGTCACCGATCCCGTGGATGCTGGAGGCGGCGATCCTGCTGCAACTCATCACTGGGGAGAGGATTGAGGCATTCATTATCGGTGCGTTACTTGTGTTCAATGTCGCGCTCGGCCTGTTCCAGGAACAGCGTGCGAAACAGGTAATCGACGTACTGAAGAAGAAACTGACACCCATCGCTTCCGTCCGACGCGATGGCGTGTGGACACAGCTTCCCGCCGCCGCTATCGTTCCCGGCGACGTGGTAGACCTGTCGCTCGGCTGCGTGGTGCCCGCCGATATGCGGATTGTCGCAGGCGCCGTGTCGCTTGATCAGTCCATGCTGACTGGCGAATCGGTACCCGCTGAAGCCAGCATCGGCGCTTCGGCGTATGCGGGTGCACTCGTGCGCCGCGGCAGCGCCATCGGCGAGGTCACAGCGACTGGGTCTAGAACTTATTTTGGCCGGACCGCTGAACTCGTCAAAATCGCTAGCAGCGAAAGCACCGAACAACATACCATCGTCACGGTCGTGCGCAATCTCGCTGTCTTCAACGCGGCTGTCATCACAATGCTCGTCGCCTACGTTCAAGTGACTGGCATGCCGCTGCACCACCTTCTTGCGCTTGTTCTCACCGCGTTGCTCGCGTCCATACCCGTGGCGCTGCCGGCAACATTCACGCTCGGCAGCGCATTGAGCGCGAGGCGGCTCGCTGCCGAAGGTATCCTCCTAACACGCCTGTCTGCCTTGCAAGAGGCTGCTTCCGTTGACGTGTTGTGCGTCGACAAAACGGGTACGCTGACAGCCAATACCATTCGCGTTGCGGCAGTGCGCGCAGTGACACCTGAGATAACGGAGAGCGATGTCCTCGCCTACGCCGCACTTGCCAGCGAGGAGGGTTCGCTCGACGCGGTCGACACGGCAATCCGCCGCGCGAGCGAAGAGAAGCCGTCGCCGTCCTTCGCGAAGGCGGCCGTGACCTCATTCACGCCCTTCGACCCTGCCAGCAGAATTTCACAGGCATGGGTCAACGCCGGTGATGGAAGCGAATTCCAGGTGTTGAAGGGGTCCCCCTCAGCCGTCGCTGCGGTGGCACAGGACGAGCTGGCCACGAGCGCGCAAGCCAGAGCTCTCTCTGCGCAGGGGCAACGCGTGCTTGCCGTCGCGGTTGGCGCAGGTCCGGGGCGGCCACGCATTGTTGGTTTCATCGGGCTTGCCGATCCGCCTCGGCCGGATTCGGCACTGTTACTCGCTCAGGTACGCGCCATGGGCGTTCGGCCAGTGATGGTCACCGGAGATGCCGAGCCGACCGCAGCAGTGGTCGCGGAAGCAGTCGGGCTGGGGCCGCGCATCATGACCTCCGAAAGCCTGCAACGCGACGGCCAGTGGCAAGACGCTGACGTATACGCTGAGGTTTATCCGGAAGACAAATTCCGGCTGGTCAGGACGTTTCAGGATCGCGGGCACGTGGTCGCCATGTGCGGAGACGGCGTCAACGATGCGCCCGCCCTTCGTCAGGCGCAGGCAGGAATCGCAGTGGCGACAGCGACAGACGTCGCGAAAGCGGCCGCTGCGGTTGTCCTGACGAAGCCAGGCTTGAATGGAATCGTCACGACGATTATCGAAGCGCGATGCGCGTTTGAGCGACTCACAACCTACGCACTGAATGCACTCGCCAAAAAATTCCAGCTGGTGCTGTTCCTCGCCGCTGGCGTCCTGATGACCGGCCACGCTATCCTAACGCCACTGCTCATGGCATTGCTGCTCGTGACGGGGGACTTCATTACGATGGCCTTGACAATCGACCGCGTGACGCCCTCCCCCTCTCCGGCGGCATGGGATACGAAATACGTGACACGGCTTGCAGCGCTATATGGCCTCTGCCAGCTGATGTTCGGCACCGGTGTGATCGCGGCAGCGTTTTATGGTTTCCATTTTTCCTTGGACTCGCTGCGTACCCTCGCCTTTGTCACACTGGTGTTCGCCAGCCAGGCGATCGTCTATGTGGCGCGCGAGCGGCATGGCGTTTTGCAATCGCGTCCGGGCGCATGGCTTTTCGTGTCCTCTCTAATCGACATCGCACTTGCGATTGGCCTGGCCACCAGCGGTGTAATGATGGCGCCGCTGCGTCCGTTGGTCATTTCGGCGTTGCTTGTTGCTACGCTCTTTTTTGCTGGTGTGCTGGAGACGGCCAAAGCCGCCATCCTTGCCTTGCTTCGGAGGAAGGGTCACACGACCTTGAACGCCTATGTTCAGACGCATCATGGTTGGAATTGACGGCAGTCAGATCGCTGTTTCGGCACTCGCCGAGGCGATCCGCCTTGCTACGATGGACGGGGCTGCCATTCACGCGGTCAGCGTGGTCGAGAGCGTGCCGGACATCGTTTGGCCCGGCCCCGGGTTCAATGACCCTGCAGCGCACAACCGTACGACGCGAGCAACCGCAAATGCGGCGCTTGCCCGGGCACATGATCTTTTCATCCTGACGAATCTTGCCGGGGAAACATCACTGCTGGATGCCGACGATACCGGGATTGCATCCCAGTTGCAACGTCAGTCCAAAGCATGGGGTGCAGATCTGATGGTGCTTGGAACACATGGCCGCAGTGGTGTCGAGCGCATCCTGCTCGGCAGTACCGCCGAATCATTCTTGCGCAGCGCTGACATTCCGGTGCTCATCGTGCCACTGCGGAACCATGCAGAAAGCTCAAGAGAGGTTAGTGCGGTCGTCTCTCCGCCAGCGGTCTGAGCCAGACGGTACGCGGATTGATTATGTATTCAATCGGTGCCGGTCGGGAGGATAGACATGAAGATCGACTCAGATGCGTTTCGCATCCACGAAGGTGCGGCGGTTGACCTGGGCAAGTGGCCTGCGCGTGTGGCACCCGCATACGGATCGAAGGAGCACTATCACGCCATGCTGGCGGACCACATCAAACAGTTGCGCGCATTGCAAAGCGTCCTGTATGCCGATAACCGCTACGCGGTACTGTTCATACTTCAGGCAATGGATGCGGCAGGAAAAGACGGGGTGATCAAGCACGTCATGTCGGGCGTCAACCCGCAGGGTTGCCGGGTCTTCAGCTTCAAGCATCCGAGCGCGACTGAGCTTCAACACGATTTCCTTTGGCGCACGACTCGCGATCTTCCTGAGCGTGGACAGATCGGGATTTTCAACCGGTCGTACTACGAAGAGGTCTTGATCCTTCGTGTCCATCCGGAGATTCTTCGCGCAGAGGGCCTATCCGGCTCGCCAGGCGCGGGGGCGGCACTCTGGCAGGGCCGTTACCGCTCGATCAATGATCTTGAGAGCCATCTCCATCGCAACGACACGCGCATCGTCAAGTTCTTTCTGCACCTTTCGAAGGAGGAGCAGCGAAAGCGCTTCCTCGCGCGTATCGACGAACCCGACAAGAACTGGAAATTCAGCTCCGCCGATGTCGAAGAGCGAAAGTTCTGGTCGGAGTATATGGCGGCCTATGAGCAATGTCTCGGTGCGACCAGCACAAAAACCGCTCCATGGTATGTCGTGCCTGCCGATGATAAGGAAAATGCCCGGCTCATTGTCTCTCAGATCATTTTGGACACGCTGGAGAAATTGAATCTTCGGTATCCCGAAACCACTTCTCAGCGGCGCAATGAACTTTCCCAGATTCGAGCGACGCTCGACCGGGAGCAATCATAGGTGACGCCCGTCAGTCATGCCCGAGCGAAAACCAGAAAATGCGCGCATCTTCTCTTCGCGAACGAACGCTGACTAGTCTATACGGTTTTGCTCCGCGTAGACCGCATTGAAACCCCTTGCACGATGGACGGACTGCCGGTTGAAATACTCTCAGCGCCGGTTTTTCGCGTGAGGGATAGACGTTGAGACAAGGAATCGAACAAAACTGAGACCGGCGCGGCGTGCGTAGCCAGTCGACGTTGATGGAGTACCCCTCAGCGTGCATCGACATGACAGCGGAGCTATCCGCGCACCTGAGGATTTCGTGGGACGGTACTTTCTGGCGGCACTTGTTGTGATGGTGTTCAGTCCAAGGCTAACGATGTTTAACTGCATCGCTGTGCAAACCCCTCCTTCTAGAAGCCGTGTGGCTCCGCGTTTGATCCAGAACCTGGTGCGCTGCAACAGCTCGTCGCGGGGTTCTGGTCGCACGCGGCGCCGGCCTGTATGTCACCGAGGGATTTCAGCAGCTATTCTAGATACGGCCGCTTTAGTATTCTACGCAGCGCGCACATGACGCCACGCACTGAAAGGAAAGAACGAATGACTTCGACCCCTGCATTTTCCGTCCGAGCCTTAGCATGCCTTGTCAGCCTAGGTGTCTTGACGTACGGCACGCATGGACTTGCGTCCCATCAGCATTTTCATTTCGCCTATCTGACGCTCACGGCGCTCGGAGTAATTGCCGGTGCGGTCTTCACTAGTACGTGGTCACTTAAGGCATAAGCGGGTCATAGCAAGACCGGCAACTATGCCGGGATCCAACATCCCTTCCTTTCGCGAACGCTAGGATCGCAGTCGTCGCAACTGCGCGACACGGCGCTCACCGTCGTTTCGCCCGATGCCGGCGGCGTAAGGCGCGCAGAGGATTTTCGCGCGCGGCTTTCGCTGCTGCCTGATCGCCCGGTGGAAGCGGCGTTCGCCGCGAAGCTGCGCGCCGGCGGCATCCTCACGGGAAAGCCGGTCGTCGGCGACCTGGCAGTTTTGGTAGTTTCCGTTCGCCCTGCGGCACATGTGATTTGTCTGACGGCAGCCGCTTCCACGTTTGGTGTCGGTCACGTTCTAGGCGTCTCTATTTAACGAAAATCACCACGCGGAGGAGTTACGACGGCAGCGTCGATAAACCATATGGAGAGAAGAATGCCGTGAAACCGGTGACGCGCCCATGGCCTTCTCGAACTCTCGTGGGCGGTTGTTTTTTAGCGGCAGAAGAATTCGTCGCCAAGCCGCCAATGGTCAAGATCATCTAGCAGCTGTAGTCGACGTCCATGCAGTTGTTCAACAAATTCGTTTGCCTGAGCCAGCATCCGGTACCGTACCGCAAGCGGACCACCAGGTTCGAACAGGGCGTGAACAGGCGCAGAGACCGCCTGCGGAGCGGTTTAGCGCAAACGGTTTTTTCGTTACCGACCGCGGAGTGATCTCAATCGGCCTGGTGATGCGCTTGTAGCCGCGATCACAAACGAAAAAACGCTCTGCATTATGGGAATGGGTCGATCGTATGACGAACAGATCCATTTAAGCAGGATTCCTAAGCAAACAATCAACAACGGCGATCATAGTTACCGGCGGTTTCCGGCTCGGCTCACTCTCCTTCTGGAATGGGCGAACTGGCTGTTCCGTGAAGGAACCGTGCCAGCCGCCGCTCGGCGTCGACGACCTTGTGCAGCGGCGCAACGGCGAGTTGCGAGTCGTGTAGCGCCAGCAGCTTTTCAAAAACCGGTAGCGCGTCGTCCGCGAGCAGCCATTCGCCCGATTCATGCGCAAGCGTGAGCGCGGCTTCGACCGCATATTCGGCGAGCTTGTACAGTTCAAGCGGCTCGTCGCCGTATCCCGCCTGCTGGAGAAACCACGCGACGTACACGGTTCGCATCAGCTCATTGAACAGGTAGTTGTTCCCGTGACCACGCCTGCATGTCGCAAGCGCGAGGTGACAGGACAGCGACTGTTCCCGCGCGGACGCCACGTCCATGGGTAACAGCATTGTTTTCGAGAGGGGTCGTCTGGGCCGGCTCACGCTGCCCGGACCTCGCTTTGAACTCATGTAATGTCGTCAACGGCCACGTCTGATCGGTGGCCTTATTGTAGCCAGGGCCGGTCGTCCGGCGCTGTGTCAGCGGCGTGGCCGGTCCGGTACACGGCACATCCCAGGCCACGACAATGCCTGCTCGCCGGCTGCATACGCAACTCGGGTTCGATTATTTGCGGGGTGCTACGGACCGTCCTCCCTGTGCGGATCGTCGTGCCATCCAACCGTCTCAACCACGAGGAACCGGTTGAAACGGTGGCAACGCCGCCCGCAAACCAACGAGCCGACGCGCTGGCGGTTACCGTCCGTTCACTGAGTCCTTGAACGCCTTACCCGCGGTGAACTTCACCGTCTTTGCCGCAGCGATCTGGATTTCTTCGCCGGTGGCCGGATTGCGGCCAACGCGCGCCGCGCGGGCCCCGGTCGAAAACGAGCCGAAGCCGACCAGCTGCACCGTGCCGCCCTTCGTCACTTCAGCGGTGATCGCCGCAATGAAAGCGTCGATCGCTTCGCCCGTTGCAGCCTTGCTTTCGCCCGTCTTCGCCGCGATCGCGTCGATCAGTTCCTGCTTCGTCATCGTTATTCCTTCCTTGAGATGGGAGACGTCGCCACCCTACCCGATCGGGACGTCTTCACGCAACCGGGGAGCAGTCGCGCTATCGCGTCCAGGCGGGGCAGCCGAACGCGTAGCGTGTCGGTCTGTCGAGCGTGTACGCATGGTTCCCAAGCTCACGGGACGCGTAGTTTCGTCGGTGGAACGCGGTTTCGGCGGTACAAATTCCGCTCACTAAAGCAAAGTTGTGCCTATCGTGGTGCGTCGTGAAATTCCCCGCACAGGCTCACTGGTAAAGGATCCGGTGGCAATTTCCATTGCAAGTAAAGTTGTGTCTATCGAGGCCTGGCCCTGCAAGTAAAGTTGTGTCGCGATGCACACTTCGAAAGGATTTCGCAACAAAATAGACAGCAGAACGCTTGCGAAGCGATCACGACGTGCAAATCAGACGCCCCGCCTTCTTCCAACCGTGGGAGAAAGTCGCATGCGAAGGAAGGCCGCCCGGATAGACACAACTTTACTTGCAATCTAGACACAACTTTACTTGCGTGAGCGTGCATGAACGGCGGTGGACGAGAAATGAAACCGTGCTATTGCGATAAGTATTCTGATGTCAATAGCACGATTTCGTGGCACAACTTGATCGCTGCGAATTGCAGTGTGCTTTTTGGACTACTACGTACTATTTCTCCGCTGCGCCCCCTACCTGTCAACGTAATCGCCACAAGTTTTCACGGCGTAAGAACATACCATTATCGAGTCCGAGATCGGCATGCCCGACTGCGCCTTAACTTCTTTTCTTCGTGGTCGTCTGGATACCAACACGGCTCCGCGCGAAACGCCGACTTGCTTCGAATCACAGATGAAGTTTAAGTAGCTATCCTTGACGCCAGCTCTTGACGGTTAGGCGCTCCACTGCGGCGAGGTAGTGCGCTTGCGAAGCATCAACTTCGTCCCTCTGCTCCGTGGTCAAAGTATCGAAGAACTGCTCGGCGACCACCGAACCGATTGCGTGAATCGCATCATGTCGCGTCAGTCCTCCTTTCGTCAGGCGATGCACGGCTCGGACCACCGGTTCGAGATTCACCGCAATCTGGTTTTCGACGACGGTGTGCAACGCGGCATGCGCGGTGACATTCGGAAGTTTGACTTGTGCCGCGCGATGCCAGGATTCAACAAGATCAATGCGCTCCTGTTCGTCCAGTTCGAGCCATGAACCAGGCTCGGGCGCGCTCTGGGGGTTGTATGCTTCCATGCTGCAAGCCCTTTGGTGACTGACCTCTACTATATGGTAGCGTTGCCGGCGCGGCTTGGATCACGTCGCGGCCCGGCAATTGGGATTTCGACCTTGATTGTGGCTCTCTTCGACCCAAGGAGCTGACCCATCATCAAACGCCCACATGCCCTCGTCTATGATTAAAATATTCAGCGTATCAACGATCGCATGGAGGCCTACTTTATGAGTCAAGCCCGCGGGCGATATGCGGGATCCCGGGACAACGGCCAACGCCAACCTCGCCACGTAAATAAATCCCCATCCAACCGGCAGGGACAACCTTATGTGAAGGCGCCTCCTCGAGACGCCGCCCAGACTGCCTCCATTTTCAAAACACGGTCATTTCAGTTTCTGGTCGAGACGGTAGGCGCAGAGAATATCGCGATAGCCCTTGAATCGAACATGACGCGCGTGGGCGAACTGATGAAGGGCGAGCGGTTCACACCCGAGACCGCCTTTCACATGGAAACCACGCTTGGGTTGCCGCATGGTTTTTTTGACAACCCCAATCCTGGCCTTGCCTCCGAGACCATCGCTCGCCTGAAGTCCCCACTCGACTTCATTCAGACTGACGACGGACCAGACGTAGAGTCTGAAGCACTTAACTCGGCTTCTGCCTTGAACGTCGATCAGCAACCGTTACTTAAAGATAGTGTGTCCGAGGAAGCGCAAATGCCGAGGAAAACAACAGGCGGGTCGCCCAGAGCCGTCAAGAATAATCGAAGCGAAATGACCGGACAGTCTGAACCTCATGCGCCGCTCAACACTTCGCCTTCGAAAAACAAGACGTCTCCCAAGACGCCCCAACAGCGACCTTTGGCATTAAGCGACAGCGCCGAGGTGGAGAACATCCGACGCGCTAACCTCCACGTTCTCACGAGCCGCAACGGATCGAAAGTAAGACTTGGCGTGGTCATGGAGATGAGTGGATTCAACATAGCCGATCGGCTACATGGCAAGAAACGCATGGACAGTGTCGAAGCAAACCGGTTCACGGAGAGGCTGGGATTGCCAACTGGCTGGCTGGATACGCCGCGCTCCGAAGCTGAGATTCCAGAGTCGGTGTCGTGTATGCTGACGCCCGCTTCGCGCGGTCGCGTATCCGCTCAACAACAGGAGCCACTTGCGGCCGCAACAGATGCTAACGTGCCAGGAAAGCTCGCCAATGCGAAGGCGCGCACGGGGCAAGTTTGGGCGGACGCCCTGGGCGATCCGGAAAGCCCCTCACCTGTTTCGGCCGATGTCGCAGCAGAGAATGAGGCGATCGTCGCCAGCCCGCAGGATCATGCAAGTGATTTCCCCGACAACCTCGCCGGTCGCTCACTGGAACAAAGTGATGGCGAGAGCCCGGTGGTCACACCGGCAACCCCTGAGTCGCTTCCTACCTCCCCCACACCGCAGCAAAACCCGGTACCGCTGCCCTTCGCTTCCGTGACCAGCCTGGACAATCTTCATGGTATTGAACCGATAGCAGAAGCATTGATCAAGACGCTGGCAGGTAAGGCACGCACGGGTCGATTGGACGAATTGAAAGCGCTCGAGCTTTTGCGGCAAGCGGTCCTGTTGTGAGTCGGTGGTAGCGTGTCAGGCCCCTCGTGTCATGATGCATAAACCGCATCGAGGTGGCTTGCGCCTGGTGTGCGAAAAATCGCCTCGTTTCGGGTCGACGATCGACGACCGGTCTCGCCGCGTGCCTCGGGCACGACCGCTTCGACGTCTGTCTATCTGTCTGTCTGTCGGGGCCAACCAATGTGAATCCGGTTGATGTCAAAGTACACAGATCGAAATGATGCCGTGGGATTGGGTGACCGCCCGAACCAGGCAGACTCGCTGCGCGCTACGGGCAGGCCAACACAGCGGCCCGCCTGCAGCGCATACAGGCTCGGCACGCTTGGCGACCATGCCCCGCGCGGCCTTGGATGGGCCTGCCGGAAAAGAACGATTTCCCTGAAAACACACAAACGCAATATCCGCAGATTCCCTCAATCCGTTGCGTGTGAGAGGACTTCCGCGATCGCCCGGGCAGTGATTGCAAGGTTTCTCTCATTCAGAGCAGCGACGCACATGCGACCGGACCGGATCAGATAGACGCCGTGCCGCTCGCGGAGCACGTCAACCTGGCCGGCTAACAGCCCCGTGTACGTGAACATCCCGCGTTGCTCGAGATATCGTGCGAGCATCGTGTCCGGTACATTGCCCCGCAGGCAGTCATGGATCTCGGCACGCATACGCATGATGCGCCGGCACATCGAAGTAAGCTCATCTTCCCACGATTGCCGCAGCTCCGGTGTCGTGAGCACTCGCGCGACGATCTTCGCGCCGTGCGTCGGCGGGTTGCTATAGTTCGCACGCACCGCGCTCGTCAGTTGACCCAATACCCGAGCGGCCACATCCGGCGACTCGCAGATCACCGACAGACCGCCGCAGCGCTCGCCATACAGCGAGAAGTTCTTCGAGAACGAGTTGGCCACGAAGGCCGGCACGTTCTGGTGCACGAGTTCGCGAATCGCGAATGCGTCCGCCTCGATACCCGCGCCGAAGCCCTGATAGGCCATGTCGATAAACGGCAGCAGGTCACGTTTCTTGAGAATCTCGATCAACTGTACCCACTGCGCGTCGTTCAGGTCCACACCGGTCGGATTGTGACAGCACGCATGCAATAGCACGACGCTGCGTGCAGGCAACGCGTCGATGGCCGTGAGCATCGCTTCGAATTTCAGGCCGCCGCTGGCCTCGTCATAGTACGGATAGGTGCTGACGGTGAACCCGGCGCGCTCGAAAATGAAACGGTGGTTTTCCCACGTCGGATCGCTCACCCAGACCTGTGAGTCCGGAAAGTAGCGCTTGATGAAATCTGCGCCAATCTTGAGCGCCCCCGAGCCGCCCAGCGTCTGCACGGTCGCGATGCGGCCATCGACACGCGCCGGCGAGTCGTCGCCGAACACCAGCGACTGCACGGCGTCGCGATACTGCGCGAAGCCCGCCATGGGCAGGTATGGCTTCGGGCCGAGTTCCGCGAGCAATTGTCCTTCGGCCTCGCGCACGGCTTGCATGACGGGCAAGCGGCCTTCGTCATCGTAGTAGATGCCGATGCTCAGGTTGACCTTGTTGTCGCGCAGATCCTTCGCGAAGTTCTCATTCAACGTGAGGATCGGGTCGCCGGGATAGGCATCGATGTGTTCGAACATGACAGTTCCTGGGGAAGCCAAAGCGAAAAAGCAGTGGATGATCGAGCGAGCCTGATCGGCTCGCATCAATCAGATGTGATGGCGGGAAAGCTCGTTGGCGCCGTCCCGCAGCCAGTAGCGCGGCTAGCGAATCGACACGCCGGCCGGTACCGAGGCGCCCGCGCGACGGTTGCTCAGCCGATAGCCTACGCCCAGCACGACGAGCCAGACCGGGATCAGGTAGACGGAAATGCGCAGGTCCGGAATCAGGCACATCACTACCAGAATGCCGCCGAGGAATGCGAGACACAGGTAGTTTGTGAGCGGATAGCCGAAGCTGCGGAACAGGGTCGTGTCGCCGGCGCGTGCCTTCGCACGGCGGAATTGCAGATGGATGATGCTGATCATTGCCCAGTTGATGATGAGCGCGGAGACGACGAGGCCCATGAGGAGCTCGAATGCCTTGCCGGGCATCAGGTAGTTGATGACCACGCACGCTGCCGTCGCGAGCGCGGAGACACCGAGTGCGACGAGCGGAATGCCCCGGGCATTGACCTTCAGTAGCGCACGCGGCGCGTTACCCTGGCCCGCAAGGCCGTAGAGCATGCGGCTGTTGCAGTACACGCCGCTGTTGTAGACCGACAGCGCGGCCGTGAGCACCACGGCATTGAGCACATTAGCCACGAAGTTGCTGTTCATCGCGTGAAAGATCAGCACGAACGGACTGCCTCCCGCGACGACCTTTTCCCACGGATACAGCGAAAGCAGCACGCCGAGTGCGCCGACGTAGAAGATGAGAATGCGGTAAATCACCTGGTTGGTCGCGCGCGGGATGGTACGTGACGGATCATCCGCCTCGGCGGCGGTGATGCCGACGAGTTCGAGTCCGCCGAATGAGAACATGATGACGGCCATGGCCATCACGAGACCCGAAACGCCGTTGGGGAAGAAACCGCCGTGACGCCAGAGGTTGGCCACGCTCGCCTCAGGCCCGGCGTGGCCCGAGACCAGCAGATAGCCGCCGAAGCCGATCATGCCGACAATGGCTACGACCTTGACGATCGAAAACCAGAATTCCAGTTCGCCGTACGACTTCACGCTGGTCAGGTTGATCGCGTTGATCACGCAGAAGCACACGAGCGCGGAGACCCACGTCGGCAGACCCGGCCACCAGTACTGCATGTAGATACCGACCGCCGACAACTCCGCCATCGACACGAGAATGTACAGCACCCAATAGTTCCAGCCCGACAGGAAGCCCGCGTATTGCCCGCAGTACTTGCCCGCGAAATAACTGAAGGAGCCGGCGACCGGCTCGTCGACCACCATTTCGCCAAGCTGCCGCATGATGAAAAAGGCGACGATGCCGGCAATCGCGTATCCGAGCAATACCGATGGCCCCGCCGACTTGATGGTTTGGGCGACGCCGAGAAACAGCCCTGTCCCGATCGCGCCGCCGAGTGCGATCAACTGAATGTGACGATTCTTCAGGCCGCGCTTGAGCGTGCCCTGTCCCTGGTGTGCCACGATGTCTTCTCCTGTGTCCTGCGGTTGATTCCGGACGCCACGCCTCGCTTCCCGGCTGCCCTGGTCAGGCAAACAAAAAGTGCCGGGGCGTCACGGCCGGCGCTCGTAACGCCGGCGCCGTATCCTGCTGGGATCTGTATTGTTGAAGCGGCCTATGGTCGGTTGCGAGCGCGTCAGACCTTGAGCGTGCCCCGTTCGATCTGATCGCGTTCGAGCGACTCGAACAGCGCCTTGAAATTGCCTTCGCCGAAGCCTTCGTCGCCCTTGCGCTGGATGAATTCGAAGAACACGGGGCCAAGGAGGGGTTTTGAAAAGATCTGCAGCAACAGGCGGGGCGTGCCGTCTGCCGTCGTACCGTCAAGGAGGATGCCTCGCGACTGCAGTTCGCCAACCAGCTGTCCGTGGCCCGGCAGGCGCGTCTCGAGCGCCCCGTAGTAGTAGCTGTTCGGTCCCGTCATCAGCGGCACGCCTGCCATCTGCAGATTGTCGATGACCTGGATCAGATCGTCCGTGAGGAACGCGATGTGCTGAATGCCTTCGCCGTTGAAGGCCATCAGGAACTCTTCAATCTGGCCGCTCCCCTTGCCCGATTCCTCGTTCAGCGGAATGCGGATCTTGCCGTCCGGCGCCGTCATCGCCCTGGACGTGAGCCCCGTGTATTCGCCCTCGATGTCGAAGTAGCGCAACTCGCGGAAGTTGAACAGCTTCTCATAGAAGTTCGCCCAGTACGTCATGCGTCCTCGGTAGACGTTGTGGGTCAGATGGTCGACAAGGCGCAGGCCGTGACCGGCCGGCCGCCGCCCGACACCTTCGATGAACTCGAAATCGATGTCGTAGATCGACTTGCCTTCTTCGAAGCGGTCGATCAGGTAAAGCGGTGCGCCGCCAATGCCTTTGATCGCGGGCAAACGCAACTCCATCGGACCGGTGGCAATCTCGATCGGCTGGGCGCCCAGCGACAGCGCGCGGGCGTAGGCCTTGTGCGAATCCTTCACGCGAAACGCCATCCCGCACGCACTCGGACCATGCTCGGCGGCGAAGTACGCGGCTTCGCAGTTCGGCTCGCGGTTGACGATAAAGTTGATCTCGCCCTGACGGTAGAGCAGTACGTCCTTCGAGCGATGGCGCGCCACCAGCGTGAAGCCCATCTGCTCGAAGAATGGTTCGAGCACGTTGGGCGTAGGCGAAGCGAATTCCACGAATTCGAAGCCCATCAGTTGCATCGGATTGTCAAACAGGTCGGCCATGGTCGTTTTTGCGTTTGGCAGAAAGTGGATGGTTCGTTGGTTGCGCAGCGCGCGGCATGGTGGGTGATGCCCGGTGCCCTGCGCAAGGAAAGAAAATTTCGTAAAGACTGCCGGACATCGGGTCGCCCGACGGTCCCGGCGATTCCAGAATCGCGCGAATCATGCGGTGACGTCGCCGCAATTTCGAAGGTCAGTGTAAATTCAACCCGGTGCAATAGGATTTCCTTAAAACCGCAGACAAACCCTAATTTGCACATTAAAATTTCTCCCCATAGCCAACGGGAGAAAGAAAAGTGCAGATCATTGAGATCGACCGTATTGACACGCGTTTGCTGGAGATCCTGCAGTCCCAGGGACGCATCTCAAATCTCGAACTGGCGGAGGCGATCAGGTTGTCACCGGCGCAGACGCTAAGGCGTCATCGCCGGCTCGAGGAACTGGGGGTGATCAGGTGTTACGAAGCGCGGCTTGAAGCGCAGGCGCTCGGCTTTGGCGTGGTGGCTTTCATCCAGGTGACGATGGAGCGCGGTCATATCCGCGACCTCGCGAAATTCAAGGGGATGGTCGCGGAACTTGCCGAGATTCAGGAATGCTTCGCCGTAACCGGCGATATCGACTACATGCTCAAGGTGGTGGCACGCGACCTGAAGGCGCTGTCGGAATTCCTGCTCGATACGCTCATGCGGATTCCTGGCGTGAGTGGAGTCAAGTCCAGCGTTTGTCTTGACGAACTCAAATGTTCCAGCGCCGTTCCACTGGCGACCTAGCCGCACGCGCAAATGTCTATATGAGTCGGTGCAAGTTGGCGCCAACCGATCCGCCGCCGAGTTCTACTTGTTCAGTCGCCCGATGAGCGATTCCGCCTTCTGCAGGCAAGGTGTCTCCTGGTAGTTTTTGATCGCCACTCAACGCCTGAGACCGCTCGATTGTTGCAGTTCCTGTTGTCTGGATCCATGTGCAACGGGTTTTATGTCAAGTACGGGTGAATTTCCTTCCGCCCACCCTTCTCCGCTTCAGAAAGCAGCCCATCAAACGAATACTTGTCGGCCATCGCTAACGTTCGGCCAAGGGTGCCCGCGCATCGGCTGCAGTTTGGTTCGCAGCTATTCGCATACCGGCGTCGGCGAATCGCGCTTCTCGATCTCAATGAACGAGTCCTGCCGACCTGCAGTCGTCGTATCTCACCGGCTCGCACTCGGGGGCAACTTGCGAGGTACAACGATATCGCGAGATCCAGTCGGTCAGCGACCAGCCCTAACCATGCATGCAGCTGAGGATACAATTCATAAGGCGGATTTGCACACGGCCGTTGACGCCGCCCTGTTAGCCGACGCGGAGATTCCCACCCAACTCCCGTGGTCGGCCTAGGTACAATCACCCTTCATGACGTTGAAAATCCGCAACCGCCGATCGCACACGCGGCCGCAACACGTTGACAAAGGCATTGGTCCGCTCGGCCAGCCATTCATACATCTGTTTCCGGATCTCCGACGCATCTGCATCATTCTTAAACGTGCAGCGATCGTGAATCGACATCCGGCCGTCGAACGACCTTTGGAAAACCTCGGCGCTACCGCCGAGGTCCGCTTTGAACTCGGGCCACTCTTCGACAATTGCCCGCATTGCGTAGTCGCCAGCGGTATTCCTGTTTGACGACAATTCGACTCCGACCTCATTGAGTTGCTGATTTCGGTACACATTCAGCCACGCATTCGGATGCAGCATGAAGTTGAGATAACCCTGTTTCGCGGGTTTTGGAACTGCCTGCTCTGGATCGTCCAGCTTTAGGCTCTGCAGAAACCCGCTCCAGAACTGCTGCTGACCGTTCATCCGTTCGATTCGGGCGGGGTCGATGCTGGTGGTGACCGCGTCGTCTTCGTCGGGAGCGAGACCGAATCCATCGGGGACGGCCACTACTGTTCGCGTCAGTACTTTCGTTCGCGCGAGGACGCGCGGCACGATCAGACGGCTGCCGTCGGGCGTTGAGAACATACGGATCTCGACGAGGCCCAGAGTGAAATGCAGGCCCGCGTGCGTCTGCAGGTAGTCGCTGATCGCCTCTACGCCCTCACGAATACCATCGCCGACAATCAGCAACAGGAAACGGCCGCGACGGAGATTGGCCGTGAGTGCGTCGTTGAACTGGATTTCATCGGTGTCCGGGGCCGCCGTGAGCACCGTCTCGAGAATCGGATCGCCGCTACGCTTTAGGCGGTTTCGAACTTCACGTTGCAGATCGGATGACGACCAACGCGTTAGTTCCTTCGCGTAGTCGAGGATCTGCCCGACAACTTCCCGTCGCGCCTCTGGGTTACGCCACAGCTTGCACTCGACTAGGACGGGCAACCCGGAGGGTGTGACCAAGAAATTGTCGATCGGCCCGGCCGGCGTGCCGAGCTCGGTGCAAATCGCTATTGGCTCCGCAAAAATCGGATCGATCTCTGCGACGGGCAGGCACGACGGGTGGGCGTGAATCGTGCGCTGTAGATCTGCTTCGCTGTAGTCACCCTCGCGCCCTCCGGCAGTAACCGGGGTAAGGCGGATTGCCTCCGAAGAGGCCGATATCAGAATGGGAGTATAGACCGTCCGTGTCATGTTGCTCTCTTCTTTGTCTGAACACTGCATATTGCCTTTTGGCATGCCAAGACGCTTCGTCAGCGGTTTTGCTTCGAAGCCCTCTGTGCAGATGACACCCCTCGCTTTACCGGACTTTCTTGCACGTCGCGGCCGAATTACGTGCGGTTAGCAACAGATCTAGCATCTCGCGCTCATGTTGATCGACTTCCCTCTCAGTCCAATCGTTATTTTTTTTCATCAAGGTGAGCATGGCCAGTAGCTTCAGACTGTCGATCTGATGTTTCTTGAGGCTCGCCTCGAAGTGCTCCTGCTTCTGCCTCGGCTGGAAATTGCTCAGCCGGGAGTTCTTGCTATGACTGATCAGGCACAGGTTGCCGAAGGCGTGCAGTGAGTCACCGTGCATCGGCTCATACCCGTCCATCGGGTGTTGCGGAGAGAAGTGCTCGACCGAGCTGCGGAAAGTGAACTCGAAGCGCCTGGTCGTCTCATTCTTCTTCCTGTCCCGGTGCCAAAGCAGGTAGTCGAGGAAATTGAACACAAAGTTATTCTCGATCGTGCCAAAGCGCATCTTCTTCCTCATTTCCGCGCTATCGACATTATCGGACTCGTCGACATGCGCGCTTCCACCATCGCCGTAGATCATGGCGTAGTAGGATCGGCCCTCGCCTTGCGCCAGAAACCGCTGGAAGACGAATCGTCTCGCAAGCTCTTCCAGATGATGCAGGTAGTTCGTAGCGTCCATGAAGACACGCGGCTCATGAGCGTCGAACAGATAGCGCAGCGCGCCATTGAGCCAGTGCTTGTAGACCAGGGTTGGCGTCGAAACATGGAAGGCCGATAACAGCATCAGAATTTGCCGGTTAATGCCTTCATAGCCACCCTCATCCTCATCGAAGGTATTGACGTAGCTGACGCTTTTCTCGGAGTACCAGCGCAAACGCTTGAGACTCCAGCTGTCGCTGCCTTGGGCAAATTCACGTTTGAGGATGAACTGGTCGAACAGGTACTTGCACTTGAGCAATGCATAAATGAACTCTTGCACTGCCACTACGCCCCGCTTGAGAAGCCGCTGCTCGAACTGGTCGATAAGCTGCTTATCGTCGAGCGGAACTCCTTCAGAAGTGCCGGGTTCACGGCTGACCACGCGCAGTACATGCAGCAAAAAGTTTGAGAAATTGATTACGCTGTTGAAGCGCTCCGCGCCTGCTGCCTCCTCATCTTTTTTCTGGCCGGAGTCTTGCGCCGCGTCGCTCAGGATGTCGCTCAGCGTGCGTTCGTTGCTCGTCGCGCCTTCACGAAGATCCAGAGACTTCGCCAACTCATTGAAATTGGCCGGCGTGAAATTTCCCCAATTGTTCTGGCCAAACACGCGATGGCGCTCGGCCGGGGTAAAGCCATATTGCACATAGCGCTCCATGTTGGAGCAGGCGTCCCAGACGAGAGCCATCGCATTCAGGCTCTGCTCGCGCAGTTCCGAATCGCTGATCTCGTGGAGCGTGTTCATCAGACGCGCTTTCACTACTTCGTGCTTTTCCAGCTGTTCGCCCCGGCTGTTCAGCACTTCGAAAAAGTGATTGAGGTCGGTATCGGGCGGTACTTCGATACGGCTGATTTGCACGTGATCGAACAGATAGTTGCAGAAGTCCGCCAGCGATCCCCCGCTCAGCTTGAGTTCGCTCAATGCCTTCTCAATCAGCTCGTAGCCATTTACCAGCCCTTCGTTATACGCATCACCCCGCAGCTCGTGAGGTTTCACTCCTTGCCAAAGTGCTTTGAAGGTGTTTGTGGAAATGGGGCGGCTCTCGAAATCGAGGTTGATATGCTGGTACCAGCTCATGTCCACGATTGAATCAGCATGCGCTTTCAGCCAGTTCGCAAGGAGCGAAAGCGTAGTGAAGCGCTGCTGGCCGTCGATGACCTCATAACGGCGATCTTCGCGCTCAAAGACCACAAGCGTGCCGACGTAATACGTTTGCGGATGCCCGCTCGCCGCCGACTTTTGCTGGTAGTCGAAGACGTCCTGCACAAGCTGTTTGATCTCCCCTTCGCCCCAGGCGTAGTTGCGCTGGTACATCGGCACCAGGTAGCGAGCGTCGCTCTGAAGCAGGTCCCGGATAAAGAACGGGTGTACACGCGCGTTACTCATAGTACTTCATTTCCCTAAAGAGTTTGACCAGCTCATCCCCGGCATCGCTATCGGCGCCGCGATTGTTCTTGTTCTCCGAAGCTGCAAGCGTCGGCAATGCCAGTGTGTTGATATCCTCCGGCAGCCGCGCATCACGAATGGCGCGAATGAGGTTAATCTCGAGCACGTGGTTGTCCATGGTGGCAAGCTGTACCACCTGCTGGCGGATGCGACAGCTGTATGCCCAGATAAAGCATTTCTCGACTGCAGTCGACAGGCTTTGCGTGCCGAACTTGTCGATATAGAAGATCAGCGCGCAATCGAACATGGAACGCACATACTGATCACCGGTTCGCGTACGCCGCCTGTAGGTGTTGAGGGTGCGGACGATCCGGCTCGCCTGCGCCGCCAGCACCTCACCGAGTATCACTACACGCTGCTCGCTATCGCCCTTCTGCTCGTCCTCGATGATGGCGGACACCTGCCGCTGATAGTGTTCCGCCATTTCGAAGAAACGACGTCCGTTGATGATCATCTGGTCGAGATGAAACGGAAACGTCATCTTCTGCCCATCGACTTTTCGCTGATACTGGACGTTGTATTCATCGACGAAGTGGTGAGCGATACGCAGGGATTCCACATACGGAAAATAGCCCACTCGATCAAGGTTGACTCCCTTGAAGAGGTCTACCTGCCCCTTGCCGAAAAAGCGCGCCGACTTGCCCTCGGCCCACTGCCGCACGCGAAACAGATATGTGGCAAACAGCGCTTCCAGGCTCTCGCTTTGCAAGTGTTCCCAATGGGCGACGGCTGTCGCCTTGAGCGGCGCCTCGCGCTCCGAGAACTCGCGCAGGTGATACGCCTTGAGCAGATCATGCGGCGCGAGGTCGCGGCCACGAGCGTTTTGCGAGTCGAAGAACTGGAACGCCTCCGAAACATCGTCGAGCACAAAGGCCACCACCTCGCAGCGATTGAGCACGAAGTCGATATGATCCTCGGTGAATTCCGGTCGATCGACCAAACGCCGCAGTTCCTGATAGTTCTGCCTGAGATTGACCTCGGATATCTGGCTCGCGAAGGTCTGGCGAGCCATAAAGCCGTTGATTAACGGATCGAGTTCGCTCAGTGTGCTTTTCAAATCCTGTCGTTTGAGCACGCCACGTCGGCACTCGATGATGGCTTTGACCGCCAAGAGGAGAGTCAGCGTGCGCTGCTGGCCGTCCACGATATCGAGGCACTCCGTCGTGTCATCACCGCGCCGGTGAAAAACCACCGTCCCCAAACGGTATGCAGACTTGTCGAGGTGGCTCCCTATATCCAGGAAGAGGTCGCTGACATTCTTTAGACCCCATTTGTACGGGCGCTGATAACGGGGGATCGAGATTCGCTCGAGGCCAAGCAGGGTGCGCACCGGCAGAACTGTTTTATCGATATCTTGCTTCATGCGTGCAGTTCCAGTGACTCCGCCTCATCGTCAATTGCTTGAGGCAGAGTGTGTCTGGATTTATCGTTTAGAGGAGGCGTTACGCCCCTTGTTATCAAAGTAGAGCCGACACTTCAAGAAATGCCGGCACATCGCTTACGTGATGCCCGTCTGTCCGCATTCACGGCGGCTCACGCCGCAATCGCCACGCGTGCGGTCGGCAACGTCAGTAGCATCGCTCCTTCATCGTTCTCAAGAAGCATTTTTGCTTGCGGCGCAAGTTCCGCGTAAGCGCCAGCACGACTGCCGATCTTGCCCTGAACCATCGACTTGTGCAGGCCATTCATGAAGCTCCGGTACTGTTCCCGAGCCGCCTTGAACTGGTCAGAGCCATCCGTGAGCACCTTCTCGGCGAGACGGAGCTTACCGGCACGAGCATTGAGCAGATATTCCAGATAGACTCCCGATGGCATCGCGTGAAGCGACGCACCGACGAAGTTCACGATCAACTTGAAGTGCTCCGGGCTCACAGTATTTGACGTAGCAGCGAAGTCAAGGATGTCGCGAATCAGCACCAGCAGTTTGTTGCGGGTGGCGCCCAGCATGGTCGACAGCTGAATCGCAGCTTCGCGGATTTCATCAGCCAGCGTTCGGTCGGAGAGCAGCGTCTGCGCGTAGCCGACCTGCCCAAAGTACTCCGCGATCACCTGCATGTAGGTGACGACGTTCTGCGCCTCCAGTTCGCGGTTGATCTTCTTGACGTCTCGCTGAATGGCGTCCAGTTTTGCGGCCAGGTAACGCGTCTGGACGACGATCGCCCCCAGAATGAGTCCCGTCGATACGGCGCTCACGATTACCGTCGTCGCCTGCGCCAGCTTGATCGCTTCCTCGACGCCCTTGATCGACGTTTCCTTGAACGGCAGGTGCTGGATGATCCCCGAGTTGCCACTTCCCTCCGCCCAGTACGCAACGCCGTCATGGATCACGGCCTTGCCCTGCTCCAGCGCTTTGACGAGTTTCTCAGACAGTTTGGCCTCGTCCACCACCCACACTTTCTCTTGAAGCATCGCAATCCTCGCCTCAGAACTCTTGTCGTTTTTCGCACGCGCGTCGCATATAGGCGACCTGGATGACGGCCGGAACCGTGACGCGGTATGCCACGCCGCTGATGGCGGGCACCATCAACGCAGCGGAGATCGCGATGCCGAAGGGTCCCGCCGCGAATCCCGCGACGCGGCCCAGGCCGCCGCCCGCCACCACCGCAAGCGAGTTACCTACAAACATGTCGGCGATTACGCCCGCAACGATTGCGGAAATCTGGAAGGAAGCAAAACGTCCCGTCTGAAGCAACGCCTGCAACGCCACCAACCCCGCAGCCGAACTCAACTTTTCGTCGAGACCGACGCTATCGAGCAGTGCGGCCCGTTGTTGCGTGCCCATCTTTTCCCACGAATCCGCAACCAGCTTTTCAAGCAATGCGTTTTCGATGTCGTATGCGGAACTCTTCTTGTTGAACTTGACTTTCATGCGTCCGCATACGTCAGTCAGGATCTCCTGATACAGAACGCCGCCACTACGCACCAGATTCACGATCGTATCGCCGCCGAAATGCTGCAATTCGCCTGCGATCAACTGCCAACTCCGGCGGCATTGGTCCGGCTGCCCCTTCAACCGCTTGAACTCGTCGCTTTCCAGCAGTTCGCTGGTAATGCGCTGCGTGCCGTCCTTGTCGTGCGTGAGATAGCGTGCCAATACCTTGAGTTCATCTTCCGTGCAAAACGGGAGGAAGGCGAGATTCTCGTCCTGACGATACTTAATGCCCATTTATTTTCCTGTCTCTAAAGATGCTCGCGCTTCGTGTAGTTCCTTCAAACGGTCCGATCACCGACAAGACAGCGCGATCAGACGCGCGTTGCGTCATCAATATCTAACGGCGCTCGTGCAGGTTTCTTTAACGTCAACTGCACAGATGCTTTTGCTGTTTTTTGCTCGCGCACCGACACCGACCGGTTTAAGGCCGAATTATCCAGCCGACTGCTGCGAAACGTTCTCAGTGGGAATGAAATCCTTCGCTCGCGATCGTTTGCCTCGCCTGCATTCCGGAAACTAGATGATTCCAATCGAATAAATCGGCATTCGGACATAGATCCATTCAAGTTTACCAATTGTTTGCCGTTACACAGCGCAGACGGAAACCTTGGCTTGAGCATTACGGATCGGTGCATTCATGCAATACGTGAGAAGTATGGACATCACATGTCCGCTTGGCAGCGGAAAATCGGCTTTTTCATTTCCCATTTCCAAGCAACGACGCTCCTTGACGTCGGGGAGGACAATTTGAACAAGGCAGAACCGGCAGGCACGACCACACCGCTGACCCGTTCGTCGCGACAGGAAGAAGCGGGCAGATTTCAGATAAAAGATCCCCGCTTTGAACTTACGCGCGATGTCGTGCTTCCTGAAAGCACCCGTCTGCAACTCGACGAGTGCATCGCGAAGATCGACTTCCATCGTCAGATTTATGTCGACTGGGGCTTTTCCGCCGTCGATCCGATGGGGCGCAGCACGATTCTCAATTTCTATGGACCGCCCGGCACGGGCAAGACGCTCGCAGCCGAAGCGTTTGCCGGAAGCCTGCACATGCCGATCGTTCATATCAGCATTGCAGAACTCGAAAGCAAGTACATGGGCGAGACCGCCAAAAACCTGCAGGCCGCGTTCAGCGCCGCCTACGAAGCCGACGCGGTGCTTTTCTTCGACGAAGCCGATACGCTGCTCGGCAAGCGGCTCTCGTCAGTCACGCAAGGCATCGACAACGAAGTCAATGCGATGCGCTCGACATTGCTGATCGAACTCGAACGATTCGACGGCATCGTCATATTCGCAACCAACTTCGCACGCAACTACGACGAGGCGTTCCGCAGCAGGATCACGCACCACGTGCGCTTCGACCTGCCTGACGAAAAGGCGCGCGCCGGCATCTGGTCGCGCATGCTCGTCGAGCGCATTCCGCTGGTGGGCGAGCGCGACTCGCTGGTGGCCGCCGCCGCCGCGCGCTCGGCGAGCCTCTCGGGGCGAGAAATTCGAACCTGCATGCGCCTCGCGCTACCCAAGGCGTTGCTCGCGGCACGCGCGTCGAACACATCGGCGCAATTGAGCATTCAACATCTCGATGAAGCCATCGCGGAGGTCATGAACGCCCGCCGCGATGTCGCCAGTCCCGTCAGGGCCGACGAGACTGGCCATGCGGCCACACGCAAGCTGCTTGGCATCGATTCCTGATATTAAAAAACAAGAGGGTCATCAAATGGGTTGGTTATCGAGTTTGGGTTCGACGTTGAAAAGCGGTCTGTCGTCGGTCGTCAGAGGGTTTCCTCCGGTATCGGCGCAATCGTGAGCAAGGGTAAACAGATCGCGGGGAGGGTTTTCAGCTTCATGGCTGACGAAGCAGAAGCACTCGTCGGCAAGGTCAAGGAGGTCTGGAAAACGGTCAAGCCTTATCTGGCTACGGCAAGCATGCTGGCGAAGGCAGCGGCAAAAGCAACGGCCGCCTATCCGTTGATCAGCAAGGCTCTCACCGTATTCGGCCGGGCGCTCGACGCGCTTGTCGCCTTCGATCAATCCAAACTCGCCGAACGGCTCGACGCCGCGATTGCGTGGGCGATCTCGGCTGCGCGCGACCTGAAGAAGCGCATCACCGATGCGGAATTGGCGGAAGCAGAAAAGCACCGAAAAGCCGTCGAAGAAGCCGCGGAAAAAGCAGGCGCGGAGCACCGCCACTCGGTAGAAGTGGTGGGCTTCCTGATTCAGTCGATCGAAATTCGCCGTCGCATAGACGACATGCTCGAGGCCGACAGCATTCCCGGTTTCGAGCACTATCTGCGCCTGAGGGCCGCGCAGAAGCTGCTCGAAAACGCGGAGCAGACATTGCGTTCCGCGCAATCCGTTGAAGAAGTCACGCCAGATGACATTTTCCTCGTGAAGATTGCGAGCGCTCTGCTCGCGGATACGCCCACCTTGACGGACGCGGATACACAGCGTCTGGACAAGATCGTGGAAGCGCGGTTCGGCAAGGCTTTGCAGCCGTTCGTTTTCGAAGAAATGATCATCGCGTGGGTCGGCGAACATCAGGCGCGCGAAGCGGCGCAGAAGAAGCGCGAAGCGGAATTCATCGAACTCGACATCGACGTCACGCGGATGGCTCGCCGTCACAAGAGCGGCCGTCTGAGCGAGGCGGAAGCCGCGACGCTAGACGAGAAGCGCGCCGCACTCGACAAGCTCGCGAATGAGGTAAAGGAACAGCGCGCGCGCAACGCGGAGTCGAAGGTTTTCCTCCAGGCGGCCGAAGGCTTTCTCCAGATACTGGAAAAGGACGAAGCGACGATCGAACGGGAGGACCTCGTCTATGTCGCGGAGCGCAGCGCCGAAGTTGGCGAAATCATCATCGAATGCCTGCAGCAGCATCGGCCGTGGGCGGATCTGAATGAAGAAGAGAAGTCGCTCGTCGTCGCCTTCTCGAACATTTTCGAAGCCGCCAGCCGAGCGCGCGCAGCGCAACTAATCGAGGTAACAGTCTGATGTCGCTTGACGAAATTCTTTTATTCCTGAGCCCGGATCTGCATTCCATCCAGGCCGTGTTCGCCGCAATCATGGTCGCTCTCACGGCATGGACGTTGATCGCGCTTGCTGTTTATGCCAGGCCGGCAGCGTGGGAACGCAAATGGAAAAGCCGTGCCGACAGCGGTCATCTGGATTCCGACCAGGGTTCAGTGCACGAAGTCGCCGATGTCGTCGCATCGCGTGCCGAAAAGCTCGCTGAAAACATGCCCGGCATTTTGTTGACGATCGGTTTGCTCGGCACATTCCTTGGCCTCGGTGTTGCACTGAACAGCGCGGCTGCCGTGCTCGCTCATCCGGCCAACGACAGCACCGCGCTCGGCAATACGATGCAGCAACTCACGCCAATGATGGAAGGGCTCGGTACGAAGTTCAAGACATCGACGTGGGGCATCATCCTCTTCCTGTTCCTGAAAGCAACCTACGCGCTCCGGCAGGATGACGAGAAACGCCTGCAATGGTGTATTCGGAAGGTCGGCGCGGCGCTCTCGGTCGAGCGCGAAAAGCGCACCGACGAACAGCAGCATGCGCGCACTCAACTGATCGAGTCGATCGACGCGCTCGGCGTGCGAATGACGGATGCCATGCGCGATCAGGCGCAGCAGCAGGGCGATGATCAGCGAAAGCTGCTGGCCGTGCTGACCGAACTCGCGGGGTCGTCGGCGCGCACGGCAGAGTCGACGGTTTCGCAGCTTGACGTCTTGCGCACGCTCGGCGACGACACGCGTCAGACGCGCACCGCGATCGAGCGCTTCATCGACGCCAACGCGGCGAACATCGAAAGCATGCGCGACGCAGGTGACAGGATGTCGAGCGGCGCGACGGAGGTGGCGCGAGCTGCCACGCAGCTCGGCAATGGCGTCGTGGCGTTCCGGCAAGGCGTCAGCGACGTGCTCGGCAAGCTCGAATCGAAACTGACGCAAAGCATCGAAGGGATGAACCAGAACTTCGAACGCAACCTCGACACGATGGCGCAGCAACTGACGCAAACCACGGCTAATATCGGCGATGCCGTCGACAAGCTGAATGCGAGCGTTGCGGACACGATGGGCAAGATCGAGGAAACGATGGCGGACGCCACCGCGAACCAGAACGACGCAATTGCCGAATTCACCACTTGCAGCACGAGCATCCAGAAGACGACTGCAGAGATGAACCAGCTGATCGACAAAGTCACCACCGAGATCTCACTCGGATTGTCGAGCGTTGGAAAGGCAGGCCTGAAGATGGAAAGCGTCGGCGCCGCATGCAAGGCGCTCGCGGAAGCCAGCATCGACACGATGACGGACAGCAAGGAAGTGTCGGCGAATCTCAATGCCGCCGTTTCGATGCTTGCGCCCGCAGCGCGCGCGTTGATCGATCACAGTCACGATAAGGAACTGTTGAAGGCTGCCAACCGCCTCGTCGACCTACGCGCGGCAGCCGATGAGCAAAGCCGGCTGCAACTCCAGCAGATCGTCGATCTTCTCGACGCGATCAAGAAGCGGTCGGGCGATGCATTGGCCGAAGACTCGTTCCAGTAACGAGAACGAGGAGCCTAACCGATGAAAGAAAAGCAGAATGAATGGGTATCGATCGCCGACCTGATGGCGGGCACGCTCGCCGTCGTCATGCTGCTCCTTGTCGTTGCCATCCTGCAGAACCAGTTCGCGGCATTCAGGCACAAGGAAGAAGCGAACAAGGGAGAAGCCGCACAGCGTAGGCGGGTCGAGGCGATGCTCGCCGATATCCGCCAGTCGTTCGCGAATCAGGGCGCGGACGGTCTCGTGTCGTTCGACATGCTGGCGGGTAAGGTCACGCTGAAAGATAACGTCTTCGCTCGCGGCAGTGCGTGCGTCACGGCGCAGGCGCGCGCGGCGTTCGAAAGCGTTGAGCCCGAGATTTCCCGATATCTGGCGGAAACGGGCGGGGGACAGATCTACGTCGAAGGCTACACGGACAGCGTGCCGGTGGAAAACCCCGTGACCGACTTTGCGCGCTTCTGCACCGTATACGACGACAACTACACACTGTCCGCGGCGCGAGCACGCGAAGCGCGCCGGCTGCTGATCGGGCACATGTCGGAAGAAGTGGCGCGGAGGGTCGTCGTGGCCGGTTTCGGCGATTCGCATCCACTTCCCGGCATCGATCCCGCCGATGCAAAAAACCGCCGCGTGGAAGTGCGATTCGCACAGTAGCGATGTCATGGTTTCCGCCGCATGCGGAGCGATTTACCAGATCAAGCGAAATGGACAAAGAAACTGAACTCAAGCGTAACAAGGACAAGGCACTCGCGTTATTGATCGTTGCATTTGTCGTGTTCCTTACGACGGCCTTCATGCAACACGGCTTCTGGGTGGATGGCGTGAAGTCGGTTGCGGAAGCCGCAATGGTCGGCGCGCTCGCCGACTGGTTCGCGGTAGTCGCGCTATTCAGGCGCGTGCCGATTCCCGTCGTTTCATCCCATACGGAAATCATCCCGAAGAACAAAAATCGCATTGCCGAAAATCTCGCCGAGTTCGTCAAGGAGAAATTTCTCGACGCCAGGTCGATTGTCGGGCTCATCACCAGGCACGATCCCGCGCGCAATCTGACGATGTGGCTGCAGTCGCCCGGCAACGCGAACCGCTTCGGCGACTATATGGTCAAGGCGATAAACGGCATGCTGGATGCAGCGGACGACGCACGCATCCAGGCTCTTTTGAAGGACGCGCTGCACACCGTTTTCGACAAGATAGACGTTTCGAAGTCTGCGGGCGTGATCCTCGACACACTGACTAAAGACGGCCGGCATCAGGAATTGCTCGACGAAGGCATTGCACAGATCGTCGCATTGTTCGAAAAAGAGGAAACCCGCGAGTTCATCGCACAGCAGGTCGTGGACTGGATCAAGGAAGAGTATTCGGCATTTGAGAAGATCCTCCCTACCGTTGCAATCGGTAACGGCGCCGCGAACATGATTCGCGGCGGCGTCAACAGGATTCTCACGAATGTGACCGAGGATCGCGATCACACGCTGCGAAAAGAGTTCGATCAGACCGTACAGGCATTGATCGTCAAGTTGAAGAACGATCGCAGCTTCCTCGAAAAGGGCGACGAACTCAAACGCCATTTGCGCGATGGTGAAGTGGTCAGCGCTTACATCAAGGACTTATGGACCGCGATGCGCACGTGGATAAAGACCGATGTGTCGAATCCGCACTCACTGATGCACGCGAAAATCGCCTCGATGGGCGAATGGCTTGGCGCTGAACTGACCGCCAACGCCGAGCTACGCGAATCGCTCAACGCCCATATGATCAAATCGGCGGAATCGATGGTGCCCGAGCTTGCCGGGTTTCTGACGCGACACATCAGCGACACGGTGAAGAACTGGGATACGCGCGAAATGTCGCATCAAATCGAGCTGAACATCGGCAAGGACCTTCAGTACATCCGCATCAACGGAACGATAGTCGGCGGATTCATCGGAATGCTGCTCTACCTCGGCGCGCATCTGCTTCAAATGGCTGCGATGCACTCGGCGTAACGGAACCAACAAGAACCTCGACTCATCCGCGAATCCCCGCACCATGTTCGAAACCGCGGGGATAGCTTCACCCGACGTATCGCGTCCCGTCAAGCCTTCTTCGACGAACTACCCCGCGTTCCCCATTCACCCACATCGAAAGTACACAGCGCGACCAGCGTAATCACAAATGAGTCCGCGATAAACCACATCCCCAGCGCGCCGACGAGCAACGGGTTCACCTTCTGCTCCGGGTTGTGCCAGCGCACATACAGGTTGTAGAGCATGCCGACGACGACCCAAACCCCGAAATAGAGTTGCATGTCCTGCAACAGATGCTCGGCGAGCCAACCCGACGCCAGTCCATAAATGCACATGGCTGGCCAAAGCACTTGCAGCGCACCCGGGATCAGCAGATTCACCACCGTCAACGGATGCAGCACCTTCAGGTTCGTGTCGAACGTGCGCAGTGTCCAGAAAAGATCGCGCAAACCGCTGCGCCGCCAGCGAAGCTGCTGCATGAACAGTTGTCTGAAATTGTTCGGTGCTGCCGTCCAGCATTGCGCATCGATGTTGATGTAGGTTTTCAGGCCCTTCAGCAACAGCAGATGCGTCATATAGCGATCCTCGCCATCACGCACGCCGACACCGAACCAGTTGCGATGCTTCACCTGTTCCTCGATCGTTTCGAAATGCTCGCGCCGCACCGCAAACAGACACCCGGAAATACAGATCACATTCCGCGTCCAGTTCTGCAGCATCTTCATGATCTGAAAGCTGTAGTAGTAGACGACTGTCTGGCATTGGGTGAGCACGTTCTCGCGCGCATTGCTGATGCCGACGCGACCTCCCACTGCACCGATCGTCTCGTCGACGAAGCATGCCGTCAGTTCTGCAATCGCGCATTTGTCGAACAGGCAATCGGAGTCGATGCAAATAAGTATTTCGCCCGACGAATGCGATAGCGCATGCGACAAGGTCTGGTGCTTGCCCGAGTTCACCGGGTTGCGAAATGCACGCACGTTGGTCCAGCGGATCGCGGCGCGCTCGATCCACTCGTACGTATCGTCGGCGGAACAGTCGTCCACGGCGATCACCTCGACTTTCTCCATCGGATAATCGCTCGCGAGAATACTTTCGATCGTGCGAAACACATGCTCGCCTTCATTGAAGCATGGCAGAAGCACACTCACGCGCGGCTGCAACGCATGGTTCTTCGTGAGAAAGGTCGACTTCGCGCCGAATCGCAACATCAGCGTGACGCCGAAATTCATCACCATCACCATGAGCGGCAGCGCGAAAATCAATTGAACAAACATATCGATCACAACGTCCCCAAAGACTTGATCATGAATTCGACCTCTCGACCGTTGCGCGGCGCAGGCCGTTTGAATAGCCAAAGATTGACTATCAGCTTTTGCGGCTGATCGGCGATGTCGCCTTGAAAGATCACCGGCTGGCTGCCTTGCAACGGCGACAACCAGCTCACCATGTCGCGTTGCCAATTCAACCCAAAGGTGGATTGCGAGGTGTCCGCAGGTACGTCAAACGCCGTGTGACGCTTGCCGGCCCGGCTGCGAGTCCACACCGTGTAATTGATCTGCGGCGCGTTCGCATCGCCCCAGCGCGCGATCTCGATGTCGATCTCATTCGTGCCATCGGGTCCGACGTCGGCAGGCGGATACATGAACATGCCGAGCACGACATCGGGATCGACCTCGCCGATCGGCCCGCGAATCTCGAAGACATACCGGCCAAACCCGAACCGCCTGATCGACTCCAGTTCGACGCAGGCAAACTGGCTGTCCGCTATGCGAGCGAGCTTCAGATGCAGCCAGCCATCCACATCGACCCATGCGCCGTGCTCGTTCCAGCGGTTCGACGCGCACGGCTTGCCCGCTCCGGACCGGATGTTCCACCCAGTGCCAGCCCATTCGATTTCCACCGCCGACGCTGTGCTCAACCACCACAGCACGAGCGCCCCGCACAACAATGTCCTCATTGAACGTACCTCGCGGAAATCACGCCCGCACCAACGTCACGTTGTGCGGCTCTTCACCGCGCGCCAGTACGCCTTTCACGTCCGTCACGACCGCACCCTGGCGCGGATGAATGTGCTTGAGGATCATATTCCATCCACCCTCGACAAATTCGCTGTGTGCAACGGCCAACACGACCGCACGCGCCGGCTCGCGCCGCTCGTAGCTCGTGAGCCTGATGCCGTATTCCCGCTCGACCTCCTTCGGGTCGGCATGCGGATCGATGACCTGCACGTCGATACCCCAGCTCATGAACTCGCGCACGAGCCCCACGGCCTTCGAGTTGCGAATGTCAGGCACGTTCTCCTTGAACGTAATGCCCAGCACCGTGATTCTCGAATCGAGCGGCAAGCCCCGATGGCGCATCGCCTTGAGCGTCTTTTCCGCGAGCAGGCCAGGCATCTTGTCGTTCACTTCCCGTGCTGCAAGAATCAGCGAGGGGATGTAGCCGACCTGCGCAGACCGGTGCGTCAGATAGTACGGATCGACGGAAATGCAGTGCCCGCCAACAAAGCCCGGCACATAGCGGTGAAAATTCCACTTCGACGCGGCAGCATCGATTGCATCGTGCGTGTCGATATCGAGCCGCGAAAAGATCTGCGACAGCTCGTTCATCAGCGCGATGTTCACGTCCCGCTGCGTGTTCTCGATGACCTTGGCCGCTTCCGCGACCTTGATGCTCGCCGCGCGGTAGGTCGTCGTGATCTTCGAGTAGATGCTGTCTACCAGTTCGAGCGTCTCGGGCGTATCGCCGGACACGATCTTGGTGGTCGACGTGAGCGTATGAATGCGGTCGCCGGGATTGATGCGCTCCGGCGAATAGGCGACCCAGAAATCCGCGCCGTGCTGCAAGCGGCGCTCGCCCGTGTGGTCGTCGCGTTGTTCGAGCAGTGGTACGCAAATGTCTTCCGTCACGCCCGGATACACGGTGCTCTCGTAGATCACAGTCGCTCCTGCTTTCAGATGGCGTGCGATCGTTCTCGTCGCACCGATCACGGGCCCGAGGTCGGGCACGTTCGCGTCCGTGACGGGCGTCGGCACGGTTACAATGATGAGATCGGCGTCGCGCATCGCTGCGTGTGCGTCGCTCGTGAGCGACAAACCAGCGGATTGCAGATCGGAGACGGCGAGTTCGCCCGTCCTGTCATGACCCACGATCAATTCATCGATACGGCTCGCGTTGATATCGTAGCCCGTCACGCAGAAATGCTTCGCGAGTTCAAACGCGAGCGGGCATCCCACATAACCTAGTCCAACCACCAGAATCTTATTGATCTTGCGCATAGCTCTGAGAAAGTAACGTGATTTGCAAGCGTGCGAGATGCACCTTCATCGCGGTCATCGCGAGACTGACGCGTATCTGCGAATTCATTCGTAGCGCTTCCGGTGAATCCAGCGTGCGCAGCCTTTCGTACTCGCCGCTCAGGCGGCTTTGCTCGTCGAGCAGTTGCGGAAGGCTTTCCTTCTGCACGTTCAAACGCTCGGCCATACTCTTTTGCAATCCGTCTACCTTCTGCGCGAGTTCGTCGTTCAGTTGACGCCGCATCGTTATCAGCGAACGGGTTGCGTTGTCGAGCTTGTGTCCGTACGACACCGCGTTGAAGTTGTAGGTGAAGGTGACGGACACGAACGGCCGGTATCCCGTCGACGTATTCACGGCAGTACCCGAAATCGGCTTCTGCATGCCGCCGACCAGCGCGACATCCCAAGCTTGCAACTTCTGCTTGTGGTTCAGTTCATCCTGAAGATCCAGCGTCGTCTCGTCGATCTGGGCCAGCGCCTGCTTCAGATCGACTTGCGGCACGTCCGGTACCTGCGCGGATGTGCTTTCGATTTTTGCCGCGACATACTGCGTGCTCATCTGCTCGCGCTGTTGCCTGAGCGTTAGCAGATCGGACAGCGTGCCATTACCCGTACGCAGCCGTTTGTCCGCCGCTGCGATCTCCTCGTCGAGAATGTCGAGCACGTCCTTCAGGTCGGCCGCCTGCTGGACGGCGATCTTCCGGTCGATGGACGGCATGCCATATTTGACAAAGCGGTCGACACTCAGCGTGCGGCTGTACAACTCGCATTCGAGCTGCGCGGCGCGCGACGCCGAGATACCCTGCAAATGCCGCGACAAGCTCTTTGACAGGCCGACCACGACCTGCTTGAGTTCGGGGTTCGAGTCCGATTGCCCGAAACGGCCAAAGCCCTCGATTCCCGTGTCGAGCGTGCGTTCGGCGTCGGCCTGATCCTGCACGTACTGGCAATACGCCTGCTTTTCAGCATCGGCCGACGTCTGCGCACCTGCTGTGCCCCACGCACAGAGAAGCAGAAAGACAAGCGTTCTCTTCAATTTGGTGGACATCAATTCCGCTATGTTGTTATTCACGTTTCCCGATAGACGTTCTGGACTTCCCATGTTGCCGCCTAGAAAAGCAGCGGCTTATGCCCGATAAAGACAACGGGCGACTGTTCGGCGGATTTGACAGAAAACGACACGCGCGCAAATCGTCCCTTGATATCGGTCTTGAAGAGCGGTTGCCGTGCATACTCTTCCGCGTCGTACACATGCTCGACGGTGCCGACCTTCCGGCATGCGATCACCTGCAGATAGCAGTCGAAAACGGGAGCACCCTGCGTTGCGTTGGTGAGGTTGTCGTACTGGACGAACACGACAGGAACGCTGTGCGACAACGCGAGGTAATAGGGTGAACGTTTAGCGACACTCAACACACGCTCGGCATTCGCGACAGTTGCACGCAACTGGTCGATCGATTGCCGCGCCGTTTCAGCATCGACCGTCGCCTGTGCGAGGGTCATGCGCAATTGTGCCTCGTTGGTCAGCGACTGCAATGCGGTCAACGAAGCGGCCTGTCCGCCGCCGAGCGTGCGGCTTGCAGCCGCCGCGGCTCGAGCCTGTTCACGCAATGTGATTTCGCTGATGTGCGAATCGGTGATCGCGTTCATCGCCGACTGGATGTTGAGGCGCCGCGACATGGCCTGATCTTTGGTAATCAGCCCGGCTGCAAGATCGGTATCGACGGAAGCCAGCATTGGTTTCGCAGCGGATGCGGCCTTCTCCGTTTGCACGGAGTCGAGCCGCTTTCTGCCGAGCGCGGAACGGATATCGGCCTCCGTCAGCGCGAGCGCATGCGACTCGCTATGCGCAGCCGTATCGAACCGCTCGATCAGCGCACGCGTATCGACCATCTGCTCATTGATGACGCGGAACTTTTCAGTCGCCGTAGCGAGATCGACGCGGTTCTTTAGCAACGCAGCTTCGAGCGCCGAGACCTGCGGTTGATACGCCAGAACTTTCTCTTGCGTCGGAGAGAGCACAATCGGCGCCGACCAGTTGCGGTTGACGGCGTAAAAGCCCATCAGAAACAGATACGACATCACGCCGACGACGATCAGGAGAAGAATCGCCGCCATCGTGATTCGATATGTGGAAACAATAGTGTTTTGAAAACGCTTGAAGTTCATTGATCGATGCACCGGTTTATTCGCCTGCTGCTTTTAATTGTTCTCAAATGACCCAACGTACTGTAGGTATCTGTCTGGACAGTTCATGTCCAGAGCTGTCTGTTGTGTAGTTGCATTCTGGGTCGCGCTTGGGACAAATCATGTCTCCATAGCCAACAAGTGCGAGATTGTTCGTTGCATGCGTTGGCGCATGCCAACGCATGCACAATTGGCTCGACAGTCAGTTGGCAGCGAAGGAATACAGATAGCCTTGCAGGCCCGTGGCGCCGCTTGCACAAGCAATCTGTGCGTCGCGTCGGGTTTCGATTCCTTCAACGATGATCGAACTCACACAAACTTTCGCCAGTTCGATGAGTTGCGCGAAGCGCGCAACCGCCGGCCCGTCGTCGCGGCATGCGGCCACAAGCGCGCGATCCAGCTTGACGATGTCCGCACCGAGTGTGATGAGGTTGCGCAGGCTGCCAAAATCGTGACCTACGTCATCGAGTGCCACCCGGCAACCCAGGGACCTGAGCGCAGCGACGAACTCGCGCGTCGCGTCCAGATGGGCAAGAGGAAATGTTTCGGTGATCTCGACAGTCAGCCGCGACGCGACATCGGGCTCGCAGGCGAGCGTCGCGAACACGAGCGCCCACCAGCCGTCGACGACTGCGCTGCGCGCCGATACATTGCAGCCAAGACATGCGTCCGGATTCGACCTCAGTCTGTCGATGATCGCGCCCACGCCCCATCTGTCGAGGCGGCGCACGACGCCCAGACGTTCCAGCGCACACACGTCCGAGCCGATCCGATGACGCTCGCGCAACGCATCGCCCTTCTTGCATAACAGCGCTTCGAGATAGAGTGTCGCCGCCGGTTCCCTGGCGTCGCAGATACGCTCCAGGTCGAAATCGAGCAGGCGGTCATGCATCGCGCCGAACACTGACTCCGCGACGCGGGTGTCCAGCGCGAACTGTGCTTGCGAGCCGCCTGCCGCTATGTCGACGGACAACCCGGAATTGACCGATGTGATGTCGAAGGGCTCGTCGTCGAATCGGGCGATGCTGGCTTGCATCAGAGGAAACGCGACAGCCGCGCCGAATCGCACGGGACGTTCGGACAGGCGCGTAAGAATGCTATCCAGCAGATGGGCGGGCAGCATGTCCATATCACTGCGAGCGCGGCACGCGTGCGGGAGCGCATCGAACACGAACAGCATATGTTCGCCGCTCATCGCGACCGTCCCCGCATGCTCGCGGCACAACTCGCGCGCGCGTTCGCGCAGCACCTGACGCATGTTCAACATGAACCGTGCGCCGCATGCATGCTCGATCTGAGGAAGGTTGACGATGCTGGCGACAATGCACAAAACCCGTTTGCCGCTGCGCGTAATCTGTCCGACACCGAAGCGTTTGAGCAACGTTTCGAGTTCGGGCTTCAATCCATGTAGCCTGCGATGACTCATTGCGCCGAACCCATCCCGCCGTTTCGCCGAAGGCCCTCGCAGCGAGGTACAAAAGGGTTCCCTTTTGTCGCAGCGAAAAGCCGTGTCAGCGGACACAGCAGGTTCATGTTTTCTCTCTGGTTTTTTTAAAGCGGTGAACTATGATGGATCGTGACACAAGGGAACCTTTGTGTCAATACATGAAGAGCCCTCGATTGCCGGGCATGCGGCAAAACAATGCGTTCAGGTGAGGCACGACAATGAAGATCGGTTACGCGCGCGTTTCGACTGAAGAACAGAACCTTGATCTGCAGGTATCCGCGTTGAAGACAGCCGGTTGTGAACGGCTCTTTCACGATCACGGCGTATCCGGTTCGATATTCCGCCGCCCCGGACTGGATGACACGCTGACGCAACTCGAGCCCGGCGATACACTCGTGGTGTGGCGTCTGGACCGGCTTGGACGCTCACTGACGAAGCTCGTCGAGTTGATCGAAACACTGGAATCAAGGGGCATCCGCTTCCAGTCTCTGACGGAGTCGATCGATACGACTTCCTGCAGCGGCACCTTCATCTTTCACATGATGGCGGCATTGGCGCAGTTCGAAAGAACCTTGATCAGCGAACGCACGCGCAGCGGCATGAAGGCCGCACGAGAGCGAGGCAGACGAATCGGGCGGCATGCCTCGATGACAGAGGCGCAATGCGCCGAGGCGCTCGTGCTATCGGAAACGATTTCCATCGTTGAACTGGCTGCGAAGTTCAACGTTCACCCGCGCACGATTCAACGTGTGCTGCGTCACGCCGTCACTCACGCGGACTCTGCTGGCCTCTGATACCACGAAGCGTGCTTCAAACCGTCCGCTGCGTCTCGATGCCGTATCGGCGCAAGCTGCGCAGCAAGGTGCGCGGATGCACGTCGAAACGTTGCGCGACGGCCTGCGACGATTGCAGCGCGAGCAACTGTTGTGCTTCGACGCACTCGCTTTGCGTCATCGCGCGTCGCCTGCCGACGTGCTGCCCGCGTGCTTTCGCGGCAACCATGCCGGCGCGGGTCCGTTCGCCGATCAGCGAGCGCTCGAACTGGGCCAGCGCGGCCATGATGTGAAAGAGAAACGTGCCGCCGGGCGATGTGGTGTCGATGCACTCGGTCAGCGAGACGAACTGAACGCCCCTCGCGCCGAGTGCATCGACGAGTTCGACGAGCTTCGTGAGCGAGCGTCCAAGCCGGTCCAGACGCCACACCACGAGGGTATCGCCCTTCGATAGCGCCCCCATCGTCTGTTCGAGGCCCGGACGGGAGAACCTTGCGCCCGATACGCCCTGATCGGTGAAGATGTCGTCGCAGTCCGCTTTCTTTAGCGCTGCCAGTTGCAGATCGAGGTTTTGATCATCGGTAGAAACTCTCGCGTATCCAATTCTCATTCTTGTCCGAGTCATTTGGCCCGGCCGAACTATAGGAACTGAACGGGACAAGCTGTGTCCCGATACGCTTGCACTCTGTCGCATCGCTCTGGACAAGGTTTGTCCCGAGGTCCTTTCACAATGACGGTCATGCAACCACTGGGAGTGCTCCTCACCTATGACAACGCCGACGAACACGACTCGCACGAACGTCACGGACCTTCATCGCGCTGCACGCGAGAACGGACAGACGGTGCGCGTCGCATTGAGGCTTTGGGGATTCGATGAATCAGAAGTTCAGTCGTGGGCAAGCGAACTGCCCGATATGGATGGCGCGATTGCGTGGAAGATCTCGCGTGTCCGGCGTGAGACGGATGCCGATGTCGTCGTGCATCTGGTCAAACCCGCGCGCCGCGCGAATGACGCGTTCTGCTGGCACAGCATCCAGGCCAGTCGCGCCGTGCTGGCGTCATTCGCTGCGGGCCGCACTGAAATGGTCCTGTTCACGGGTAGTGAAGAGGAATTGCCGAAGCGGCGCTCCGGTCATTGGGCGCTCGCGGGCGCGTTGTCGCCTCAGGTGGCCCTTGCGCGGCTCGGCCGGTTGATTGCGGCTTCGTCGACGCAAGGCGCGGTGCGGCGCGAGCTTCTGCGCATGATCGCGCAACTGCTCGACGCCGAGTAAGGTGCGCCGCGCGTTACGGCATTCTCTCGATCAACTGCGCCGCCGCGCGATCCGACATGACGACGATCAGCTTCATCGTCGCGCGCGTCGCACCGACGAACAGACGCCGGAACACATTGTCATCGAACTGTTCGAAGTCGACTTCCGTCAGGATCACGCAGGGCGCGCTCTGCCCTTTGAAACGATAGACCGTTTCCATGGTGATCTCGCCGTCGCGATAGCGCGGCGCGCCATGCTCGTCGTAGTCGCCCATGAAACCGCGCAACGCGTGATGCCCGATGTGGGCGAGCGTCGACAACGTCGATCTGTCGCGGCCATTGAACGTCAGCAACGCAATGTCGGAGGGCGCGAAGCCCGCCGCGCTCGCCTGATCGAGCGCGGTGCGGGTTGCCTCGAGCGCGTTGTTGTCCGCATACGTGAGCAGGCCGACATCCGATTCCGTGAACGGCCCTGCCGCTTCAATCGACATCGGCTCGCCCGACAATGCGTCCAGAAAGCGCACCACATCGTGCGGGCTGCGATGGTTGGCCATCGCGCGTACTTCCACCCAGCCCGGCAATTCAACGCTCTTGTGGAAGTACAGTTTCTGCATCGGGTCTTCCAGCCACCAGAGGCGGCCGTTCTTGCGCAACAACCGCTCGATCGGCGCGACCCATTCCTGGCGGAAATCCTGGCCTTCATCGACGATCACGGTATCGAAGCATTCGGCGTCGTCCGGCGGCGCATCGAGCATGGCACGCTCGAGGGTCGCGTACACATGTTCGTCGGTGAAATCGACAGGCTGACCGACGCGCGACGCCGCCTGCTGGCAGAGCTGATGATAAGTGAGCACGCTTGCGCCTTCGGGCGCAATGCGCCGAAGATGGTCCGCGAGCGGCCGGTTGAAGCACAGATAAAGCGCGCGCCTGTTTGCCGCGACGGCGTCGTCGAGCACGCGTATTGCAAGCTGCGTTTTACCCGAGCCCGCTGTGCCTCTCACACGCAACCTGAACGGCTCGAACTCGATCGAGCGCGCCCACGTAGCAAGACCGCCCGCGACACGCGTCACGTGTCTGTTGACCTCGCCGATCATCGCGCGGACGTCGGGCGTCAGCGAAAGCTCGTCAGCGAGAAACGCATGGATACGGGTGAGGCATGGCAGCGGCGCTTCGTCGGCGGGCAGAATGCGCTCGATGAGCTGCACCAGCCGTTCCTTGCGTGAGGCATCGACGATACGTTCCGGATTGACGCCGGCGATGGCGGAATCCTTCACCCGATAGTCCGGGCAGTACAACATTTCTTCGAGCTTGTAGGTCTGCGCGCCGAACGCCCTGGTAAAGCGCTTGTGCATTCCGCCGATGGTTCGCGCAATCTGCGAGGGAACGCTTTTGCTCTTGCCCGCGTACAGCTTGACGAGCCCATCGGGCGTCTCTTCGAGCGGACCGGACTTCTGCTCTATCACGAGCACGCGGCCGGACGGGCTCACAACCACGAAGTCGGCCTCGCCGAAAATCGAAAAGCCTTTATACAGTTGTGTCCAGTGCACGCCATGATAAACGGAGTACGTATCGGGCAAGCCGCGATGCAGCACACCAAGCGTTTCGATCTCACGCTTCGCGGCGCCGCTCACGATCCTGTCGTTCCAGCCAGCAGGGAAGATCCGTGCCATATGTCAGCGTCTCCCGTTTGCCGCTATTTGCCGTACATGTTCGCAAGCTCGGCCGCTTCGGCGGCAAGTTCGGCCCGCAGGCTCGCCGGGCCAAGCACCTCGACGTTCGGCCCGAACGAGCGCAGCCACCAGCGCAGCCGCTGGCTCAGCATCACCGTGCCCTGCACATGCAGGGCATCATCCTTGCGCGTGTTCCTCTGGTCCTTCGACATCGGCGCTTCGAGCAGATGTTCGCCCGCCCCGCTGACGAACTTCAGCTTCAGCAGCACTTCCTTCTCGACCATGAAGTCAAAGCTGCGCTCCTGGCGGACATAGGCATCGAGCGAGAACGACGCGGGATACGCAAACGATTCCAGCATCGCTTTCGCGCTCGACAGACGATCGAGCCTGTACATCGTCGGGTTGGCCTTGCCTTCCGTGCCTGCTACCAGATAGACGAGGCCGCCCACTTCGACGATGCCGAACGGCAGAACCACTTTCGGACGATCGTTGTCCGTGTTGTGACGCGGACGGTAGACGATTTCCAGCTTCCGCTCTTCGAACAGCGCCCGCGAGACTTCCGAGAATTGCTCGCGATCGATCACGGGATAGTGCAGTGCAAAGCCGCCGCTCTCCACCGCGACCTTGCTCGCCCAACGCGAATACTTGCGCTCGGTTTCGCTATTGGTCCTTTTCAGACGCGTTTCCGCGATCTCGAACATCGGCGTAAGCCACTCGGCCACCAGCTCCGGTATCTGCCGCGCGGAGAATCGCCTGAGGGTCTGCAACGCAAGCGCCTCGTCGAAGTTCATCATCGCACCCGCCTTCGCCGCCATGCCGCTTGCCCCGGCCTTCTTGCGCCACATGGAAGCCGTGCCGCGCAGGGTCATCTCGACGAGACCGTCTTCCTCGAGCCTTGTCAAATGGCGGTGAATCGTCTTCGACGATGGCATGTTCTGCACCGTGTTCATCAGACGACGGTGGATATCCGGCGTACTGAGGTAATCCCCATGATTGGCTGCGTCGGGAAGGACGCGCATGATTTCGCGATCGATGTCGGACATTGAACGTTAGCGTTGTTTAGATGGAAGGTCTCGGCTTTATCGGCAGAGTGTGATGTTTTCTTGAGATCGCGCAGGGACGTGCGCATGATGCGAGGCGTCGTGTTGGGACCAGCGGCGCGTTGAATGTCGGTGCTGCCGATCGGGGTCGGCGTCCCCACGTCGTCAGAAATCTTCGGCCCAGCGTTCCCAGAAGCCGGGCTCATCGTGATGTGCGTTAGTCTGCGCATACTCAAGGTCGAGCACGAGAAAGCGCATATGCGGCATGCGCAGCGAACCGTCCGGGTGTTCAAGAAATGCTTCGAGCGCGCGATAGGACGCGTCGCCGGGATCGTATGCAACGTCGATATAGATCGAGCCCCGGTAGCCCCTCATGATGCGTTCGTTCGCGACTTCGCCGCACGGTTGCCACGCGTAACCACGCGCATCAAGCCAGCCGACGATGGCAGCCCGCGCGGGATGCGATTCCCATGGGTACGGCGACGGAGTACCTGCGGGATCGTCGAAGAACGTGACGAACAGCGTGTCGCGCTGCTTCTGACGCGCAATTGCGTCGATGTGCTCGAGGCGTTGTGGCATGGCGTGAGTGCAATCAGTGTGATAGGGCCCGGATCGTCGCATGCGAGCGGGACATATTGCGTCCCGGTCACCGCCCCACGATGCAGCAACGGGGACTCGCAGATCCATCAGCTTTCGTCGAAACCTGCCGACAGACCACTCGCGCGCAGCACCCGTGCGCGCACCGCACGTTCGATCACCAATCTTCCACCCGCGCTCGCAACGGTCAGGAAACGCCGGGCGCGTGTAATGCCCGTATAAACGAGTTCGCGCGTCAACACTGTGCTCATCGTATCGGGCAGTACGAGCGCTGCATGCGTGAACTCGGAGCCCTGCGACTTGTGAACGGTCAGCGCGAACACCGTTTCGACCGCCTGCAAGCGGCTCGGCAAAACCCACTTGATACGCTGCGAACCGTCACCCGCCGCGAAAGCGACACGCAGATTCCAGCCGTCGGCGGCCGCAGGCAGCGCGAGCGTGATGCCGATGTCGCCATTCATGAGGCCCAGTTCATAGTCGTTGCGCGTCACGAGCACGGGACGGCCGACATACCATTCGCCCGTTGCCGCGATCAGTTGCTCTTCCTGAAGCATGCGCGCGACACGCCGGTTCAATCCTTCGACACCCCACGCGCCGCGCCGCAGCGCGCACAACAACTGGAACTCGCCGTGTGCGGCGAGCACGTCGTTCGCCCACGCATCGAATGCGCTCTGGGCCGATGCATGCACCGGCTGTTGGTCACGCAACGTTTGCAGGTAATGCCGATAGCCGCGCCGCGCGGTCGCCGCGCTGTTCGCCCGGCCATTGCCGTTGCCGTTTGCGACGCCGTCCACGATGAGCGCCTTGAACGCCGCGTCGCCTTTATCCGTGCCTTCGAGCAGCGCAAGATCGGCGTGATTGCTGGCCCACACATCCGCGACCCTGCCCGGCTCGCCGCTGTTGACGGCCTCGGCCAGTTGACCAATGCCGCTCTCCGCCGTAAAGCGATGGCTGAAGCGCAGCATTGCAATCGCCTGGTCGAGCGCGCCGCCACTGTCGTCGACGAGGCGGGACTCGATCGTTTCGCCCGTCGCCTGCTCCAGCCATGCCTGCGTCGCGCGCGTGTAATATCCGTCGCTGGCACGGCGGCACAGTTCGCCGAGCACGGCGCCCGCTTCCACCGACGCGAGCTGATCCTTGTCGCCGAGCAGAATCAGACGGGCCTGTTCGGGCAGCGCATCGAGCACCGCGTTCATCATTTCCAGATCGACCATCGAGCCTTCGTCGATCACCAGAACGTCGAGCGCGAGCGGATTGCCCGCGTGATGACGGAAGCGCCGCGTGTCGGGCCGCGTGCCGAGCAGTCGATGCAGCGTGGTGACGGCGACGGGGATCGCTGCGCGGACCGTTTCGCCGTTGGCGAAGCCGTCAAGCGGCAGACGCTCGACAGCATTCGCTATCGATTCGTTAAGCCGTGCCGCAGCCTTGCCCGTCGGCGCGGCAAGCCGGATCCGCAGCGGCCTGCCCCCGTCGCCCGTCAGCGCCAGCGATTGCAACAGTGCGAGCAGCTTCACGACGGTCGTCGTCTTGCCCGTACCCGGTCCGCCCGTGACGATGCTGAACGCGCTGCGCGCAGCGAGCGCGCAGGCAAGCTTCTGCCAGTCGGCGCGCGTGCCGTCCTGCGTTGCCTGCTTAGGAAACAGCGTGTTGAGCGCATGGCGCAGGCTGCCGACATCCAATGCGCTTTCCAGTTGAACCGATGCGTCGAGACGTTGGCCGATTGCGCGGCACACGTTCTGCTCGTACTGCCAGTAGCGGCGCAGATAGAGCCGGGTGCCGACCAGCACCAGCGGCGTGTTGCCCTGCGCGTCGCCGACCAGGCTGGCATTGGCGAGCGCCGCGAGCCAGCGCTCCAGCGTGACGTCGGCCAATACCTTCGACGGCAGCGCAGCACTCTCGCCAGCATCGTCGTCTGCACGCGCGGCCAGGCCATCCGGCGGCAGCGACAGCGCGAAGGCGGGATCGCGAAGCGTCGCGACAAGATCGAGGCACGCATGGCCGCGCCCCAGCTGATGGCTCGCGAGCGCGGCGGCAAGAATCAGTAGTGCGTGGGCATCCGGCACTTCGCGAGCGAGAAAGCGGGCGAACGCGGCATCGACCTCGCGCAGCCAGCCATGCTCAACCCACTCCAGCAACAGGCGCCCGATCTGCTCGCGATCTCCCGCGCCCCGCACCAACGGGAGGAAGGTTTCAGACACTACTGTGCTCATGCAGCCTCCAGGTCGGCGAACTGGCCGTCGCCCGTGAACAGTTCGTCGAGCCGCTCGATCAGTTCGCGCGGCGGACGCTCGGCAAAAATGCCTTGCGTCGATGCATTCAGGCCGCGCAGGAACAGATACACCGCGCCGCCGATGTGCGTGTCGTAGTCGTAGCCAGCCAACCGCGCCTTCAGTTGCCGGTGCAAGGCAAGCAGATACAAAACGTATTGCAGGTCGTAGCGCGAGCGCAGGATCTGCGCGCGGATTCGCTCCGCGGTATAGGCCGCGTCGTCGGCGCCAAGCCAGTTCGACTTGTAGTCGGCGACGTAGTAGCGGCCCTCGTGCTCGAACACGAGGTCCATGAAACCCTTGAGCATGCCGTTCAACTGTGCGGGTTCGATCATCGGGCGTTCAGCCTGGCCGACCGTATGCTCGCTGACGAGCCGGTCGAGGGCCGCCGTATCGACACGATGCGCGGCGAGCCAGAACTCCATTTCGCTGCTTGACGTGTGCAGTGCCGACATCCTGATCGTTGTCGCTTCGATCCCATGACCCGTATTCAGCAACAACGGTGTCGTGACGATCTGCTGGATCCACTGCGTCAACGGTTCGATCCAGCGCTCCCAGCCACGCACGCTACAACGGCGCGCGACCACTTCACGCAACGGCCGCGCATCCGCCGCAACCTGTGCGAACCCCTGCTGCGCCGCCCATTCGAGCAGGTCGTGCAGAAAGCTGCCCTCGTCGGAACCGCGCGGGAAGTCATGCAGTACGGATGCGCCCCGCGCAGCTACCGCGAGACGCGGCGGCGGCTCGGACAGCGGCGCGTCGCTCTGCTCGAGCTCGGCCTCGGCGTCGCGCGCCTCGATGAAGCCTTCTTCGCCCGGCGTATCCGGCGCGATGTACACGCCGTGGCTCTTCTTGAGACTCGAATAGCTCGCCACCGACCACGGCTCGCGCAGCACGCGCACCGACACACGCGCCTCGCCCTGCTGCGAGACGTCGTCACGGTGCGCGAGGCGGTCGTCACGCGATACGGGTGCAGGCGCAACCGCGATTCCGTCCGTTTCGCCGAGCGCGTCGTCGAGACACTGCTCGAGCCCGCCCGGCGCAAGAATCTGCGCGCCGTTCAGCAGATAGCCGATGGCGCTGCGCTCGAACTCCTTGAGCTCCGCGATGCCGATCCACGTTGCGTAGCGGGCGCGCGTGAGCGCCACGTACAGCTTGCGCAGGTCTTCGCCGAGCCGCTCGCGGTCGACCTTGTCCAGCACGCCGCCTGTATCGGCGAGCGCAACCAGCAGCTTGCCGTCGGCGTCGTGCCACTTGAATGGCATATCCTTCGCGTCGGCGGGACGATGGGCACCAACGAAGGGCAGGAACACGAGCGGATATTCAAGCCCCTTCGACTTGTGGATCGTCACCACCTTCACGAGATCGCCGTCGCTTTCCAGACGGATCTGCCGCGCGTCGCGGCCTTCCGCAGCCGCGCCGCGCTGTTCGACCAGATAGCGGATCAGCCCATGTTCGCCCTCGATCATCGTGCTCGCCTGCTGCAGCAGTTCCGCCAGATGCAGCAGGTCGGTCAGGATGCGCTCGCCGCTCTGCACGCGCGGCGCGCTGCCGGCATGCAGGCCGAGCAGGCGGGCGGGCACGCTGAAATCGTTCAGCAGACGGCGCAGCATGGGCAGCACGCCCTGACGCCGCCAGCATTCGCGATAGCCGCGGAACTGCAGCACGCACGCTTCCCATGCCATCTCGTCGCCGTAGTACGCGTCGAGTTGCCCCCAGCCGAGACCGAGCGTCGCGGTGGCGAGCGCAGTGCGCACCAGCCGGCCGTCATCGGGGTTCGCGCAGGCCGCCAGCCAATGCTGCAGTTCGGCAGCCTGCGGGCTCTCGAACACCGAGTCCTTGTCCGACAGATAGACTGTGCGCACATTGCGGCTCGCCAGCGCCTTGCGGATCGCGTCGGCCTCGATGCGGTTATTGACGAGAACGGCGATGTCGCCGGGACGCAATGGCTTCAGTTCCGCGCCGCCCACGGCGCCAAACCCTGCCTTGCCACGCTGGCCGAGATCGAGCAGGCGCACCATTTCCGTGGCGCAGCTCTGCGCCATGCGGTCGATATACGCGGACTTGCTGAGCGGCCTGCCATCGTCAGATGCGGGCAGCCACCATGCCGTCAACGCGCGCGGCGCTTGGCCATCGACGACGAACGCATCCTCCCGGCCTTTCGCGGCCACCTGAATAAAGGGCACGGGATTGCCGTTCCTCTCGCGGAACAGGAATGCGCCCGCGCCTTCCAGGCGCTGTTCCGCGATGTTGAAACAGTGATTGGTCGCGGCGACCATCGCGTTCGTCGAGCGGAAGTTGGTCGCGAGCGTGTAGAGCCGCGATCCGCACGAGCGGCGCGCAGCGAGATACGTGAAGATGTCCGCGCCGCGGAACGCGTAGATCGCCTGCTTCGGATCGCCGATCAGGATGAGCGCGTTGGTCGCCTCCGTCTGCGCTGCGTCGTCTGCCTGAAGATAGACGGTATTGAAGATGCGGTACTGGATGGGATCGGTGTCCTGAAACTCGTCGATCAGCGCGACAGGAAACTGTTTGCGGACGACCTCCGCAAGATGCTCGCCGTTCGGGCCGTTCAACGCCTCGTCGAGGCGCGTCAGCAGATCGTCGAAACCCATCTGCGCGCGGCGCGCCTGTTCCGCAGCGAAACGCTCGGCCACCCAGCGCGCCGCGTGCGAGAGCAGGTCGTCGCACGCTTCTGGCAGCGCGGCCAGCGCCGCGCGCAGTGTCTCGAGCGCGGCGAAGCCAGGATGTGAAGGCGGTGTGCCGTGCTGGCAATACTGCGCGAGGCCACCGGGTGTGAGACGCGCCCAGCCGTTTTCATTCAGCGCGGGCAATGTCAGCAGCGGATCGCCTGCCCATTCGGTCAGCGCCGCAAACCACTTTTTGCAGTTGGCCGCGCCCAGCTCTCTGCCCGTAAATTGTTTGGCCGCTCTGGCCGCATCGAGCGCAGTCTCCATTTCGGCGGGCCAGTTGCTCCACGGCGCCTTCAACTCGGCGAGCCGCCGGCCAGCCTCGTCCCGTGCCGCCTGCAGGGCTTCAGCGGGGGCCTGCGCGTCGGCCAGCAGCGGTGCGACGTCGATCAGGTTGCGCAGCTTCTTCTGCAACTCCGGCGGCCCGGAGACCCATTCGCTCACCGTGGCCGCATCCGCAGCGTCGAGCGGCGCCATGAACGTGCGCCAGTAGTCGCGCACGACTTCGGCGAGCAACTCGCTCTGGTCGGTTTCGAGCGTCTGCGTAAACAGACTGTCGCTATCGAATGCATGCTCTCGCAGCATCCGGTTGCACCACGCGTGAATCGTCGATACCGCCGCTTCATCCATCCACTCGGCGGCGAGCTGCAAACGGCGTGCACAGGCGGCCCACTGATTCGGCGGGTATGCATCGCGCAATGCGTGCAGCAAGTCGGTCTTGTCGGGCGCAAGCGGCGTGACATCCTGAGGCTCGGCCTGAAAATAGCCGGCCGCGTCCGTTAGCCGCGCACGGATGCGCTCGCGCAGTTCCTTCGTCGCGGCATCTGTGAACGTCACCACGAGAATCTCGGGCGGCGTCAGCGGACGTGCGTGCTCGTTCGACGGATCGTGTCCGAGCACCAGCCGCACGTAGAGCATCGCGATCGTGAAGGTCTTGCCCGTCCCTGCGCTTGCTTCGATCAGACTGCGGCCGGTCAGCGAAAAGCGCAGCGGGTCGAGCGGCTGCGGCGCGCCCGTCAGGGTCGCCGGAAGGTTGGGGGCGTTCATTCATCAGCTCCTGCATTGTTCTTCACCGCGTCGATCAGCGGTTTGAGCAGCGTGTCGGCAAGCACGGCAAATTCGCCGCTCGCGGACAAGCCGTCAAAATCCGGGTACGCGCGGCGCAAGCTCGCGCTCTTTTCCACCTCGCCGGTCACGAAGCCGCCGCCGTCACCTTCGTATTTGCGGCGCGCGGCCTTGCGTGCGTCGGACAGATCGTGCGGCGTCTGTGCATCGCGGCGCGGCGCGCCGCCCGCAAAGATCCACTCGAAGCCGGACTCCACCGCAAGCGGCAGCGGCCTGCGCATCCCTGCTTCCCATGCGCGCAGCAACGCGCCGAGACGCGTGGCCGCTTCGCCCTCTTTCAGCGACGGGAATTCGACCGTCCCCTTCTTGCTGACGATCACGGTCGATACCTGCTGGCCATCGAGGTTCGCCGCAAGATGCTGCACCCACGGCGCAACGAGCTTTGCATAGCGATAGCGCCGGGTTCGCCCTTCGACCAGTTCGCTGGTTTCCAGCAGCACGCGCGCGAGCTTGCCTTCGTTATCCGTCCGCCAATGGCCGAGCCAGTCGGCGACGGCTAGTGTGCCGTGCTCGCCCTCGACGGCAAAACCGATCTCCCGTTCGCGCGCGCTGGCGACGGGCCAGCGTGCAAGCTGCCGGCGATACTCGTGGAAGAGCGGGTCCATCGGCTCGATCAGCTTGTCGCTCGCGAGGTCGCCGAATCCCCCGCCGCCACGTCGCCCCGGCGGCGGATGACGGCAAGGCACGCTTCGCGCGTCGCCACGATCGCGGAGTCATCGCCGCCTTCGCGCATTTCGGCGGCCTGGGCGCCGATCAGCTCGTGCTGCAGCTTCCACATGTCGAGGCCATCGAGTTCGAACGGCTCCTGATCGTCGCTGGCCGCTTCCTCGACATCCAGCGCGACGCGCAGGCGCTGGCCGAGAAACGCCTTGACGGGGTTGCGCAGAAAATCAGCGAGTTCGCGCAGCGACAGAGGTTCGTCGCGCACGATCGCAGCGAGCGGCGCGTCCTGCGCCGAATCCGGTGCTGCCGTTTGCGGCGGCACGGCGCGCCATTCGGCGGCGTATGTGAACAGCGGCGACGCACCGGCGGCCGCATCGACCGGGAAATACGCGGCGCTGAACGGTTGCAGACGGTGCTCGATCGTGAGCGCATCGACGAGTGCATGACGGCCGTCGACGTCCTCCTGTTCGAGTTGCCAGCCCGCCGCGAGATGGTCGCGCAACTGGCCAATCAGCACGGATGGCGGGCGTTCGCTGTTGTCGTTGATGCTGCGTCCGACCCATGAAATATGCAGATGATCGCGCGCCGACAGTAGTGCTTCGAGCAGCAGATACCGGTCGTCCTCGCGGCGCGAGCGGTCGCCGGGCCGGTAGTAGCCGCGCATCAGGTCGAAATCCATCGGCACCCGCGTGCGCGGATAATCACCGTCGTTCATGCCGAGCAGACAGACGCGGCGGAATGGAATCGCGCGCATCGGCATGAGCGTGGCGAACGTCACAGCGCCCGCGAAAAAGCGTTGCGCGAGGCCCGTCTGGTCGAGCTGGCTCAACCAGAAATCGGCGACGACGGAAAGCGGCAAGGTATCGTCGAGTCCCGCTTCCTCACAGGCATCGAGCCAGGTATGCAGGATGTTGTCGAGGCGCGCGAGCGTGTAGGCATCGTTGCCGTCGTCGGCGTTGAAGAACGCGTGCTTCAGCTTGCGCAAGCGCTCGCACCAGACCGCGGGCGTTGCCGGCTCGCTCATTGTGCGCCACACGTTGTCGAGTTCGTCGATCAGCCGGACGATTGGCCCGAGCAGCGCGGCATCGAGCCCGCCCACTTCACCGAATGGTTCGATACCGGCCCACGCGTTCGTTTCGACGCCCACCGCGTAGCCCAAGAGCATCCTCCGCAAACCGAACATCCAGGTGTGCGGCGCAGCGGCGTTGTCGTCGAGCGGCAGACCGAGGCTCGCGCGATGCTCGGCATGCAAGCCCCAGCGCACGTTCGCGCCGCGCATCCACGCGCGCAGCGTCGGAAGATCGCTCTCGTCGATCGCGAAGCGCCTGCGCAACGCGGGCACGTCGAGCAGATCGAGCAGGTCGCTCATGCTCAGGCGTGAATGCTGCAAGCTGAGCAGCATTTCGAGCGCGCCCACCAGCGGATCGGCCTTGCGTTGCCCACGATCGGCGACGCTGAACGGTATGTAGCGCGGATCATCGCGGTCGAGCAGCCCGAATACGGCCTGGATATGTGGCGCATACGCGTCGATATCCGGCACCATCACAATCACGTCGCGTGGCCGCAAGGTCGGATCGGCATTGAACGCGGCGAGCAGCTGGTCGTGCAGGATTTCGACTTCACGCTGCGCGCCATGCGCGACGTGAAAGCGGATCGACTGGTCCGTTGCTGGATCGACGGGCGGCCATTCCGTCTGCGTCTCGCGCAGCGGGCGCAGATCGCGGATGTCGTCCTGAAGCTGTTGCAGCAGGGTCGTCGCTTCGCGCTCTTCGAAGAGATCGATGCGTTGTCCGATACCCGCGAACTGAGGACGATAGCGCTCGCGCGCCTCCGCATTGTCGAACTCGTCCAGCAGTCCGATGAAGTCGCGTCCCTGCTTGCCCCACGACGCGAGCAACGGATGCGCATACAGATGCAGTCCGTCCGCAAGCAGTTCGGTTGGGGTGCCCGCGCGGCGTTGTTGCCGCGAATGTTGTGCACGCAGCAATTCCTTGTCGGGCACGATGTCGGCCCAATAGTGCGCGCACGGATTCGGCACGCACATCAGCACCTGAGTCCAGCGCGAGATGGCGGCCAGCGCCTCCAGCGATTGACGCGGCAGGCTCGAAATGCCGAACACGATCACCCGGCGCGGCAAGCCTCGCGGCCGCGTGTCGTTGCCGCTGCTTTCCCATGCGTTGACGCGCGCGAGGAATGCTTCGTGAACGGCCGCGCGTCCGCCGTCGGACATCACCTGCGGCGCTGCGCCAGACCCCGCCGAACGCGCGACGTCAGCAATGAGCTCACGCCACAGCGCTGCCTGCCAGCGCTGTTCGTCGGGCAACGGATGCGTGTCGCCGCGAGCGTCGAGCACACTATCGTCACCGTGCGCCCAACAGGCGAGCCAGTCGGAACGGTACATCTGGTACTGGTCGAACAGATCGGCGATCCGCTCGGCCAGCTGAAAGCGCTTGCGGCGGTCGTCGTCGTGACTGATGAAGCGGCGCAGCGGCTCGAACGCCGGCAGGTCGATCAGCGCGGGCAGCACTCGCATCAGCCGCCAGACGAGCCGCGACTCGTCGAACGGCGAGACCTCCGCCACCGACGACGCGCCCAGCACCGCGCGATACGCCTGCCAGATGAAACTCGAAGGCAGAGAGATTTCCAGCGCGGCGGCAATCCCGCAGCCGCCCGAACCCGTCACGGGATCGCGGTCGGCGGCAAGCGCGAGCTTGAGCCATTGGGCGATGCCGTTGCTCTGCACGAGAATCGTCTCGTTTTCGAGTGGCGCGAGCGGGTAACGCTTCATCCATTCGACAAGCAGATCACGAAGCCGCTCGGACCGGTTGCCGTGAATCAGCATCAGCCCGGGAGAAATGGAATTCGAGGTCAAGAAATGCTCCATGAATGCTCAGACCGCAGCGTTGCACGCGGTCGGCGCGCACTCGCGTGCCATTGGCGCAATGCGTGTGATCGTGAATTGAATGGCGGTATGCACGTCGGCGGAAACGATGGCTCGCGAGCGCTCAATGCGCCTGCGTGCCGCCGGCCGGGTCGAGCGCCTGATCGAGCGCGACGAGTGATTCGAGTGCGCCGCCCTGAATGCCGATGCCGTGCGCCGGGTTGATCTGCGGTTCGCGCAGGTTGATACGGATGACACGCGGCCCGTGGCGTTCGCTGAAACGGCGGATGGTCGGCAAGGCCGTGCCCGCGCCGAGTTCCACCGTCACCAGACGCCCGACTGACGCGATCCATTGCTGCAGCCGCGCTTCCTGTTGGTCCGTACGGCGCGACAGCCAGGCGGCATCGTAGAACATCAGAACGTTGGGTCGCGCGAGCCCATCGCATTCCGGGCAACGGGGCAACGGTCCGAGTTGACGACACGTCGCTTCGTCGACCTGCGGCTCGAATCCCGTCGCGGGCCAGATGCGCGAGGAGCACGGCAGCGCACATTGCATGTAGTGAAGCGAACCGTGACACTCGGTTACGCGCTCCTCGGGGAAACCCGCGCGCTGAAACTGGCCGTCGACATTGCTGGTACGAACGAACGCGCCGTGCGGCATGCGTTGCGCCCAGCGTTTGAGGATCGCGAACCCGGCGTGAGGCACGACCTCGCGGTACAGCTTCAGGCGATGTCCATAGAATCCCCACGCAAGCGCAGCGTCTTCGGCGAACGAAGCCGGACTGGCGATCGATTCGAAACCGATCCGCGCGGCGGCGAGCGCCGGGTACGCACGCCACATTCCTTCGTTGCCGCGAAAATCAGGTAAGCCCGAATCCACACCGATGCCCGCGCCCGCCGTCACGAGCAGGCCGTCCGCCTCGCGCAGCCAGTCGGCGGCTTGCGCGATTGCCTGTTGTTGTTCTTTCATCCCGTATGGCCCTCGTGTTCTGTCTGCCTGCCGGCATGGGTCTGTGTCGTTGTTCTCGAGGCTTCGATCCACGCTAGCGCTTCATGCGCGAACGGCCTCTCAGGCGGTCCAGCAACCATCCGATCAGCCCGCCCGGACCATCGAGCGGTCCCGCAATGCTCGTCTCGAGATCCTCGCTCCCGCACGCCATGCATGCGCCGAGCACCACCACGACGTCGCCAGGCGACCGATAAACGTGGTGCCAGCCGCAGGCACGGCACCTTACTTTAAGGGGGGCGCCTGGATCGGCATCGAATGACCGTGTGGGGTAACAGGTTGTTGAGTCGGACACTCACGCTGCGCGAGAGGCGGCATTCTGCGCGTCACGACGCACCTTTTCAATGTACTTGCCGAGCGCGACCGTCGACAGGATGCCGGTGGCAAAGACGATCGCGAATGCTGCAAGGCTTTCGAGCGGCGAATTGTTGTTCAACATATTGGATTCTCTCAGGTCGGTATAGCGAGTCTCTGTATCGACGCCGCCATGTTCATGGCTTCACGCAGACAGTGTGCGTTGCACTCTGGACAAACGATGTCCAGTCGCACGCGCGGTCGCTTGAATACACCTTGGCGTTTACGGCATCTCGCCCAGATTCTTTAAGCATCCGCTGACCAGCTTGCCAGCGAACGACAATGCGCAAGTCGCGCTATTTGACCGAACGCCAGATCAGCGACGAAAGCTGATTGCCCGTCCCGACGATGCGGAAGGAAGCGTCTCGGGTCTGATCGGTTCGGGGATCGTACTCTCCGAGCCGCGCGTAACGCGCATCGCGTGCGACCTGTTTGCCGCCCGAACCGGTTTCGATCGAGCCGATGATGTGATACCGGTCATCTCGCAGATATTCAGTGGCCATTTGTGTTCCCCGTCGTGTCTGCCCGTTGCGTTTAGCGCGGGCTTCGCAATGACAGCACTTTAGGCACGCATTGGGACAATGCGCGTCCCAATGATCGCGGACGTGCAACTGATACGACCGACTTTGCGGACCACGTTCGCATGCACCGATTCGTGTCGATGTCGGGTGTCCATGCCGGACATGCGAAAGCGGCACAGCTTGCCGGAATTCTGGCGCACTGTGCCGCATCGTCATTGCGTGACGGAATGTAGGGCGACCGTCAGCCGAGATATCGCACGTTCACCGAGGCGCCGAACACCTCGTTGACGATCTCGACCAGGTGATCGTGGTGACTGAGAAAGATCACCTGCATGCGTGTGGCCAGCCCCGCCAGCACGCGAAGCCCGGCCTTCGCGCGCTTGTCGTCGAAATTGATGAACAGGTCATCGGCAACGAAAGGCAATGCGCAACCGCGCTCGCAATGCAGTTCGAGCGCCGCGAGGCGCAACGCCAGATAAAGCTGGTCACGTGTGCCCTCACTCATGCCCGCGACCTCCACGCGTTCGCCACCCGCACGCACTGCCGCCAGCGCCAGCGGTTGGCTGTCGTAATCGACCGAAAGACGCTCGAACGCGCCTAGCGTCAGTTCCGAAAAGATTGTGCTCGCGCGCGCCAGCATCGGCCCCTGACGACGCTCGCGATACCGGTCGACGGCCCAGCGCAGCAAAGTGGAGGCCGTCTCGACCTTGATGAAGCGTTCGGCCGCCTCCGCCATGGCGGCGAGCGCCTCCTGGCGTTTCGCCTCGGCAATCGCCGCGTTTGCACCGCCCGAGATCGCTTCCAGTTGTTGACGTGCCTCTGACAACTTCGTCGCCATCTCCGCACGCGCGTTGACCGAGTCCGTTAGCGCGACACCCACACTCAGCAGATCGGCTTGCACCGTCTGCAGATCGGTCGCGTCGACTTCCTCAGCGAGTTCATCGATGCTCAGTCCATCGCCATCGTCCACGAGACTCTTGCGCGCCTGGTCGATGGCCACCGCCAGTTCGCGCTTCGCGTCCGAGCGCGCGATCAACGGACGCAACAGATCAGGCTTGTCGACGGCGGCCAGCGCGTAGAGCGGACGCAGTTGCGCACCCGCCTCCTCCACCTCTGCACGGGCGAGCCGAACGCGCTCCGACACATCCGCCCGTTCGTTCGTCAGGCGCTCGGCTTCGGCCCTTACCGCACGCGCCGACGACAGACGCTGCGAAAGTTCGATCGAAATGGCTTTCGCGTCCGCTTCCGGCATCGATACGCCGAACTGGGCCGCGAGCCTGCTGGCGTCCGTGGAAAAGGCCGCCAGGGAAGCGCGCATGGGATCGATCTGCGCGTTGCGGATCGATGCGATCTGATCGAGCTGTTCGCGAACCGTCCTGGCGATTCCGAGTGCAGCCTCCGTCGCGGCATCTGACTCCGCGACGGCAGACAGACCCGCCTTCGCCATGGCAGCTTCCCACTGATCCTTCCAGAGACGGTGTGCGTCGTCATGAACATCGGCCTCCCGACGCAAGGTCGCGACGTCGCCCTGAGCCACTTCGATCTGTCCGGCGAGCAGACTCTGGGTCGCCGCCGCCTGCCTGCGTTCGCTCACGTAGCGCTCGGCCATCGCGCACAAGCCTTCGAGGTCGGCCGGCAACGGGCCGCTCATCCCCACCTGAACGAGGCAACGGGCGAGCCGTGTCTGGCATGATTCGACCTCTGCGCTTTCGCGCGTCAGTTCATCGGCAGACTTTTCATGCGCCGTGGCGGCGTGCAAGGCGCTGTCGCGACGCGTCATCCACGAGGCGATATCGTCGAGCACCATGCCAGCGAGTTCCTGTTCGGATACAAGCAACGCCCAGCTTGCGTCGAATCGCGCCAGCGCCTCTTGTGCGACGGCAACACGCTGGCCGTGCCGCAACGCCGCTTCCTTCGCTTCGAGGGCCCGCTGCTTCAGGTTCGACAGTTCCGACGCTTGCGTTACCGTGCCAACCTGCCCATCAGACAGATCGTCCGCTGCGGCTACTGCCGCTTCAAATTCCGGCGTACCGTCCGCAACGGCCAGCGCGCCATCCCTGATCGCCGCCCACGCCGCGTCGCGGACTTCGCGGGCTTGCAGGACGAGTTCGCGCGTCACGATCTGGTGAGCCTGCTCGAACGCATCGTGTTCGGCAACGGCCAGACGCTCGTCCTCGCTTGCTTCGTCGAAGCGCTCGCTTGCGCGCATGAAACGCGAGACGAGATCGTCGCGCTCGGCACGCAACGACGCAACACGTTCCGTCGATGGCAGGGTCATCGATTTCAGCGCCGGCAACGGGCGGTTCCATTTGCCGAGCGCCGCGAGACTGGCATCCAGCGTGCGCCGCGCGTCGGCGGCGACCTCCTTCAAGCGGCGCTGCGAGGGGTCGTTTTCCCTGTATCGCTGCGCGGAACGCAGCGCAGCCTGGAGATCGTCTGGCACGTCCACGGAGGGTAGGCCCTCCAGCTTGCGGCCGAGGTCGGCGATGTCCGCAAGCTTCTTGTGAATCGCCTGCTGTGCGTTGAAGGCTGACTGCTCGAGCTTGCCGCGCTCGCGCATCAAGCTCTCGACCGTATGCAATGCTAGCGCCGACGGCGCCCTGTTGCGCGCTGCCCGTTCGTCCTCGGGCCAGTCGAGTTGAATGCACGCATCCGCAACCTGACGCACGAGCAACGCGACCTGCTGTTCGAGGCGCGCGACGTCCGCCTCGTGGTCGCCGCATCGGTGGCGTGTGCTTTCGAGCGTCTCGACTTCGCTCTGGAACGCCAGCGCGGCCTGATCGACGTCCATGTTTTCGAGCGCGCCTTGCAGTTCGCTCGCGCGTCGCAGATGCACCTCGAGCGCGCTTTCGGCTGCGGCCAGCTTTCTTAACGCGCCTTGCAGCGTGGCGTCGGCATCGTGCGGCAGATCGATCACATCGCCCAGCGCGCGCAAGTCGGCCGTCTTTTCGCGCCATACGGCAAGATGATGCGTGACGCGGCGAATGCGTTCGAGGCGGCTGCGCTTCAGTTCGAGTCCACCGTGCTGGCGCTCAGCGGATGCCTTGCCTTCCAGCGCATCGTCGACCGCCTCCTGCGCGGCCCGCCATGCCGATGTCCGGACGGCTGCCGATTTCAGTTCGGCGCTCGCGTCGTCCAGCTGCTTCTGCCCGACGTAGTAGGCGCGGTCACCCGCCTTGCGCTTGCTCCACAGGCGGTCGGCCTCTTGCGTGAGCCGCTCCCGCACGGGACCCAGACTCGAAATCCCCGCCGCCGACTGGAACAACACCTGCCCCACGTCGCTTGACGCGTCGAGAATGCTCTGCCCGCCTTGGATCAGCGATGTGTGATCGAGGCAGAACATCTGTTCGAAGAAGGCCTTGTCTGCCGCGCCGAGAAACGGCACGAGTGCTTCGCCCCGGAGCGCTTCGCCCGTCGGTGCGGACAAGGGCGTTTTTCTCGCCTTCGACCGATGAAACGCCAGCGACTGATCCGAATGCTCGATCGTCGCGCCCAGCCGCAATTCGCTCTGAGGATGAATGAAGTCCAGCGGCGAACTGTGCGGCATGCCGAACAGCAGTTCGGTGATGGCCGTCTTGATGGTGGATTTGCCGGCTTCGTTCGGTCCGACGAGAAAATGAAAATCGTGCGATGAGCGGGGAAACGCCACCGCTTCGTCGGAGAACTTGCCGTAACGAATCAGTTCGAGCTTGCCTATACGCATATGTCAGTTTGCCTTCGCCACCTGTTCGACCAGGCCGGAGCGCACTTCACGCACCAGTCCCGTCAGATCGCCGTTACGCACATCGAAGAGCGCGGGCACCATCTCCTGCAGTTCGTGAGGTGAATGGGTTGCCAGCCCGATCAGCCGCTCTTTCAGTATCGCGAGAAAATCGGGATCGGACTCGGCTTCGACGAGCAGGTTGTGCAGATCCGCGATGGCATCCGCGCGATCGAGCACGGCATCGCTATCGCCCGGCGGGCGGGTCTCGATGCGCACTTTCTCGAGCCACAGACGGTCGTGGCTGAGACCAGCGATCTGCGCAAGCACTTCGGCGCGCAATTGAGGCTCGAGTCCGAACAGTTCGCCATGCGCTGCCGTCGTTCCCGTGACCGTCACGCGCACGGCATGCGGCACGATCGTCAACGCCGATCCGGCAAGCGTTTCCAGATGGATGCCTACTGCGCGCGCGACATCGTTGAGCGTGGCGCAGGCCGATGCATCGACTTCGAGCGCTTCCCAGCGCAACACATCGACGAAAAGACGGTCCACATCGATCTCGCCCGCATTGCCCAGCGTTACCATGACAGCGCCACGGCGCCCCGTTTCGCGGATATTGCGGCCTTGCAGGTTGCCAGGGAACACGATCGTTGATCGATCCTGCCACATCGCAAACTCGTGCACGTGCCCGAGCGCCCAGTACTGGTAACCCTTGCCGTGCAGTTCCGCCAGCGAACAGGGCGCATAGCTTGCGTGCGCAGCATTGCCTTCGAGCGCCGTATGCAGCACGCCGATATTGAAGTAGCCGGGTACAGGCGGCGGGTAGCCTGTGACGAGGTTCACCGTGGTTTCCCGTTCCTTGAAGCTGTGGCCGTGCAACGCGACTTTTAGCGCATCGATCTGAAAGGTCTCAGCCTTGCGTGTCGAAAAAGTGCGGACGTTGTCGGGCAGTTGCAGCTGCTTCGTCATTTCGCTTTCGGCGTCGTGATTGCCGAACAGGACGAAGACAGGAATCTCCGCGCGTCGCAGCCGGCCCATCTCCCTGCAGAAGAAGATGCCCGTGTTGTGGTCCCGCCAGGTACCGTCATACAGGTCGCCCGCGATAACCATGAAATCGACGGATTCGTCGATCGCGATCGTCACCAGCGACGAAAACGCCTCGCGCGTCGAATTGCGCAGCATGGCCGCGGGCGCATCCGCATAGGCACTCAAGCCGTGAAGCGGACTGTCGAGATGAATATCCGCCGCATGGATAAACCGCATGTTGACTCCCCGATTGAACGATTGGCCCTCAGCGCGCGCAGCCGTGGCCCGCCGATGCCGGACGTCGATTCTAAGCGAAACGCCAGGCGCGCCGATGATAGCCGGGCGTCGGGACAAAGCGCGTCCTGATGACGCGCTTGCATGCATTCGCAACGCAACCGGGGTTAGAGACGCGAAATGTCCTGATGCCGATCGAAGATCCCGTCTCCACGATAGCCGCCCGGATTCAGATGCCCGCTCTGAGCAAGCAAAAACAACGACCCACGAAACAGGCATTGACCGAGAGTACCAGCCCCTACACGATCAAGAACCTTGACGCGGCGATCGCGCATCTGGAACGGGCCGTTCGCTTCGATTGCACGACGCCGGTTTTCGGCCTGTGCTACTGGCACGCGCGGGTTCGTCAGGCTTGCTGCACGCATGGCATCACGCCTCTGCAATTGCGCAGACTGCAGCGACTCCTGACCATACTGACAGCCAGTTGATCACACGTGCAACACGAGGTCTCACCTGACTCGATATCAACGTCGATGGTCTACTAGCAATGCCTCTATTTCCCCGCGCGAAAGAACGACCTGCAGGTCATTGAAATCGGAGTTGCGCTCGTTCTACACCCGTTGGATGGCTAGGGCTTTCTCGAGATAGACAACGACTTGGGCCATCGGCCTGCCCTTATGAATGGCCCCCAAGCCTTGCACGCTATCGTGCTTGCAGCCTTGCCCGAGCGCCCCGTATAGGGGCGGCCGAGAGTTCGTCAGCCGGATCGCCCAAAGCCTTACGCGCCAGATTTCCGGGTTGGCCCGAAGGCGCTTTGCATCCGTCAGTGCAACCGGTCATCGCCGGCTGGCCCTGCTCCGACCGCCGTCAACATCCCTGTTGCGGCTTCGGGCTCACCAAAATCGATTAGCCTTTCGTCGTTGTAAGTGTGAACGATGAAGTCCAGCATGGACGCGAACCGATTAACGACGGATACGAAGTTCCCGGCAATCAGACCGTGCACGTAAGGCAGCACGTAGCCGATCGTCAGGTCTCCGTCACGGTCTATGGCAAACACGGGCAAGAACACTTCTTCGTTCAATCGTCGCGCAAGCCCTTGCTTCTGGTCAGTCGGGGCCAGCCTGCTCAGCGGAAGGTAGGTACTGAAGCGAATGAACTTCCGCTCCGACACGAGGGAAACGCCATAGCCGATACCGTTTTCGGTCCGAAGCGAGATGTGATCGGGCTCTAGCTTATACGGTACCAGGCCGCTGTCGCGGATGTGTGTGTCGAGGGTCTCGATGCTGACGTCGGATTCAGCGAAGATTTTCGTCAAGCGTTTCTCCTGATACTATGTTCGTTATACGGCCGCGAGCCGGCAGGCCGACACGCTGATTCACGGTTCTGAACCGTTTGGCAGGCAGAGTCCTAGGCACGAATTTCTGCGAACCGGGCGATCAACGGTTCTGCAAGATCAAATCCTCGAAGCTGTTGAAGCCAGCGGTCAGGGATGCCGTCCAGGCCGAACCTGATTCCGGCCAGACCGCACGCGACCGCTGCCGTCGTATCCGTGTCGTGTCCGAGGCCGATTGCGGTCCGGGTCACTTCTTCGAACGATTCTTCTTCCAGCGCCTTGCGTGCTGACCAGAGCGTGTCAACCACGTAGCCGGTCCCACGCGCTTCGCTCGACTTCGAAAAGCTCCTTAGTTCGTCGAGCTCTGCCAGAAACGCTATCTGTTCGCGTGGATCGGACCAGTCCCGGTAAATTTCCTCGAGGCGCTGATCTGCCCAAGACCAGGGGTCCGATAGCTTCTTCAAATACCCGCGTGCGATGAGGCAGTAGAACGCACAGGCGACTAACGAACGAGGGTGTGCATGAGTCGGCATCGATTGCAGATGAGCGTACCTTGCTAGCTCACGATCGGGACCGGTATGCCACAGTGCCAACGGCAGAACCCTCATCAGCGAACCATTGCCGTTGTCCGACTCGGCTGCACCGCCTGATTCAAGCGGTGGTGCGCCATCACGTAGGCGGTCCAATGCGCTAGCGGTCTGACTGCCAACATCGAAGACATCGCCGTCGACTGCGAGGTAGCCCCGATACAGCCACCGAACCAACCTGTCCGCGAAGTCGGTTAGTGAGAACGAGCCTCGCTCAATCAGGCTCGCGAGCAGGCAGAGGGCCTGCGCCCCGTCATCCGACCACGTTCCGGAAAGCACGTGAGAATAGGTCCGCCTGAAAGTCGCGGGCATTGTCATTTCGATCTCGGCACGCGGCGGAATCTGTTCCGGATTCTTGAACTCGAATCCCACGCCGAGTGCGTCACCGACGAGCAGGCCGACAAGTCCACCGATGGCCGCATTGGATTTGTGGTTCTCTAGCAATGCTGCGAACCCACCGTTTTTTTTCGTCATATTGATCTCCTGCGATTGATTATTGGTTTATGGGTGACCCGAATACCTGGTCAGCTTCCCGAAGCCGATGAACAGTGCAAGCCATGTATAAGCTACCGAATTCGAAGATAGGCAACAGCGTGTGACAACGGCTCGCCTTGCGTTTCGAGATCTCCGGTGACCGTTAGCTGAATCGGTTCGCTGTCGAATGTCCGCCGGTAGAGGTAGCCAATAATCTTTCCCGTAAAGTACGTTCGTCCCTGGTGTTTCGCAAAGTTCTCCGGCACGACCCGTTTCAGGTATGAAAGTTGGTCATCCCACGGCCATGCGGAAATGTCGTCGGGCAGTCCGGTGCCAAATCGCCGATTGCCACCTGAGAGACAGAACAACGTTATCTGGGTCGGGCGCGACAGCTCCGGAACGACCTCAAGGCGGGGTTGGAAGGCGTTTCTTGCCTCATCTTCCTCACGCTTGGCTTCAGCCTCACGCTCCCGCTTCACCAGGACATCGTTTTCGGCCATCACCTGCTTCAACAGATTTCCATCGATGGCGAACCGGCTGGACTGCAGTCTTTCTAGCAGCAGGGCGTTACCTTCCCCATGTACGAGCCAGCGATCCAGTCCTTCGATCGCTTTGGAAAAGTTCGTGAATCCAAGTTCTGCAAAGAACGCTTTCGGGTCCAATCCTGACTGGTCGATCACGTGCAGAAGCAGTGTGCCAATGGGATAGTTGGAATGGCGCGCTTTCATTGTCCGATCCTCCCTTTGCATTCGAACCGCTCATGTTCGGCGTATGGAACAAGGGCAGCGAAGAAGCTGGCGATGTGAGGCGGGTCGTAGGCGTACACGGGAAGCAAACGCTGTTTCATCCATTGTGCTGAACGGATTGCGCGAAATCCGCCAATGACGCCATTCGTGCAGCGTGCTGCGACGGCCTCACGCACGTCTGCGCGCGGTCTAGCGAAGAGGAATGAGCCGGTACGGACAGTGCCGGGAAGTCCGGTCAACAGTACGTGATTCTCAGGCGTATCGATTTGGAACTGAAAGCCCTCGAACAGGCTGTCCAGCGAGGGCAGAATGCCCAGTAAAGGTTGCATCATGCTTTTCTCCATCCCCGTTGGTTCGGCGTTCACCGGCCTTCGGGGTAGAGAGGCGTGGCGACGCTTTAGCAGAATTTGTGAGTCGCGCTGCAAGTTGTGCTTTAAATCCGCGACATGAAGCGAAAAGAAACCGTCCAGCCTGCACTAAGACGGATTCAATTCGTTTCGGCTGCATCGGTGATTCCCTACCAACTGAAACCTGTCAGACCAGGTGAACAGCGATTCAACGCAATAGCACGAGCTGAGGCGTGGCATCGTCGCCGGACCAGACAATCGCGTTCTGATGATATTGCCTACCAAGTGCCATTGCGGCCTCCAGCGGGAGTCCTGGTACAAGATAACTCGGCTCGCCAGGCCAATCGTTTGATGGATGCTTGCCGATACCTTCGATCACGATCAAGCCAAGCCGCTTTAGTTCACACGCCAGTGCTTCCTGACTGGCGGCGTTGAACTCATCACTGCAATTCTGGCTGAAAGGATTGCAGGCAGTGACGAATGCGCTGCAATTGACGTTGTGAACCTTGTGCAGCACGGCCAACTGCGGATTGGTCTCGCCAACTCTTAACGCCGTGGAAGCGTCGCCAAAAGCAAAGTATTCAGTTTCTAGGTAAGCCTGGACCGTTTCACTAGGAATCTTTGAGTCTGAAAACAAAAAACCCTCCGTTAAAGGAGGGTCGACGCGTTACCCGCTTGGTTGCTCTGTTAAGAGCCACATTCGCTTTCGCGCTCCACCTTGCCCGGGGAGGCAGGTTGGCATGGGCGTCGTCGACCCAATTCATAATGCGGGTTGAATTTAATCATACGGCCGCCCCTTTTGTCAAATAAAAAGTGATGGACCACCTTTGTCGCGCGGTCGGCCGCGTTGGGGCACTTCATCCATTGGCTCCGCAGCGGGAAGCAGGCCCATCATCACAGCTCGCTCTCAAAGCAAATGTCCTGTCGAGCGTCAACCGTGAATGCGCCGGACCGGATTCATTGTCGGCGCCCACGTCGAGCGCCTGGAGCACCCGTTCCAGATCGAGATCAAAGGGCATCACATGGCCAGGCACAAGTGCGAACTTCCAGTGGCGAGGCAAGTTGCTGAGTGCGAGAAAGCAGAGGAGCGCGTCAGGAAAGCCCCCTTCCAAGCGCCACGGTCGAAGGCTCGCGTTTCACCCGCCTGATCCCACGGGGCGTTGACTGTCCGAAGGTCGTGCATTCGTCCAGACTGCAGAACCAGGTTCCAAGCGTGTGTTAGTCCATGCAAAACAGACGCAGGCACATGAGCGGAAGGCCTGATGATGGGCCCGGGACAAGACCGTTTCGTGTCCGGAGCCGCTTCTCCCGTCCCAAACGGGCGCATGATATGCCCAGAGCATATGCGCGATCCAATGTCCCGCATTGGAACAATCGAAACCGGCGATCGCAATTCGAACCGCACGCGACAAGAACGACGTCCGATCTGTGGCCGACAGGTTTCGGGCGAAGTCTATTTGTTGGCAAAGGGACACCGGATGTCTTCTCTCCAAAGCAAACTGTTCAGAGCGGCGTCATTCGGGGGGACGGTGTTGATCGAACGCGGTGTCTTGCAATCCATCGAAGTCATATACGCACGGGAACGACGCTTCGCCCGGCGCCGCCAGGTGTCCAGCCATCGCGCGCCGCGTTATCTCGTGCGCTACCGGCTGGATAATCACCCGAAGAAAGAGGTCGTAGCGATCGAACCGTATCCGTACTGCTTCATCGCCGACATGCGCGGCAGTCGACCCGGCGATGAAATCGAAGTACGGCTATCAGATGACGGAGCTTACATCATCGACTGGAATAATCTCTCCGCGCAGCGTCTGTTCGAAAGCATGGACAGAACGTGGGGCGATTCGGACTAACCCGGCCACACACCACCATGCGGAATAACCCGAACGCTCGAACAAAGTTTAGCCACGAAGCACATCGTTCATATCGATTCGATCATCGATATCTATCGGATGGGCGGCCCAGCAGCCAAGATTATCGAAAATGATTTTGCGGACGTCACTCTGACGCTCATCCGCCAAATTTCTTCAAGTCTGCGAGCGTCCGGCCCGTCGACTATCTCGACTTGCTCCGGATCTTCGCGACCCGACGGAGGCGCGAACCGTGGGGGTCTTGGCTTCCCTGTCAAGGTCTGGCGGCGAGACCGGAACGCGCAACCGTCGACCGATTTTTCGATGGTTCTACAGCCAGTTCCATGAGAACATACTGGCCGCTGTGGCCCGATGGGCACGACGCCCGACGCAGCGGTCCAGTTTAGACGATGCGCAGCGCAGTCCGTTCGTGAGCCTTCGTACCACGCGGCGCCCACTCCTTCAGAAGGCGCTCGTAATCCGCACGGTAATCACGCCCGCGAGCGACGAGGATTTCGCGCTCCGCGTACGCGAGATCAAGATTGTCCGTATGAAGGTACGCTGCATAGAGCGCAGCGCGCAGTTGAATGTAGAGGAGATGCGTTTTGCTGCCGGGTGCGAGCGGACGGCGGCAGTCGGCCGGATAGATCTTGTCGAGTTCAGCGATTGCCGCCCGGCCCTTCCAGTCGACGAGTTCGTACTGTTCATCGAGCAGCCGGCATTTGACGACCGTTGCCGCAGCGGAAAGAAGCGAAGGTCGCTCGACGGTTTCGTTCTGCGCCGCGTCGGCTTGAAACATGAGCTGACGTGAGACGGTCAATGCTTCGAACTCTTCATCCTGCTGCCGTGCAGCGGGGCAGGGTTCGAGGTGCGCATACTCTTCGCCTTCGATGACCTTCACACCGTACGAATACAGAGGCTCCACGATCGGCACGAACAGCTTGCGTCCCGCCATTTCGAGCCAGTTGCCCGCGCCCATCAGTTCGGCGGTCAACTGGTAGGCATGAGGTGCATCGATGGCGAGGGTGTCGGAAAGCCGGTCGGCAAACGCGCGCATGACGACGCGCGGCAGCACCGCGAGCGGCTTATCATCCGCGGCCGGCTGAAACCAGGCCGCGGCGGTGTCTATGAATTGCCAGGCCTGATCCTTGAAGTCGTCCAGCGTTTCGATCTGTTCGAACTCGGCTTCGAGGCGCTTCCAGTCGAGCATGACGCTCGCACGGGCAATCGCGTCGCGACTGCTCTCGAGGCTAATTCCCGGCAAGAGTTCCTGCAGGCGGACTGCCTTCGCTTCCATACGGGATTTCATACGATCCATGAACTGACGGATTGGCGTGTTTTCCCAAGACGGAAGACACAAGGCACTGGCGAGCATACAGAAGCGATCGTACAAGCGGTGAATCTCCGGGACTGAGTGACTTGCAGTATGCATCGCGGCCGGGACAATTGTCGTCCAGTTGCAATAATGCTGACGCTATTCTGATGAAGACAGGAACTCAACGCTTTTTCGACGGATCCTTTCGAAAACTTCGCGCGTTGAATCCATGCTGTGCGATACGGTCCTTGTCGCTAATGCTGAGCGTCGGTCTGGATTCAAGAGCCAGGACACCTCCCCAGAACATATCGAGCTCCTGAAAAGCCTCGACCGGACCAAAGAGTCGATAGAACTGAAAATTCTTCAGCGGTGGATTGATCTTCAAGAACGATTTTTCGAAGCGGCCGCCGACGCGCAATACGGCGATCGCAGTCCGATTCTCGACGCTCCACTGCATCAGTTCGGCGCTCCCTTGTTGCTGGAAATATCGCTCCAGTCGCTCAGCCAGCGTTCCATTCGCAAGGGGATTGTCATACTCGAGAAACGATTGGCGCTTCTTCTTCATCCAATGCGGACCCAAAAGACCTTCGAGGTAGTGTCGCGCCTCGCTTCCGTCATAGAAGATGCGCTCCTCTACTTCACTCGGCTTCGAGCCTGAAGTAGACTTCATCGCTTCACTGCTCAATCGATGAACACGAAGCGCCTTATAGATCCGTCCACAGAAAAGGACGACGCACGCATCGAGACAAACGCCGCCGCGCCGGAGCTCGAAGGCGTCCGCGATTCCGGCAAGTTGACCATATCTGTCCCAGACGCCATCGCCGTCACGGTCGAGCTTCAGTTCGCTCGTCTCCGGATTGCGCACGAACACGCGCGACTGGTCGCTGCCATGTGCCATGGCAGTGTCGTAATAGTCCTTGAACGGACTGAGAATTCTCAAGTGCCCCTTCCCTCGTTATCACATGATAGCGAGATGCTCCGCTCCCGAGACTTTGCACCGGATCGTCGAGCGCGCCGTGCACACTTGCAGGGATTCACGCGAGCACGTCGCTCCCGGCCGTCGCGCTCCCGGTCGATATCGTCTGAAAGCGACGGCGCCAGCCAGTTGCAGACGAGTGAACTCCTCTCGCAGCTGCTTTTTGAACTCGAGGCAAGATGCAATCGACAGCCTGGTAGCATTCTTGAAGAACGCTGGGCCTTCGCACTCGGAAGCGAGCATGAAGACTTGCCAGTAGTACTTGCACACGCGTGTTCAGAAGCATAACCAGACGCCTTGGAGGAGCTCGCATGTCACGGTAAGACCTTTTATGACGGCTCTTTGCACAAACTGATTATCAGTGGTCGAGGAAAGCCCAACGGTTTGGTTCGAATACGGCACGCACAGACCGTGCGATAAGCACAAGGAACGGAAACGCTGCTCACGTCGAACGCATTCTCTCAGACGGGGAGGACAAACGCTGTCCCATTCGGATACCACGACTTACAAGAGAACGTCGGCTGCCTCCAATGCGCGATCGAACGACCCCCACCCCGCCCCGATCCAACCTGCTGCATAATCAGATGCCTAGCATCTTATTGAAAGCTGAATCGTGAATCCACCCTGCCCTTTTTGCTCCCTTCCACCAGACCGAATTCTTGGTGAAAACGACAAGGCGTTATGGTTTCAAGACGGGTTTCCCGTCTCGCCAGGTCATAGCCTTGTTATCCCCAAACGACACGTGGAATCTTTTTTTGACACTACGACTGACGAACGTCTGGCACTGTTGGCGTTGCTGGATCAGGCCAAGAAAACGGTTCAACAAGGCAATGCCCCCGATGGCTTTAACATCGGCGTCAATGTAGGCGCTGCCGCTGGGCAGACCGTTCCGCACTTGCACATCCACCTGATCCCGCGTTATCTGGGGGATCAGGAAGACCCGAGAGGTGGGGTGAGGAAAATTTTTCCCGAGAAAGCAGAATATTGGGTAACACCTAAATAAACGTCAAAAGGCGCGCCATGAGTAAATTTGATATCAGCAGCTTGATTGGCAAGGAAGTTAGGGTCTATCTGGACCTCACCCCAGGAAATCACTGCTGGAGTATTGCTGAGCCTAAATCAAGCGGACGAGTCCTGAACTACAGCGAAGAAATAAAAGACGGAAGTCCAAGACGGGTAAAGGAAAAGACCCAAAATGTGGGTCTTAGAAATGCAACATTCATCGTTCAACCAGCAGGACCTCAACGCGTTCGCACTAGTGGCAAAAAAGATGTTCACGCCTGGGTGAAAGGAACGTTGACAGACATCACCGATATTGAGGGAAAATGTACAAAAGAAGTCACGTACAACGCATACAAGTTTGAATCTTTTGTTTTCAGGGAATCCGAAATCGGCGTTGACAGTGCGGATATGGTTGCGTTCTCGTTCAAAAAATGCCCTTGCTGTGGGCACCAATCCCCCAGCGTAACCATTCCTTAGACATCGCTCTCAACGTTCTTGTGCGGCTGCCGTTACGATGCAAAGCCGATAAACCGATATAGGCTACCCCTCAACGGCAGTGTGCGATGAAGCTCGACAGTAACGGCTGGTGCCTGGCAGACACGACGGGGGAGGACAGATGGCCGCTTTCCGGTTGCCTCCGCCGCTTGAATGTCCGGCCGCTCCGTCCGGTGAATGACGTTTCCTGGCCGCAAGCACCAGTTCGACGAACGCTCTTTTGGAGCGTACGTTGGAGTCATCCACGACAGCTTTCAGGAAGGTCGGTTGAATGTGTACTGACGGTAGAGTCGAGATGTGACGCGGTGGCGGTAGGCTGGGTTTGTCTGTTGCCGCCTCTTTCGTCTGGCGACACCCTATTAACCCTGGCCATAGCTCCGTCTTCACATCCCGCTCATCGAACCCGCCGTGCAGATCTCCCGCAACGGGCTCTCGGACGAGACATCACGCCTTCGTAAACGGCAAGTCACTACCAAGGACCCTGTAGACGGCTGTGTCAGGTTGGTGGACAGGCGGCGGTAGAATGAAGCAATGAACAAACCGAAATCGCCTTATCACGGCCACCGCTTCCCGGCTGTCGTCATCAGCTGCGCGGTTCGCTGGTATTCCGGTTCAGCCTGAGCTTGCGCGACATCGAAGAATTGTTGCTCGAGCGCGGCGTCGTGGTCACGTACGAAACGATCCGTTGCTGGTGTGACAAATTCGGTGCCGGATTCGCAAGGTGCGCCAAGGCGGTGCGGCGCAAGCCGGGCCGCACCTGGACCTTGATGAGATGTTCGTGACGCTGCGCGGCGAGCCGTATCTGTTGTGGCGTGCCGTCGACGAGCATGGCGCAGAACTCGACGTGCTGGTACAGAAGCGACGCGACAAGGCCGCGGCCAGGCGCTTCTTTCGACGTGTGCTGCGATCAAACCCGGTGCCGCGGAAGATCGTGACGGATCAACTGCGCAGTTATCCGGCGGCGAAGGCTGACATCCCTGAACTCGCGCAGGTCAAGCACGTTTTCGTCAAAGCAGCCGCAGGAGTAAACAACCGCGCGGAGAATAGCCATCAGCCAACCCGCAGGCGCGAGCGCCAGATGTGCGGCTTTCGCGACGCGCGTCGCACGCAGGCGTTTCTCTCATGCTTTCGGCCCGATCCGGCAGCACTTCGTGTTACCCAGACATCGGATGAACGCGGAATGTCACCGCTCCATACTGAAGGAGCGCCTCTCCACATGGTATGTCTTGACTGTCCCAGTCGCAACTAATCATGTTATCTGGCGAGGATAACTACTCTTATGCCAGACACGTAGGCTATGCTCGTCAACTTGACGGTGCCCCGCAGTCGGTCCGATGATAGTCCGGCCTTAGACGAATCGCGCGTCCCGATGAGGCGCCGGCTCATCCAAATCGCAACAGGCGTAGGAGACGCGAATTGTCGTGATGACGGTCGATGATCTCGTCCATACGATATCCAACCGGACGCAGATGCCCGCTTTGAGCAAGCAGAGAGTACCGCCCGCCGCGCTAGCATCAGAAGCGAGTTCGATTCGGCGCGCGACGCGCTGCCCAAAAGTGGCATGAAGACGAGACCATCCCGCGGGCAACCGGAGTCTCCGAGCTCGAGCACCTCTGCTGGCACCCTCGTTCCATCACGACGACGCGCGGGCCCGCACAAAATCGGCTGTTGGCTCCGGGCTAGAGAACGCGACCGTACGCTGCATCGCGTGGGTCGCGCAGCTCACGTCCCGCTCTACAGCACGAGATCGCGCTGGCCCGTGAGGAATTGCCAGAGCCGCACCATTGCATACGTGTCGAGGCCGCAGTAGGCGGTCAGTTGCTGCTCGATCTGCATGCGTCGTTGCGGGGAAGTTCCTGGATCGATCGCTTCGCGAAAGGCTTCCATTGCCATTGCGCCGTCCTGCACCCCTTCGAGCTCCCCGTAGTCAAGTTCGGGCGCGATGGTCGGCAGCACGCTCTTGATGCTCCAGCTTCCCTGTTGTGCCGGATGATAGTAGCGCCGCTCCGTGATGGGTAGCAAATCCACGATGCGGGCCGCGATCGCGAGAAGCGCCGTGCGTAGCTGCTCAAAGCGCTCCGCAAGTTCTCGGATTCTCGTTGCTTCGAACGATGCGTTGTAGACGAACACTGGCCCAGCGTCGCCACAGGCCGTGACCAGCGCCCGCGCAAAGGCGAGCGACGGGTCGCCACCCGACAGATCGACAAAGGACCGATGCTCGAGCTGGCCATCCTCGGCCAGGTGGTGAACGCTGAACTGAAACGGAATCTGTTGAAAAGGACGCCGGCCTTTCCAGATGGGCACTGCGAACTGGATGGTCTCGAAGTCCATAAAGTACGCCGGCAGGGCATGACGCGCAAGATCGGTGGCAGCACCCGAATCGTCGAAGAAGGTCTGATCGGACAGCGTGTGCGTTTTGACACGGCGCTGCACGCCATTCAACAGATTGTCCGGCACGTCTTTCAGATCCGCGTACGGTTGCGCGTCGACCCAGCCCTTGAGTGCCTTGCGCTGCACGCGCGGAAGCCACTGCACGGGATGCTCGGCGCGCGGCTCGGACCGCTCGCAATGTGCGAGGAACCCGCACGCATAGGGGGTGGCACATTGCCGGCTGATGCGCACGGCTGGCTCGTGTGGTTGCCGCACGACGGCCTGTGCGGCGTCGATCCACGTCTGCACTTCGTCTTCGCGTTCGAACGCTTGAGCTGAGACATCATGTTCGATCAGCAGGCCGTGGTAGTCACCGTCGCCGCCGTATTCCCACTCACGGTTGATATGCGCCAGCGCGATTGATTCCAGCGGCACGCCCGCGCGTTTCACAATAAAGGCCTGAATTGCCACGTCGTCGCGGTAATAGTCCTTGATGTCGGTGGACGATTTCACTTCCACCATGTGCCAGCCCGAGGTGGCCGACTCGCCGGTTCGCAGCATGACGTCCGCGAAGGACAGTGCGCCGTCGATCGCAAAGCCTGCTTCGAAGATTGGCCCCGGCGTATCCAAAGCTGCCAGCGTCTGGGCGAGCGCCTCGCCTATGCGTCCAGGACGAAGTTCAATCGTTGTGCCCTCGCCTTTCGCGTCGTAAAGCTGTTGCGCGATTGCACCCACTTGGTGACCAACGCGAAAGCTCGCGCGGGTCGCTGCCGAGTCAGCACGCAGCTCCGGGCGATGGACCTCCAGCCACAGCCGCTTTGCGCACTGGCGATATGCCATCAGCTTGGACTTGGACAAGGACCTCATCGACATGGGATAACGTCTCCTGGGAGAAAGGCGCTGCTTCATATTAGGTAACACTCGCTTAACGACGCGTGCCGGCAAAACTTGAACTTGGTGTCAAACGGATTCGTTGGGCGCCTGGATGGGCTGCTTCAGCGCACAGGTCAGCAGGCTCGCCCCGATATCGTTAAGGCCACGCGGCGCTGCAGGCGGCGCATGTTCGATGCGAGCACGGCGGAGGATGCGCATGCGCTGCAGCGCGTTCCGCTGCGCGCAAGCGTTTGCGGAGCACGCGTACGGACGATGCCCGGTCGAACGCAGGTTGTCCGTGAGGGCCCCTTCTTGGTCGAGATATTCGTGATCAGGCGCATCCGCCTCAGTATGCGGCAGTTGCAACTCCGGTGCATGCCCCACCAGATCGCCCGCCAATCCGCTTGCGACGAGAGCGATGTAGTTCCGAATCACCAGATTCGCAAAGTCCAGAGTTTTACGACCAGTTCGGCATGCAACGTCCTGGTGCGGGACGACTCGCGTCTGACAAGAGAATGCTTCATGGGCGCGCGGTGAACTCCGCTGTCAAGGTGCGAGCAGTTTGACTCACCTTTGGGACAGGTCATGTCTCGATTCTTGCGTATCGTTTCAATCAATGCCCGGCCGATGTCGCGCTCAAGAAGTCAGCCCGCACGCCGATAACCGAAGTAGCTGCAAACCGTCATCGATTCAGTATTGCGGTGACTCATGAGAAATACAAGGACCAGACATGACCAGGACAATCCACACCGCCTATACGCGACCCACACCGCTGTCAATCCGCATGGCCAGCGTGATCTTCCCCGTTTTGGTAGAGCACGCGAAGAAACGGCAGTTGATCACCTATGGGGACCTCGCAAGGCATGCCAGGAACGCGCATCCGGACAACCGTGAAGTGCAAAACATGATTCCGGTCTCAATGGGCCGCAAACTTGATGTTGTCCGCACGTACTGCCTGAAGAACCAGCTACCGGATCTCGCGAGCATTGCTATCAACCAGGAAACGCGGGACACCGGCCTCAGCTATGTCGATAAACTCAATGCGCCGAAGCGGCAACAGGAGGTGTTCACGTTCGATTGGGAGAGTCGTGCCGTGGAATTCGACGAACACCTCTTGCAGGAAAACAGACGAACAAAAAAGCTTGTCAAGCGCCGCGAGGATGTTGCGAGGAAAGTGATGCGTGAGTACTATGTGGCACACAAGCCTGATTTGCCTGCGGACATCGTGAACTATCGCGAGGAGATACTGGTGCTCCTTGGCAACGGACACGACGCAGAAGACGCATTCGAAATGGCGCTCCGCACATAACCGCAACGAAGCGCCATTTGACAGGCACGACGGTCGTCGGCAACCGAGCGTTTTGGTCCTGGCGCGGCAAGCGGGGTTGCAGCGCCCCTCACCCGAGGTAACAGGTCGTCGTGATCGCTGACCGACGGATCCGCACGGGGGCGCCTGACGACAGACGCATGTTTGGTCGCCCACGCCCGCATTCTCGGTCAGTCAATAGCCCACCCCTCCTCGATCAACGCGTTCACGCATGCGAAAACATACACGACCCCATTGGCGCGATCGATAACGCGATACTCACCCGATTCCGCACGGCTCAACGCCATTCCGAATCGTCCGTCAATGTGCTTCATGGGCAACATCAACCCATGAGAACAACTATCTCTTTGCAAGAGGTCCTGCGTCAGCGCTAACAGATCGTCAGACCATCGCTTCGGGCACATGCGTTAGTTCCTTGAATCGTGTCGCAATCGATGGATCGAGGCACCTGACACCGCTGACTTCCGCGGATGGGTGCGTGCAACAGTGCAATTGCAAAAACGGGGACCCCGTCTTCTTTCAGGCGTCGTCAAAGACAACCTTGATTACGCCCAGGACGCGCTTGCCGGCAGGACCATGCTCGAGGAACTTCCCAAAGCGGCGACCTGAGCCCGATCCTCTTCTTCGAGCCGCGCAACGATGTCTAAACGCTCCAACTCGCCCTCGCACAATGCAACGAGCGTATCGGGCGTCAAACCGAAACTTCCCAAGACCCCTGGAACATGGCTCAGATCCTGTTCGGCGATCCATCCTATCAGACAGTCTCACGAGTTCTTCCAGCGGCAAGTGGCGCAGGGCTGCTGCAATCGCCCGCTCTTTCATTTCGTGGCAGAGGTTCATGGCCCTCCTTCGCGATACAGTTTGTGCGCCTTGCTGTGCCTGCATCTACTCATCAGCCGCAGCAATCGCCCATGAGTTGAAGTCACGCAGAAAGCTGCGTACGTTATCTAGCGAGAGGTCTGCGTTGCGACGCATGTCCAACAGCCACTTGCGCAAGACTCTTGCGTGCGCCGGTTGCAGCGTCTCGCTATTAAGCATTTCCACGCTGAATTCTTTCGTCATTAACGGAATCGAGAGCAGGAAGACGTGCTTACAAGTCGACGAGCGCCCATAGGGTGGGGGCTTGCACTCCCGTATCATCGTCATCGGCCACATCGCGAATAGACACAAGCTCTGCGGCACTATCGCGCAGGGCGATTACGCTATTCAGTGACCGACATACGAAAGCAGCGATATCAGTTGGAGGCGGTATCGTATGCGTGAGCTGGATAAATGGCGAAGGTGCCGGCAAGCGATCGGCAAACCTGCACGCAACAGCACGCGGGAGCAGGCATCCCGTACCAGAACCGCCTGCCGGGCGCCGAAACTTACGCGCATCCGAATGCCGATCCCGCGTCGCTCCCAGGAGCTTCCCGCCTTTGGTCTCATCATCCCAACTTCTTGAGCGACTCGATGAAGTCCTCAGCGGACATCGGCTCCGACATCTCCGCTTCGTCTGCGGCATCCCGAATCGTTGCTGCCAGATCCTCGGTGTCCGAGGGACTGCCCGCCCACGAGAGTTCCCACAGCAACGCCTGGATAACCTGTGCAAGAGTCGGGTTCAAAATCTGGAATGTGTGAACAGTGCGCGTAATGTTCTCGCTGTCGGTGACGTCTACCTCACTGTTGATCCGCAGCGGAAGGTTCAGGATATCTCCGATGGGAGAAAACTTGATAGCCCACCGGATCCTGGTTCCCTGCTGATACCGAATCTGGCCGTCCTCCACCACATCGTCGCGCAACTCAAAACCCACCCCACCGACCCACAGCCGGTGAACGCCTCTAAGCTCTCCGGTCTGATTGTCCTTTTCCCAGTCGTAGAACAGTTCAAGATATTCGACGCCTTGAGGGTCATACTCGCCAGTGTAAGGAACTGCATCGCCCTTTTTAGACTCCGCCAGATAGTCCGCCGCGTACAACCTTCTGAATACATCCACCACGCCACGATTGCGATCGAGCAGCGAAAAGATGTCGCGCACGTAAATTGCGCCACGAAACTGTACGGGCTCCATGAGGTACGCAACAGTACTGTCGGTCACATCGGACCAGACATAGTTCTTTTCGCCCGTGACATCATCGTCGGCCCAGTAACCGTATTCAATTTTTCCGCCACTGCACAAAGCAAGTTCACCCATTTCCCCTCCTTCATCATCTTCGAAATTCAATTCATTCCGTGGCATCGCCTCATCGACGGTAACACCCCACGCCATCAGCGTCCGGATTGCGCGCTCGTGAGCGGGTGCGCTTCGCGCCGTAACTAGTGCTGTGCGAACCGCCACACCCGATTTCCGTCCGTTCTGTAGCAAGCACAACGCGTCAAGGAAAGGCTTCATCGGCCCGGGAGGCAACGGATCCCGAGCGTTGCGAACCTCGTGGTCGATGAACTGCTCAAGCTGCATCAATCGAAAAATGCGCTCTGCTTCGTAGCTGAACAGCACGGAATCACCGTCAAATGCAACGCGCAATTCGGCATCGTTGCGAAGGTTCAATCCAGCCGACGCGGGATAGACATGCGCAGCTGGGAATCCCGCCGCCATAGCTGCCTGGACATCAAGCATGTTCGCCGAAAGAAACAGGTTCGCACCCAACGCGCCAAGATAACGGTGCGGAGGCGCGCCACTGGTGAATACAGCGCGTTTGATAGGCAACCCGTGTGTCTGATTGACGCAAAAACCCGAAGGCCGGTTACCGGGTCGTTGCGTGAAAGGATCGCGATGTCGACCTCGGCCGCCCCGCTATCGTTAAACGCGAGAAGCTTTCGCACAAGCGGAAACGCAGCACCCGGGCGAGCCGGGAGGTCAAGATTTTCCTCCTGAAGCGCCCGATAGGGGCCGGGATCGTTCTCCCGGAATGCGCGGTTTTCTCCTCAAAATCAAAGAGGGACCTCGCGGACACAGCGACCGTTACCATCTTGCCAGGAATCAAGGCAAACCTCGCTCGCCGAACAGGAAGATCATCGTATCCGCGATTAGAGACAAACCATGTCCTTTCCAGAAGGCCAATGACATCCGATGGACCGCTGATCACCTAGTTGGGCCGACCGGGGCTTGACCGTCCCTTCTCCCTGTCGGCTCATAGATGGACAAGCCTCAGGGCAGTGCTCTGCTGAGCCGTCGCACCTCGGGGAGCCCACTCCTTAAGGAGCCTCTCGTATTCTGCCCTGTACTCGCGACCGCGCGTGACAAGGTATTCGCGTTCTACTTTGGCCTCATCGCTCCTGCCGGAAAATTGAAGCGTCGCGGACAGCACCGTCCGCAACCGAATGTAAAGCAGATGAGTTGTGATATGAGGCGCCAGCGCGAGCCGACAGTCTCCAGGATAGGTCTCGTCTACCGCCTTCAGTGTCGTGCGCGCCTTCCATTCCGCGATGTCATACTCGCGGTCGAGTAGATGCAAGGTAGCGCCGACTGAGCCTGCGCAACGCAACCCCGGTTGGTCGACGAACTCACTTTGTGCAAGGTCTGCCTGGAAAACCTCCTGTCGAATCTGTTTCAGCGCTTCGAAATCTTCGTCTGCTCGCCTCGCTGCTGCACTTGGCTCCAGCGTCGCATATTCACGACCAGCGACGAATTCCCGTCCATAGCGATAAACCGGCTCCGCAATTTGCAAGAAGGGCTGCGGACCGGCAAGTGTCAGCCTGTCTTGCGCCCCGAACAGTCGAGCTGTCAAGAGGTACGCATGAGGTGCATCAAGCCGCAATACCTCTTGCAAACGACTGGCAAAGCTCCGGATACTTACCCTCGGCAACGCCGCCAATGGCACATCAGATGAATCCGGCTCGTAGCACGCTGGGAGTACGTCGATCAGCTCCCATGCCTGCGCTTCGAGATCCAGTTGAGTCTCGATGTTTTCGAAAACCTCGTCCATCCTGCGCCAACTGAACATAACGCTTTCCCGACTGATCGCGTCACGACTGGTTTCAATGGAGATTCCCGGCAACATCGCCTGTAACTGCGCTGCCTTTGATTCCAGCCGCTGCTTCAATTCACTGAGAAACGGGCGCAACGCCTCCCCTTCCCATGACGGCAACTTGAGCGCAGTGGCAAGCGGACGAAAACGTTCGTACAATCCAGCCCTCCTGTATCCATTGATGACCCCGCCCGCAGTTTCGATTTGTTCATAATGAATTGGTATCGAGACATTCCTTGTCCGCAATAGTCACGGTGTCGCACTCACGCCCCTATTCCCGCTAGACAGAAAATGTCCAAAAGCCGATGGATAATGCCAGGTATCAAACGGCAACCAGGTGCGCACAAACAGGGTATTCGACTTGCCGGACATCCTCCCTGGCTTGATCTTTCAACTGGAAGAACCCACGGAAAGGTTAGATGAGCGGAAGAGTATTCGTGGTAAGCCATCCCTGGCTGGCGGGACACCTCAAGATCGTCGCATTCGGGAACCTGCAATCAACCACCGATGCTGCGCTCGACGACGTGATCGATGCGCGTTCCGAGGTGCTCTTCGATCTCATCGCGGGTCGGCCAACGGAGGTTTCGCGCCGCGCATGGTACGAGTTACGCTATTGCCCCGGCGCGGCGGGCTGGCTGCAGTGTCCGGCTTATTTAAGCATTTCCACCCTCAAACGAGTCGCTGCGCAGGCACTGGACGAGGACAAGTACATCGCCCGAGTCCGCGCTGGGCGCATAGCGCAATCCACCGTTTCCAGCCAACGAGCGATTTTGAGCGTGGTGAGGGACCTTCCTGGCATCGAGAGGTCCGGCAATGCAGGCCTGAGCGAGCGTTCGCATGGCAACGGTCGAGCACTGGCAATACGCGGCCTCGGTGCCAAAGAAACTTGCTCTGCCTGCCGTAGCGCCGTAGATGCGGGCAATAACCGATGCGCTTTGTGCGACGCTGCCCTCAACCGCTTCCAGCTTTGCTAAGAAAAACGACCGGCTTATTCCGGGAAATTGCCCAAACCGGTTGGGAAGACAGCCCCGCAGGAACTAATGCTCCACTCCGCGCCGCAGCGCCTGGGCCACGAAACGATATGACAATGACTTCCGGCACTCTCATATCTGTAACCATCGAATACTTCCGAAATGCGCGTTATCGCAAGCGCCATCAAGTGGAAAGCCACCGGACCCCACGCTATCGCGTGCGATTTGAGTTGCACGGTCAGCCGCCCGTTGAAGCAGTCGTCGGACCTAATCCAACGCAATATCTGGTCGCAGACATTCGTGGAAGCGGACCTGGCGACTTTGTCGAAGTGCAGTTGTCGAATGACGGAGAAGATATTGTCAAATGGGTCAACAGGACGCGCGAGGAACTTTGGAACGCCCTTATCGAAACGGGGAAATGCGATCGAAGCGGACTAGAATCCTGAGCTGGCAATTCTTGAGGGGCACAACTGGAGACCGCGAACTGTGCGGTGCCTATTCGCCATGACGAAATACCCACTTCGCAACGTAAGTTTGAGACGCGGAACGCCGTGCGTGAAGAATGGATGGCTCAACGATGCCGAATTTTTATTGAAGCGTTGACAATCGCGCAAAGCTCGTCAGCCTCTTTCTCAAATGGCTACGCATCAAGGCGCTACCGCAAGGATTCCGGGATGCGATTGAACAATGGGCCCACACAGCGCTTCGCGCTCCTACGACGACGCGCATGGCGGACTGCTTCAGGACGATACACTCGCTTTCCCGCCGAAAGAGCAGTTCGATGAGTGGTACCGGACTACACAAGAGCGCCGGCGTGAGTTCAAAAAAAAACGACGGCTCGCCCATTCTTGTCGCATTTACTGCCGTCGGTAGTCTCTCGGCGACCCTGAAGAAGACTGAAGAGTCCAAGGAAGGGCGCTAGTCCGCGCCCTCGATCTCGGTTGCACTCGTTTACCGTGCGACCCGGCGCAGCCGGAGCGTGCAGAAGCACGCGCCGGTTTTGCGCCGGAATCGCTTGCCTGTTTCTCGCGCGCTAGACGCAGCGCTCCGCTGCCGCTTTCACCTTGGGGACGACGTCGTTTCCGCCCATCTTTTCCCAAAGCTCTTCCATCGCTTTCAACGTCTGCTCAACATCGAGGTCACCGTTGATGTCCACACTTACCGTTCGGATGCGCGTATAGAGGGCCTTGGCTGTCGTTCTGTCGGACACAGAAAATTCCCGACGCAGTTCATTAACGAACGTGTTCCGATCAAAGCGTTCGTCACTTACCGGGCCCACTTCCAGGCGGAAATAAAGTCTCGATTCGACCATACTGAACCACAACTGCACTGGGCATGACGCTCTCCAGCGGTCGGTATTTGCCACCTGGAATCCGGGAATCGAGAGCCAGCTTTCAGCAACGAAGCAAACGTCATTCGCTCGCGTCGTGTGCGGCTTCAATCCCCCGATTTTCCCCGAAAACTTCTCTGAGAACTCCTTGAACGCTTCGGGTAGCACGGGCACGGGGCCGTGTTGCATGATAAGGTCCAACGCGGTTTTGTGTTCTGCATAGATCTTCCTGCAGGCGTTGATGAGTTCTTGAGATGTAGCGATTTCTTTCTCGATCATTTCGACGTAATGGTGAATGGTCATTGAAACGGCCGACGCAAGCGAACTGTCACGGGTCAGGCGCCGTAACTCATTGGTCAACGTCCTGTAGTTGAGGGAGACCCACGCTTCGTCCTCACCGCTATAGCCATCAGGTGTGAGAAATGCGCCGATGAAATGAAATTCGGAATAGCGACTTTCGACAAGTTCGCGATACCTTTTCAACTGGTCTCGCCCCTCCGTTGCGTCGATCTTGTTCTCGATGACGAACATCAACCGCAAGTCAGGAATCTCGACGGTGATATCAAAGTGGTCTCGCTCGCAGTAGACCCGTGCCTTCGAGCAATCGGTCACCGCAATGGCAAGTCGCGATACTGGCGAATCAGGATGACCAGATACGGTGGCCATCAAAATAGCACGGAGAAATTTATCCCCCAGTCCGTGGGTTTCTGCGGGGTTCAGCAAAAAGGAAAGAAAGCGCGAGTGCCTGATTTCCTGCCGCGCCATTCCGATAGCGTCGAACAGGTTGAAACAGTTGACAAGGCCATGTTCGCGTTCTAACACTGATACAGCATCGATAAGTTCCAGGAGTTCTTGCTCGCGTTTCATCGTAGTTTCGGCACTTCAGAAAACAATTTGTAAGCACACACCGACCTATTTCACTCGTTGAGTTGAAGAGGTCAAGTCATAGCGAGAGACCTGCGCGTTGCAACTAATGTCAGGACGACGGCATTGCCATGACACCATCCAGAAAGCCGCTCATGCGTGGAATTTGATCTATACCGCCATATGTCGAGTTGTTCCATACATCGAGGTCCGCCGAAGGCAGTTGCTTCTTGAAGTTGCCAATTGCCGCGAGGAACGCACGGAGTGGCACAACGCATCGCCTGTAATTTGAATAGTGACGATCGAACATGTATCCCAGGAAGTTCGATTGGATGCACAAGGCGATCTTGAACTGTACCGAAGCGTCGCTAGCGAGCAGTCTTTCGACGAACTTCCCCATTCTGACGCAGGCTTTGTACGATTCTTCACTATCGGAAAAGCGCATCTCAGTCGAACATTGCTCCGACACGAAGCTATTGCACTCTGCCAGCAGAGTCTTGAGATCTTCATCCAGATTCCGCCTGTCGATCTCGAAGCATCTTCCACCGAGGCCATCCCGAATCAGACGCACATGAGGCACGAACCGGTGGGAACTCTCGATTAATCGTTCAACAAGTGTTGCCATACGTTCTCTCCCTAGATGTCTGTCGGCACGTCTATGCACCGCAGTGAGCGCTTCGTCTAATCTTGCCTAGATGCCATTGCCGACTTCTATGTCAATAAGGCTTTTGCCGGACACGGTAAATTCCGTGAGATAAGCCTTCACGTACCGCTGACCGTTGCATCCCGATGGCCTTAATTACTAAATGTATGGCCGCAGTCCAGGCATTTATAGTTGTCGAGCACGTGATCGTCGACGAATTCGCCCACTTTGGCACCAACCGCCCCACCAGCCGCAGCGCCGGTCAATGCCCCCAGTATTCCGCCTACAATTGCACCGGCAGCCGTTCCCACCACCGGGACAAATGAACCAATGACGGCGCCAGCTGCGGCCCCTTCTCCGGCGCCTGCCCAGCCACCAACCGCCCCAGCCGTTGCACCCACTGCTGAGCCAGTTCTCTTGCCGTAGTTGCGCTTGTCAACTTTCGCGCTTGTGCATTTGGGACATGACGTTGCCATGATTAGTCCTCGCAAGGTTGAGATGAAATAGAAGCGTTCTGCCGTCATGTATTACGACGATTTGCCACCAAACCTTTAGATATTTTTTCTAAATTTGAGAGCGAATATTCATTTCAGCGGTTTGCACGCGAAAGTGCTTTCGGATCGTCCGTATAGTGCTGTGGATATAACGTTGCTTGTTGTGTCGTATACCGGAGACCGCGCCAAAGCGGGCGCTTTATGCCGCGATATGATGAGTGCAATCGTTGCCTGCGAGCGTCGGATACCATCGCTCGAAGCATGATCGCAACTGCTCATTCAGGACGGACGTCCTCACCTGCAGAAGGCCTTGCGCATGAGCCGGTCGCCATGCCATCTGCTGACGCTTCACAAAGCGCTTGCTGACTACCTGGTTGACCGCCGACTCGACGAAGCTCGAGGTGATCGGCTCGCCATGACGGTAGCGGTCCCCGTAGTTCACGATAAAGCGCTGGTTGTTCTCGATATAGCCGATGAACTCCTCGAGTCTGGCCAGCAGTCTGGCCTCCTCGGGACTGTCATCCGTGGCGAGTTCCCAGCCCAGGCGTTCAAGCCGCTGCAGCGCCGGATAAGGGCAGCCGTGCCAGAGGTGCCACTTTGCACTGCGCAGCGCATCGATCAGTGTCTCGACACATGGCCGTTCGTCGCGGTCCGGCAACCCCTTCATCATCTGTTCGAGATTCTGTACCCGCATGGCGACGTGAAACCAGTCGAGTACTCTCTCGCCACAATCGCCAAAGTCGAACTGGGCGCGGCGCACGGTGTCGCCGCCGTCCGACAGGAAAGTTACCGGCTGGTCGGCGCCGACGCCTTCCTGCGCAAGAAACGCCAGCATCCGATCGGCAGGCTCGTGCTCGAGTGTGTGAACGTAAGCGAAGCTGTGTCCGCGACCGTCGTCGCGCAGTGATTTCCCGACGATGACTTCGAACCAGCCGTCCTGCCGGCTGCTGTGTCCGGCCAGGCGGATATAGCCGCCGTCGATGCCCACGGCGCGTACTGAACTGTGCTGCGGAATGGCGCATCGGCCAGCAGGCAGATTGACGTATCGCCGTTGCTCGACGGCGACCATTGCCTTCGAACTCTCAAGGCGGCGGCCGAGCGCGGCGACGCGTCTCCGGATCGTGGTGGCCGCAAGCACATGCTCAAGCGGTAACACCTCCTGCAGTACCCGGACGGTCAGCCCGTAGGACATCAACGCGGCAAATTTGGCCTCGAGATACTGCAGTTCGGGACTCGTCCGCTCACGCAGGCAACTGGCCAGCGGGCTGAAGGACCGGCGCGCGCTTCCGTTACAACGGCACTGGTACAGCCGTGGGCTGTCGAACGATAGCCGGCCAAACACCGAGCGGTAGAGCAGGCGATGGTGGCCCTTGACGGTCAGACGGGAGCCGCAATCCGGACACACGCTCATTCGGGCAATCGCCTCAGTGGCCTGGGCTTCTATCATCGAACGCTGCAGCCGGCCCAGCAGCGCCTTTGCCTCTTCAAGGTGCAAGCCAAGTGAGCCGGCATCGAAGCCTTCCCGTTCGAAGTGGGCAATCTCCGTGATACTCGGCTGCTCGTCGACTTCCGTCCGAACCACAATCTGCACGCTGATCTGCATGGCGGCCTCCTCCGCTCGGCACATCGCCTGGGCGATCAGCATATCGCACCAGCGTCTGCAGGCGTTCATTCGCCGCCCGACCGTCGAAACGCCGATCCAGCCAGATGAGCCATTCGTCGGCCTCGAAGCGCAGATCGTTCACGTCAATCTGGCCTTCGCGCAAAGTCTCAATCCACTCGAGAAACTCCTGCTCGCCATGAACTTCGAGAGCGTTCATGTATCTCTCGGGTCCTCCGGCGTCTTCTGGCAGGCAACGCCCGGAGCCCGCGACGCAGCGTGGTAGTGGTCTTGCCCGCTGGTTGCACGTTCGCCGCTCGACGCGCACGTCATGCAACCACCACGAGGTGAAGTCGTACAGATAGGCAAAGCACTCATGTTCGTGCAGGCCAAATGCTGCGAGGGACAGGCTGTCTGGGCCGTCGAAGAATTGGAACGCACCGTCACGATGTCCACCGTAACGCCATCCGCGGATGACGAACCGGTGCAGGTGTTCGTCGTTCCAGCCCATGGCGAGCTGGATTACCTGATGCGACTGCGCAATCGTGATCTGCTCGGGAATCAGGAGTCGCCGCCAGACCGGCGGGCTGACGCCCCGCAGACTGATTCGCAACTGGAGAACGGAAGATGCTTCGGAAGAGTCGGAGTCCATCGAAGGCACTATAAAGGCTTCGTTCAGTCATGTTCGCAGACCCGATTCCAGCCCCCGCTTTGGCGCGGTCTCCTTCGTGGTTTCCGACGGGGCGGTCTCATGGACGTTGAAGACGTATCGGCGCGCGTGATCCCAGCAAGATGCCAGGCGAACCTTGCCGCTTTCGGTCAGCTCGTTGAAGCCGGCATAGCCGTCCGCCTGAAGAACGCCTTCGAATCCGGCAAGATGGGTCTGGGGGTGGATGCCTTTGCGGTCCGGCGAGTACGCGAATCAGACAGCAGCGGGTTCGCTCGAACCAGAGCGTCGATCATCGCGCACGTAGACCCACAACCGACCAGTTTTGGTTTTCTTGTTGCCGGGCGCGAGCACCGGGATCGGCGTGTCGTCCGCGTGGAGCTTCGCCGCCGACATCGTGTAACGACGCAGCGCTTCAGTCAGCAACCGGCAGAGTTCTTCGCATTGCCCGACCCAGCGCGCCATGGTGGCCCGATCGAGACGGACGCTGTCGCGCGCCGCGATCTCGGATTGCCGATACAGCGGCGTATGGTTCGCATATTTCGAAACGATGATCTCGGCCAGCAAGCTCGGATGCGCGATGCTGCGCTCGATTGGCAGCCCCGGCATGGGTGGTTGCACGATATGGCCGCAACCGGTGCAGATCCGCTTGCGACGGATCGTGCGGATGACCTTGAACATCGCCGTAACGCGTGCGAGTTGCTCGGACACGTCCTCGCCGAGCAACTCCATGGCGTTGTTGCACTTCGGGCACGTCGAGTCGGGCTCGAGCACGCGGTCTTCGCGCGGCAGATGGGGCGGCAGGGCTTCCTTTGCGGATGCCGCAGACGCGCCTGAACTTGATGCACGAGCGCGCGCACGGCGAACATCGGCAACGCCGCTGCCCGCTGCCAGATCCTCAAGTTGGGTTTCGAGCCGATCGATCTGTCGGTCTACCTGCTCGGATTTACGACCGAAGTGCATGCGCCTGAGCTTGTCGATCTGTGCCTTCAGGCGCTCAAGTTCCTGGTCCCGCTCAACAATCTCCCGGTCGCGTTCGGCGATCTCCTGGCGCATCTTTGCCATCGATGCCTGCTGCTCGAGCACAAGGGCGTGGAGCTCGGCAACGGTTTGCGGAAGCGGCGCATGGTCAGGCATGCGCTGCAGTTTACGAGCCTTCGATGAGGTTTACAACATCGACAATGCGGCCGTACGACGGGGTTGTCGCCAATCGATGCCTTCCAGCAACATCGACAGCTGCGCAGACGTCAGATAGATCTTGCCTCCATCAGCCTGTGGCCAAATAAATCGTCCGCGCGAAAGCCGCTTCGCAAGAAGCCATAGGCCGTCATCGGTTGCCCACAGAATTTTTACGAGATCGCCGCGACGCCCTCGAAAAATGAACACATCGCCGCCGAGCGGATTCTCTTGGAGTGCCGTTTGCACCTTTGCGGCAAGAGCAGGAAAGCCGCTACGCATGTCGGTTACGCCCGCAGCGATCCACACGCGCGTACCCGTTGGCAGGCCGATCACGATCGCACACTCTTGAGCACCGTACGCAGCGTTTCGGCGTCAACTACACCATCGACCTTGATCACCGCCCGGCCAATTCGAACTTCAATTGTGCCGATGGTCCGGGTTGGCTTCACCGTCTCCGGTTCGACCGAAGATGTAGGCGTGATGGCGACCGGCGCGTCGCTCACGACCGTCACCGGAACAAGTTCGGTCGTCCCGGCAGCTTGCTCCGCACGGTAACGCCACCGCCACTTGAACAACATGTTCGCGTTGATGCCATGTTCCCGGGCGAGTTTCGAAACAGAGACGCCTGGTTCACATGCAGCCGCGGCCAGGCGACGTCGAAACTCGGGGCTATGGTTCGGGCTGCCTTTACGTGTTCCCGACGCTGGCTTCTCTTCTGATCCCAAAATGGTTCCCGCTACTCAAAATGGTGGGAACCACTTTGGCGTCTCCGATTGCACAGATCAAGACGGCCGCGCCGCGACGCTTACTGCGATTTCGCGCGGCTCGCCTCATCGCACGTACTTGATCTTATGGCGTTTTTCAGAGATAACCGCCATTTTCGGCACGAAAAGTACGGTTACCCCTGGCTGGCCCAGCAACCCTAAGCCGCGACATAAACGGAGGAGGCGAAGGCCTCCTCCTTATGCCGTTTGTCGCGCTACTTACTGTACGGTGGGACTAGACAGTCTTGTACTTCTCAAGCGCGTCAGATACCTGCTTGACCGTCTGTGCGTGAGCTTTTAATTCGGCCTCACGTCGAAGCGCATCGAGAATCACTTGACGTTGGCCTTCAAGGTCGGCGCGGAAATGCTCTTCGGCATGATCGTCGTCGTGTCCAATTCGGGGGTACCACGGTGCGCGGAGATTCTCATCCCCACTCACTGTGACCTTGATCCCGCCGTCGAGCGTTCCGGCAGCATTGGCGTAGTCCACGATCACACGGTCGTTTGGGCTATGATCGGGATCGTGACCATGTCCAGTGTATTGGTGAACGTAGATCAGCCACCAGCGATTGAGGTAGCTGTTGAGTTCAGCGTTCTTGTGAATGGCTTGCGTCGCGACGACATTGCGGGCGTTTTCTATCGAACCAGCCGTATTGACATCGAGTGCCGGGGCAAAGTACGCCTCCACGGCTTTACGCGCGAAAGTGCTCGCTTCACCCGCTGGCCGCCCCGTCACGCGGAGCAAAAGCAGCTTCGTGAGCACGCCGACTACCACGCCGCTATACGGATCGAATCCAAACTTCTTCCAGTTCATCAATTGCCACAACGGCACATCCATCTCGTCCATGATTCGAACAAGCCGTTGGACGGTGTCTTTGTCAGGCTGCTTCGCTGATGAAGGAACTCCTGCAAGAATTTGCTCAACGGTCTTTCGACGCGCATTAATCTCGCCTTCGAACAGATCGACGCTTTCCTTGGTAATTCGCTCGTCGATGTAGCCACGCAATCGTTGTATCTCAAGAATGACAACATCCAGCTTTCTCGATATTTCGTCGAGTTTGTCAGATACGTGATTCTGCCAGTCTGCGAAGTTATGCTTGTCTATCGCTTCCAAAGCAGCTTGTACTGCCGCGACAACCACAGGGGCAATCAGCACTCGTGGTTCTCGTCGCACACCGCTCGGAACTTGCATACTGCAACTGACAGTGAGAGATTCCGACGTCGTATTCAAATCCTTCTGGGCGAATTCGGCCACGATTCAGTCTCCGGAAAATTGGAAGTTTTCTATCCGAAATCAAATTTCAAACGATGTAACTCGAGCCGGATGTCTTGGCTGTCCTCCTTTTTTGTCCCGATCTGCGCCCTCTTCGACAAACCGATACCTCACCTTTCAATACGAAAACGCGAGCCATGTTTGTGCCATTTGATTTCACAGTCCGTGCGGTTTCGCACAGATGCGCAAAGTTTGTGTTTTGTCGCCTCGAAGCAGCCCGACGATGTACTCTGTGTCGTCACCTTCATCGACGCGCCCTTCGGGGAGCGTTATCGTTTGAGCGTTTAAATTCGGCGGTTGACGTTCGCAATGCTTGTTGCGACGCGAGAACCGAGAAGCCTCAATCTCTGCGGGCGTCTGGCTTCGACCAGGCGCAGCCAGCCATCTTGATCGAAAGCTGTTGTTCGCGAGCCGTCATTCACGGTAAATTGATCTCCAGACCAACAAGACGGAAACCGAAATGACCGACGATGGGTCCGACCTACCTGAAAATCCCGCGATTGCTGCGCTTCGAAGAAACGCTGAACGCTACCGGATGCTGATGGCGAAGTGGGATGAGCACAAAGGCCGCCTAGCGCAATTCAAGGAAGAGCACGCGCCAGAAGTCACCGACCTGTGGGCATTCGCTGAGAGCAACTTAGAACCTGATGTATCGGAGTCTGCTGAGATCCGGGCGCTCCGGAAAGATTCGGAGCGATATCAAATGCTGATGATGATACGCCCCGGCGATTGGTCATCACTGATAGACCGCACACCTAAAGAGGTGCAAAGCATCCTTGACGGGATGATTGCGATCGAGCGCCCAGTCGATTATCGGTACCCTTCCGACTAAACCCGCGGCCCTGTCAACCTAGGAGCAGTCGGATTGTTGGGGGCGATCGCGGACCTCACTTACAGCATGCGGACGCCACGAAAAGCAGCCGCCGGAGCTGTTACTGAATCTGCATAGGGCGTCGGATACAAGGCAATCGCGACCGGCTGAAAAAGTGCGCTTGCCTTACTCCCTGTCGTAAGTGTCATAGTTGTCGGGATCGCTCATCCAGTCCGGTTCGATGTCACTAAGTTCAATGTGGTGTGTTTGCGGAAGAATCTCGATCGCCTCAATCTCTAGGCGCTCGGGAATCTGTCCACCGAGCGTGACGATTGCTTCAACGTTGATGCGTTCTTCAGTGACAATGTGGCCGCTTCCCATCGACATATACTCCCGGTCGATGCCGTCCCATTTGCGAAACCTAAAGTAGCTGCTCACCTCCGCGACCGCGGTTGCCGCGATCTGCACAAAAACCTTTCCATCACCATAGTCAACGGCCTCAAATGTTTGTTTGGCCCATTCTGGGTCGGGCAACTCGACATCGATAAAGTGTGCCGCCACCCCCTCTGGCTCCAACTCGAACTGCGAGTCCGCATCGACTTCAAATTCAACTTTGTCGTCTTGACCGTCAAGCGCCTGTAACAACGCTCGTTGCAGACCAACCGAATCGCCTTCGTTGAGTAGTTCGGCGAGCCGACGAGCAGCATAACTGGCAGTCTGATCCTGGAACCCACTAAGGGCATCGGCGAGATCACGGACCGCGACGAGCCGTGGGCTCGTCGCACAGTAACGGACCCAATCAGGATCATTTGAGACTACCAGCACCTTGCGCTCTTGCTGTTCAGCCCAGCGCTCCAAGGTCAGCAGCGCAACCGCATCCGGAAACTCATGCTTCTTTGGACCGCTCGCGGCGAAGGGCGCCTGCGCACCGAAGTACCGCAGCATCACTTGGTCCAGCGTCACATGGTCGCTCGCTTGAAGAACCACGGCGCCCGTGCGCTCAATCCACCCCGCGAGGCGCTGGCTGGCAATTTCGGCGGCGGCTGCCGGATCGGCGATCTGCTCCAGTAGTTGCGTTGCCGGCTTCGCATCGCCGACAAGCGACAGCAGCTTCGCGTGGTCTATCAGACGCATCGCGCGTTTGAGCTTACCCTGTGCTTCGCTCGCGGCTTGGAGTAAATGTGCCTCGATCTCACCGGCGATCACATCTGGCATCAACACGGAGATCTCGCTGTCGGCAAACTGGGCCACGCGCCGCAGCAATCCCACTTCCAGAGTCAGCTGCTTAGCATCGAAGACCTCTGTATCGAGCGCGATTGCGCCGATCTCGTTCGCTTCGATCTGTTGACGGATCGCTTCGTCCATGACTGTCATTTGAGAGATGGGTGGATGCTATCGATTCTCGCATACCAATGTGGACGGATTTGAACTCTGGCCGTCGCACCGGCGATTGGGTCAATTCACAACCACGCCGCCCCGAAGATTGCAGAACCGGGAAGATGCGCGGCACTTGGTCGTCCCTATTGGCGACACTTACAATTGCTTCTGGACCAGCCCGGCAGAGGACAAAGAGCAACGACATGGCAACCCTTTCATCGATCGAAAAACGCAAACTCGAGCGTCTCCTCGGCATGAGCAGCGGATACGTACTCGACTTCTCCGACCGAACGTTCTCCATCTTCTTCGAAGAGCACACTGGGCTGGATATAGACAACGCTAAGTACCGGATCAACCTCAGTTCAGGCTCAAAGGCCAACCGGCTGCGAGGCTTCTGGAGCATTGAACCGGACCACGTCGTCGCCAAGGTGCTGCTCGCGATGATCGAACACGCGAACGAGTACCAGTGCTTTCCGTCGGAGGTGGATGACGCCTTGCTCGCGGAAGTGCAGCAGATCATTGCACGGCTCAACCAGAACCCGTCGAGCCCGGTCCCTGAGGTCGATGCCTTTACCGCGAGCGTGAACGACCTCGACTTCGAAGCCGCGGCCAAACACATCCGCACGGCGATAGAACACAACGAGCCGGCCACTGCTTTGGATCGCTTGCACGTGTTCGCCATGAAGTTCCTGCGCACCCACTGCGAACGGCGCGGCATCGAGGTCAATCGGGACAAGCCGCTTCACAGCTTGATGGGCGAGTATGTGAAAGCTTTGCGAGGCGCCGGCCTTCTTGAGTCGGAGATGACCGATCGGATCTTGCGCAGTAGCATCAGCGTCCTCGAAGCGTTCAACGACGTGCGCAACAACAAGAGCCTGGCGCACGACAATCCCATCCTAAACCACGCCGAAGCGCTATTGATATTCAGCCACATCGGTGCGTCGATCCGATTCATCCGGGCGCTGGAAGGGCGAGCGACGGGGAACGCACGGTGACGGATAGGAAAACAACTGGGCGCCACGATTTCCACGCCGGTTGGCCCGTGCCGGATGCGTACCTCTTGGAACTGGGCCGACTGCTGTCCGACGCGGTCGGCAAAACCCCCAATGGTCAGCCATCGCGTCGACGATCTAACGCCCCTTAAGGCGGTCACGTGCCTGAGCGGCATTGAGTGTCAGGCTGGCCACCATTGTCGATACGAGCGCGACCGTCGCAAGATGCTGATGGAAGCGCGCTCGTCCCGTAACGGCTTCAAAGCCCTTGAATAATCACCGCCCGCTTCGTATCGTACTCATCCTTCGAAATCAGGCCGCGCTTGAAAAGGTCGTTAAGATCCGACAAGCGCTGGGTGTTGCTTGCGGGCGCCGCATCGACAGTCCGCGTCGGGCATGCTTTTGCGCAAAGATGCATGGCATCCGTGCATTGGTGCTGCGCCTGAAGCGGGAAGAGAGTGAACTTGCCGAGGCATTCCGAATAACGGGCAGTGCAGGCCTGTGCGCAACCTGGTTCGAGTTGGCTGGTATCGATATCTGAAACGCTTGCGCATCCTCCGAGGACTAAGATGGAAGCAAGAAGCGCGGCTCGAATCATTTGGTTTCCCCGGAATTTGGCTTTATGGGTTGGCGTGTTGCTGGCGGATTATCGCCGCCTGGCTTCTGACGCGAGTTTAATACAACGCGGGCGTGCCGGGCCTGCGGCTATCGTGGCGACAAGGTTGTCTTGTCGAACACACCCAAACAACTACTTCGCGACCAGTTGACCGCAGTCGACCCCAAATTGCCGTTCAGGCTCACGTAACCAGGGGTAACCGTAGTTTTCGTGCCGAAAATGGCGGTTAGCTATGAAAAACGCCATAATATCAAGTACTTGCGATGAGGCGAGCCGCGCGAAATCCCAAGGCGGCAAAGCCTTGCTGCACGCGGTTCGGCCCCCAGGAACTGCCAGATATCGCACCAAAAGTACGCTTACCCCATCTAAAAATCGTTTTCTGCTGCGAACCGCCAGAAAATGCACGAAAAGGACGAACACCCCCTTTACCGGTGTGCCTGAGCGGGAAGTTTGGAAGTTTCGCGACGCACCACGATAGACACAACATTGCTTTTGTGAGCGGACATGGTTGTGCGCTGCAGGCGATCCGGGTCGGCGGGTTGGCTACGTTGATCGTCAGCTTGTCACCGCCCGGCGTGCCTTGCATTCACGCCGGAGGTTGCGCAGGCTTACCCGACACGGAAGCCGATTCCGGCAGATATATGATCGGTCATTGGCAAGTCATCACTGCAGTGACGACTGTCGACAGAATCTCTTGTCCGCTGCTATCCAGGAGCCATGCATCTCTGATGATCGGGAGTGTAGGGGCCGCTTGGGGTGGCCCATAGTTGAAGGCACTCCAACTTGTCGTCTCTGGATCCGTGGCGGCCCGCTGACATGTTGGCATTCCAATGTAATAAGTTGGGGTTCCATGACCACCGCTCGGCAATACTGCCGGGCTCCACGCTGAACACGCGATCGCGAGGCTTCCAGGTAATCCGTCCACCCCCCCTTGATAGTCCTGCTGATCTGCGAAAACATACGTTCCCACCGGGCCTGTCGCGGTTCCGTTTTGCTGTACATATACGAGCGGTGCGGTGATCCCATTGAACGTTGCTGTTGTGTTCGTGCAAGTCGCCGATGAAACGACCAACTGCGTGTTGTTGCAGCCGGTGGATCCGGTGATCTGAAGAGCGGGAAGAATCTTCAAGGGCGCCGATCCGAGTGACACGATGGGATTACCAAGGAGACTTTCCTCCAGCACAGTGTCAACCCGCGGACTCATCGAGTATTGCAGACAAGCGGTAGTGGCGGGAGGTGCCTCAGAGACCGACAAAGAGCCGTATTCACCCAAGGTGCCGAAAACGCCCACCGACAAGATCCGGTCGTCTGTCAAAGGCCACCCGACAGCAACACTGATGGCAGACGCGACGGGTGTCGGAGTCGAAGTCAACGCTAGCTCAGCACCTGACTTAATGCCAATAAAGGCGTTATTCATTTGAGCGGTAAAGGCTGTCGTCGTCGAAATGGTCGCAGTGGGGGTTTCCAGCGATCCCACGAAACTGAACGCTCCGTTGGTGTAGGGAAACGAGCCGGTGACTCCCACGCCCGCGTTATATAACGGCAATCCATAAGACAGATAAAAAGGTATGCCAATGCTTACGAAACCCAGAGTAAACTGGATCGGCACTCGTATGCGCGCGAAAGGCAAGTTGCCGGTTAAGGTTGCAGCGGTGTTCTGTCCGGTCGAAACTCCTCCTGAGAGCGTGACATAGGGCGTCGCTTGAAACGAGGCAAGAGACTGGGTCTGGTTCCCCTTGTTGAGATTCACGGATGAAAAAGAGATGTCCTTGATGCCAACGGTACCGGAGATTACGACACCCGGCTGGATTATCTCGTTCGCAGTGCACGATACCGTCGTCGAGCCATTTGCCGATGCGTCGTTCTGTACGACCTTGCACTTACCTAAAGTCACTGTCGATTTGTTTGTCGATCTGATGCTCGAGTTGATGATGGACGGTGTTTGATTGGTGTTGTTCGCGTCGGCGACTACCATCCTGGCAAGGTTTGCGTCGTCAATTGTTATATCGCCAGTCACAGCAATCTGAGAAAGGACCTCGCCAAGCTCGGCGTCCCGCGTTGTGACGGCGAAAGGATTGGTGGAGGTTATCGACGTTACTACATACGGTCGATCTTCCCACGTAAAGACGCTGTTGACGCCGAACCCAGAAGGAGGTGAGGAAATCTGGAAGGACGTTTTGCCCGTTTGCTGGATCGCATTATCAGCAAATTGCGTGACGTTCGGTTGAAAGGTTTTTTGAACCGTAGCGTTTCCTACAGCGGTCGTCACCGTAACGGCAGACGAACTTGTGGCACTCGCACCAGAACTATCTCCACCGCCACCGCAGGAATAAAGAAGAGGAATTGCGCAGACTGCCGCGAACAGCCGGATGGAGACTTTGTTCATTTGAAACTCCCTCTAGCCTTCTGAAAGCGCATTAGCTACAAGCTACGGGTTGTTCCGCCGAAAAAATAGAAAGTGCCTTTCTCTAGATCTGAAATGAGCCCTGTTAGAAGCCTGGAGCCTGTCCCGATACGCGGGGGCCCCAATAGCCGTTGATGACCTTTGAGCACGTATTTGGTTTTAGTCCGCGCGCTGATCGCCGTATGGGAGCGGCCAGGGCGCTTTTGGGAGACTCCAGGGCAGCGTGGACGCGCAACAAGCGCAATCCCCACCGAGAGATGGCAACTGAAACGCCGAATGCGCGAGTAGTGCGGCGTCGCCATCATGGAGTCTCCTCGACGAGTTTCCAACGGTCGAGTTACAACAATGTAGGTGGGCCGCTTTACAACAAGCTTTACCGCGCGCGAATTCAAGGCGAATTCCATGTGTGTGTGAAGCGCCCCATACGCTGATCTGTAGCAGCTGACTTAAAAGCGCGACTTTTCTCACGATTGCATGCTAGATTCCGCCTACAAAATCGGGGAGAAGGCATGCGAACATTCGAAAGCGTAGTAGATGAAGCCCCGCTCGTCGTCAGCCCGCCAGAGGCCGTGGTTTAGTATCTCGAAACCTGAGGGCCTGCCTTGACTGCCAACGGGTACCATTCCCTCGACACCGTATTTGCGAACCTCCTGAAAGACCAACACGCCGAGCCCGACAACGCCGCTAGCGTACACAAGCGTCTCAGTATCATCGAACGAATCATGCAGCCACGTCTTGCGCTCGGTTAGTGGCTCCTCTCTGTCGGCATCGCCCGACTCCATCATGTTGAAGACGAAAAGTCGGGCAGGCCTGACGGCTGCTGGTAGGGACTTGGGAGATGCAGTGCGCACGCTGCTGCAAGTGATCGAAGGCCGCTTTGCTTCTCGCGTCGCCTACGGTCAACTCTGCATGGCAAGGCCGGTGGTCACCGTCGCTCGCAGCCGCCTGTGCACATAGGATTGTGCAAGGCCGTCGATAGAACAATTAGGCAGTCAACTAGAGTGGAAACTCGGATTTTTCATTAAACGGGAATTTCACTTTTACTAGCTCCACAATTGCAGTGCCGATCTTCTTGCCTAGTTGCTTCGTAAGAGAGTGAGCGGTGATTTCGAATGAGTCGTCAAGTACACGCCACTTCTCCTTCCATTCGTCAGGAAGAGGCACTCCAGGCGGTTGAATCGCTGGTGTCAGCCGGTGTACCATCCACGCAACTTCGCAATAGCGATTCAGGAATAATGCGAACTCCTTTTCCTCAAACCTGGGTACTACCGGTAGTGGCTCTTGCCCCTTCATGAAGCTCATTGCGCTGGCGAGCGACAGGCGTGCGCCGTGAACCTCAAAGTCGAAAAGAGCATCCCATTTGGCAAGTTCAACTTGTGTGTCTTGTGTGAGGCCGCTCTTACTTCCGGTCATTGTCCGACGAACATCGAACTCGGTATCTTTCCGCAGTTTTTTCAACGCAGTGACATCAAGCGGTTTGCCAGGAGTTATGCCTTCGATGCTGTAGAAATCTGTGATCTTTTGCAAAGCCGCCGAGGTCAAAAGAACATTGTCAAACGTGTTCCGAAGCAAAGTGTACGCATGGTAGGGATAGCCACTAACCGCGACTCGCTCTGCTCCACATAAGGACCGAAAGTCATGAGCAAGACGTGGAACAAACAGCCCATAGAACTCGGATAGTTGCTTCGTCACTTTCGGTCGGCAGCTTGTATTTACAAGCTCCACCGTTTCTAGGAAAAAGCATTTGAATGCATCAGACAGCGCCGCATAACCCTTGTATTGAAGAACCGCCTGTTGGTAGCTTTGTTCCCCGTCCGCAAGCAGTTGTGCTCGTCCATAAGGTATGCCATCGCTTTCTGAAATGGCATAGAGACGTTTTACGAATTCTTCCGGAGATAGCGCCATTTGTTGGTATCCGCCCGTTATGAGTTCGGTGAACTCGTCGCTCGGACTATAGCTAACGGTACCGAGAACGAAGTTTGTCGTAAGTGTCTGAATTTCGGAAATTATACCGATAGACGTATACGCGATCTCGCTAGTATCGACCGTATGGGGGTGTTCGTCCTTTTCGTGCATTTTCTGGCGGTTCGCAGCAGAAAACGCTTTTTAGATCAACGAGTTGAAAATCCGTCAAGTTGCAAACGCGTGTGAGGCCGCTCAGCCTTGCTACAAGCGGCTTCTCATGCCGTTACAGCCAGAAAATACTGAGATGGAACCCGACGCCCCCTTTAGGGCGTGACGGACGTCGGGGGTTTTCACGAGCGCAAGGCCAGGTCACAAGTGTGACCATTCATGCGTAGCGCACACGCTAACCGGATCAGGGATGCGAATTCCGGTTCCGATGCGGCGAAGGGTGTGAATGGTGCTTCGTGTGATGCCGATCGCGCGAAGTGGCACCCCCGCTTTGCTGCATGCCCTGGCCTTCGCCGAAGTAATACGTCTGTGAGGTTTGAGCGTGACCGACACCGGACAGTGACAATGCCATCAGCAACAGGTATTTCGAAAGTTTCATGCGCGCTCCTTTTCAATAGGAGCGTGAGGATACCGCAATGCTCGATGTCGCAATGGATCTGCGTTTCGCGTCGAAGGGCGCGCAGACACGGCGCATGCCTCGAGCGCCGTTTCCGATCGAATGCACACGTGTCCAAATCAACACAATGCACCGGAAAAGCGATGCACCTGCGCATTTCTGAACTATTGAACATGCGACTGGATCAGGGATGCGAATACTGGCTCTGATGTGGCGAATGGTGTTTCGGGTGATGCCGATAGTGCTGCCTGTGTTTGGACTTCGATTTTGAGCTTGCCTTTGCTTGCGCCTTTGCCTTCGGCTTCGCTTTTGGCGGCGGTTCGCCTGGAGGCAGTGGCTGTATCAGTTCGGCTCCAGGAAGTGGCGGCGGCGAAGAGACACGCCCGTGTTCAGGCGGGTTCCGGCCATCGCCGAAATACGTCTTCGAGGTTTCCGCGTGACAACCGGACAGCGACAACGCGATCAGCAACAGGCATTTCGAAAGCTTCATGCGTTGCTCCTTCTCGCGCGTCAGGAAAACGCAATGCGCAGTTGCGTCGACGTGGGCAATCGATCTGCGTTTCACGTCGAAGGCATCGCGCAGAGTCGCTTGCATCAAGGTGCTGCGTGGCAGCGACCGCCGAAGAAACGATGATCTTTCAAGCCACCGACCCGTATGGGTTTTCAGGATCAAAGCGCCCATACGGACGAATTGAAATGAACGCGTCCCACCCCGTGACCAGGTGAGCAAAGAAAGGTGGATCCTCACGGGCCAACGGCATCGATGTTCCCACGAGGAAAATACGAAGTTTTCCAGACAACCCGGAGGATCCATCGTGAAGCTTACGCCTGTTGGGATTGACATCGCAAAGTCGGTTTTTCAGGTGCATTACGTCGATCAGGAAACCGGAGAAATCGTGAACAGGCCAATCAAGCGGGCAAAGTTCCTCGAGTACTTCGCGAATCGTGCGCCATGCCTGATCGGGATGGAGGCGTGCGGCGGAGCGCATCACTGGGCCCGGCAACTGGCGAAGATGGGACATCAGGTCAAGCTGATGCCGGCGGAGTTCGTTAAGGCGTTCAACATACGGAACAAGAACGATGCGGCGGATGCACGGGCGATCTGGCTGGCGGTACAGCAACCGAGCAAGCCAGTGGCAGTGAAGACCGAGATGCAGCAGGCGATGCTGGCGCTGCACCGGATGCGGCAGCAACTGATCAAGTTCCGCACGATGCAGATCAATAACCTGAGAGGGCTGCTCACGGAATACGGCGAAGTGATGAGCAAGAGCCGGAGCAAGCTGGACAAGGAAACACCGGCTGTGCTCGAACGGTTGGCTCAGCGTCTGCCCGCCGTGCTGATCGATACGTTTCGTGAGCAGTGGAACGCCCTGACGAAGCTAGACGAACAGGTTGCCGAGATCGAGCGACGTATGCGCGAGTGGAAGAAGGAAGACAAGGCCGTGAAGGCAATCAGTGAAATTCCCGGTGTGGGGCTGCTGACAGCAACGGCGGCAGTCGCGATGATGGGCGATCCGAAAGTATTTAGTTCGGGGCGGGAGTTTGCCGCGTGGATTGGGATCGTGCCGAAACAGACGGGCTCGGGCGGCAAGGTGAACCTGCACGGGATCAGCAAGAGGGGCGACACGTATCTGCGCACACTGCTGATTCACGGCGCACGCAGTGTGGTGACACGTGGGAAGGCGCCCGGCGAGTGGGTTGAGCAGATGAAGACGCGACGGCCGAAGAACGTTGTGGTCGTCGCATTGGCCAACAAGATGGCCCGAACGATCTGTGCGGTGCTGGCTCATGACCGGCCCTACCAGAAGGACTATGTGAGCGTGAAGCCGGTCTGAAAGGCTCGCACACGATGTAGAAGATCAACTTTTAACACAGGGTGAACGTCGAAAGGTTGCGCAGCAATCGAGTGTGATGACAAGCCAGGTAGGACCGGGACTCGATAGACCTGAGGGGTAATACGAGCTTTGAGCTCGCCGGACGAATGAGGATCGAGTCAGCGTATTTCATAGGGGCCAGCAGCAGACGTCGTGGCTGCATCAAGGCCGGATATAGATCCGCAGCCCATCCTGTCTATCGGAACACACGAGAAACTAGCGCAAACGGGACGCGTTCATATAGACTACCCCATTCAGCACTCGGATTGGCGCCGGGGCCTTGCGCCCTGCTCGCCCGGTACGGGGGTGCCAACAAGGTACGCGCGAATTCCTATCATAAGAGCGCTGAACCCGAGGCGCGCCCTTGTCATCGCTCACCACAGAGATGCGGTACCGGAGCAGACGCGCCGTGCGGCCGGCGCACGTCCCCACCCACGACTACTCGAGCCCGTCAGCGATTGTGTCCGCACCAGCATCCAAGTCTGGAAAGGCTTGCAACACGTCGAGCGGCCGGTGCCGCACACCTTGACGCCGACTGTCGGATGCGCCAGCAAAGGGCAAAGTGGGAATTCTTCGAGGCTTATGATAGGAATTCGCGCGTACCTTGTTCATTCCCGTATCGGTGCCGCTCACCGTGAGCATAGTCACGCCTCCGGCGGGCACGTCCGGCGCCGTATAGGACGCGGTGAATCGACCAAGGTCTTTTCGGGCCCACACGTCGCGCACCGTCGCCTGCGATGACGGAGCGAAGCCGAGTGCGTCCCATGTGACCGCCATCGGCGCATCCGTCGCCGAGTTGTTGAAGAGGACGACCGCTCGCTGTCCCGCCCCGGCCAGCAGCTTCGCCCAGACCTGCAGCCCGCCGGCCTGTGCCACCAGCAGCCCTTGCAGGCCCAATCCATCCTGATCGATCGCAAGCACCTCGGGATTCGTCAGCAGGCTTGCCGTTCGGCGGCGAGCGGCTTCGCCAGATCGTTGCCGAGAATCATCGGCGCGCCTGCTATCGCCCACAGGCTGACGTGCGCCTGATCGTGAACGGCGGACATCCCCATTGCGGCGACCATCATGTCGGGGTCGTTGTAGTAGCCGGTATGCTGACCTTCCGGGTGATAGTTGCCGGCCAGGTTATAGGTGACGCTGCCGAAGTCCGGTGTGATGTCGCGTGTGGTTCGCCACATCGTGCCCACCCCGGCACCCCACACCCACGGCCCTTCGCCGTAGTCGGGAAACGATTTGTCGGTGGGAATCGTGCCCCCGTCGCACAGGCTGAACATCATCAGGTGGCCAGTCTGCGAATAGGCGCGCCGGATGGCCTGCGCGATGGACCGGTAGGTTGTCTGCGGATCGTAGTTTTCTGCCGCGCCCCCGCAAAAATCGACCTTGACGAAATCAAATCCCCATTGTGCAAATTGCAGGAAATCGTGATCGTAGCAAGCGAAGTCGCTTCCGACGAAATGCGTACCATCGGCTCGCTTGCCGCAGCCGCGCGGACCCGCATCGATATAAATGCCCGCCTTCAGGCCCTTGCCATGGATATAACAGGCAATGGCCTGCATTCCGCCAGGCCATTGCGTCGTGTCGACGATGAAATTGCCGCTTTCGTCTCTCTGCCCTGAGCGCCACCAGCCTTCGTCGATGTTCACATACTCGTATCGGGCGCCCGAGGTGATGCGTGTGTTCAGCGACGCCAATCCGTCGGCTTCGGCCTTGATGACGTCATGGTTCACGCCTTCGCCCAGACTGTTCCAGGACGACCAGCCCATCGGCGGTGGAGGCACGCGTACCGGCGTTGCGCGTTGGGCGAGGGCAGGCGGATGTGTGGGCGTAGATCGGAATGCCTCTGCGGTTCCTGGCTCAACGGCGCGGCCGCAAGCGCACAGGCTCGAAATCAGCCATAGAACAAGGAACACGCGCTGATGACAACATACAAGCATAGCCGTCCAGTTCGCATGAGGTGTTCATCCCGGTCTCGACACGAGTGGCAGGCGCACCTGGAAGGTCGTTTGTCCCGGGCGTGAACTGACAAGAAGCGCTCCGCGGTGCCGGTTGACGACCGTCTGATACGAGATGTCGAGGCCCAGGCCCGTACCTTGACCCGGCGGCTTGGTGCTGAAAAAAGGCTCGAACAGATGCGGCATGACATCGTCTGCGATGCCAGTCCCGTTGTCGGTGAACTCGACCACTGCCTCGTCCATCTCGCGGTAAGTCCGCACAACGATCTCGCCTTTGCCACTCATGGCATCAATGGCGTTGTCGATCAGGTTGGTCCATACCTGATTGAGTTCGCTGCCATACACGCTCAGATGCGGCAGGCTGTGATCGTACTCACGATGCACCGTGACACCCTGCTTGAGCCGGTGTTGCATGATGATGAGGGTATCTTCAATGCCTTCATGGATATCCACTTCCTGCTGCGGCGACTGGTCCATGTGCGAGTAGGATTTCATCGCCCGGATGATCCCTGAAATCCGGACCGACCCAACGCGGATGTCTTCCATCAGCGCGTTGAGTTCCAGTGTCGACGCGAGCCAGTGGATGGCGGCGGCAAACTGCTCCCTGTTCAGGGTGACGGCAAGCGAGTCAAGTTCCTGCTGCAGGATTCCCGCGCTGACAAGGCATGGCGCCAGGAGCCACGCCTTCCCGACTCCCTGTGCGACCAGCCAGTCGCTGAGCGCGTCCGCTGCCTGATTCTGCTTCAGGGCATCGATAGCCGACAGAACGTTTGTCAGTCCCTGGCGTTCGCCCAGACCCTCCAGGTTTTTCATTGCCTCGACAGGAATCGAGCTATCCCTCAACCCGATGTGCGCAACCTTCAGCGTTGCGAGTGCGGCCACCGCACGGTCCGCGGTGCGCACCAGTGCAGCCGCAGGATTGTTTAATTCGTGCGCGAGGCCCGCGGCGAGCGTGCCGAGGGCAGCCAGTTTTTCCCGGTTACGCAGCGTCGCCTCCAGGTTCATCAGGCGATCAAAGGAGCTGTGGAAGATCAGCCGGCAGAAGGTCTCCGAGCCGACCAGCAATTCGCGGAACGCGCGTTCCGGCAGCAGCGCCACGCGCCCATCGGTGACCGCTTTGAGCGTGCCAGGCGCGGGCGTTCCCGAGAGCAGCGAGACTGCCCCGAAGTAGCTTGGCGCAATGAACCGGGACGTGGGAATCTGCTGCCCGCGTGACAGCTTTGTCGCGGCGACCTCACCCTGCAGCACGACGTAAAAGTGGGACCTCGTTTCGCCTTCACGGGCAAGGACCTCCCCCGCCGCGATGCTGACTTCCGTCAGCTGTTCGCGCAGCCACTGCAAAAGCGCTTCTGACAGATCCTTGAAGAGCGGATGCCCGCGCAGTTCGTCCAGCTGGATCATGAGGCCGGCCTACGGGTTGAACAGCATGAACCTTGAGTGAAGCAGGCGTTCACGACACATCGTGACTCCTGACGGCGGCTTCAGAACGAATTGTAGTGCCTGCGCGTCGGCCGCCGTGTTCCCGTGTTCCATTAGCCGCCTCTCTGGTTGTCGTCGCCGGATTGGCCGTGGGGTGCGGGAACGGACGACTCGCGGGCAATTGAGCCCGCCAGGTGTTCTTGCATCAGGTGGGCAAGCACCCCGGATTCAACTGATGATCTCACCGGTCCACCGGTCGCGGTTGGCCCAAAACGGGCACAGCGGACAGGTTTCGCCTTCCGGATAGTCGATGCCTTCCTCATGCGGACACCCGATGATGCGATCGAAGGCGGCGACCGAACGCGCCCCATGCTGTTCAATGAACCGGACGACTGCTTTACTGATTCCCGGATCGGTTCTCGCATCGGACGCTTCACAGAACCACCGCTCAACCGGGTCAGCATCTGCGCCTTCGTGCGTGACAATGCCCACCGACACCTTCGTCGCCCGCGCGTCGTCGGGCCCATAAAAGGCCACCGTTGCGACCGGATAGCCGCGGAAGCCCTGACGACTTTTTTTCGCGAGCTTGTCCCGGTACCACTGCGCCTTCAATGACATGTCGCCTCCGTGCCTGCGCCCGACTTCTCCATGTGACGACGACGTCGGCGATGATCACCGCCGGTGGTCGTCATCCTCACCGGAGCTGCACTTTTCGTGTGGCCATGTACGCCTCGAACAGACCCGCATGCAAGCGGCAGAATGCCTGACGCAGACTGACCAGTTCGTGCTGGTCGCCTTCGTGCTCCCGCCGCAGGATCTCTCCGAGCAGGGCGGTCGCACGCGACGCGGCCCGGTCCCGCTGCACACGCGCCTCACCGAACCGGCCCGCGAGCGCCGGTTTGACCACCAGCAGCCACGCCGGGAACCACGCGCAATCGTCGACCTCGCCCGTGCCCGGAAACCCCGCATCGAAGCGCCGGCGCAGCGCGTCAAGGGAAGCGTCGCCCAGCGCGGACACTAACGCCGCGAACCGTGCGGGTGCCAGCCACGCCAGTTCCGCGAGCAGCGGCCACGCGGCATCCAGCCCCTCGGTCCGGTAGCGGGCCTCGGTCATCCACGCAAGGGGTACCGGGATGCGCCACCACGATTCAATGCGCTCGATCGCGTCACTCGCGGCCTTCCACTCGCCTGCCAGCAGCCACAGGGGTACGGCATGACTGCCGGCATCGTTGCCGCGAAAGGCCAGGGCCGCAGCCCGCTGGGCAAGCGATCGCCAGCACGGTGTGAGCCAGGCCTGGACGTCCTGCGCCAACAGCACCCGCCGGGCCGCAGGCACCACCTCGTCGTCAAGGTGACGGCGGGCGCTGGCCAGCGCTGCGTGATCAGCAAAGGGCGCTGTCGAATCACGTTCTAGCTCACGGACCAGCACGGTCATCGCGGGCAACGTGTCATCGTCGGGATAGTCGCTCGCAAGTCGTTCCAGTGCCGTTTGAGCTGCTGTCGCATCGCGGCGCTGCAGCTGTTCCAGCACGTCATTGCGCAACATCACGTCGCGGCTGTCGGCAAAGATATCCAGTTGCTGCACGCTCTGCATGGTCATCGCGCTCAGAAAAGTTGCCCTTCGAGACGGGCCAGATTAGCCCACTTCACCGTGCTGCGGAAGGTGCGACCGTCTTCATCGACCGACTCGATGATCACGCACTGGCCGCTCGCTTCGGCGACAACGCGGACGATCCGCTCGCCGTAGCGCATCAGCGCGCCGATCGGCGGACAGGCCGGGACCTTGCGCCTGATTCGCACCGTTCCCCGTTTGTGCGGGCGAGTTTTCTGTTCCATCGCACCCTACCCCCGCTTCTTGCGGCGTGCCGCCGTCTTGCTGGGCGGGGCGGAGGACACCGGGATCTTGCGCGCCGGGCCTAGTGTCCGTGCTGGACGCGTCGCAGTCGGGCGTGCCGGAACAGTCTTCGCGCGCGCCGGCCGGCCTGCGCTGTCATCCGCCTCGCGCCGTGCCGCCAGTTGCTGCTGCAGCGTCACGTTCGCCGTCTGCACGGCATCGAGCCGCCCCTGCAGCAGGCCCGCCTGATGGCGCGCGTCACCGAGCTGTGCCTGCAGTGCCTCGATCGAGCGGCGATGGTCGGCGTCGCGCCGGTCGGCCCGTTTCGTGGCCTCGTCGTTTTCCTTCTGCAGCTTCGCGGCGGCGCCCCGTTCGCGGTCGATCTCGAGGAGCGCGCGCTTTTCCGTGGCGCGCAGGCGCTCGTCGGCGCGCTCCGCCGTCTCGCGCAGTTTCTCCAGATCCCGCGAAAAGCTGTCGCGCACCTTCTCAAGCTCACGGTCGCGCGCCGCCGCCTCGGCCTTCAGCCGGCTGATCTCGGCCTCGAGCGCCTGCCGTGTGGCGTGACCCTCCGCCTGCGCCTTTTCCAGCTCCCGGACCTCGACCTGGGCGGCCAGCAGCGCCGCGGTGCGCTGCTCGAGCGCGGTTTCGGTGCGGTCCAGTTCGCCCCGCGCCGCGGCGACGCGCTGTTCGGCCTCGGCTCGCTGCGCCTCCACTTCCGCCCGCAGCGCGTCGAGCTCCGCCTGCGCGGAGGCGGTCGCGCGCGTCCACAGCGTCGCGACCAGCTCCCCGGCCGCATCCCGCAGATCCCCGGGCAGGTCCGGGTGCTCGATGCGCACGCGGCTCTTGGCGCGCAGTTCCGCCCAGAACTCGCCGAGCACCGCCGCGGGCGTGCCCATGCTGCCGCGCTTCACGATCTGGTACAGGCGGTTGGCGGTCGGCGTCTGCCCGAAGCGGAAGAACAGCAGCGCGCAGACCTCACGGTACAGCTCGCGCGTTTTCGGGAACGCGGCTTTCAGGCGCTCGATCTCGGCCGCGAGCCGAGCGTCATCGGACGCGACATCGGACGAAACAGCAGACAGGTCACCGGACATGGAGATGAAAGTGGATTTCGATTGATCAATAATACAACGTAAAACGCATTATATCCAATTAGCGAATGGTAGTAATTTGACATTAACCCCATAATGTTGTAAATATCACCCATACCCTGTCCGGCAAATTTATGGGGTCAAATCATTGCCGGTCCGGCTCCCGCAAACGCTCACCGTTCCCGGAAAAGCTCACCATCATGTCCACGCCGCCGTCAGCCAACCTGGTCCTGGTGCACCCCACCCCGCTGGAAAGGCTCGTGGTTCCGGCCGCACTCGACGGCCACGCGGGGACCAACCGCGCGACGGGCGGCCACGCGCAGCTCGCCGCCGCGAACGATCTCGACGCGATCCGCGCGTGGCTCGCGCGTTTCGCCGACAAACAGACCACGTTCGACAGCTACCGCAAGGAAGCCGAGCGGCTGCTCCTGTGGTCGCTCGTGCAGCTGGGCAAGCCGCTCTCCTCGCTCACGCACGAGGACTGCCTGCGCTACCAGCGCTTCCTCGCCGATCCGCAGCCGGCCGCCACCTGGGTTGCCAACGCCGGCGCGGGCGGCGGCCGCAAGCATCCGCGCGACGACGCGCGCTGGCGGCCCTTTCACGGCCCGCTCTCACCGGCCAGCCTCCGGCAGGCGATGGTGATCCTGAACGTGCTGTTTTCGTGGCTCGTGCAGGCCGGCTATCTGGCCGGCAATCCGCTCGCGCTCTCGCGCCAGCGCACGCCGAAAGCCGCTCCGCGCATCACGCGCTATCTCGAACCGGGCCTGTGGCAGGAGGTCAAGGACTTCATTGCGTCGATGCCGCAGGAGACCGCCCGGGACCGCGCGCACTATCACCGCGTGCGCTGGCTCTTCACGCTGCTGTACCTGGGCGGGCTGCGCATTGCCGAGGCCGGCGGCAACACGATGGGCCAGTTCTTCGTGCGGCGCGACGCCGACGGCACGATGCGCTGGTGGCTCACCGTGCACGGCAAGGGTGACAGGGAACGGCTGGTACCGGCCACACGCGAACTGATGACAGAACTGTCGCGCTACCGCCAGTTCCTGGGGATGACGGCCCTGCCCTCACCCAACGAGACGACGCCCCTCGTCCTGCCGATCGGAAGCACGGCGGGAAGCACAGCGGAACCGGGCCTGACGAAGACGGAAGGTCCGTCACAGCGGCCGCTGACCCGGGCCGCGCTGCACACGATCGTCAAGGACGTGTTTGCCGGCGCCGCCGGGCGGCTGCGCGAACGTGGCGAGGCCTTTACGGCACGCGCGGACCTGCTCGGGCAGGCCTCGGCGCACTGGCTGCGGCACAGCGCCGGTTCGCACATGGCCGACAATCAGGTCGATCTGCGCCTGGTGCGCGACAACCTCGGTCACGCGTCGCTGACCACGACGAGCCTTTACCTGCACGTCGACGACGATCGCCGCCATCACGAGACCGACGAGAAGCATCGCATCGACTGGTGACGCCTGCCCTGCCCGGATTCATGCCGCAGACCGGTCAACGTTCGACCTCACGTGTCCGTTATACAGGGCACCCGGTACGATCCGATATTCAAACCGCATCGCGTATGCAAGAATCCGTGTGACGCGCCCCGAAGCATTGACTGCCTGACCGCCCATGGAAACTGTTGAACTCGAACCCCAGGTGCTTGCCGACCACCGCGGCGTGGCGTTTGGCCTCGTGCGCCCGAACGGCCCGGTTGAATGCGTGATCACGATCGCGACACTGGAAGCGTATTTCTGGCTCGAACCCCGGGCCAGCGACGCCCGCATCCTGAAGACCTTCCGCGATGGGTACGGGCGCATCCGCGCGATTGCCGAGCGCAGGCTGCTCGCCCATCCGGCCACGCGCCTGGAACTGACGCCGGACGATTTCGCGCGTCCCTGACGACTTCACCGCAGGTCCGGCAATCCCGATGACCACGATCAGCATACCGAACCATCTCTCCCGCCATTGAGGATTGTCGCTGACGCGAAATGGTTAGCACGCCCGGATACGCCTCGCCAGTTCGTGAGGGGGAGCGGGTCGTCAGCCGTCCCGGCAAGGCCCGGTTCCGGCCTCATGACTTCGGTCGCATCGCCTTGCAGATGGCCGTTTTTACACAGTCGCCGTCGTGACAGGTCAAAGCCCACCAACCTCGTGTGGCGAAAATGTCAAAGTCCAATGGTCGCATTTTTGAAATGTATTTTTTGAGTGCCACCATAGGACACCGAGCCTTGAATCAGGTTTGCAGGCAAACAGGGGGCATCTCATGGGCAGCGCGCTGGTTTGGGCAGCGATCCCTCACAACAGCGATGGGGTCGTGTTCCAGGTTCGCGTGATTCGCGGACTTCAACGCTTTCATATCCCACGCCGGGTGCTTGAGGAGGCCTACGACCTGCCACCTCATGTATCGGATGCAGGGCAGCTCGAAGTCTTTTATCGGCACGCCACCCACATCCTGAGCCGGGCCATGCGCAAACGTCCGATTGCGGGCGCTGACACTGCTGCATTTCAGACTCTGGATTTCACCCCTCTCGTCGAGGTAGCACAGGCCGCGACGGCGCTCCCGTCGGAAGCGGAAGGCTATCTGGCTTCAAACTGAAGGGCTGTGACGGGTGAGAACCGTCGCTGGAGTACGGAAAAGTCGAACGTATCGCGTTCACCTATGGGTAACGCGCGCAACGTTCGGCAGCGCAATCTGCCATCTCTTCAACACGTCGGGCTCGAAAAAAAGCCCAACGCCCTGTCGGGACGGTGGGCCTCAACACGCACCCAAAGTCAGGGATCACCGCTATAACTTCTGGAACCTTGAACGTTACATTACAACGTACTGTCTATCAATCCGAACATACAAAAACAACGATGGGGTTATTCCTGATCAGGTTGTTGCGTCAACAAGCGCTCTGATCAGGTAACGCTGTCGATTGGATGTTACGCACACCGGCCCATTCATGCGGCATTCACGACGTCCTTGAACGCCTTGCCTGCAGTGAACTTGACGGTTTTCGCGGCCGGAATCGTGATTGTCTCGCCAGTAGAAGGATTGCGACCGGTACGTTCGGCGCGGGCGCCGGTCGAAAACGAGCCGAAGCCGATCAGCTGGACGGTGTCGCCACGCGTCACGGCCGCCGTCACGGCCTCGAGGATGGCATCAATGGCTTCGCCCGTGCTGGCCCTGCTTTCGCCCGTGGTCGATGCAACAGCATCAATCAGTTCGTGTTTGTTCATCTTTCAGTCTCCCTTTGAGCAGTAACATCCCCATGCAGCGGGACGGACGCCACCCTACCGCAGGTGCGTTGGTCCGGCAACCCGCGAGTTGGCTGACGAGGCATTGGATGTGAGAGTCTAAGTCGCGCGCACATACCGGGCGGCGATCAGGTCGTGGAAGTCTTCGTCGTGAGGCCGCTGCAGCGGCTTGACGGCGAAGTCGTCGATGATGAGCAGCGGCACGCGCACGAACTGCTGGAACTTGCGCTCGTACAGGCCTGTGGCCCGCGCAGCGTGCAGCTTCTTGAGCAGATCGGTCAAAGGCGGGTGTAGACAGCGCAGCCCGATTTTCGTGATTCTCGAAGGAAAAATTCAGACGTGCCTATACGGAGAAACAACCTTATCGGCACAAGGCATTCACCACCCGCGTCCTTCGCCTCAGACTCAAAGACAAACACGCACAGTTGTGAGCTTGCGTGCGAGGTCCACTTCGTATGGAATTACTGTGCCGAGCTGTCGTTAAAGGTCTGGCAGCGCGAGCAGCGCTTCCTGTCGGGCGCGCACGCCGCTCCCTGGGATGGATCCCGTTCAAGGCCAGCGCCATTCGGTATCTCGTCTGACTCACAGCTGGTTAAATGCTGGCATTCGAATTGCAGGGCTGCGCCCTGATTGCAGCTAATTTGACGTACAGCGTACTCCTCGAAATTCCCAGCGTCCGGGCGGCCATCGACATATTTCCGTGTGCGTTCGCAATTGCGTCGAGTATTGCCTGTCTCTCCATTTCCTTCAGACATCCGAAAGAAGCAGAAATCGGAGTTGGTGTGGATATCCCTGCGGGTTTTGGACCATTCCGATGGGCGGAGGTAGGAGTGATGCATCAATAACGTTACTCTCGCTCAGCGCGAACATGACCTCGAAGACGTTCTGCAGTTCTCGTATGTTGCCCGGCCAACTATAATTGAGAAACGCTTGTTTCACGGCTGGGTCAAGTAGCTTGGGCTCGCAGCCGTACTTGCGTGCCATCTTGTTGTTGAAATGGTCGACGATTATCTCGATGTCACCAGGCCGCTCGCGCAGTGCAGGCAGTTGCAGGTTGACAACGCAGAGACGGTGATACAGGTCTTGACGGAAACGTCCTGCAGTGACTTCTTTCTGCAGGTCACGGTTGGTGGCCGCAATCAGGCGTACCGAGACGCACCGCTCATGGGTATCACCCAGGCGGACCACGACGCCATCTTGCAACACACGCAAGAGGTGGGGCTGCATATCAAGCGGCATCTCACCTATTTCATCAAGAAACAGCGTGCCACCGTCGGCTTGCTCAAACTTGCCTGGCATTCCACCACGGCGAGCACCGGTGAAAGCGCCTTCGGCATAGCCGAAAAGCTCGCTCGCCAGCAATTCTCGCGTCAAGGCACCACAATTGATGGCAATGAACGGCCCAGCGGGGCGACGCCCCGCCCGATGCAGCGCGCGAGCGAAGAGTTCCTTCCCCGCGCCGGTTTCGCCGAGGAGCAGGACCGTGAGGTCCAGAGTGGCAACGCGGCGCGCACGTGCCTTGGTCGCGATCAGTATCTCGCTTTCCCCAATGATGTCGCCAAAAGCGTCGTCCCTTGCCGGCGTCGCCATCGCTTCAGGTATCGATATGGCAGAACGTCTGTTTCCAGCCGCAAGCGGAATCACAATCATCGTACCCAGGATCCCTTCATGATCCTTCACCGGATGCAACCAATCAGGGCGAAGCCATGCAGGACGTTGGCAGCATCGATCCACCTCTGACAGGGCAAGGTCGAGTCCTGGTACCTGGTTGCCAACTTGAAGCAGCAATTGCAGGTCGTAGGTATCTCGCGCTGCCTGCGCACTTCCGTTGGTCCGAACGATGCGCCCCCGGCTGTCGACGAGAACAACGTAATCGCTGGCGTAACGTATGAAACTGTCGATCGCTCGGGTCAGAAGCCGCTCGTGGCGAGCAACGTCCAAGCGACCCAATTCGCACTCGATATGCTTGGCGGCTGCCACCACCAAGCCCAATGTGTGACCGTGGAGCGTTTCTTTGACACCGGAGACGTCCACTACTCCCAGCAGGGAGCGATCAAACGGGTCGAGAATTGGGGCAGCGGCGCACGTCCAGCGCTTGACGTCTTGGCAGAAATGCTCATTGGCATGGATCTGAACCGCAGCTCCAGTGACGATTGCCGTCCCGATGGCATTGGTGCCGATAACTTCCTCATTCCAGCAGCCGCCGGTGGCCAAGTTGATTTCCTCTCCAACGCTGCGGAGTCGGGTCTCGCCATTGAGTTGGAGTACGGTGCCGCCCCGGTCGCAAAGCAGGATGAGAGTTCCACACTCCCGTAGGATATCGCGCAGATATTCAAGTGCCGGACGTGCGGCATCACAGAGATCGCCGTTTTGCCGCTGCAATTGTCGGACACGGTTGGCAGCGGCACCAGGCGCGGAGTGCCTGGTCGGATCAACAGCCTCAGAGCGGCATCGTTGCCAGGACGCGAGAACGACGTTACGCACACCTTCTCTGTCCAGTGGCTTGTCCTGCAGAAAGCGCTCCCAAGCAGACGCCACGACGGATTCGTCGCTGATGCGGGGGATTAGAACACCGCAATGTGAAAACGGCATTTGACGATCGCGCTCATTGGATCGTCTGACTCTAGCCCGGCGGTACGAGCAAGTCAATAAACCTCTTTCACAGCAACAACTTGTGCTTTGCAGCAAGCAATCCGGACGATGTCCGGAATCCGGATGCTGCCGCCATGCTGTCCGAATTCTGGACAGCGAGGGACGGTGGAGGCAAGACGCTTCCTTCGAACTCGCGGGCCATGCCGCAGCTAAAAGCGCCGCACAATCCAGTGTGGCCACTCAACGTGCTTGAGTGCACACGGCGGACGCAGGGGAAGATGGTGCGCCGCAACTTCCATCGACGCAGAAACGAACCCTGAGCACGGTCGTCAGCACACGCCTCTGCTTTTGGCGCGCCGTTGGACTATGGCACGGCTTGTGCGGTCAATGGACGCAAGAGGCAGCGATATGTGGTGACGGTCATGAAAGACTTATCGAGGACAGGGCATGTGGTTATCGACGCGGTTGCCTACGTGAATCTGACAATCGGAAGCCATCTCGTCACCGAACGACTTGGGTACATGCATCATGGCCTCTACGTGGGGGCCGGTAAGGTTGTGCATTACGCAGGACTGTCCCGGTCACTGCATCGCGGGCCGGTGCAGGAAGTCACGCTCGAAGCATTCGCACACGGGCACCCGATCTGGGTCAGGCAAAGCTTGGGTGCCAGGTTCGCTGGCCGGGAAGCAGTCCGGCGAGCCTACTCCCGCCTTGGAGAGGACTACTACCGACTAATCTCGAACAACTGTGAGCACTTCTGTATGTGGTGTCTTTATGGCGAAAACCGCAGTGAGCAGATTGATCTTTTGACGTCGTGGGCAATTGACGCATTGGACGCCGGGATCAAAGCCATCCGGCAACTCAGTGGTGCCCTGACTTCGAAGGGGACAACTGGACACACCAATTTTTCGCTGCAAACCTGAAGGCTATCTGATGCTATGTCGTCCTTCCGACGATCATGAGAACACGCATCGGGGACCGACGAACACTCGCCATTTCGCTTTCATCTCCATGGCGTCATCGTTGTCAAGACGTACGGTGACCTAGCCATTCCAGTTGTACACCCTAGGCACCGCCGTGCTTACGGTCATCTTTGAATCGACCGACTACCACATGCTAAAGGCGCAAAATATGGCGACTTGCCGTCGTACGGCAGTTGCGAATCCTTTCGCGCAGCGGTTGGTGATATTGAGGGAACGTCTTCCACCTGCGCCGGTTGACCCAATTCCGGTCGACCGCAACACTGACCTTGAACATCTTGTCCGCCATGACGTTTGTTCATGGCTGGTACCGTTTCGCTCGAAGTGCGTCTGACAGCGGTTCCAGCGATTGCTTTGCTTCGCAATTCTCCGACTCCATGACCCTGCCCACTAACAGATAGCCTTTAATTCAGCCAACAAAGTCCGGCTTGAATACGGCCACCCGAATCAGACAGACAATTTGTACTCCGTATCATTTAAACCGAGACCTGTTCGATTTCTGGGCGCATCTGTCTAAGTGTCGGGATTCCGGACAGTGACATCGGGCACTCGCTGCTGGTGAGTCATCTCGAAAGACTTCGGCAGCTTGTTGATTTCATTGACTTGCCGGGCATCCGTGTCGACGTCGGACTGCATTGGCATGCCCCTTGCCATATATCGGCCGTGGGGATTCCCACCGTGACCAATGCAATGACAGGAGACAAATATGCAGCAGCAATCTACCGTCCAGGTGATGGGTATTGATGCCGGTGGCACAATGACCGACACCTTCTTTGTCCGCTCGGACGGCCGTTTCGTGGTCGGCAAAGCGCAGAGCAACCCCGGCGACGAATCCCTCGCCATCTATAACTCGTCGCAGGATGCCCTAGCCCACTGGGGCCGGGGCGTCGACGACGTATACCCGGAACTGGCGACGTGCGTTTATTCCGGCACTGCCATGCTTAACCGCATCCTGATGCGCAAGGGCCTCAACGTGGGCCTGATCTGCAATCGCGGCTTCGAGCAGATCCACTCGATGGGTCGCGCTCTACAGAGCTATCTAGGCTACGCCCTCGAGGACCGCATCCACCTCAACACGCACCGTTATGACGAGCCCCTGGTGCCAGTATCCCGCACGCGCGGCGTCACCGAACGGACCGACGTGCAGGGCAAGGTAGTCATCCCATTGCGTGAGGCCGATGTGCGTCAAGCGACGCGCGAACTGGTGGAAGCCGGCTCCCAGGCCATCGTCATCTGTCTGCTGCAATCACATAAGAACGAGACGAGCGAGATGCGCGCGCGTGACATCGTCAAGGAGGAACTGAAGAAACTGGCTGTGGACATTCCCGTTTTTGCGTCGGTCGACTACTACCCGTCGCGTAAGGAAAGCCACCGCATGAACACCACCATCCTCGAGGCCTACGGCGCCGAGCCCTCGCGCCAGACCCTGAAGAAAGTGAGCGATCGTTTCAAGAAGCACGGCGCCAAGTTCGATCTGCGCGTGATGGCCACGCACGGCGGAACCATCAGCTGGAAGGCCAAGGAACTGGCACGCACCATCGTCTCCGGCCCGATCGGGGGCGTCATCGGTTCGAAGCTGTTAGGCGAGGCTCTTGGCGACGAGAACATCGCCTGCTCCGACATCGGCGGCACGAGTTTCGACGTGGCCCTGATCACGAAAGGCAACTTCGCCATCAAATCGGATCCGGACATGGCGCGCCTGGTCCTCTCCCTGCCGCTGGTGGCGATGGATTCCGTCGGCGCTGGTGCTGGCAGCTTCGTGCGCCTCGATCCGTACAGCAAGTCGATCAAACTTGGCCCGGATAGCGCGGGCTACCGCGTAGGCACGTGCTGGCCCGAGAGTGGGCTCGACACCGTCTCCGTGTCCGACTGCCACGTCGTACTCGGCTACCTGAACCCTCAGAACTTCTTGGGCGGCGCGATCAAGCTTGACGTTGAACGCGCCCGCCAGCACATCAAGGCACAGGTCGCCGATCCTCTCGGTCTGTCTGTCGAAGATGCCGCCGCCGGTGTCATCGAGCTTCTCGACCTGACCCTGTCCGAGTATCTGCGCGCCAACATCAGCGCCAAGGGCTACAACCCGGCCGACTTCACCTGCTTCTCCTACGGCGGCGCCGGCCCGGTACACACCTATGGCTATACCGGGGGCGTTGGCTTCAAGGACGTGGTCGTGCCCGCCTGGGCGGCCGGCTTTTCGGCCTTCGGCTGCGCCTGCGCCGACTTCGAGTACCGCTATGACAAGTCAGTGGACCTCGGCGTCGCCCAGCTCGCCTCGGCCACCGACAAGGAGGCCGCTTGCAAGACTCTTCAGGAAGCGTGGTCCGAACTGGCCGTAAAGGTCATCGATGAGTTCGTCCTCAACGGATACAAGGCTGAGGATGTTCTGTTGATCCCCGGCTACAAGATGCAGTACATGGGTCAGCTCAACGACCTCGAGATCGTCTCGCCGGTGACTAGCGCCGCCACTGTCTCCGACTGGGACCAGATCGTCGAAGCCTTCGAGAACACCTACGGCCGTGTTTATGCCAGCTCCGCTCGCTCACCGGAACTGGGCTTCTCGATTACCGGTGCGATCCTGCGCGGTACCGTCGTGACCCAGAAACCGGTGCTGCCAGAAGATCCGGACGCGGGCCCGACGCCGCCGAAGGACGCCTACCTCGGCACCCGTCCCTTCTACCGCCACAAGAAGTGGGTGGACGCCGAACTTTGGAAGATGGAAGCACTCAAGGCCGGCAACCATATCGTGGGACCCGCCATCATCGAATCGGATGCCACCACCTTTGTGGTGCCGGACGGTTTCGAGACGACGGTCGACAAGCACCGCCTGTTCCACCTCAAGGAAGTGAAGTAAGGAGACCCGCCATGAACGTTATGAGCAACAAGGAAATCGGCTGCGCCAACCTGCTGAAGACCGGTGAGACGCTTAAGCAATACCGCGACGGCATCATCGAGCGCACCAAGGCCAGCGGGCACTACAACGGCATCGAGAAACTGGAGTTCCGCGACGCTGACCCAATCGGCTACGAGAAGCTGTTCTCCAAGCTGCGAGGCGGCCTGGTGCACGCACGCGAAACCGCCAAGAAAATCGCCGCGAGCCCCATCGTCGAGCAAGAAGGCGAACTCTGCTTCACGCTGTACAACGCTGCCGGCGACTGCGTCCTTACCTCGACTGGCATCATCATCCACGTCGGCACAATGGGCGCGGCGATCAAGTACATGATCGAGAACAACTGGGAAGCCAACCCCGGCATCAACCCTGGCGACATGTTCACGACCAATGACTGCGCTATCGGCAATGTCCACCCCTGCGACATTGCCACCATCGTCCCAATCTTCTGGGAGAACCAGCTGATTGGCTGGGTCGGCGGCGTCACCCACGTCATCGACACGGGCTCGGTGACGCCGGGCTCCATGTCGACCGGGCAGACACAGCGCTTCGGCGACGGCTACATGATCACCTGCCGCAAGACCGGCGTGAACGATGTGCCGCTGCGCGACTGGCTGCACGAGTCACAGCGCTCGGTGCGTACCCCCAAGTACTGGATCCTCGACGAAAAGACCCGCATTGCCGGCTGCCATATGATTCGTGAGTTGGTGGAGGAGGTAATCCGCGCCGACGGCCTCGACGCTTACCAGAAGTTCGCCTTCGAGGTCATCGAAGAAGGCCGTCGCGGACTGCAGAGCCGTATCAAGGCCATGACTCTGCCGGGCAAGTACCGCAAGGTCTCCTTTGTCGACGTTCCTTACAAGCATGAGGACGTGCAGGTCTCAAACGCCTTCGCCAAGCTTGACTCCATCATGCATTCTCCAGTGGAGATGACCATCAGGCCGGACGGCAAGTGGCGACTAGACTTTGAGGGCGCGAGCCGTTGGGGCTGGCACACCTTCAATGCCCATCAGGTGGCATTTACTTCCGGCATCTGGGTCATGATGTGCCAGACTTTGGTGCCCACTCAGCGCATCAACGACGGTGCCTACTTCGCCACCGAGTTCCGCCTGCCAAAGGGCACCTGGTGTAATCCGGATGACCGCCGCACCGGTCACGCCTACGCCTGGCACTTCCTGGTCTCCGGCTGGGCGGCCCTGTGGCGCGGTCTCTCCCAGTCCTATTTCAGCCGTGGCTACCTGGAAGAGGTCAACGCGGGTAACGCCAACACTTCCAACTGGCTTCAGGGCGGCGGCATCAATCAGGATGGAGAGATCCACGCGGTTAATAGCTTCGAGGCCAGCTCCTGCGGCACTGGTGCCTGCGCCGTAAAGGATGGCCTCAACCACGCCGCTGCCATCTGGAACCCGGAAGGCGACATGGGTGACATCGAAATCTGGGAGATGGCCGAACCGTTGCTCTACCTTGGCCGAAACGTAAAGGCCAACTCCGGCGGCTACGGCAAATACCGTGGAGGCTGCGGCTTCGAAACGCTCCGCATGGTGTGGAACGCGCAGGACTGGACCATGTTCTTCATGGGCAACGGCTTCATGAATAGCGACTGGGGCATGATGGGCGGCTACCCGTCCGCGACGGGCTATCGCTTCGAAGCCCACAAGACGGGTCTGGACGAGCGAATCGCCATCGGCGATTCCCTGCCGATGGGCGGCGATATCGATCCGGGAAACCCGGACTACGAGTGCCATCTCAATGCTTCCGCTGTGGTCAAGCGCGACAAGCAGTGCATTACCACTGAAGACTGCTACGCCAACCACGACCTCTACCTCAACTATCTTCGTGGCGGTCCTGGCTTCGGCGATCCGATCGATCGTGATCCAAAGGCCATCGAGGCGGATCTTAACCAGAAGTTCCTGTTGCCGGAATATGCACAGAAGGTGTACGGCGCTGTCTTCACCGAGGATGCCAAAGGGGTGTTCACGGTGGATGTGGCCAAGACTACGGACCGCCGCACCAAGATGCGCGCGGAACGTTTGGCAAGGTCGCTGCCGACCCATGAATGGATGAAGGAGGAACGCGAACGCATCCTGAACAAACACGCCGCAACCCAGGTACAGCACATGTTCGCTACGAGCTTCGCGTTGTCCGAGAAGTTCACCCGCAGCTTCAAGACATTCTGGAGCCTGCCGGACGACTGGCAGTTGCTCGAGGAGGAACTGGGCGTGCCGTCCTACGGCGCCAAGCACCGCATGGACCTGTCGCTCCTGCCCGACGTCACCACGGTCGTTCAGGTCGAAGAGTAATCAACGAACTCAGGAGTTCAAACATGTCTACCTACACCAATGAACAGGTGGCGCACCTCGTCGAAGGCTCACTGGACTGGGAAACCACATTCCGCATGCTTTCCATGCCAAAGGACGAAAGCCGCTTTGAGCAGTACCTGGCAGCCCTCCAGGCCAAGGTGAGCTTCCCGGACCGCATCATCCTGCCGCTCGGGCCGCACCTGTACATCGTACAGTCGGCTACGACCAAGAAATGGCTCACCCAGTGCGATTGCGGGCACACCTTCTGCGATTACCGCGAGAACTGGAAAATGCACGCCGCCATCTACGTGCGGGACACTGAGGAGGCCATGACTGAAGTCTATCCGAAGCTGATGGCCCCGGACACCCAATGGCAGGTGTATCGCGAGTACTACTGCCCGCAATGCGGCACGATGCACGACGTCGAGGCACCGACGCCGTGGTATCCGGTGATTCACGACTTTGAACCGGACATCGACGCCTTTTACAAGGAGTGGGTCAACCTGCCGGTGCCCGAGCGCGCCGCCGACTAAAGGTCGAAAAGCCGCGTAACGCAGGGGGCTGGCTCTGCCTGCTCCCCTGGCGCAACGATGCTGGAAGCAGACTTGCGAGTTGCACGCTCGCGTGCAACTCGCCAATCCGCCCACACCGAAACCCTCTCGCCTGAAACGAGGGAAAGCATGAACCACAACCTCGCTCACATGCTGATCAACACCGCACGTGCCTACCGTGATCAGGTTGCGATCTTCCACGGCACAGATGCCTTCTGCACCTTCTTCGAGTTAGCACTACGCTCTGCACGTTGCGCTCGCGGGCTGCGCGCGCAGCTCGGACTCAATGCCGGCGACCGGGTCGCGCTGGTCATGAAGAACAGCCCACAGTACGTAGAGCTGCTGTACGGCATCTGGCACGCGGGCCTGTGCGCCGTGCCAATCAATGCGAAGCTGCATCCGTGCGAGATCGACCACATCGTGCAGGACAGTCGCGCCCAGGTCTGTTTCGTTTCCGGCACGGAGGACGCGCCTGACACCAGAACCATCGCAATCGAGTCCACGGAATACCGGGCGCTCTTCGAGTCGCCGGGGATGCCGGTGGCCGAGGTCGACGGCGATGCAATCGCCTGGCTCTTTTACACCAGTGGCACCACCGGCAAGCCCAAAGGCGCCATGCTCTCGCACCACAATTTGGCTGCGATGTCGCGAGCGTATTCCACCGCCGTTACCCAAATTTCGCCTGGAGACAGCTTGATCCACGCAGCGCCAATGTCCCATGGCTCGGGGCTCTATATTGTCCCCCATGTTGCCAAAGGTGCGAGCCAGGTAATCCCGCTCTCCGGTGGCTTTGATATCGCTGAGCTGGAGAGCCTTATCGCTGCACATCGGCGCCCGAGCTTTTTTGCCGCGCCCACCATGCTCAACCGGCTGGTCGAACATGTGCGACAGACTCAGGCCGATCTGGCCAATCTCAAGGTCGTCGTCTGCGGCGGCGCACCGCTCTATCTCGAGAACGAGGTTGCCGCACTCGACTGCCTGGGCGCCAGGATCGCCCAGATCTACGGCCAGGGTGAGAGTCCGATGACCATCACCGCGCAGTCACCTGACCAGATTGCGGCCGCCTATGCCACCGGTGACTTCGAGGTGCTGTCGTCGGTTGGGCGTCCGTTGCCGGAGGTTGAAATTCTCATTGTCGATGCCGAAGACCATCCGCTGCCGGTGGGTCATGTCGGCGAGGTGCTAGTTCGTGGGCCCACAGTGATGCAAGGTTACTGGAACAACCCATTGGCCAGTGCTGTGACGTTGCGCAACGGCTGGCTGCATACAGGCGATGTCGGGTTCCAGGACGAGCATGGTCAGGTCACCCTCAAGGATCGCATCAAGGACGTGATCATCAGCGGTGGTTCCAACATCTACCCGCGCGAGGTGGAGGACGCCCTGCTTGCCCATCCGGCAGTAAGTGAAGTCTCTGTGCTCGGCCGCAGCCATCCTGACTGGGGAGAAGAAGTGGTGGCTATCGTGGTGCCGACGGCGGGTGCGCAATTGACCAAGCCAGAGCTTGACCAATGGTGTCTGGACCGCATCGCCCGCTTCAAGCGGCCGAAGGCCTACCTGGTCGTCGAAGCATTGCCGAAGAACAGCACCGGCAAGGTGGTCAAGACGGCACTGCGCGATCTATTGATCAGGCTTGGCGAGGAGGCGAATGCCAGAACCTGGCGCTGGAGCCTCGCATAGCGGTGGACCCGCCCTGCCAGCTACGCCAATCACAAAACAGCGAGCCTTCGCCACCTGATGTGTCAAATCACAAGCCCCTCCTCCTTCTCCAACGGAGAATCGACATGGCCGAAACTCAAGCACATATCGAATGCGTGACCAAGACGGCGTTCGATCATCACCTCGACGCATTCGCACTTTGCGAGCTGCTGCCGAGGCAGCATGCTCGGGATGTAGAGCTGCCAAAGGCTTAGCAACAGGATTGCAATCGCTTAAAACGACGACTACCGCTCAAGAAACGGTGGCGCAGTCGGTCGTCTCTGCGCGGCGGAGTCGCCCATCACCGATCCGCGCGATCTCGCACAGATCAGACGGTAGCTGGGATGCCCCACTTGCCATCACGTGGCGCCTCTGGTGACGCCCGCCGTCAATAAACGCCATGATCAGGTTTGCGCAACTCAACGGCAGTCGGCCCCTTCCCAGCGCGAACAGGTGACGCGTAACCGACCGCTGGAAGTCGCTTGGCGACGGTTGCTTCCGTTTCGCAACGATGCCCGTCGAATTTCGAATGCAATATTCGCCTTGAACAGAAACCACGAAATCGTGCGTGGTTGCCCGTCGTCTGCGAGATCCATGACATGTGTATGGCCCGGCTGCGCCGCGTGTAAACGCAACAGGTCCTTGGTTCTTTTCGAAAGGGTTCTCAGGGCGCACGCTACGCCACGGTATCCGCTATCAAAGAAAAAAATACCCACCGCCATCTCTGCCGGTGGGCCTCAACACGCACCAGAAGTCAGGGATCACCGCTATAACTTCTGGAACCTTGAACGTTACATGACAGCGTGCCGTCTATCAATCCGAACATACAAAAACAACGATGGGGTTATGCCTTATCTGGATGTTGCGTCAACAACCGATCTGATCAGGCAACGCTGCCGATCGGATGTTACGCACACCGGACCACTCATGCGCCATTCACGACGTCCTTGAACGCCTTTCCCGCGGTGAACTTCACGGTTCTCGCTGCCGGAATCGTGATGGTCTCGCCTGTCGACGGATTACGGCCCGTGCGTTCGGCGCGGGCGCCGGTCGAAAAAGAACCGAAGCCGATCAGCTGGACAGTATCGCCGCGCGTGACGGCCGCGGTCACGGCCTCGAGGATGGCGTCAATGGCCTCGCCTGTGCTGGCCTTGCTTTCACCCGTGCCGGCGGCGACCGCATCGATGAGTTCATGCTTGTTCATGTATGAGTTCCTCTGGTTAAAAATGCCCGCGCATTGCTGGACAGGACACCCACCCTATCGCAGCTGTACCGCACCCGGCAACCCGCGACGCTCCAGAAAGACATTGTCGCGTTTTTAACGCCTTGCATACCCTTCCTTGCGCGGACAATACAGAGGCCTCTTCTTGCCGGCGGGAGTTTGGCGAAGCCGGGCAAGTATTGAAAAAATTCAAACCGTTAGTTGCGCCCGCACGATGTAACCTCTCGCTCGGCAGGCACCGTCGGCTGTGTTGTTATTCGTAACGGTCGCAATGGGATGTCAAGCAGCCGCTCAGTTTCTCCACTCAATGACAAGACTTCGGCCATACCCGCCGTTGGCGCGACCATCGTCCAATGGCGGCTATGATTAGTATTGCTAACGTCGGGCACAGAATCAGGTCGAACGGCAGCTTCGTGCGCGTCCGGAGGACAGTAGTCGTTAAGGGTTATTGGACGTCTGCCCAAGGAGACTCAGGGCAATTTTTTAGCCGGAGCGGTCATGCGGGGCAACATCTGCTATTGCCAGAAGCGTCCTCACACCGCTTTGAGGCCGAGAGCTGACCTGAATCCTTGATGCAGATCATAGGGTTACCCGTCGTGCCCTCCATACTTTTGATACACGGGAGGCGATCGCAGGCTGAACGCGCCGTGTCGACGGGTAAGGGGTTCGATATGCAAACGCCGATAGCGAGAAAGGCCGTACGGGTCATCGTTAGGGAACACCAGCAGCTATCGATGGTCGTCACAAGCATGCAACGCTTTGTCAAACTGCTCGGTGCCGGCGCAGACGTGGCTCGACCCATGATGTTTCGGTCCATGCTGTATTACATTAGCGAATATCCGGAGCAGCTACATCATCCCAAGGAAGAGCGCTATCTGTTCGCGCGCTTGCGGCACCATGCCAACGACCTTGACAAAACCATCGACGACTTAGAGGAACAGCACGCTCAGGGCAAAGCTCGTATGCGAAACATCGAACATGCGTTGACCCGATACGAGCTGGTTGGCGAATCCGCGCTCCCGGTGTTGCGCGAGATGGTCGAAGAATATGCCGCGTTCTCCGCAAATCACAGGCGCCTGGAAGAAGAGGTGATTCTGCCTGCCGCGCGTCAATGGCTGACGGAGGAGGACTGGAACGAGCTGGACGAGGCGTTTGGCACAAACCGCGATCCGTTCGCGGGCGTCATGGTAGAGGCAGATCTCGGCCGCCTCTTTGCAATGATCGTCAAGGCCACCCGGGAACCTTAGGAAATGCAAATGTTGATCTGCGTCAATGCGGCAGCGTTGGCGCATGGTCATGCTAGATGGTAAGTGCCCTTCATCCGGTGAACGTCAGTTCAGCCCAGCAAGAGCGCATTCTGCGAGCGACATTCATGGAATGTTTGACCGCCCGCCAGATCGTTCCAGGTGTGACAGGATGCGAGGACGCTTGCCGCCGAGAAGGGAGGCGATATGCAAGCCATGCATCACTTTCATCTGGAACTGCGACACGCAACGATGCCCACGTATGTTGCTAGTTATCTCTTCCCGTTTCTTTTATTCGTCTACGAAACTCATCGCGTCGGCAGGTGGATTTTCGACTACGGGATGAATTTCTCAAACTACAAGTTTATGGGCTATGAGTATCTGCTCATGCTCGTGTTCGTCGCACTCCAGATCATCGTCGAAGTCGCTTTCCTCCTGGGAGCCTGGTTGGGGCGACATCACGATCTCGATCATCGAATTGCAAACGTCCTGGCTGGGGTGGGCTGTTCCATTGGCATCCTCGTCTTCGATTTTGCCTTGCAGCACGCCCTCTAGACCGGGCATGTCGTCTTCTGTCGGCGAGAGGTGATGCCATGGTCCACGCGAACGAAGTAACCCGCGATCTTGCGCAGCGGATCATTGGCGACTTTTACCACGCACACGCTCAAAAAGACGTTGCACTTCTGAGGACGGTTGTTACGCCCGACTGGCAATACGTGCCTCCGTCTTTCGGGCCGGCCAGGGGACCAGATCAGATGATTCCAGTATTTGTTGACTTAGCTTCTGCGCTGCCGGACATGGATATTCAGATCTTGGATGTATTGATCCACGGGAACATGGTTGGCGTGCGGGCAAAAGTCAGGGGAACGCAGTCTGGGTCTCTGATGGGCATCGCAGCGACATCAAAGCCAATCGAGTTTGCGATTCACTCTTTTCACGAGTTCCGCGGCGAACGTATAGCGAAAACCTGGCATCTCGAGGACTGGCTAAGTGTCTTCCATCAGCTCGGAACGCTTCCGCCCAATCTAGATTGAACAAGAAATGTCGGCAGGTATGCTGCTTTTGTGGGCATTTCCGTTGCCCAGCAAGTTTGGATTGCATCGAGACTCCAACATTCGACTTCTGTGGATTTTCCATTGCACGACCGAGGTCGTCACGGGGGATGAATTTGCTTGCGGTAATGCTGGCGAAATTGCGTGACGCCCGCGGGCGGCAAGCAATCGCTCGTGCACAGACGAGACGTATTGCATACATTGCTACCGAACTTGATCCCAAGGAAAGAGGGTGCTTGAGTATTTTTTGAATACCGTGCTCGATGAAGTTGACGTTGCCGACCATAGGCTCGGCGTAAACGAATCGATCCAGGCTTACTCGGGAGCTTTTCATGAAGCGTACGTTTATCGCAGTCACAATGCTGTGGATATCCGCCTCGGTCGTGGCTGCACCACCAGACGGGAAAGCCCTCTACCAAGAAAATTGCGCCAGTTGTCATGGCCAAAACGGCAAGGGCGACACCGGACCGAAGCTCGTTGGCGATGCGAGTGGATGGAAGCCAAAACTCTTTGAGAGGGCCGTGCTAAATGGTATCGACGATCAGGGAAAATCGCTCAAATCCCCTATGCCACACTGGTCAGGCGCCAGTTTCAAAACGGACAGCGGTGTCGCGCCAAGCAAAGCTGAAGTCGACGCGATCCAGGATTACCTTCGTACGCTAAAGTAGTGAGCACCCAATCTCCGGGCTGTGATAAGGGCAATACTGGCGAGGCGGCCGGCACGGAAGTCATGGCGTCGCGGCGTCGCCCTGGTTTTTGTGCTGCGACGCTATCCGCTCCTGCTGAGCGCGTGGCACCGGGTCGTAGTCGCTCGATGCGGAAGAAATCGGGATTGACTCGCGCGTGTTTCGCGGCACGCGGCCGGTCGGGCATGTCACCCTGTCCGTTCCACTCGTTGCCGACGGACAAACCGGTGAACGAATGAACCGAACCATCTTGTTATGAAGGCGAAGTCCTTATAGGCTGGCATGGGTTCCTCAGTTGACGATGGTCGACCAGTCCGGGCGAACGGCCGCTTTGAACGTCGCCGAGCGGCAGTGCACGTCGACCCTCGCCGGCCATACGCGACTGCGCCTGCACGACGACCGCTGCCATGGGACAGCCGCCATCCGTGCTGTCGCGTCGGCTGCCTTGTACTCGGCCGAAGTGCATGTGGCACGCAAGTCATGCCGCAGCCTTCTGGTCCAGCATGATCTCCGCGCACTGATGCCGCAGTGGATTGATCTGTGTCAGTCCTTCTTGGGTTGCAACCAGTAGTATTTCAATTGGTTGTGTCGCGATAATGGCGGCAAGGCAAGAAAATTCCGTGATGATAAGGAGTCCCTACACCACCAACGAATAGAACTGGTCGGCAACGGTTCGGGTCACGCCGCTGTCCTTCATCTGGTCTTTCCTGATCATATGCATCGTCTCAATGCCTGACAGGATGATGCGGGCACACCGGAAATCCTTGAAGCCCATCATGGGCCTGGTTCGGCGTTTGATCGCCCGATGATCCTGCTCTACGATGTTGTTCAGATACTTGACCTGCCGGACCTTGATGGGCTTTTCCCGCTCGGCGTTGATGGCCTGGAGGGCGGCCAGATTCGCCCGGCTTTTATCCATGGTCACGGTCTCGGGCGTCCCGTTCCGATCGATGGCTTTCTTGAAGTAACGGCGTGCTGCCGCCTTGTCGCGATGCGCCCGCAACAGGAAACCGACCGTATTGCCGGCCTTGTCTACCGCGCGATACAAGTACTACCACTGGCCGCCCACCGTTGCACGCGCTGCGATCCCGGCTTGCATTCCCACGACGTCGCAGACCGGCAGGAAGCGCAGAGAAGACTGAGCCGCGCGCCGACCGTCTCGACGCTCAGTCCACGCGACCGCTACGGATTGCCCAGATGGCCGCGATGGCAAGAAAAATCAGGCATGAGCTCCACTGGCTCAGTACGCTTGACCACGCCAGTGAGGGATTCGTTGTCGCTTCGGCGTGGCCGGCCAGATACAGGAGGCTGCCAGAGGGCAACTGCATCTGCTTTTCCACGAACCACCACTTCAGCGTAAGGACGATCGAGGCCAGTCCGCTGCCCACGAGAACGGCACCCAGCAGAGGGGCATGAAGCGCTGACGCTCCGCCCGATTCAACGCAGCGGCCAATGTGCCACACGACCGCGCCAACAACTGCGATCGAGAGAATGATAAACCAGCCCGGAAACCTCAAGCCGACCGCCACCAGGAATCCCGCAAGCGTGACAAGCTGCGGCCACGTGCCGCGCACCAATGCCACGCATACTGCTCCCAAGCGCTCCACTATTTCTCTCCCGCAATGATTACGGCGCGCGTGCGTCCGGCCTCGAGCGCAGCGCCGTCAGAATGCCTCTTAACAGTTCAACCGGTGGTGGCGGACAGCCTGGAATGGCAACATCCACCGGAAGCAGCTTCGAGAGCGGCCCACACACGGCATAGCTGTTCCTGAAGATGCCACCCGTGCACGCGCAATCGCCTGCGGCAACCACGAGCTTTGGATGGGTTGTCGCGTCCCATGCCCGTCGGACCGCTTCCTTCATGTTCAGCGTGAGCGGACCGGTGACCAGCAGCATGTCCGCATGACGCGGACTCGCGACGAACTTGATGCCGAGACCCTCGATGTTGTAGTACGGGTTATTCAGCGCGTGAATTTCCAGCTCGCATCCATTGCATGAACCCGCATCGATCTGGCGAATGCACAGCGCGCGACCGAGCACCTCGAGAATCTCCCGCTGGATCTGCTGCTGATGCGAGGTTCTCCACGCGTCGTTCGTGTCCGGGACGGACCCGGCCGGAATGTCTGTCCGTGCGATCTGTTTGAGAAGTTGCCACATTACAGGTCGTGTCCCGCGTAGTTCAGGTTGAACGATTTGTTGATCAGCGGGAAATCGGGAACGATATTGCCGATGATCGCGTGCTCCAGCGCCGGCCAGTTCTGCCACGATGGGTCATGGCAATGACACCGGGAAATGGTCCCGTTTTCACCCGTCTCGATTGCCACGAACACATCACCGCGCCAACCTTCGACCCAGCCGACACCGCAGGATGGCGACTGGCCGGTTTCTACTGGCGCGACGACGCCGCCGTCAGGCAGACCGTCGAGAAACGCGCCAATCAGCCGCAGAGACTCGTAGACCTCGTTGAACCGCACAGCGACGCGAGCAGCCACGTCGCCCCGGTTGTCGCACACCATTTGAGGCTGGACTTCGTGATACGGCGTGTAAGGATGATCAATGCGGACGTCGATACCAAGACCGCTCGCCCGTGCCGCCAGGCCGCACACGCTGAAATGTGCGGCAACGTTCGCCGGGAGCTTGCCTGCGCCTGCAAAGCGATCCTGTAATCCCGACTGCTCTTCGTAAATGCGCTGCATCACGCGGACCGCGTGTTCGGTTCGCTCGCACTGGTCAGCGACAACTTCGATGAACTCCGCAGCCATATCGCGCGCCACACCGCCCGGCACGATCTGGTCCATCAGATAGCGATGTCCGAATACCTGGTCGTTCAGACGCAGCCAGTCTTCCTTCAGCCTGGAGAACTGCGCGAGCCCATACGCGAAGCCGGCATCGTTGCCAAGCGCGCCGAGATCGCCCAGATGATTGGCGATTCGCTCACGTTCGAGCGACAGGGCGCGCAGCCGCTGCGCGCGTGGCGGCACAAAGACGTTCAGTGCGCGTTCGACGGCCATGCAATAGGCCCACGAGAAGGCGACCGTCGTGTCGCCTGCAATCCGTCCCGCCAGACGATGTCCGAGCAGCAACGGCGTCTGCCCGAACAGCCGCTCGATACCCCGATGCGTATAACCCAGCCGCTCTTCCAGTCGCAACACCTTCTCACCGACGACGGAGAAGCGAAAGTGTCCCGGCTCGATGATGCCCGCGTGAATCGGTCCCACCGCGATCTCATGAACACCGTCTCCAGCGACCTGCACGAACGGGTAGTCTGCTTCCTGTGATTCGAAGCGCTCGTTTCCGGACGACAGACTCTGAAGCGGAAAATAGTCGGATGGCCAGTTGCCGTGATTCAGCCACGGTCGCGTATCCGCCGCGCCGGTCGCGTGCAGCCCGAGCAGGTCGTAGACGGCACGCTGCATGCGCGACGCACATGGAAAGATGCTGGAAAGGTCTGGATAGCTCGCCACGCCTTCCTCGCCCATCGCGACAGGCAACCGCACCCACAACAGGCCATCCTGCATCGCATAGGCAGCCGACATCACAAACGTGCTCGCAGCCGCTTCCGCACCCCACAACGAAATCAGCCGGCTACCCTCCTCGCGTGCTGTGCTGGCGATGCGCACCCACGTCGCGGCGTCGGTATCTGCCAGATAGGCGGACGCCGCCCTGCCGGCAGACGCCGACAGCCGAACGAGGTCAGAAAGCCCGAGCGCGTCGATCCGCATGCGTCACCCCGCAATCATCGCTGCCGCCTGCCGGTACCACGTGGCAAGGTACGGCGGAATGTAAAGCCCCAGTATCAATCCAAAGCCGAGGTGAACGAATATCGGCAGGACCGCTGGTGGATGCTCAAGCACGGTCGCCGTTGGCTCGCCAAATACCATGTGCTGCACGCGCGCGAAGATGGTTGCGAACGCCACGGCAAGCGCGATGAGGAGCACAGGTGTCACCCACGGCAGTTCGTTGATGGCCGTAGTCAGGATCAGGAACTCGCTCGCGAAGACGCCGAACGGCGGCATGCCGAGAATGGCCAGCGCTCCCAGCATCATGCCCCACCCGACGGTCGGGCTCACGCGCAGCAGCCCGCGGATGTCGTCGATCGTCTGCGTGCGCGCTTTCTGGGCAGCATGGCCGACAGAAAAGAAGATCGCCGACTTGACGAGCGAATGCACGGTCATATGCAGCAGGCCGGCGAATGTCGCAGTCGGCCCGCCCAGTCCGAAGGCGAACGTCATCAGGCCCATGTGCTCGATCGACGAATACGAGAACAGGCGCTTCACGTCTTTCTGCCGCAACAGCGAAAAGGTGGCGACCAGCACCGACACCAGTCCGAACCCGATCATCAGGCGCCCCGGCAAACCGTTCTGCAAAGCCCCGTCGGCGAGCACCTTGCAGCGCAGTACCGCATACAACGCCACGTTGAGCAGCAGGCCGGAGAGCACGGCGGAAATGGGCGTAGGCCCCTCGGCGTGCGCGTCCGGCAACCAGTTGTGCATCGGCACGAGGCCGACCTTCGTGCCATAGCCGATCAGCAGGAAGACAAACGCAAGCGACATGATGGTGGGATCGAGCGCGCCCTTGACCGCGCTCAGGCTGGTCCAGAGCAACGCATCGCCGCCAGTGAGCTGCCGGCTTGCCGCGAGATAAAGCAGGATCGTGCCGAACAGCGCCTGCGCAATGCCGACACCGCACAGAATGAAGTATTTCCACGCCGCTTCGAGACTGGCCGCCGTGCGATAGACGCTCACCAGCAGCACCGTCGCGAGCGTCGCGGCTTCCATTGCCACCCACAGGATGCCGACGTTGTTGGTGAGCAGCGCGAGCAGCATCGCGAACACAAACAGCTGGTACATGCTGTGATAGAGCCGCATGCGCGTCGCCGTCATTTTGCCGCGCCCCTGTTCGATCCGCATATACGGCCGCGAGAAGATCGAGGTAGTCCAGCCGACGAATGCCGTCAGTGCAACGAGGAAGACGTTAAGCGGATCGACGAAAAAGAGCTTCCCGAGTGCAAAGGCCGGACCGTGGGCAACGGTTCGCGCGGCCAGCAGCATCGCCGCGACGAAAGTCAAAAAACTGAACGCAATATTCAGGCTCGGAGCCGACGCATGTTGCCCCACTAGCGCGAGGCATGCTCCCGCACACAGAGGAATGCCGAAAACCAGCACCAGAATCCAGGCGTCAGTCATCTTTGAGCTTTTCCAGGTGGTGGATATCCAGGCTGTCGAACTGCTCGCGAATCTGGAACATGAATACGCCGAGAATCAGGATGCCGACCAGCACGTCGAGCCCGATGCCGAGTTCGACGATCATGGGCATGCCGTTGGTCGCCGCCGCGGCCGCGAAGAAAAGACCGTTCTCCATCGAAAGGAAGCCGATCACCTGCGGTATCGCCTTGGAGCGAGTGATCATCATCATGAACGACAGCAACACGCAGGCGAGCGCGATACCGAGCGTGCCACGCGCTACCGAAGATGCGAGCTGGCTGACCGGCGTCGCTACGTTGAACGCCACGATAACGAGCACGATTCCGATGAGCAGCGTCGTCGGTATGTTGAGTAGCGTCTCGACATCGGTTTTCACGTTGAGGCGCTGCACTAGCCGGTACAGAATCCAGGGGATGAGCCCGACCTTGAGGACGAGAGTCAGTATCCCCGAGATGTACAGATGGACGTCATCGGTGACAAAGCCCAGAACGAGGTTGGCCAATACAAGCGCGATACCCTGCACCGTATAGAGGTGAATCAGCGTCAGAATCCGTCGCTGACTGAGCATCGCGAACGACACCATCAGCAGAACAGCGGCCAACAGGTTGATAATCTGCGTCGAAAGACCGTGGAGACCGTGCATTCATGCCCCCAGCAGAAAGTGGACAAGCATGCCGATCACCGCGAGCAGAAAGGCCGTGGCGAGAAACTCCGGCACCCGGAAGATGCGCATCTTCGCGTTGGTCGTCTCCACCACGGCGAGCGCGGCGCCGCCCACCAGCAGCTTGACGAACAGCGTTGGTATTGCGAGCAGCAGTGAGACGGGATTCCCGGCTTCCGCGATGCCCCACGGCGCGAAAAGGGCCAATCCGATGCACGAGTAGGCAAACAGCTTGAGACTGGCGGCCCACTCCATCAGGGCGAGATGCCGGCCTGAGTACTCGAGGATCAACGCCTCGTGGATCATTGTCAGCTCGAGATGCGTGGTCGGATTGTCGACGGGCAGGCGGGCGTTCTCGGCGAGTGAAACCATCGTGAAGGCAATGCCCGCGAACGCGAGGCTCGGATAGATCGCAAGCTCCTGATGACTCAGCGTGCCCACGATACGCGTCAGCAGCGTCGAGTGCGTGATCAGCGACGCGGAAAAAAGCACCATCAGCAAAGCCGGTTCGGCAAGGAATCCCACCAGCATTTCGCGCCGTGCGCCCAGCGTGCCGAATGCCGTGCCGATATCCATCGCGGCAAGTGAAATCGTCACGCGTGCCAGCGCGAATAGCCCGACCAGCGCAACGGCGTCGGCGGCGGGCGACAACGGCAGATCCGTCGAGAGCGTCGGCACAATCGCGCACGCGAGCGTCATGCAGCCCCAGATCACGTACGGCGCAACGCGAAATACGGGACTTGCGTGATACGCGACGACCGATTCCTTGTTGAACAGCTTGTGCAGCATCCGGTACGGCTGCCAGATGGACGGCGCGCGACGGTTCTGCAGCCAGGCGCGGCACATGTTGATCCAGCCGGTCAGCAGCGGTGCGGCCGCGAGCGCCAGCAGGATTTCAAGCAGTTGCGAGAAGAGTCCCGGGATCGTGATCATCGTCTTACCAGAATCAGCAGGCCGATGAGTACCAGAAAGCTGTACATCAGATAGACAGCAATGCGGCCCGCCTGGAGCAGGCCGGCCAGCGCCGCGATAAGCCTGACAGCGCGTTCGATGGGTTCGTAAATCATCGTCCACGTGCGGTCCATTACGGCGACGCGATACGTGGGACGCGCATCGAAGGGTGACGGAAGCTGCCGTTCGATCATGAACACCGGCGCGAAGATTTCGCGGATCGGCTGGCCGAACCCTTCGGCCGTATCCTGCATGCGTGCATTCACGAACGGATGGCCGCACGCCCAGGGAATCGCGCGACGCAGCCGCCCATGATAGAACCGACGCACCAGTATCCAGGCTAGCGCGCAGCAGCCGACGAAGAACAGCAGAAAGACCAAGGGCATGTAACTCGCTCGCCCAATATTCGTGGGCGCCAGCAGCAACCAGCCATTCCGGGCGACCGCCGGCCCGATGCCCGCGCCGATCAGCGCCTGCGTCACGCGATCGAGAACGGCCACGAACTGCACCGGCAGCAAGCCGAGCAGCACGCACATCGCCGCGAGCCAGACGAAACCGACACGCTCCCATGGGCTTGCGTCCCGCGCGTTGCCCAGCTTTGGCTCGCGTGGCTGCCCGAGAAAGATGATCCCGAAGAACTTCACCATCGTGTAGCCGGCGAGCGCGGCAACCAGTGCGATGAGGGCCGCGACCAGCGGAATTATCATGTTCAGGAATGAGTTCGGCAGGTCGGGCGTGAACAGGAAACTCTGCAACAGGAGCCATTCGGACACGAACCCGCTCAAGGGCGGCAGACCGGCACTCGAAAGCGCCCCCAGCAACGCCACCCACGCGGTCCACGGCATGAATCGGATCAGGCCGCCAAGGCGTCCGAGATTGCGCTCACCCGTTGCGTGCAGGACGGAACCCGTCGATATGAACAGCAGGCTCTTGAACGCGGCATGGCTTGCGATCTGGTAGAGCAATGCGGTTAGCGACAACCCGGCGAGCGCCGGCATGTCGAACGCCCGGAACAGGACCGCGAGTCCCATGCTGACGAACATCAGACCGATATTGTCGATCGACGAGTACGCGAGCAGCCTTTTCATGTCGGTCTGGATCGCACTGAATACAACGCCGAACAGCGCGGTGAAAAGGCCGAGCGCCAGCATCACGACACCCCACCACGCGATCTGCAAGTGCAGCAGGTCGAAGACCGTTCGCAGCATGCCGTAAAGCCCTGCCTTCAGGACAAAGCCACTCATCAGTGCTGACACGGGCGAGGGCGCTGCCGGATGCGCCTCGGGCAACCAGACGTGCAATGGGAAGATGCCCGCTTTCGCACCGAAGCCGAGCAGCGCCAGCGCGAACGCGATGGATGCCCAGAACATGCCCAGATGCTGTTGCCGCATGCCGGCAAACGTATAGTCGCCGGTACCCGCCTGCAGCAAGCCGAAACACAGCAGCAGCGCAAGCGCGCCCACGTGCGAAATCAGGAAGTACAGGTAGCCGGCCCGGCGGATCTCGGCAATACGGTGGTTGCTCATGACGAGGAACGTTGCCGCAAGCGTCATCGTTTCCCACGCGACCATGAAGCAGTAGGCGTCGTTCGCCACAAGGACGAGTGCGAGGCCCGCGAGGCACACGTGGTACTCGAAACAGAGCAACCCGGGGGGCGTGCCTTCGCCCTTGCGGAAATAGCCGGCGGAAAAGGCACTGACGCCTGCGCTAACCATCCCGAGCACCGCCAGGAAGTACGCCGACAGTCCATCGAGCCTGACGTGAAACGGCAGACCCGGCAGCCCCAGCGGCAGGATCGCCTCCTGAGGGGCGGAAAACGCGCCTGCAATGCCCAGCGCGCAGAGCAGCACCCCGAACAATGCGCCTGCCGGGAACAGCCCGTGTGCGACGACTCGCGTGCGATGCAGACTGGTGAGCCCCAGCACCCCGACGAGGAGCCAACCTGCGATCACAGCAAGCACGAACGGAAGGATGGTGAGAGAGGCCATCGTGCGTCGCCCTTTGCTGTATGCCTATTCGCGGCCCGCGGCCGCACCGGATGCGAGGCGATCAACGACTTGCGTCGCACGCCCTTCAGGACAGGTGACGCCCGAGCGCCTGCCTGTCTGACCGCCCGGTTGACGAAGCTGTCCGTCTGCCGCAAATCCGCGCCGCATGGGATGTCTCCTCTCGAGGCCGGAACCTGCAAGCACAGGACCGGCGTCAGGAACATACAGTTATCAGATTATGATAATGTCGTTATCATCCTATCAGCTTTGCCCGCAGGATTCCATGCGGCAGCGATGACACCGTCGCTTCGCGGCGGCGCCGTGTTTTCACGCCGGCACAATGGCAATCCGTCTTTCAGACCCGAGACCAGCGCGAAATTCCGACGCGGTGGAACTCACGCCCACACTAGGCCGCATACATCGTGTGACCGCAGGAGTCTTTCTCGCATGCCCGCGCACTTCTTTCGAACATTGACCGGAAAGGACCGGAGTACCGAGGCGAACAGGCGCCTCGGGTTTTCCCTTGCGTTTGTCGCAGGCGCGGCGAACGCGGGTGGATATCTGGCCGTGAAGCAGTACACATCGCACATGAGCGGCATTGTTTCCGCGATCGCGGACGAGGCGGTGCTTGGCGATGTCGCGCTGGTGCTCGCCGGTATCGGTTCGCTGATTTCGTTTCTGCTGGGCGCCGCCTGCTCGGCGGTGCTCGTCAATTGGGGGCGCCGTCAGCGCCTGAACAGTCAATATGCTTCCCCACTGATGCTCGAAGCCGCCCTGCTTCTGTGCTTCGGGCTGGTCGGCAGTCATCTGGCTCTGCGGGACACCTTGTTCGTGCCGGCAACCGTCGTGCTGCTCTGCTTCATCATGGGGCTGCAGAACGCCATGATCACCAAGCTGTCAGGCGCGGAAATCCGCACCACGCACATGACGGGCATCGTCACCGACATCGGCATCGAACTCGGCAAACTCTTTTACTGGAACGCTTCGAAAGACGATATGGCGTCGAAGCCCGTTCTCGCCAACCGGGAGCGACTCAAGGTGCACTCGGGCATGCTCGCGAGTTTCTTTGCAGGCGGCGTGACAGGCGCCCTCGGTTTCAAGCACGTCGGCTACGCGTCGACTATTCCGCTCGCGGGCGTGCTGACGGCGCTGGCGATCATTCCATTGCTTGACGATCTGCGGGAGCGCCCGTGGCGGCCCGCGCGCAAGCCGCAATGATCCCGGTGACGAGCCGACACGATCGCGCCTCATGCTCCCTGCCGGGCCGGCACGGAACGCGGAGCCGCGTCATCTGTGCCGGTCAAACGCACACATGATATGATAATGTCATTATCATTTGAGTTGCATTGCAGTCTGGCGGGGTGTGCTGACAGGAGGCTGGATTGGGAAAGCCTTGAAGCGGTGCGCTGCACAGACGTGCGAAGCGTGTCCGAAAGACCGGCAAGGAAAGAACGTGATTGACCCTGGTGCTGCTCTGCTGTCGTACGACCACGCATGCCGACTCGTTCGGGATATGAAGGGCGATCACGGCCTGGTCGTGGTCGGCGTGGGCACGGCCGGGGAACGCGGGTTTCAGATGCTCCATCGGTTTGCGGAGATATCCGACAGTCTCGAAGCTCATGGAATCAACATCGTTTTTGTCTATCCGAAGGCATCGGCGCGCCACGTGTTCGACGCTATCTCCATCCGTGGCGCCCGGTATCGCGGAAAGACGTGCCTCTTTCTCGACGGCGATGGCCGGCTTTTTCGCAAACCACTACCACCTAGAGCCGTCCGCGCGGTCTATCTCGACGCCAGCCTGCGGCCGGTGGAAACCACCAGCGTGATGCTGGACAGCGAGACATGGGACGAAGAGTTGCGCAGCTTTCTTGCGGACATTGTCGGACAGCGTCTGCACTAGGTCGAATACGGATCGACCTTGTTGAACCGGCGCGAAGGAACGGAGAGATGCAGTGGTAGATGCTTTGATTCGGGTGACGGCCCGATGGGGAGTCGATGAGACCGTAGCTGCGGAATTCGCTGCAACAGCGGCCACGTTTGCGAGCGATGTTATCTGCACGGCAAATGGCCGCCATGTGAATGGCAAAGATGCCATGTCGGTCATGTCGCTGCGGGCCCGGCGGGACACGCCCGTTCGCATTCTTGTGGCAGGTCCTGACGAGCGGGATGCACTGCACGCCCTTTCGGCCATACTCAGTGCGTCAAAGTGCGGGGCGTTGCAATACATGCAGCCGCGCCCGCGATGCACACCTGCCATTGCCGAACGATGACCCGGAGCGGCTGGCCCAGCCGGAATCCAGGACACGAGCGACCTGTCGTTGTACGTGCGGGCGGTTTCGTCGCGCTGCAGTTCGATGAAACCGGCGTGCAGAGTTGCATGCTTGCGCATGAGCCCTACGCGCTTGCGTTGGGATATACGCGAACCATGATGGGCTTTTTGTTGTTCCAGCCGAATCCGCGCCGCATTTCGATCGTCGGCCTGGGCGGGGGCTCACTGGCGAAGTATTGCTATCGCTATGTGCCGGACGCCGTCATCACCGCTGTCGAAATCAATCCCGACGTGCTCGCGCTTCGTTCGCTATTCCAGATACCGGCCGACGACGAGCGGTTCGCGGTGATATGTGCGGATGGCGCCCACTATGTCGATTCGTCTGACCATCGCCCCGACGTGCTGCTTGTCGATGGATTCAACGCCGAGGGTGTGCCGCCGCAACTGTGCAGCACAGCGTTCTATACGGCCTGCCGGCGACAGTTGCCGGATAACGGATTGCTGGTAGCCAATCTGATCAGCAGCGATTCCGGGTTCCGCCGCTGCGTCTGCTCAATCAGGGCCGTCTTCGACGATGCAGTCGTCGTGGTGCCGGCGGAGGACAGTCCCGAGAATGTCATCGTCTTTGCGTGGAAGGCGCCGGCCGCATCCCTCCCCCTGGACGAGTCGCTTGCACGAGCGCGCGTCCTCGAAACCATGCACCCGTTGAATCTACGCGAAACGGCGATAAGGATCGAATACGGCAAAAGGATTGACTGGGAAGAACGCACGGCCTGCCCAAGAACCTGACCAGACACGCTCCCCTGCGGGATCGAGTTCACCCCGCTTCTCCCATCGCGAACCACGCCATTACAAGGACTGAGACATGACCGAGCCTACTGACTTTCAGCCAGTCACATTAAGCCATGCAGCGATCTGGGCGCTCGAGCGCCTTTCGCAACCACGCTACGGGCGCGACACGCCAGCCCTGAGCTGGTCCGTCACTCACGAACTGATTCGTGCCGGGTTTGTTGCCGTCTCCGAAAACGGTCGGGGGGCCACGACGCTCACCCAGGCGGGACGCAGTTTTCTGCTTGGCCGGACGCAAATCTGACGCTCTTGTTGCTGCTGGCGGCCGCCAGGACTGCCACCTGGACGCACGCGCCCGCCTGTCGATTGAGCCCCGTGACATCAATTACTGTAGCGAAAGCGAACAATCCATTATAATTTGATTAACATGTTCCAACCTTCGCTGCCACCATGGAATCGAAAAGCGCCCGACTGACAGTCCTGATTGACCCCGTAAAAAAAGAAGCGTTCGAGAAACTCTGCGCCGCACAGGACCTGACACCGTCTCAGGTTGTGCGGCAGCTTATCAGAGACTACCTCGAGCAGCACGGCGTGACCTGGAAAACGCGGAGCACCATCGGCTCACGTACGCGGCGATGACAGTTCTTAGGCACGACGCGTAACGAAGCCCAGGATCACCCTGCACGCCCTGACGTCTTCCACCATCCGTGTTGCCCACAGCGAACTGGTAACCAGCCTGTGCGTAGATACTGAAATTCGGCGAAAGCAACGCGTGACTCCGCCGGCAAGTCCCATCCGGGTTGCTTCTTCGCGCACAGGAGTCTGGTCGCTCCCAAACTGCGTGTTCGGCGGCCGCCCAATCGTGCCATAGATTGACGCGGCCATAGGGCTGCCATACCCGGTCGCTGACGGTTTCGATGGTCCATTGCCGCACAATCCAATCCGTCCCGTCGTCCTCGAAGCCGCCCCGAGATTGACCTGCCCGAGTCCATCGCTTTTCGCGTCGAAGCTTGTATGGCGTCAGATTACCTGCAGTTGAGGTTTCCAGCATGAAGCGCGGACCGAACGGCAATGGCACGGCAGGACGGACTGTTTTTGTCCGCCGTGTGAGTTTCTCGCCTTGAGGCGTTCAAGCCGCGATTTCTGTCATTCCCATAAGCGGAAGCGTACATAGTTTCCTGTCCTTTTCTTATACGCTGTGGGCTCAAACGCATGTTCGTTGGAGCGATTACTACTGCACAAAGGCCCTTGGGGCAATCGAACGCATACCTTCCGACGGGCTTGATGTACTCAAAGAATTCTACTCGTTGCATCACCAATGTTTAGCGACCAATAGAGACTGGAGGAAAGGACGATGGAAAGCTTACCCTATCCAATTCCGTACCAAGTTTTTGGCGTCTCTCGACCATCGGATTCCAGTCTGTTTATTGACTATGTCGCGGGGAGCATAGAGCAACGACGCGCGAACATCATAAGTCTCATTTTGCACGGCACAGACGCGGCGTTGAAGGGATGGTGCGCGTTCGGACATCTTTCAGATTGCGACGTTTTTGAGATCGAGTGTCTTCCAGATCAGGCGTCTGCAGAAGAAGCCGTGCGATTTTGGCGAGCATATTTCGCATCTTTGGGCGAGGAAATCGTTTCGGCGAAGCACATGTTTGACGACGCTTAACTTATTTGAACTCTGATTCTTGTGACATTGGTCCGTTCGCGTCGCCCGGATATCTCGCGTTGACAGGCACGCCTTCGCATCCCCGGGGACTCGAAAACTCGCATCACCGCATCATCGGATTCTCATGGGGACGCGCGGGCAATCTCTATCCGCTCGTCATGCATCGCCGTGGCGAGACGGTAAAGGTGCAAAGCCGTTACGCGCTCGCCGTGGATGATGGCAATGCCTACCTCGCGGCCGGATTGGCCGGCCTCGGCATCCCGTGGCTGCCGCGCGATATGTCAGAAGCTCATCTGAGAATGGGCGAACTCGTCGCGCTGTTCGAGGACTGGCAGCTCGCGTCATTGCAAATCGCGAGTATTGAAGGACGGCGGACGGATGCTAATCCCCCTTCCAATCATCCGGAACGCGACGGCGACAATGGCCGGTTTCAACGCCAATGGACGCCCCATCACAGGTTTTCTTTCTCAGGCTCTGTCATGGAAGAGGCGTTGCCATCACCTTCGCCACGGTCGCCAGTGGTCCTTAAGCCCGTCAAGCCGGTTCGAAGCCGAACTTGAGGATATGTCGAAGACGTCTACTCGTTTCATTCGCATCGTGTTGCTGCCATCCCTTGGCATCACACGCCCTTGCTTCGGAAGTGATCAACACGCTTACTCCCAGCATTCGGTGGGGCGTTCATGGCACCTGGAATGGCGTTTATAAAGACTCTGTCCGGACTGTCTTTCCCGCGAATGGAATGACCTGGATCAACGATGCGGACCGGCTGTTTATAACCTTGGATCTTGCGCGCTGGAATTGCTCGAACTCGCCCGGCTTAAGCCGGCGAACGGCCGTACGTCGACCATCCCATGCTCTGCAATCTCCAGAAGATGCACAGGAATCAACCTGCAAATTTTTGATCCGACGACGCCGGTGCCACATACCACTGCTCCCTCGGGACGACCTTCGATTCCTCAGGATCGCCCTCGTAGGCAGGGGTCATGATCTGCACGCCGTACTCGTTGAAGACATCGAGGATGTGCCGATGCAGGTCCGCATTGATCCTGGCGATCATATGCGGGTCACGAATGTGGACGTTGAGTTCGTAAGTGACCGAAAAATCGCCCAGCTTGATCAGCAGGATGAACGGTTGCGGTTCCCTGAGCACCCCCGAGGTCCCCTCTGCAGCCTGGCGCAGCATCGCCTCCACCTGTCGCCAGGGGGTCTCGTAGCCTATTCCAACCGTTGTATGGAGAATCAATCCTAGGGTGTCGGCCATGGAACTGAAATTTGTTACGTCGCCGTTCAGGATCTGTGAATTGGGAATCGTGACTTCTTCATTCTTGATTGTCCGCAGATGCGTCACCTGGAGGCGAACGGCGATCACCTGGCCTGTCACATCCCCCACCGTCACGCGATCGCCCACCTTGAACACTCTTCGATAAGTCATCATGTAGCCAGCAATGAGGTTGGAAATCGCTGTTGAGGAGCCGAGAGAGATCACCAGGCCGATGAAGATGGAAATTCCTTTGAAAGCGGCGGACTCGGAGCCAGGAATGTACGGGTACGCGACGATCAGCGCAAAGGCCATGATCAGAACTCGCACAAGCTTGTAGGTAGGGATGGCCCATTCCGGCTCGAATTGGGCAAAGGTGACCCGCCGCTGCTCCACCGCGTCGAAAAAGCGTCGGATCCGGCCTAACACGAACTGGGACAGATAGTAGATGATGGCCAAAACAAGGATGTCGGGGATCGTGGCGCCCACGGAGTTCCCAATATGCTCGACCGCACCCGCAGCAAGGTTAAACAAGCCGTTGGACATGGAGCGGGTCCAGGGAAAGAGCGCGAGTACGTAATGCAAGTAGGCATACGCTGACGCAATGATGGTCGCGACTCCAGTCGCACGCACTAGACCATGAAATACCCTCCAGATCGTTTCAGAACGGAGGATCTCGAAAGACTGGATGCCGACGGCGTGGACCCGACCCGTAAGAACTTTGGAGAGTGCCTTGTCGATCCACCTGTTGAGCACGAGCAGAACTGCGATCACCAGCATCATGAGGACTGTGGCTCCAGCCGCATAGAGGCCGGACCTGACCAGGGCTTCGCTTCTACGGGACTGCCGATACTCGTCAATGGCCTGATGGATTCGCATCACGTGCAATGTGGCGAGATGGTCGCGGCTCGTGTGCTCCAACTGGGCATCCGCTTCGCTCACGATCATCAGCGTGGCTTGCCCGGCCATGATCATCGTGACATTCTCGACAACTTCGGCGTTCAATCCGTCGCTCGGGAATGAAGGGTCGGCCGCCACCTTCTCGATTCTTCCTTTGATTGCCTCGGCGCGCACCACTGCGGGAAACGACGAGACCCCTCGCACTATGAACAGAAGTTGACCGTCGATTTCAACGGGCGCCGTATCCAGAGCCGACTCGAGGATGGGGGACGTTTCCGCCCGCCCTCTTCACTTGCAGCCTGAAGCGGAGCAATCAGCATCATTGCAACCATTGCCACGATGGGAAATCTGAAAGCCATTGTTCCCTCCGCTACCAACAACGCTGTCATAGCCTGTCGTTGACTCAGAGGCTACTCGCGGACCTGCGGGCTCGCTTGATGTGCATCAACGGTTTTGTCCCTCGATCCCGCCCGAGACACCCGGTTCGACCGGGTCTGATTCATCCCGCGAATCTCCTTGCGCGTTCGCCGCTTCAATCGGCTCCTGCAGTGAAACTCCCGCGCGCGAAATTTGAATCGCCGTTGCCTCGACGAAGTGGACCCTTACACTGACACCAATGTTGAGCCTGTTCAAAAGACCTTCGGATGACGTTTCCAGCGTTACCGTTCTGGTGGGACCGCGCAAGGTCAGCTGAGGCTTTTCGTGGATGATCCGTTCATCGATCGCCACCGCCTGGACTCTGAGCACAGCGACGATCCTAGCGACTGGGCGGTGCTGAATCCACTGTCTACCCGTTCACGAATTCCATTCGACGAACTCTATCCCGCGCGAATCAGAAGCACACGGCGGTATGTAATGGAGACTTCATCACCTGGTTTTAGCGTGCTTACCTCCCCTACAGACCGATCCACTTGCACGTCGACCGGCTCGCCGCTCTCCCGAAGAAGAGAGAAGCTATTTCGCTCTGCATCAATCCCGAAGACGATGGCCTTCGTCCGGACCACACTGGCCCCCTGAAAATTGCCTTGATTGTGCCGGGTCGGTTGGCGCCCGCTCTTGTCCTTAGGCGTCGAACGCTGCTCCGATCCCCATCGATAGTGCTGCTATGCCGATGAAGCTTCTAGCCAGCCATTGGATGCTCATGGAAAATTCTCCCAATACGTAGATCAGAGCAGAGCTCATGCGAACCGCCGACATCATGCTGTCCGTTTGCCTGCCGATTTACGGCACCCTCGAATGGCTGTCATTGCTCATTTGCCCCTGTTCGATGTCGATTCCCGATGTCATCATCGGTGTGGTGCTCTCCGATGGACCGCCCAGCCCCTGTGTGTCAGGAATCCTGGCCAGCGCCCTATCTTCGTCGAACATGTGCTCGCGCATAATTGCAGCATCCAGCAACTCGAGTTCGTGGCGCAACGCCTCATGACGCGATACGGGCAGCGTTTTCATCAAGTTCTTTTGCATACTGCCCGCGCCGCATTGCCGTATTTCCCTGATGCTGAGGTGCACGTAGTCGCGCCATTGGGGTGTGCGAAAAAGAACTCGCTCATGCCCGGCGCTCATCCCTAACCGTCCGATCGGCTAGAGATCGCTTACCGACGACGCGTAATAGCCTGTGCAACTGATCGATAGCCAGCACGGCCGTCGTGGGGTCATTGATCGCAGCCGACAATGCCTTCAGGGCGATATCGACCTCGATCCTGAATGCGAACATCGGATCCTGCTCCATCGTTCTTTCCGTACCGAGCGCAACGAGTTTCTGTAACCGGTGCTCGTCAGTTTCATCGATTGCGACGCTTCCACCGGACAGGTAAAAGAGTGGCTCGTCGGTAGCGATGAAATCGCCCACCTGAACTGCGAACTCAATGAGGCAATCGAGACGCTGGGCCTCCCGAGCCAAACCGTGCAGGTTCGCGGCAAGGACAACGCCGGAGCGTCCCTGGTAAGGGATCACTCGCCGGCTCTGCGCGCCGCCCTTTGGCGCACGGTCACCGTTTGCCCTCGAGCCCGGCTCTTGTCTAGCCGGACACTCACCTGTTTGGGAGCCTGAGGCCCCTTGTCGTTGGCGTTCATCGAACGCATACGGATCGATGTGGCGAATGACGGCGAATCCTTGATCAGCGACTCGCCCTATCAGGCTGACTGGCCGCAGCAGGCGCGCCGAGTAATCGATCAGCAGAATGAATGCGACCAGCGAAGCAAGCCCGATGATCGATGCGAGCAACACCTGAAGTTGAGGCACAATAGCGGATTGACCCAGTTCCGCCATGGTCCTGTGCGTCCAGAGTAACGAAAATACAAACAGTCCCACGATCCATCGGATAACGTTGTCGCGCAGCAGCGTTGTGGCGATGATGCGCGGTGTGTACTGTCCGCCTGCCACCTGAATGGCAACCAGCAAGGAACCGAAACTGAACACCAGACAGGAGAGGTTCAGCGTGAAGATCCGATCGAGAATCGAATGTGCCTCGTCGGCATTGACGGCAAGGAATCCATGCTGCAAATCGTACGCATGATACGTGGTCAACCAGGCACCCACGTACTCGGCAATGCGCTTCAAGGCAATGCCGGCGATCACCGCAAGAATGGGCACGATCCACAGTGAGGACCGGACATAGCTGATGACGCTGTATCTTCGGTTCCAGGCCATGCAAGTCTCCCTCGCCAGTTTCGACACGGAAACGTCGAGCGCCCGATGCACTTTCGTTCAACGGTTCATGCCGGCCTGGTGGCGTCCGGCAACGGCCCTTTTCCTGCGTCCTCCACGGTGACGACCGTTGTGTCGGTGCCTTGCAAGAATGCTTCGACTACGTCGCTCTCGGTTACGCGCCGCCCAAAATCTCCGACTCGCTCCTCAAGACCCTCTGCCCGCAGAATGTCGCGCGCATCCGCGTGGGCCGCCACGATCCGCAGACGCATTCCCCCTTTCGCAAGATCCGCTTGCAGTGCCGCCAGCATCCGTGCGCCCGCAATGTCGACTGCTGGAGAACTGGACAGGTCGCAGATCACCAGCTTGACGGGAACTGCGCTCGACCGGATGTGCTTCCATACTGTCGCCCGGACATGTTCGGTGTTGAAGTAGAGCAGCGACGCCTCCACGCGAAACATCAGCACGCCTGGCACGGCCTCGTTGTCGGGGTGACGTTCGACATCCGAATATAGCCGCGTGCCGGGAATGCGTCCTAGCATCGCTACGTGCGGATGCGCGGCGCGCCTGATGAGCAGCAGCATCGATGCGAGAACCGCGAATATCACGCCCTTCAGGATGCCGAACTGCAACACCGCGGCGAATGCGAGCATCGATACGAGAAACTCATAGCGACTCACGCGCCATACATGACGCAATTCGCGAATGTCCACGAGTCCCTTGACCGCCACGAGCACGATCGCGGCAAGTACCACGTTGGGCAGATTGGTAAGCAGTCCCGTGAGGAACAGCAGACACAACCCGATTGCGATCGAAGCGAACACAAGCGAAAGCGGCGTCTTTGCGCCCGCCTTGTCGTTGACGGACGACTGCGACAAACCGCCCGCCACCGGATACCCCTGGAAGAAACCGGCCGCAAGATTGGCCGCACCCAATCCCAGCAGTTCCTGACGCGGATCGATTTCATAGCCGTTCTTTTGTGCAATCGCCCGCGCGGCGGAAACGCTTTCGACATACGATAGCAACAGGCATGCAAACGCCAACGGAATGATGCCATCGACATCGCGCACGCGCAGCGCTGGAAAATGGAATTCGGGCAAGCCGGTCGGCAAGGTACCGACGATCTTGAATCCCATCTCGCGAAGCGGCGTCACCGTCAGCAGCACGATCGACAACACCACAACGAACAGCGCAACGGGACGACCGGGAAGAAATTTTTCGCCCAATAGCAGAAGTGCGAGCGCAGCGATACCGAAGATCAGTACGACGAGTTGCGTATCGGGAAGCTGCCCGACGAGAATCGTGACGCGCTCGAAGAACTGCTCGCCGCCTCCCTTGACGCCGAACAGCTTGGGCATTTGGGTCAACGCGATGGTCAGCGCGGCCCCCGCTTTAAAGCCGAGTAGTATCGTTTCGCTGATGAAGTTCACAAGCGAGCTCAATCGAAAAATCCACGCTACCAGACACATCACCGCGATAAGCACTGCGGTCAGGGCTGCTATAGAAGCGAATCTCGCTGGGTCTCCGCCTGCCATGTCGGCGACGGTCACTCCCACGAGCATCGAGATTGCGGAAGTGGGACCGATGGCCAGTTGACGCGACGATCCGAATACCGCATAGAACAGACCGCCCACCAGGTAACAGTAGATGCCGTATTGCGGCGGCAGCCCTGCCAGCGTCGCGTAGGCGAGCGACACGGGTATGCCGTAGGCTGCGAGCGTCACACCGGCAACTGCATCGGCGGAAAGCCAGCGCCATTGATAGGTCGATAGCCATTGTGCCGGCGGAAATATCTCGCGCCAGCCTGTAGCGGGTGCCTCAATTCCGGTAGTGGCGCCGGAGACTTGCTGGTTAGCCATTTAACCCTCCTCCCGGTCGGTTCATCCGAAGGTTCAACCGTGCCGGCCGGCCCGTTTTCGAGCCCGCAATCGCGCGAGACATCAACCGCCCGTAGCGGTTCGCATGCTGGGCCACGTCAATGATACGGTGATGCCGCCGCGCCTCGGAACATTGACGCTTCGCGAGCGCTCGAGTCCGTTCAGCTTTGCGACGAGCCGGTAACGTCCCGGTGGAACTTGCGCGTAGAGATACGGACCATCCGAAATGGCTGTGAAGATCAAACGGCCATCGATGGTCAATATGCGCACGTCCACATCCGAGACGAATTCGCCGCCATTCGCGGTGAAGCGCGCGCGCATGCTGTAGCCGGCCGCTACGGCGCGCATCGCGGCTGCTTCCTCGACGCCCACGCCGCCCGTTACATACGCGATGCCCAGACTGCGAGCGACGGTCGGACCTCCCGCTCCGGAGGAAAGCGGCACATCCGTTCCCATACCGCTGCATGCCGGGCTCATACCCATGCTCATCGGCATGCCGCCGTCATAGCCCATCATTGAATGATGGCTGCCCATGCTGCCTGATAAGTTGACGCCCTGTTCCTTCGCGCGCGAAACAAGCAGCTCGTGCCATTGTTGTGCGATTGCCTGGCGTTCCGCATGAGTCTGCGCCTCGCGCATTTTCGTACAGAACCCGGTACGCTCAGAGGGCGTAGTCAGGTCGGCCGACGTAACATTGCGAGTAGGCTGCGTCAATCCTTCAAGCGGAGCGACGATAGCAAGACACAGTAGTGAGCCCACTATGGTCTTGTGCAGCACGGAAAATAACGTGCACATGAAATGCCTCCACCAATCTCTTTCCAGCACCCGATTCGTCGGAACGACGCATCCATGCCTCTGTGCCAGGGCGTTAGCGCATCGCTACTCGACTGTCGTCGCCTGGATCCGGCCTTCGCGAATCGCCTGAATGAACGCCCGATAGTCACGCCGGTTTTGAGAGCTGTACTCGGTCGCAAATTCGGTGATCGCGTCATCGAAGGTTTGGCCCGAACCCATGTAGCCTGCGATCATTGCTGCATCCCCCGACCGCGCGTGAGCGCGTGCGAGCGCATGCGCACACATGCGCGCGTACTGCCTGAGCAAGCCCGCATCCAGCGATTCAATGATCACCGACATCTTCAGGTCGCGCAGCTGGCGAATATAGAAGTCGCGCCTGCCTGATCCGCGGGTCCAGCCGAGAAACACATCGCTGGCCGACTGCATGATGCGCTGGCCGGCAATCACGCGCTCCCCATGATTCGCGTGCAGGCTCTTGCCCGCGTATGGTTCGAGCACCGACGTCCGCGCCTCCTTGACCTGCAGGAACAGCGGGTCGTTGTCCGAGGCCATGAAAAGACCGACACCGCACACTGTGCCGACGCTACCCACGCCGACCACCTTCAACGCGAGATCGACGAATTCATACCTGTCGAACAGCACCCGCACATGCTCCGCGAGGCTCTCACGATATGAAGCGATCGCTTCCGCGTAACCCGACTGAAGACCCGGGGCAATCTCTTCCGTGGGATGGAAGATAAGCGGTGGCTCGTCCTTGATATGTGGCCGCCCGCCTTCTTCCGATACCAGTTTCGGATAGAAATGATCGGGCACTGTCTTGCGGCGCTCGATTTCGATCCGCTGTGCGATGCGCTTGCGGACCGCTTCGATGACAGCGGGATCGCCTGAACGATCCTGGTACTTCTGCAGGTCGATTTTGTCATACCAGACGTCTAGCGCACGCATGGACGAGTAGTCGTGCATGCGCTCGCGGTATTCGCGCACGAGTTCCGTCGTCACGCGGGTTGCGTCGCTGTACTGCAATTCCAGATGCTGCGCTGCGATCACCACGCTGGTTGCAAGGCGTTTCACATCCCACTCGAACGGCGCCGGAAGCGTTTCATCGAGGTCGTTGATATCGAAGATCACATTGCGCTCGGGCGTCGCGAAGCCGCCGAAGTTCATCAGGTGAGCGTCACCGCATGCCTGCACACGCAATCCGCTCGTCGACGTCACGGCGAGGTCGGCCGCCATGATAATGGCGGCGCCGCGAAAGAACGCAAACGGAGACGCCGACATTCGTCCGAAGCGTATCGGTACGAGGCTGGCGAGCCGGCCTTCGTTGGACATCTCGAGAAGCTCCAGCGGATCCTGACGTCGTTCAGGAGTCTTCCATCCGGCCTGGGATGACCTGGGCACTGCATCACGTACCTGACGCCCTTGAGCCGCCCTTTCATCGGGCGTTCGATACGAAACAGGCGCTGCGTGTGCGTTGCGCGTTGCCTTGTGTGAAACGGCGTTGTCCATCACATCGCTCCTAAACGCAATCAAGCCTTGCCACATCCGTATACGTTTTACGATACCCACGCGACGACCGGTCGAATTGATTCAGGTCAATGCTCCGAGGGCATGGAGATTCACCATGAGCGGGAGTTTCCTGGTGATGGCTTCAGCGTTGAATGAATTCCGTCGGTATCAAATCGGACTCGGCCGGGATCAACCATGTCAGATGAGTGTCGATTCCCGGCGCAGTCATGCGCAGGACCAGTTAGCGGCGCACCGTGTTCATTTCACACACGCAATTGGCGCACAGCGTTCGTCGCGACTTACCTTTTGCTGACCGTCATGCAGGTATCGGCCCAGGAACTCGAGCCACGCGCGTATTCGCCCGCACCGGTGGGTACCAACTTTATTGGACTCACGTATGCCCGGCTGGGTGAACAGGTACTCGTCGATCCGTCGCTTCCTATCAGCGATGTCCACGCCAACATCAATTCTGCATCCGTTGGATACGTGCACGTATTCAACCTTGCAGGGCATGCCGCGTCGCTTGGACTGATTGCGCCTTTCATTAGCGGTGACATCTCCGGCAACGTCTTCGATGCACCGAATCAGGTGCACCGCGCCGGCCTGGGAGATCTTCGCTTCAGGCTTTCGATCGATCTTCTGGGCGGGCCCGCGTTGACACCGGAACAATTCGCGCTCCGCACACCGGACACCGGACACGATCGTCGGCACGAGTCTGACCCTCATTGCGCCAACCGGACAGTATGAATCCGCGCATCTCGTCAATGTGGGAAGCAACCGATGAGCGTTCAAACCCGAAGTCGGCGTGTCGAAGCCACTGGGCAACTGGTTCGCAGAAGCAACAGCTGGCGTCTGGATCTTCACGGACAACACGTCGTTTCTCGGTAGCAAGCGACGCAGTCAGGCGCCGCCAGGCGTGCTCCAGTTGCACGGCTGATACATGTTCCGCACCGGTCTGTGGCTGGCTGCCGACGCGGGCTCCTATACCGGCGGTGCGGTCAGCCAAAATCGCCGTGTCAAATGGCTTCATGGTCCGCGCGGGAGGAAACTGCAAGTCCGTCTCACTGACGTTGCAGTATCGATGGTTTAACCGATAAGGCATCCGTACGATTTTTTAACCGAGAGGCACAGATCATCCTTTGACCAAAATCAACTGAAAGGCTTTAACCGTTTCTATGCTGGGTATGCGTGGAGAGTCCGTCTGTCGAGCGCGAATAACCGCGAGATTCAGACGAACCGGCGCATTCTGGTCCGCGGCACACGACTACCGACTGCTCTATCCGTTGAACGGCATGGATCTCGTCGCGGATCGCAAACAGGTGAAGGAGAGGTTACATGTCTGATTCAGTATCTCAACCTGCATCCGGCTCGAAAACGGGTCCGGCTATCAATTCCTCTACCGCTCCCAAGTTGCATCTCGGCGCGCTGACCTCACTGGTAGTGGGCTCGATGATCGGAGGCGGCATCTTCTCACTACCGTAAAACATAGCGGCCAGCGCCAGTGCGGGAGCGGTGCTGATCGGGTGGGCGATTACCGCCGTGGGCATGCTGACGCTGGCCTTCGTGTTCCAGACGCTCGCGAACCGCAAGCCCGATCTCGACGGCGGCGTCTATATCTATGCGAAGCAAGGCCTCGGCGACTATATGGGCTTCTCTTCGGCGTGGGGCTATTGGATCAGTGCGTGGCTCGGAAACGTCGGCTACTTCGTCCTGCTGTTCGGCACTTTCGGCTATTTCTTCCCGGTGTTCGGCGAAGGCAATACACCCGTCGCGATTGCGTGCGCCTCCGTGTTGCTGTGGGGCGTTCATTTCCTCGTGCTACAGGGCATCAAGGAAGCGGCATTCGTGAACATGGTCACGACCATCGCCAAGGTCGTGCCGATCGTTCTGTTTATCGTGATCTGCGCATTTGCATTCAACGCGCACTTTTTCACCAACGACTTCTTCGGCTTGAACGCGCCGAAACTCGGGAGCGTCGCCAATCAGGTTCGAGGCTCCATGCTGGTGACAGTCTGGGTTTTCATCGGTATCGAAGGTGCAAGCATCTTCTCCGCACGCGCGGAAAAACGGACGGACGTCCGCAAGGCGACGATCATGGGATTCGTCGGCGTACTGCTCGTTCTCGTACTCGTCAACGTGCTGTCGCTCGGAATCATGGCACGACCTGAACTTGCCGCGCTGCAAAACCCGTCGATGGCGGGGGTGCTCGAACATGTTGTGGGTCACTGGGGGGCCATTCTGATCAGTGTCGGTCTCGTCATTTCGCTGCTGGGCGCCCTGCTCTCGTGGGTGTTGCTGTGCGCGGAGATCATCTTCTCGGCTGCGCGGGACAACACGATGCCGAGCTTCGTGCGCAAGGAGAATTCAAAGAAGGTTCCAGCCAATGCGCTCTGGCTCACCAATGGTCTGACACAGGCATTCCTGCTGATCACGCTGCTCGCCAAAGGAACTTACCTCTCGCTGATTTATCTGGCGACCTCGATGATTCTGTTGCCGTACTTCTGGTCGGCAGCTTATGCGTTGCTCGTTGCATGGCGTCGCGACACTTACGAGCACGAGCCCGCTCAGCGAAACAAGGACCTTCTGATTGCAGCCATCGCCGTGATCTATGCCGTGTGGCTGCTCTATGCGGGCGGACTCAAGTACGTGTTGTTGTCAGCGCTGTTATACGCACCTGGCGCCCTGCTGTTTGCCAAAGCGAAGCACGAAACCGGGCAACGCGTGTTTACGGTGGTGGAAAAACTCATCTTTGCGGCGGTCGTGGTAGGCGCGCTGGTTGCCGCATTCGGGCTTTACAAAGGTTTCCTCACGCTCTGACTACGGGAGACACATGATGACTACGGAAACCATGAAGTATGGTGTTCATTCGGAAGCGGGCAAGCTGCACAAGGTGATGGTCTGCTCACCCGGACTTGCCCATCAGCGACTGACGCCACGCAATTGCGACGAGCTGCTCTTCGATGACGTGATCTGGCTCAGCCAGGCCAAACGTGATCACTGCGACTTTGTCACGAAGATGCGCGAGCGCGGCGTCGAAGTATTGGAAATGCACAATCTGCTGACCGAGACGGTACATATCCCTGAAGCACTTGCATGGATTCTGGATCGCAAGATCCGCCCGGATACCGTCGGCGTTGGGCTCGCCAACGAAGTGCGCGCATGGATGGAGAGTCTGGAACCTTGCAGGCTGGCCGAGTTTCTGATCGGCGGCGTCGTGGAAGAGAATATACCCGATACCGACGAGTCCAACGCGCTGAAGATGTATCGGCAGTACCTGGGCTACTCTGGCTTCGTGTTGCCGCCGTTACCCAACACGCTATTCACGCGCGACACGACCTGCTGGATCTATGGCGGCGTGAGCCTCAACCCGATGTACTGGCCCGCCCGCCGGCAGGAGACCTTGCCGACCACGGCGATCTACAAGTTCCACCCTGACTTCGCGCACAAGGAATTCGAAGTCTGGTACGGCGATCCCGACCGCGAGCACGGCATGGCCACGCTCGAAGGCGGCGACGTCATGCCGATCGGCAAGGGACTGCTGCTCATCGGGATGGGTGAACGCACGTCGCGGCAAGCCATCGGGGAGCTGGCGCAGAACCTGTTCGCGAAGGGGACTGTCGAGCGGATCATCGTGGCCGGATTGCCGAAAGTCTCGCGCCGCGATGCATCTGGATACGGTATTCACCTTCTGCGACCGGGACCTGGTCACCGTATTCCCCGAAGTGGTCAACGAGATCGTAGCGTTCTCGCTGCGGCCCGGCGATTCGGAAGCGACGAAAATCAGCATTCGCCGCGAAGACAAGCCGCTCGTGGAGGTCGTGGGCGATGCTCTGGGACTCGCGACATTGCGTGTCGTCGAGACGGGCGGCAATAGCTTTGCCGCCGAACGCGAGCAGTGGGACGACGGCAACAATGTGGTCTGCATCGAGCCCGGCGTGGTCATCGGCTATGACCGCAACACGTACACCAACACGTTGCTGCGCAAGGCCGGCGTCGAAGTGATCACGATCACGGCAAGCGAGTTGGGCCGCGGCCGGGGCGGCGGGCATTGCATGACTTGCCCGATCGTCCGCGACGGTATCGACTATTGAGTGACTCGCGCTGTCCCTGCGGCGGCGCTTCACTTTACAGCGCCTGCATCGCCGCGTCGATGTCGAGTCCGCCGGGTAACAATTCACTGCGTGGGAACCTGACCATTACGAATGAACGAATGACGGCCGGCTTGCCCGGAATGCGCGCAAAGTGAAACTCGATATCTGTCCCGGCACGACTGTCAGGGGCTTGTACGACGTTCATCGAGTCGATCCGCACGTGTCTGCTTTTCACGTGCAGATGATCTGCCGGTTTGAGGAACACGTTGCACACACACTCCAGTTCGAGTTCGAGCGAGTCTTCCGGCACCCGTAGCTTTGCAAGCGCACGCGAATTCTTTTCCATCTCCGCCTGGATGCGAACCAGGTCGTCCGCTGCGGCGATGGCGGGCTCGCCGACAACGTCGCGCAAGCCCGTGCCCTGGCTTTCGAGCAAGGCGACGCGTTCTTCGATGAGCGCCCTCGACCGCTTTGCCAGATCGCGCCGGTTTGCCCCGAGACTTTCGAAGCCCGCCAGTGCCAGCTGATCGATGAGCCGGCGCCCGATCTCCGCACGTAATGACGCTTCCGAATCGCTGCAGATTCTGACGCGATGGTCGCTGAAACATAGTGTGGTTTGTGGCACGTCGTGACGAATAGAATCGCCTTCGAGTGCAACACCCAATATGTGCCGCTCGGTCATCGCCATACCCAGAACGGCATACGCTTCTGCCGGGGCCGCGTCTCGTGCGAACAGGTCGCGTAGTGCCTCTGAGCGGCTAAATGCTTGAGAGAGGTCGCGGGGCGTGGCGAAGAACGCGCGAATCACAGCGTCGAACGACCACGCTTCGGCGTTGGCGTCGCGCACCGGCGGCAAAGACGCGACGAGATCGTCCGTGTAGCTCAGCGCCGTGGTGAGCGAATGCGCAAGCCGCTCTTCGTGATCTCGTGCGCGCTTCAATTTTGGATTCATCGCGAGCACGCGCGCGACTGCCTCGCCGATCCTGTTCTCCGTGTCGGCGTCCGTGCGCCTGCGCCGGCGCATAAGCAATCCATTGAACAAGCCCATCTTTCGCGCTCCGAGTGGCCTAAGCTTGCCATTCCGGCGGCATCCGTGCGCTCGACCTGCGGCCCTGCAGGGTATCGCGCTGGAGTCGCTATTGCGTTGCATCCGCCGATTTGCTGTTCCCATGGACGGCGTGATTGACCGCCCGGGATGGCAGCCGCGGATAGGTGGTGATGGAAGAAAAAGACCCGCCAGGCATCGCCTTCGCGAGGGGTCCAGCTGCGTAACTGGCGGGATTCCAAAGTCAGCAACAACACCAGACAGCCGGGAGGTGAAACAGAACGGCCACTGGCGAACCTACGATAGGAGGAAAAAGACGTATCCCATTTGATTTGCATCAACGCGAACTGGAGATCGCCGGACAATATGAGCGAGCAGTGAAATAGCTCCGTCGATGTCCGTTGCTGCAGGACGGACATTCCGCGAGATTGACCCGCCTTCAACGGCGGACGATCGCATCGATCGGGAATCTGCTCTGGCCGCAAAATCCGCCGTCAGGTTTGTTTCCAAACCAGGCGAAACCGTTGAGTTGCCGCACGCGCTCGCGTATGCCCAGCAGGCCAAATGAGTCGGGCTTGCGGCCGGATGCCAGATCGGCACCGCGTCCGTTATCCTCGATACGGACTTCACACTCGCTATTGTCGAGTTCGATGGTGACGACGACTTCCGTCGCACTCGCATGACGCGCCACGTTCGACAGCGCCTCCTGCACGATGCGAAAGATCGCGGTCGCAGCCGTATCGCTGAACTCGAGTTCGCCCGCCGACAGACGGGTGTTGACCTTGATCCCGTAGCGCCGGCTGAACTCATCGGCCAGCCACTCTACGGCGGGCAGCAATCCCAGATCGTCCAGCATGGTGGGACGCAGACCCGACGCGATGCGCCGGACCGCGCTCATCGTCTCGTCGGTCTGTGTGACCAACCCGCGCGCCTTCGCGGCCGTTTCCGAGGTGTCATGGCCAGCTTCGACTTCCTGCTGCAGGATGATCGCGCTCATTTTCAACGCGGTCAGCTTCTGACCGAGGTCGTCGTGCAGTTCTCTGGCGATTCTCTTCTGTTCCTCTTCCCGCGCCCGTTCAGTCGCCGCGGCAAGTTCGCCGACATGTTCGAGCTGCTCCAGCCGTTTATGCTCAGTCAAATCACGCGTCACCTTGGTGAAGCCCTGAAGCGCTCCCTTATCGTCGCGAATGGGAGTGATGATGGCGTCTGCCCAGAAACGCGAGCCATCGCTCCTGACACGCCATCCTTCGGCTTCCGAACGCCCCCGTGTGGACGCTGTCTCGAGCATGCGTTCGGGCAAACCCGCCGCCCGTGCTTCTGGCGGATAGAAGACGGAAAAGTGGCGGCCGATAATGTCGCTGGCGGAATAGCCCTTGATTCGCTGCGCGCCCGTATTCCAGGAAGCGACCTCCCCTGTAGGACTCGACATAAAGATCGCGTAGTCTTCGACGCTGTCGATCATCGCCTGTAAGCGCTGCTCGCTTCTGCGAAGTTTTGCCTCGATCAGATGACGCTGCGAAAAATCGTGCGTGACGGCCGCAAACCCGGCAAGATCCCCCTGCTCACGTCGTTGCGCGATGACCAGTACGCTGGCCCAGAAGCGGGTTCCGTCCTTGCGCACATGCCAGCCCTCATAGTAGGCTCGCCCGGTCGCCGCCGCTCTCGCCAGAATGTCCGACGGGACGGGCACATCCGGGGGAACCTTGGGATAAAGTACCGAAAACGGCTTGCCGAGGATTTCACCCGCCCCGTAGCCGGTAATGTGTTCGGCCGCAGCATTCCACGTCTCGACCTGACCGTGTGTGTCGAGCGTAAAGATGGCGAATTCGCCGTCGATATCAATGGCAAAATGATAGCGGTGTTCCCCGGCCGCATTGCCCTCGGGGTCCGCCTTTTCGTCATTACCACCTGGGGCGCTCGTGCCGCTCACAGCCGCCTCCCGTCATCAACACGATGTCCTATTCTCTGGCCGGCCAGCATAAACCGGTCGGCTGCCGGTCAGCACAGCAGGCGTCCTGTCACAGCACAGGGTCGCCCAGTTCCGGATACTCGGCAGCGAGAACGTCGAAAACCCTCGCGGAGCGCGCAGGCAGATTATGTGCGAGACGTCGCTGCAGGTACTCGTCCGATCTGAGCCATGAATAGGCTCGGCTGACGTCGTCGACGGTCGGCTTGATGCGCATGATCTTCACCACAACGTCGTCTTCGAAAGGCCCGATGATCTTACGGATTTCATTGGCCGTCGCCGCTTCCGGCGCTTCGGTCACGGATGTTGCGTTCATCATTTGCTCTCCTTGGCGGCCCGCAGTGAGTGCAGGAATCAGGCAGGACCGGCACCGAAGCAATTCCGCTCACCTGCCATTGCGTCGAATCTACCTCTGTGCGGACCGTAGCAATTGACCTTGCGCTACCATGCGCAATGCTCCCGATGCGCATCTCGCTTGCGTCCGCGCTGCCGTTCGTGATCGACTCGCCGGGTAAGCGTTGTGCAGCCTACATCCCTGTAATCACCGCCGGAAACTCGAGGTGACTATTCACCTCCTTCACACCGGATACGTTTTCCGCAGCCACGCGAATGGCTTTGCCCTCTTCACCACTTCTGATGACACCCCAAAGGTGCACGACGCCGCCCTTGACTAGGATACTTTCGCGCGGCAACGACCAACGTGTGTTTTTTAGGGCAAGCACGATGGTGTCGCGGATTGCCTGATCATCGGCTGCGGCTATCTCGTTCGGCTCGGCAATGATGCTGGCGAGCGCGCGGATCAAATTCGCGCGGCTCACGAGACCTGTGACCTTGCCGTCCTTCACCACGGGCACGCGTTTGATTCGATGCCGTTCGAGCAGCTCCGCGATCTCGGCAACGGGCGTATCTTCGGCGACGACAACGACACGCGTCGTCATCAGGTCGCTCACCTTGTGCGAGTGCTCTCTGACGTACTCGCTCGCCAGTTCGCGAGTCGACGCCAGAAATTCCAGCCACCAGGCGCGCTTGCCCACGCCAGTGCCGATCTCGGCGCGGTGCAGCAAATCGCCTTCCGTAATCATGCCGACCAGTTCGCCTTTGTCGTCGACGACAGGCATGCCGCTAATGTGCTGTTTAGCCAGCATCCTCGCGGCTTCCTGAACCGTCGTCTCAGGGTGTGCGAACACGACCGACGTGGTCATGACATCCATTGCGCGCATCCTTGATTCCTCCATGATGGTCGCGTGAACGGCTGGCAGTCCGACCCCCGGCCCTTGATGAACCTTCAACGCATAAACCAATCTTCGACCAGGGCGGCCGCTTCGAATTGATCGAGATCAAGCGAGTTCGGATATCGAAGACTTTCGTGCGGTCTTGACGGACGTCAATTGCAAAAGGCAGCCCGCGTGCCTAATAGAGACAGCCGACACCGCAACCTCAGTGGAAGGCTTCTTCCAACCTCCGGCACGAATCCGGATTGCGGCGGCCCGGCCGTACGTTCTGTTTTCGCTACCCGTTCCTCAGCATATGAATCGTCGTTTTATGAAACGTCATCAACAGCGAGAATGCGCATCCGTTGAGTTCGAGCAGGACGTTAAGCCGGACCGTGTCCAGCGTGCCGTCGATGACTCCAGCACAACCGGACGCGCTTCGCGCGTGCGCGGCTTGATGGAAAGTCCAACCTATCTTCAGGCGGACGAGGATCTGGCATTCCTGAGACGGCCCGAGATGTGCGGCGTCCGGCTGCAACTCGACTACTGGAAAACGGAGGAATCGCTGCAGCGCCATGCGATCGACCATACGATCGTGGTGTACGGCAGCACCCGCATTCCCTCGCCCTCTGTCGCGCGTCAGCAAATCCGGCACGCCCGGCGCCTGCAAGAAGAAGGCGGTGATACGCACGGCCATCACGCGCTGCAAGCGGCGAAGGCTCAACTTCAACGAAGCCGCTACTATGACATCGCGCGCGAATTGGGCCGTATAGCAGGTTCTGCACGATGCGGCGGTGTCCTGTCATCCCTTGCGCTGGTGACGGGCGGCGGTCCGGGGATTATGGAAGCTGCGAATCGGGGGCTTACGATTCCGGCGCGCCGAGTATCGGCCTGAATATTTCCTTACCGCGCGAACAGGAGCCCAATCCCTATCTCACACCCGAACTCTGCTTCAAGCTGCATTACTTCGCCATCCGCAAGCTCCATCTGCTGGAACGAGCGCGCGCGGCTGTATTCTTTCCCGGCGGATTCGGCACGTGTGATGAACTATTCGAAGTCTTGACCCTGCTGCAAACGCAGAAAATCAAGCCATTGCCTGTCGTGCTTGTCGGAGAGTCATATTGGAGGCGCGCAATCGACTTCGACTTCATGATCACCGAGGGAACCATCTCGCAAGATGACATGCGGCTGTTTGTCTTCCGAGAGACGGCTGAATCCGTATGGGAAGCGATTGTCCATTGGCACGACACGCATGACACGCAGCCATGACCGCACGCCAGCGTCAGACATTGTCCCCTAAGAAAATTCCGATAGCTCTGCGCCACATCCCTAATCCATCTTCATCCCGCGCTGATAGCCGTTCTGCTCGCGACCATCGATACTGCAATCATGGATTCCGAGTCTTTTCAGGTGCGCCGGAACCGAGGCAACGTGCGCCCTGAGCCTGGCCTGTTGGGAGCGCGATCATGACATCCTCCGCCGCCGTTTCCTATGCGTGTGCTGAACATCGTCGTGAGCGCACCGGCAACGCTGCCTGCGAAAGCACGACGAAGCCCGACGCGTCCGTGCTGTCCAACGACACGATCCTCGCGATTGCACGGCGCGCAGGCATGCTTGTGATGCTCGATGCACGGATCGGACGTGAAACCTATCAGAGCGTGACGGGCTCGCTGTCGTCGCTTCATCGTTTCGTAGCGGATCTGCACGACCTGATTCTCGACGGCTCGGCGCAATAACCCCCGCCCGGCCGACGTGAGACGTGCACGCCCCCGCTGAGTGAGCACGCCTGTCGCGACATCGCTCGCGGACCGAGTGCGCCCCATGCAGCGTGCATGGGTCTGCTCGCCATTGATGTATGTCAACGACTCGCGGATCGCGGGCGCCAAGCTCTGTAGTTGTCTATAGCGACAGGTGTTCACGATGCAGACGGCTGAAACCGACGAAGTGCGATCCACCCCAACGCTTCTCGAACGCGTCTGGCGTTCCTCTCGCGGCGTACTGCATCAGTCGTCCGCAGGTGGGGACACGTTGGCGGTCTGCGCTCAGCTGTCGACCGAGGAAGCGTTGGCGCGGATGCACAGCGCTACATGCGGGCTCTCCGACGAAGAAGCGGAACGGCGCCTGCGTCTCTCGGGTCCCAACCGGGTCGTCCACGAGACGCGCCACACGCTCATCGGCGAACTCGCCAACCGAACGCTGAATCCGCTCAATCTGCTGCTCCTGGTGCTTGCCACGGCATCCTATCTGCTTGGTGATCCGCGGGCCGCGATCATGATCGGCGTGATGGTTCTTCTTAGCACGTCGCTCAGCTTCGTGCAGGAGCATCGATCGAACAAGGCCGCGGATACGCTGCGCAAAATGGTGCGCACGACGGCGACCGTCGTGCGCCGAAACGGGCAGGATGATCCGACCCATGTCGACATTCCCATCGAACAGATCGTGCCGGGCGATATCGTTCTGCTATCCGCTGGCGACATGGTGCCCGCCGATCTTCGATTGCTTTCCGCACGCGACCTGTTCGTCAATCAATCGGCGCTGACGGGTGAAGCCATGCCATGCGAAAAGAATGTGCACACGAGCACTGCGCCCGTCGATTCGCAATTTGATCTGACGAATATCTGTTTCATGGGCAGCGCCATCATCAGCGGCGTGGGCTGCGGGGTCGTGGTGTCGACCGGCAAGACGACGATCTTCGGCGGGATCGCCGATATGGTCGCGGCGCAGCGCGTGCAAACCAGCTTCGACAAGGGCGTCGCCCGGTTCACGTGGCTGATGATCCGTTTCATTCTGGTGATGGTTCCCCTCGTCTTCGTGATCAATGGCCTGACGAAGGGAAGCTGGTTCGAAGCCGTTCTTTTCGCGGTTGCCGTGGGCGTCGGGCTCACGCCCGAGATGTTGCCGATGATCGTCACCGTCAACCTGGCGAAAGGCGCGATCGACATGTCGCGCAAACGGGTGATCGTAAAGCGTTTGAATGCGATTCAGAATTTCGGTGCGCTCGACGTGTTATGCACCGACAAGACGGGAACCCTGACGCAAGACCGGATCATTCTAAAGCGTCACCTCGATATTCACGGCAATGAGTCGGAGCGCGTGCTCGAATATGCCTATCTGAACAGCGCACACCAGTCGGGACTGAAAAACCTGCTCGACGTCGCAGTGTTGAAGCACGTCGAACTCCATGAGCAGCTCAAAGCCCATGAGAGCTTCACGAAGATCGACGAGATGCCCTTCGACTTCGAGCGCCGCCGCATGTCGGTTGTTCTCGCGAGGAACGATGGCGCGCATATCATGATCTCGAAGGGCGCCGTCGAGGAAATCTTCTCGGTCAGCACGCGCTACGCAATCGACGGCGATACAGGCGCGCTCGACGAAAGCCACTACGCTGCAACCAAAGAGATCACCGATGCACTCAACTCGGACGGTTTTCGCGTCGTCGCAGTCGCGTACAAGGAGATGCCTCCCGACCAGACCGCCTACTCGGTCGCCGACGAGCGTGAGTTGACCCTGCTCGGATTCATCGCGTTTCTCGATCCGCCCAAAGAAACTGCGGCGGCCGCGCTTGCTGCACTGAAGAAGAGCGGCGTGCAGGTGAAGATTCTGACCGGCGACAACGACAGGGTCACCCGAAAGATCTGTCACGACGTGGGAATCGAAGTAGACCGGATCGTGCTCGGAAAGGAGCTTGAGGCACTGACGCCCTTCGAACTCGCAGATCTGGCGGAAAAGGAGTGCGTGTTCGCCAAAGTCTCTCCTTCGCAAAAGGCATCCATCGTCAACGCCTTGCATAGCAAGGGCCATGTCGTCGGATTCCTGGGGGACGGCATCAACGACGGACCTGCGCTCAAGGCATCGGACGTAGGGGTGTCCGTCGATAGTGCCGTCGACATTGCGAAAGATTCGGCCGACATCATCCTGCTCGAGAAAAGCCTTGCCGTGCTCGGCGAGGGCGTTCTCGAAGGCCGCAAAGTATTCGGCAACATCACCAAGTACATCAAGATGGGCGCAAGCTCGAACTTCGGCAATATGTTCAGTGTGCTGGGCGCGAGCATCATCTTGCCATTTCTGCCCATGGCGCCGATCCAGGTTCTCACCAACAACCTGCTTTACGATTTCTCGCAGACCAGCATACCGACCGATAACGTCGATGCCGAATATCTCAGCGTTCCACGCCGGTGGGATCTCGGCAATATCGTGAAGTTCATGCTGCTGATCGGCCCCGTGAGTTCGCTGTTCGACTATGCGACGTTCTTCACGATGCTGAAGATGTTCAACGCCTGGAACAATCCCGCCCTGTTCCAGACCGGCTGGTTCGTCGAATCGCTACTGACGCAGACGCTGATCATCCACATCATTCGCACCGCCAAAGTACCCTTCGTGGAAAGTCGGGCAAGCTCAGCTCTCATTGCGACGAGCGTCGCTGTTGCCGTCGTGGGCATCAGCCTGCCTTTTAGCTCCATCGGCAAGATGCTCGGATTCACACCGTTGCCGTGGACGTATTGGCCCGCCCTGCTCCTGATCCTGCTCAGCTACGCAGCCTTGACGCATCTGACCAAGACGTGGTTTGTCCGACGGTTTGGACTTGGCTGAGGGCATTGATCGACGCCCGGCGCATAGCGTGCGGTGCAGGTTCGGAGCCGCGCATCGCACATCACGAGGATCGAGACGGCGCCAGTTCCCCGCGCACGTTGCGAACGCGCGCGATATCGTGTGCCCGCACAGCACGTTCGCCCGTTGCGTATGCACTCGCGACGTCACTTGCATCGCAAAGCCGCGTACCGGTTTGCTTCATCGTCGCCGCGGCGGCTGCCGTTGCGTATGCGAGCGCCTCGCTGGCAACGGCTCCGTGATCGAGCGACCAGATCAATCCGGCGAGGAAACTGTCACCCGCGCCGATTGCACTTCGTACTTCCGTTTTCAGCGCAGGCATGAACCACGTCTCGTCGTGCGTCGCGAGCACCGCACCTCTATCGGCCAGCGTGAGCGCGACCATTCTCGCCTTACGTTGCGCGATCAACATGCGGGCGGCGTCGACCTGTTCCTCCACATCGTTCAGCGGCAGCGCCGTCAACTCGCGGAGTTCGTTGAGGCTCGGCTTGACGATATCGACGTGCCCGCCATCGAGTGCCGCCGCGAGCGCCGGACCCGATGCATCCACGGCGACACGGATGTTCGGCCGCGCCATGGCGGACGCGCGGGCGATCTGAGCGTAGGCGTCCGGCGGTGCGCCCGGCGGCAGGCTTCCGCTCAGGACGATAAAGCGCGCAGAGCCCAAATGAGCAGACACACTGCGCAGACATTCGCTCCACTCAGCCGGGGCGAGAGTCGGCCCAGGCAACACGAAACGGTACTTACGCCGGCTCGACGTCTCCATCACCGAGAAGTTCTCGCGCGTTTCACCTTCGATGTCGATGCAGTGCGTGCGCAGCTGTTCGCTATCGAGCAACCCGCCAAGGATGCGGCCCGTCGCTCCACCGGCGGCGAACAGCGCCACACATTCGCTGCCAAGGCGATGCAGTACCCGCGCGACGTTGATTCCGCCACCGCCTGGATCGCGCTGCGCGACCTCGCATCGCAGCTTGTGCGTGTCGACAATGCGCTCGACAGCCGTCGACAAATCGACGGCGGGATTGAGTGTAACTGTGAGCATCTCGGTCATGGCATGACCCTACCGCTTCGTTTCAGAAGGTATCGATCTGCGCGCTTCGCCGCCGGCCGAACCATACGACGCCTCCGCCTGCGCGACGCGCCGCTTGACGGCGATAAAACTGTCAGGACTCACCGATAAGGAGTCGATACCGCATTCCACAAGGAAGCGTGCATACTCGGGATGCACGCTCGGCGCTTCGCCACACAGGCTGACTTTCGCGCCCGCGCGATGTGCCCGGTCGATGACCTCGCGAATCATCCATCGCACGGCGTCGTTACGCTCGTCGAACAGCGATGCCAGTTCCGCGGAGTCACGGTCGACGCCCAGCGTGAGTTGCGTCAGATCGTTGCTGCCGATCGAGAATCCATCGAACCGCTGTGCAAATGCTTCTGCCAGGATCACGTTCGACGGGATCTCGCACATCACATAGATCTGCAGCCCGTCTTCGCCGCGCCTCAGGCCATTGGCCGCCATCGCGGCGAGGACGCGATCCGCTTCGTCCGGCGTCCGGCAGAACGGCACCATGACGATCACGTTGTTCAGGCCCATTTCCACTCGCAAACGGCGCAGCGCGCGGCATTCCAGTGCAAAGCCGGGACCGTAGCGCGGCGAGTAATAGCGCGATGCGCCACGAAAACCGAGCATCGGATTTTCCTCGACCGGCTCAAACGCCTGGCCTCCCGTCAAATGCGCATATTCGTTCGTCTTGAAGTCGCTCAGACGCACCACCACGGGCCGCGGATAACACACAGCCGCGATGCGGCCGAGTCCGCAGGCCAGCCGGTCGACGAAGTATTCAGTCTTGTCGCTATACCCTTCCGTCATCGCGGCGATCGTGCGGGCGGCCTCGGAATCCTTCAACTGGTCATAGCAAGCGAGCGCCATCGGATGAATCTTGATGTGATTGCTGATCACGAACTCCATGCGCGCCAGTCCGATGCCGTCCGCAGGCATGCGCCACCAGCGCAGCGCGGCGTCGGGGTTGGCGAGATTCAGCATGACCTGGGTGCGGGTATGCGGGATCGCGGCGAAGTCGATCTCTTCAACCTCGTAGTCCGCGATGCCTTCGAATACCCGCCCGACTTCGCCTTGCGCGCAGGACACGGTCACTTCCTGCTCGTCGTGCAAGACCCGCGTCGCATTGCTCGTGCCGACGATGGCGGGCAGACCGAGTTCGCGGCTCACAATGGCCGCGTGCGACGTGCGGCCGCCGTGGTCCGTGACGATACCCACCGCGCGCCGCATCACGGGCACCCAGTCCGGGTCCGTTGCGGCTGTCACGAGCACGGAGCCATCCACGAAACGGTCCCGCTCGACAGGACTGTCGATGACGCACACGTTCCCGGCCGCGATCGCCTGGCCGACGCTCACCCCCGCGACGAGTTCGCGTCCCGCCGACTTGAGCCGGAAGGTCTTGACGGCTGTTGCCTCGCGCCGCGACTGGACGGTCTCGGGCCGCGCCTGAACGATGAAGATGTGCCCCGTCAGCCCGTCCTTTGCCCATTCGATATCCATCGGCTGCCCGTAGTGCGATTCGATTTCGCACGCCCAGCGCGAGAGGGTGAGCACGTCGCGGTCGGTGAGCACGAAGGCAGCGCGTTCGGCCTTCGAAGTCGGCACATTCTTCGTCGGATGCGCGCCGCCTTTCGCATACACCATTTTCTTTAGCTTGCTGCCGCGCTTCTTGCCGACGATCGGCGCGAAGGCGCCGTCGCGCAGCAGCGGTTTGAATACTTCATATTCGTCGGGATCGACGGCGCCCTGCACGACGTTCTCGCCGAGACCCCACGCCGCGCTGATCAATACGATCTTGTCGAAGCCCGTTTCGGTATCGATCGTAAATGCAACGCCCGCGCCGCCCAGATCCGAACGCACCATCTGCTGCACGCCAACCGACAGTGCAACTTTCATGTGGTCGAAACCTCGTGCCTCGCGATAACTGATTGCCCGATCCGTGAACAGCGACGCATAGCAGCGGCGGCACGCCTCCATCACCGCGTGCGGGCCGCGAATGGCAAGCAGGGTCTCCTGCTGTCCCGCGAAGCTAGCATCTGGCAGATCTTCGGCCGTTGCACTCGAGCGTACCGCGACGTCGGGATCGTCGACGCCGACGCGGCGTGCAAGCTCGCCATACGCGTCGCAAATGGCGCGCGTCGTACTGGCTGGCCATTCGCCCCGAAGGATTGCCCGGCGGATCGTTTCCCCCGTATCGACAAGCGACCGGCGGTTGGCACGGAATTCCGATAGCACCGTCGAGATGGCTTCGCGCAGCCCGTTCGCGTCGATGAATTGCCAATATGCGTTGGCTGTCGTCGCGAAACCGGGCGGAACGCTAATGCCTTTGCCGGCGAGGCAACCCACCATCTCCCCCAGCGACGCATTTTTACCGCCCACGGTCGGCACATCCGTACGGCGCAACACGTCGAACCAGACGATCTCCGTTTCATTCCTGCTCATGGGCAACCCCTCGCTCGCGATTCACCCGCGTTGTTCCCGTCTACTCAGATGCTGACGTATCCTGCGAACATCCACGGAAGCTTCATCTGGCCGGCACGGAGATAGTCGTCCGTGTCGGGCATGCTCAGTCCGACGAAGCCGGGCGTGCCGTCGGCCGCAAACATCGGCGTAAACGAGAACGCATGGTTGATCACGATGACGGCCTCACCGTTCAGATGCGATGGCGCAAAAATGGAGACCTCGCGAAAGAAGTTCGCATGGTCTTTCGCTGCTGCCGCCGTTGTCTCTTTCGTCGCACCGGTGCTGTCGTATCGCGCAGGAAGCTCGTAAGTTCTATCGCCGTGCCGGGTTTTTCCCGCGGGAGTGAATACGAGTTCGATACCCGGATACGGAGCGCACAACGCGGCAGACTGCACGATCGGTCCATCCGGACCCATGACAGCGGGTGGATAAGCCCACAACGAAAGATTCAATGTGCGAGTTCCTTGAGCGAAGTATTCCGTCAACCAGTTCATTTGCGCCTCCTATCATTGCCTGTCACGTTATCTATGCCGGGTGCCTTCCTGCGTGGTCCGCCACGTGATTGCCCCGGCCTTTTGTCAACCAATCACAAGACGATCGACGACAGTTTTCACACCCGATGTGGCGCGCGCTGCGCCCCACACGATCGCACGTTCAACCGTCGAGCTGAGATGTCCGGACAGGGTGACATTGCCCTCATCGACTTGAACCTCGAGATGCTTCATTTCGCGCTCGGTATGACGCTGGATGGCCTTGCGGATGTTGTACTCGATATCGGTCGGCGAAGCGGAACCCGAAATCCTGATGTCGTTCGTGATGCCTGTGACGCCGCGCATGTGCCCGATATGCTTCTCCGCAATATGGCTGCGGTAACCGTTCTTGACGCTGCCGCTCAACGTCACCCATCCTCGCTCGACCTTGATCCTGATCGCGTCTTCTTCGAGACCCGAGATCCAGTCGAGCACGGCTCGCACGCTCAATGCGATGTCTTCGTCCGTCCTGTGATCGGTTTCATGCAGCGTCACGCCCATATGCGTAACGACCGCGACCACGCCTGCAATCCGCAGCACGGACCTTTCGGTGGCCAGCTTCTGCGCATAGTCCGACACTTGGCCGCTGAGCGTGACGATGCCATCCGCGACTGCGACGCCAATCCGGTTCGCATCGATAGCCGGATTGTTCGCCAGCTCTTCCTCCACTTCGCGGCGCAGTTGACTGTCCGGTTTCATGGCAACGGTCCTCCTGAAGTGCGTCCGTTCGTGAACTGGACACCCAGTTCACACGCTCAGACTAATCCGCACGCATGCCGCGCAGTTGATCGAAGTCAAGCAGGTCGCTGTGCCACCGTTGCATCGGACGATAAAGCCGCGTCTGCGGTAGCTTGACGACGATCAATCGAAAGCGTGCTTTTCGAAGGAGAATCAGGATCAACCTTTCGCACGATACGGAGAAGCATCATGACGCAGGCATCCAGCGTGGAGTCAACGGCCGGGCGCGTGTTCCAGCGCGTGATGCTGGCGATCGACGATTCAGAAGCAACGACACGCGCGGCCGAGTACGCGAAAACCCTGTTCGCCGGACGCGCGACGATCAAGGTCGTCACGGTTGCGCAGGACCCGCGCACGCTATTTCCACTCGGTGCAAGCACGCAAGACGCGCTCGCTTCTGCGAGAGACGACATCGTGGCCGATTCGCGCGCCGCGCTCGCCAAGATCGAGGCCATGTTTGCCGGGACGACGCTCGAATTCGGCCTGGTCGATCTTTCTGTCCACCGGGGAAATACAGCCGACGCTGTACTCGACGCCGCGTCGCACTGGCAGGCGGATCTCATTGTGATGGGCATGCGGCACCATCATGGCCTGCTGCGCTGGGTCGAAGGCACGGTGTCCGAACCAGTTGCGCGCCGCGCAAACTGCTCGTTGCTGCTGGTTCCGCAGGAGAGTCGCGTTCCAACGGACAAGCCTCCTCAACGCATGGTCTTCGCACTGGATGGCAGCGCCTGTTCGATCGTGGGATTGCAAACGGGTCTTCGGCTGGCGAGCGCGGATACCCAATTGCGCGCGATCTATGTCGTGGATCGTGCGGGCCACGTGATGGATGGCGCGGCCATCGACCTGCTGGAAAATGTCTATCTCGAAGAGGGGTGCACTGCCCTTGAGCGCGCAGCGCGCATCTTCGCCGGGCAGGGGCGCTATGCGGAGACGGCACTGATCAAGACACGTAAAAGCCGGGACGACATCCCTCACGCGATCCTACGTAACGTTCAGGACTGGAAAGGCGAACTGCTCGTTCTCGGCACTCATGGCCGGCGAGGCTTCGAACGATGGCTTGTCGGCAGCGTGGCGGCCCGCATGGTGCGGCTTGCCGACACTCCGGTATTACTCGTGCGCGACAGTGCTGCAATGGCTGCCACGACATGACAGCACGGCCGGTGAGACTGCGCCCTAGCTACTACGGCGCCTTTCTCACCGGTGGAGGCTTCTCTGCCTTGTTTTCGCGGTTCCGTTCCCTTTGCCAGCGAGCAGGCCTCAGACGTAGTGTCCGTTCGTGCAGCAGCAGCCCCAGTCCAGCCTGACGACCAGTGCGGGACTCGAAGAAACCCGTCGCGATACGCATGAAACGGCCACGTCATCCAGGCGTCATCCGCGAAACGCGGATCCTCGGGCGCGTACTCGTGCTTTGGCCGCGCCACGCTTGTACGCCTTGCGCCCTGTGCAACCTCGGCGCTCGCCGATACGGCCTCGCTCGCAAGCGCCAGCAAACCTCCCGGGCGCGACGGTCATGTACAGCGCCCAATCCATGAAGGCAAGCACCACGGAGGTCGGAGACAGGCCGCCCGTCAAAGCGGCGACGCCGGCATGCGCCGCGCGGTCGAGCGGGTCGCGCGAAAGTACGGGGTGAGAGCGGCCTTCTCCGTGACAACCGGTCTGGGCATGGCCCTGTGCATCGCCCTGGAAAGCGGGAGGCGCAGACGCGGGCGTCGTGAGTCGAGCCGTTTGGTCCGGCAATGGTTGAGGCTTGTCGTCGGCCGTGAGGGGAAGCGTTGCCACCGTCGTTCGGTGGATACGGCCAGTGACCCGTGCCTACGTTACGGGGGCATGGAATCGAACATTTGACTTGCGTCAACGCAGAAACACGACGCGCGACTTTCACACTGTGGATCGTGGCTCGCGGCACCAGAAAGCAGCTTCTGCCCGCGCCGGGCGTCGCGCATTTCGCGCACCTTGGCAGCAAGATCGGCGCGGTTACCGTGAGCGGCTACGGGTTCCACAAACCGCATCGCGATGCGATTGACTGAGGTCAACGGTCGCTGTTCGGGTCGCCTCTATCCTGGAAGCGATGCACCGACGCCTATGCGAATGCATCGACCCACCGACGAAGGAGTCGATCATGACCGACACGCAACTGCTGACTTACGAACCCGCGCACGGTCGTGCGCCGGCTCACGCCCAAGGCGACACTCCTGCCGTTATCGAACTGCCGAAACCCGACATGTCCTCCGGCGCGCCGCTGATGAAGGCCCTCGCGCTGCGCGCGAGCATGCGCGAGTTCTCCGACGCGCCGCTTACACCCGCCACACTCGGCGCGCTGCTGTGGGCAGCCGATGGCATCAACCGGCCGCGCACGGGTGGCCGCACCGCGCCATCGGCGCACGCATTCAATGAAATCGACCTCTACGCCGTGATGCCGAACGGCGTCTATCGATACGATGCACCTGCGCATCGGCTCATCCTGAAACATGCAAGCGATGCGCGCAATCTGACCGGTTATCAGGACTTCGTCGGCGCTGCGCCTCTGGACCTGGTCTACGTGGTCAACATGTCGCGTCTGCTCGACATGCCGCCGCAGCGGCGCGATATCTTTTCGGCCGTTGCTGCAGGGGCAATGGCGCAGAACGTGTCGCTCTACTGCGCGTCCGAGGGGCTGGGCTGCGTCGTGCGCGGCTGGATCAATCATCGTCTGCTGAGCGACGCGCTGAAGCTGAACGAAGATGAACTGCCCATTCTTGCGCAAACGGTCGGCGCGCCGGGCACGACGCTGACCTCTCTCGCGGATTGACGTCACCGGCTTCTACCGGACAGCGCGGTATCATGCGACTCCGAGCCGGCTGCAGCGCCACACTGCGCCAACAAGGCAACGGGCCTGAAACTCAGGCCCGTTTCGAATTCCCCATCGATCTGTTCGGCTGCTTGTGGTCGCGCCACAGAGACCGCCGAGAAGCGCGCCATGACGAGCACAGCGCGCCGCGCGCGCATCAGCTGATCGTCAGGCGCTTCTGGTCGGTCGGCGCCTTTTTCGGCAGGCTCAGCGAAAGCACACCGTCCTTGTATTCGGCCGTCGCGGTCGCCTCATCCACCTCGCCCGCGAGCGAGAACGAGCGGCTGAACGCGCCGGAATAGCGCTCGCGCCGGATCACGCGTTCGCCTTCTTTTTCTTCCTTGTTCCGCTCGACTTTTGCGTTGATCGACACGATGCGCCCATCGATGTGCACGTCGATATCCTTCTTGTCGAGGCCGGGAAGCTCGGCCTTCACCGTGTACGCGCCATCGTTTTCCGTCACGTCGATCTTCATTGATGCAAGCTCGGCGTCCTGAGGCGTCGCCATCGACCGCATGGGCCGGAAGAAACCCTGAAACAGATCAGAAACGACCGGGTCCAGCGAGAACGGATCAAAACGCGTCAGATTGCTCATTGCACTTCTCCTTCAGGTAAGCAGGCCAGGACATGGCCCCGATTGTCCGGCCGCGAGAGCCGGCTCACAGCGTGTTCGCGCGGCGTTGCCATTTTCACGGCTCGCCGCATCGTGAAGTCATGCTTTCAGCGTAGCCATACCCGGCACCGCACCGTTGATTCATGTCAATCGCGCTGTTGACATTGCCCGCGCGAGACAGCTTTCATCCTGAACACGACGCCTCGTCCTGTCCCGCATCGACATCCGCCTCGGCAGGCTTAGCCTCGATCTGCTCGCGCTGCTCGAACGTCTTCGATGCGCCGTCGATCGCGTGTTGCAGCATCTCGTGATCGAGCACTTCACGTTCGAGCAGCAAGCGGGCGATGCGCTCGAGCGTCGCGCGCTGGCTGGAGAGCGTGGCTTTGACGCGTGCGTGCGCCTCGTCGAGCATCCGGCGAATTTCCTCGTCGACAAGACGCGCCGTGTCGTCGCTGCAAGACGCACCGCGCCAGCCGTCGAATCCCGCAACGACGGGCTGGCTCATGGACTCGCCGATCGTCGCGAGCCCCATGCGCCCGCTCATCCCGTAGCGGGTCACCATGTGCCGCACCATCGCCGTCGCACGATCGAGATCGTTCTCCGCGCCCGTCGATACATCGCCGAAGACCAGTTCCTCGGCGACGCGCCCGCCGAGCAGCGCATCGAGACGGTCGAGCAGTTCGCTTTCGCGCAGCACATAGCGGTCTTCCGTCGGCACCTGCTGCGTGTAACCGAGCGCGGCGACGCCGCGCGGAATGATCGATACTTTCTTGACGGGATCGCAATGCTTGCGGCTATTCGCGACGAGCGCGTGACCGGCCTCGTGATACGCGATCGTGATCTTTTCCTGCGCGTTTATCACGCGGCTCTTCCGTTCCATGCCCGTCATCGCGCGGTCGATTGCTTCATCGAAGTCGGACATGTCGACGGCCTGCTTGTCGGCTTCGGCGGCATGCAGCGCAGCTTCGTTGACGACATTCGCGAGGTCCGCGCCGACGAAGCCCGGCATGCGGGACGCCAGTTCGTTCAGATCGACGTCGTCCGCCAGCTTCACGTGGCGCGTATGCACCGCGAGAATCTGACGGCGGCCGTTGAGGTCGGGCCTGTCGATGGCGATATGCCTGTCGAACCGGCCGGGACGCAGCAAGGCAGGATCGAGCGTCTCCGGGCGGTTCGTCGCCGCCATGATGATCACACCCGAACTGGAACTGAAGCCGTCCATCTCGATCAGCAACTGGTTGAGCGTCTGCTCGCGCTCGTCATTGCCGGACGTCAGGCCGGCTCCGCGTACTTTGCCGAGGGCATCCAGTTCGTCGATGAAAATGATGCATGGCGCCTCGGCCTGCGCCTGTTCGAAAAGATCCCGCACGCGAGCTGCGCCCACGCCGACGAACATCTCGACAAATCCAGCGCCGCTCACCGAATAGAACGGCACGCCCGCTTCACCCGCCACGGCTTTGGCAAGCAGCGTCTTGCCCGTGCCCGGCGCGCCGACGATCAGCACGCCCTTCGGGATCTTGCCGCCAAGCCGGCGATACCGTTCGGCATCGCGCAGAAACGCGACGATCTGTCGAAGCTCCGCTTTGGCTTCATCGATGCCCGCGATGTCGTCGAAGGTAATGCCTGTCTCGTTCTGCACGAGAATATGACCGTTGCCACGGCCCATCTTCGTGTACTGCTGCAAACCACCCGTGCGCTGCCATAACAGATTCCACACGAAGAACATCGCCAGCAACGGCACGGCCCAGGACAGCAGCACGCCCGGCCACGCACTGTCGACCCCACCCGAATATCGGATGCCCGCTGCCGCGAGGGTGTCAGCCAGGTGGCCGTCGGCGACGCGCACCGTCGTGAAGCGCCACGGCTCGCCGTTGCTGTTCACGGCCGCAGCGTCGGAGGCCGGCAGCAGCGAAGCGGCGCCCGGCATGTCGAGCATGCCCGTGATGCGCGTCGGCGTCACCTCGAGGTCGGCGACCTGCCTGGCGGCAACGAGCTTCTGAAAGTCGCTGTACGCAATTTCCGTCGTCATGCGTTGCGCCGTCAGGAGCGGCACTGCGACGGCCAGAATGAAGAACATCGTGAGCGCGACACTCACCAGATCGAACCATCGGGGCGATTTGCGCGCATCGCGCGAAGGACGCTGTGTGGGCATCATGGTCTCTCGGGCAACGAGGAGTGGCGTGGCCGGTTTCATGATGTTCTGCGTCAATCGCCCCGGGCCGATTGACGCAGATCAACCGGCTTCCCGCCCGCGGCGACTTAAATAGGCAGACAGTCCATTGCCGTTGCGCACTGCATGCGCTATCGGCCAATGCTTGGGGAGGTCTGCCGTGTCACACAGGACGCTTGTATTTCATCAGGATGCGCGCCAGTTGCTGCTCAACGGCGTGAATGCACTCGCTGAAGCCGTCAAGGTCACGCTCGGCCCCGGCGGCCGCAATGTGATCGTCGAGCGCGTGGCGGGTGCGCCGCTCGTCGCGAACTCCGGGGTGGTGGTCGCGGGCTCGGTCGACCTGTCCGATCCGTACGAGGAAATGGGCGCGCAGTTGCTGCGCGAGGTGGCAACCCGTACGAGCGAAGTCGCGGGAGACGGCACGACCACCGCTACGACGCTCGCACAGGCGATCGTCGTCGAAGGCAACAAGTGCGTGACGGCCGGGCACGATCCGATGGCCCTCAAGCGCGCCATCGAGGACGCGGGCAAACAGGTCGTCGCGGAACTTCACAGACTCGCACGCCCGTGTTCGAGCGTGGACGAAATGCGGCAGATCGCGACAATTTCCGCGAGCGGCGATGCGAGCATCGGCGCGCTGGTAGCCGACGCAGTCTCGCGCGTAGGGAAAGAAGGCGCGATCAGCATCGAGGACGGCTCCAAACTCGACGACGAGCTCGAAACGGTCGACGGATCACTGCTGGATCGAGGTCTCGTCTCGCCGCTTTTTCTCGGCGAAGACCAGCGCAACGTGGTGCTCGACGAACCGAGGGTGTTGCTGTGCGATATGAACATCTCGTCTATCCCGCAACTGCTGCCCATCCTCGAAGCCGTCATGGCAACAGACAAGCCGCTTTTCGTCATTGCCAACGAGATCGAAGGTGAAGCGCTCGCCACGCTCGTCGTCAACCATCTGCGCGGCACCTTCAAGTCCTGTGCGATCCGCTCGCCCGGCTTCGGCGAGAGCCGCACCGAGCAACTGGCGGATCTCGCTGCCCTGACGGGGGCGACCGTCGTTTCCGCGCAGACGGGACGCATGCTCGAAAACGCCACCCTGGAAGAGCTCGGTGCCGCGCGGCGCATCGAAATCACGCGCGACACGACGACCCTCGTGGCCGGCCATGGCGATCATGCGCGCGTCGCGGATCGCATCGCCGGACTGAAGAAGCGCATTGACGCAACAGCGGACGGATACGAGCGCGAGAACCTCAACCGGCGACTCGCCAAGCTTTCGGGCGGGGTCGCCGTGATCCGGGTCGGCGCCGCAACAGAAACCGCGCTGCGCGAACGGAAAAACCGCTTCGAAGATGCGCTTCATTCGACACGCGCCGCCGTCGAAGAAGGTTTCGTGCCGGGCGGAGGGGTCGCGCTGCTGCGCGCGCGCCGTGTGCTCGAACACTATGGCGACACACAGGCGCAGAAAATCGGCGCGCGGATCGTATTCGATGCACTTGCCTCGCCGCTGCGGCAGATCGCGCAAAACGCCGGCGCGGATGCTTTGGCCGTCGTCCATGCCGTCGCCGAAGCGAGCGACGCATTCGGCTACGATGCCGCTCACGGCGACTATGCCGACATGATCGAGCGCGGCATCGTCGATCCCGTCAAGGTGGCGCGCACCGCGTTGCAGAACGCCATTTCGGTGGCGTCGCTCCTGCTGACCACCGATTGCATGATCGTGCATCCGCCGAAGGACCGCACCGATCGCGCAGGTCGCGGCGACTGGAGCCGGGAGTTTGCATGAGAGCAGACGCGCGTGATGTGCAACCCGATGCGGGCCAGACGCACTGCGCGTAATCGTCGACCGGTGCCTCAACGCCACCGCGCGACAGGCAGATAACCGTTCCGGCTTGCAATCGCTATCGCGTTTTAACGGCTCGTACTGGCGCGATGCCGTTCCTGCAAGAGGAAGACAGGCCAACCCGCAACAGGAGGCACGCGTGACCCGATTATCCATACGCAGACCGACGACACGGCGCCCCCATTCAACGGATTCGGCGACGCTGCATGGCGCGAACCGCATTCGGGCCGCGCGGCGCCAGGTGCGTGGAGTCGACGCGGCGATGCAGCGAGCGAGCACCTATCGCCATCCTGCGGGCAGGATCACCCGAATAGAAACGCATATCTCGATCGTGTATCTCGCGGGCCGCTTCGCCTACAAGATCATCAAGCCCGTCTCGCCGGGATTCGCGGATTTCACGGCGGCAGAAGCAAGGCGAGCTTGCTGCGAAGCCCAGGTGCGGCTGAACAGACCGCTTGCGCGGGGACTTTACCTCGGCGTACTCCCGATCAAGCGCCGTGGACGCACGCTCACGCTCGAATCGAGGGGCCGCGCGGTCGAACACGCCGTCAAGATGCGCCGCTTCGATGAATCCGGGCTTTTTTCCAGTCTCGCCCGAAGCGGAACGCTGTCGCCGCGCGATGTCGATCGCGCGGCCAATAGACTTGCTGCCTGGCATCGGCATGCGCCGCGAGACGCGCCTCTCGCACGGTACGGCGGCGCCGCGCTGCTCATCGCGCAAGTCGACGCTGTCAATGCGTCCCTGCAGGCAGGCTACAACGAGCCGGCTCTGCGTGAAATCGCCGCCTGGTGCAGACAACAACTCGCGCAACGCGCGGACGCAATAAACAGGCGCCGTGCCAACGGCTTCGTGCGCGCCTGTCATGGCGACCTGCACCTCGACAACGTGATGCGCTGGCGCGGCGAGGTTTCCATGTTCGACTGCATCGACTTCGACGATGCGCTGCGCTGGATCGATATCGCCAATGACATTGCATTCCTTGTCATGGATCTGCGGGCGCGGGCAGGAACGCGTCTGTCGAACCGGCTGCTGAACCAATGGCTTGAGGCAACGGGCGACTATGCGGCACTCGATCTGATGCCGCTCTATGTCGCATATCGCGCTCTGGTTCGAGCGCTCGTGGCATATCTTTACAGCAAGAACGGTTTGCATCCGGAAGCCGCCGCCGCCGCGCGCGACGCCGCCCGCTACATAGAAACGGCTGCCGCCGAGTCAAGCAAGCCGCCGCCCGTCCTGCTGCTGTGCCATGGCTTTTCGGGTTCGGGCAAATCCGTCGCCAGCCAGGCACTGGCGGAGTCGAGCGGCGCAGTGTGTCTGTCGAGCGATGTCGAACGCAAGCGTCTGGAGTCCACACCCGCGGCAACTACCCGCCTGGACGCGACGCACTACACGCAAGTAGCACGACACGCCGTCTACAACCACCTGATCGGCCTCGCAACCTCTGTTCTACAGGCAGGCTACAGCGTGATCGTCGACGCGACTTTCCTCGAGCGTCGCCACCGCGACGCCTTTTTCTCGCTCGGGGAGCGCCTGGGCGTACCGACGCGCGTGCTGAATTTTCACGCCGCCCCCAACATCCTGGCAGAGCGCATCGTCACACGTCAGCGCAACCGTCGCGATGCATCCGACGCCGATACGTCCACGTTGTCGCTGCAACTCGCCACCGCCGAGCCGCTGACCTCGGCCGAAACGGCGCAGACCTTTGCCTTCGATACCAACGTTCCCGTGCAGGCCTTCGACGACCCAGCCTTCTGGAAACCGGTACTCGATCTGATGTCTTCGTCCGTCGCCGGACCTGCGTCCGCTGCGTCCGATATCTGCCGCATCAGATGCAAAAGCGAAAATAGCCGCTATGCAGCAGAACAGGATTCCCACCTACCTCGTTCAGCATCCGCCGGGCGGCAACCTCGATCTCATGACGATGCGCAGTGAACGCACCTATCAGGTCTTCTTCGCGCAACGACCTCGCGCCGAAATGATCCTCGAGCGCTTCGGCCGTAATCGCGCATTGCACGGATTGGCGATCGACGAGCGCGGGAAACGTCAACACCAGGTCGCGCGCGCAATAATCAGGGCGACAGGAAGGAAACGATATTTGCATGACAACGACTCCACGTGGAGCGCAAGGGCGCCACGCCAGATTAGCCCCACGCCTGCTGGTGGACTTGATGCACGTCAACGCCTGCGAGACCGTGATCACCGCGCACGGTTGACCTTCATCAACACGATCCGTGCGGCGCGTGCAACGATTGGGTTGCCGCCTTCAAGGTATCGAAGGCACATGTGTTCCGTATGCGGTTGGGGTGCAAAGATGACATTGCGGGTCGATCTGGATGGAGTGGGCAACATCTATCGCCTGTGCTTCGTCCGCGGGCCGTGGGCGTATTTCACCCGTATCAGTCTCGACAGACAATGGGGCGAAGGCTGGGACAAGGCGCCATATCAGTTTCATGCGCATCTGCCCTACGGCGACAGCACCGATCAGATTCTGAAGATCGCTTTCGACGGCCCGCTTTTCCCGCCCGAGGCCGGACTCAACGGTCATTCGCTAAGCGTGTTAGAACTCAATGCGGGCGCGTCGCCCTGGCTGCGCACTGAAAGCTATTTTCACGGCACGCAGATTCACATCATGGCAGGCGTCACGCTGCTGAGGTTCACCGAACTGATCGAGCTGGCGGGTGGAACCGTTTTCGCACCCATCGGCTGGGGCGAGTTGCCCGAAGCTTCCGTTCCCGTTTCCGAGAGGGCGACGTAATCGCAGTGCGATGCCACGAACGTTCGATGCAGCCATTGCCGACGGCGATCAGGAGTCGGAAACCAGACCTCCGCCCAGCGCCGCATAGAGTGCAACGGTGTCCTGCAGGCGCTGCGCGATGGCCTGCAGCCACGCAATCCGTGCCTGATGATACTGGCCATCGGCAACGAGTATCTGCAGATAGCCAACGGTCCCCGCGCGATACGCCTCCTTGATCAGCCGCAGCGCCTCGCCTGCGGCCTGAACTGCGCGGGTCTGCGCCTCGACCGTCTGCGAATCATGTTCGAGCGCCCGCAGCGCGTCTGCGACCTGGGCAAACGCTGCGAACACCACCTCGCGATACGCGGCGTTGGATTCGTTATAGGCTTCCACAGCAGCCTTACGCTGGAACCACAATGCGCCGCCATGAAACACAGGCGCCGTCACGCCCGCGGCGACGCTCCAGACTTGCCCGGCCGGTGTTCCGAGAGCATGAAGCACCGCGCTTTCGACACCGCCCGAAGCGGACAACGTGATCTGCGGAAACAGCGCCGCCGTGGCCACGCCGATATCCGCACTCGCCACGTGCAGCGCGGCTTCCGCCTGCAAGATGTCGGGGCGCCGCCGGACGAGCGAAGATGGCAGGGTCTGCGGCAGTACGCCGGGCAATGCGATCTCACCCAACGATAGCTCAGGTGCGCTCCATTGCCCGGGGTACATCCCCGCGAGCAGCGCAAGCAGGTGCTCGGTTTCGTTGCGCTTCTGCTCGAGTCCAGGCAGCGACGCCTCGAGCGTCGCCAGTTCGTTCTGAAGCGACAGCACGGCCGACCACGCGCTCGTGCCCGCCGCAACCTGGGCTTCCGTAATGTGAACCTGTTCGCGCACGAGTTCGAGTATTTCATGCGTCGCGGCAATTTCGTCGCTATAGGCAGCCCGGGCGATCATCGCATTGACGACATTTGCGGCCAGCGTCAGGTACGTCGCGACAAGCGCATAGCGTTGCGCATCCGTTTGTGCGGCGAGCGCTTCGACCTGCCTGCGCTCGCCGCCCCAGATGTCGAGCGTGTAGCTGACGGTCGCTGACAGCGTAAACAGATTGAAGATCGATGCCGGCGCGTCGATGCCTGTGCGCAAGGAAGAAAACCGCTGACGGGACGCGTCGCCCTGTGCATCGACTTGAGGAAAAAACACGCCGGCACCTGCGCGCAACAGGTATTCGCTACGCCGCAACGTCGCCTCTCCGTGTTCGAGCGTGACGTTGCCCGTCAAGGCCTCATCGACGGCCATGTCGATCGCGTGGCAGCCGAACGAGGTCCACCAGTCGTCGCGCAACTGAACGGCGGGTGACAAGGCCTGCTGCTGTCTCTCGGATGCGATGCTCAATGCGTCCGATGCGTCATAGCGTTCGACACGCGGCGTGGCGGGCCGCGAAAAATTCGGACCGACCGTGCACGCCGCGACGAGCACGACGCCCGCTGCCAGCGCCGCGGCTCGCGTAATACGCGCGACCGTACCGCACCTGCAGCGCTCAACTGGCGGCAATGTACACATCGACGATCTGCCCTGGGAACAGACGTGTCGGCTGCTGCGTGACGACCCGGAAAGCACGGGCAAGACGCGCACGTCGACACGTTCGGTACGCTGGTCCGTCAACTGGATTTTCGGCGTCACATACGGCTGCACGCGCATGAATTGCAGATCCGCCTGCACCGACGTGCCGCGAATGAACATGCGCGCTTTCAACCCATGCAGATCCGGCAACCGGCTAATCAGGATCTCGTCGACATAGCAGCGCACAGCCAACTGGTTCGACGGCGTGCCGAGAACGAGCACGGGTGCGCTGCCCTGCGCATAGGTGTCGTACACGCCCTGAGGAGACAGATACGCCCCGGGCGCGGCGTTGACCGACAGTACCACACCGTCGGCGGGCGCACGCAGCGTGTACCGATCGAGTTGCGCCGATGCCGATTCGACGGCCTTGCGCAGCGCCTCGACCTGGCGCTCCTGGTTGCGCACGTCGTATGTCCACGCGCCCGCGCGAGTCAACCGGTACTGCCGCGTGACCACTTCCAGGTTTGCGCGCGCAACAGCAACGCCGTTCGCGGCATTGTCGAGCGTATCGCGGCTGACGGCTTTCGCGTCGATCTCGTACGCATGTTTCTGTTTGTCGAACTGGTCCTGTGCCATCTTGAGACTGGCCGCCGCCGCCCCGACCTGCGCGCTCGCCACCTCCAGCGTTTCGCGACGCGGCTGTGCGCGCAGTTCGTCCAGCAGCGATTGCGCAGCCTCGGCCTGTGCTTCGAGTTGCGCGACTGTCGCACGCTGCACGGCGTCGTCGATGACCAACAACACGTCTCCACGGCGGACACTGTCGCCGTCGTGCACGAGCAGTCGGGTCACCGCCCCGGACACATCCGGGTAAATATTGATGTTCGCCCCGGCGGGCTGATCGCTTTCCACGATGCCTGTCGCGTACACACCGTGTGCATACGGGTTCGACGCAGGATCGAAGACGGGCGGCTGGGGCGGTTGCTGGATGCCATAGACCCACGCCGCCACGACGCTCGCCACGAATCCCGCGAAGGCGAGCAGAAACAGGAGCCGCTGTTTCATTGCCCGCCTCCCGCGTCGATGGTCTTGAGCTTGCCGTCCTCCATGTGCATGACGCGATCGGCGTAGTCGAAAATCCGGCTGTCATGTGTCACGATGACAATGCAGCGATGGTCGTTGAGGACCTTGTGCTTCACGAAGTCGATGATGGAACGTCCGGTGTCGCCGTCGAGCGATGCCGTAGGTTCATCGAGGATCAGTATGTCCGGCTGGCTGACGATCGCGCGTGCAATCGCAACACGCTGCTGCTCGCCGCCCGACAGTTTCATTGGTGGCAACGCGGCACGGTTGCGCAGCCCGACCACGTCGAGCCACGTCATGGCCTCGCGGATCGAATCGTCCCAGTCGCGGCGTCTGAGGATCAGCGGAATGGCGACGTTCTCCACCGTGGTAAGACGTGGAAACAGGTGATAGTCCTGAAACACGAACCCGATTCGCTTGAGACGAAAGTCCGCGATGGCGTCGTCGCCCTGTTGCCAGAGATCGACGCCGTCGATCGACACCGCGCCTGAGTCCGGCCGCAGTATCCCCGAGATCACGCTCAGCAACGTAGTCTTGCCACTGCCCGACGGGCCGACGATCAGCAGCATTTCGCCGAAGCGAGCCTGCATCGCCACTTCCGACAGCGCCTGCGTGCGCGCGTCGCCTTCGCCGAACCACTTGTTCAGCCCGCGTGCGTCGATCGCAATGGCGGCCATGGCTAGCCCCTGAAAATATCGAACGGTTCGATGCGCAGCACGCGCCGTACACCAAGGTAGCTCGACGAGGCTGCGATCACCACGACCATCGCGAACGCGAGCGCGAGATTGCCGAAGGTGATCATTGCCGCGTAGTCCGGCACGCGCAGACGGACGAGACTGATCGACGCCGCGCACAGCCCCACGCCGAGCCCGTAGCCCGTCAGCGCGGTGAACGTTGCCTGGAACAGGATCATCGCGACCAGCTCTCGGCCCTTTGCGCCGATCGCCTTCAGCGCGCCGAACTTCTCCAGGTTTTCGAGGATGAACGTGTAGAAGGTCTGGCCGGAGATGGACAGGCCCACAATGAAACTGATCGCCGTCATCAACAGAATGTTCGTGCCCAGCCCGGTTTCGTATTTGTAGAAGTGCGAGATGCGTTGCATGAACTCCTTCTTCGTGTAGGCAACGTATCCGAGCGAAACGACAACCTGCTTGATATGGGCGACGTCCGCGGCCGATTTGGGCTCGACGAGAATATAGGACGTGGTGTAGCGCGTCGACGGGATGTACTCGACCGCCCGCTTGTACGTCGTGTAGAGCGTCGGCGTGCCGAACAGGCCGCTGCTGGTCACGGTTGCGATGCCGACCACAACGCCGCGATGGTCGTTGAGTTCGAAGTCTGTGCCCAGCCTGGGGTTATGCAGCTTGACGAATTCCGCGTCGTCGATGGCGATGAAACCATTCTCCGCGTAAATGTCTTCGATCCGGCCGGCCTTCATCTTGGGCCAGCCAAACAGGCTCGCATCGTCCAGCCCGATCACCGTGACGGCCTGATACGCGCCATCGCGCAGACGGACCAGCGCGACACCCGAATAGAGCGGCACTGCATATTTGACACCGTCGATGCTGCGCACGGCGTCGAGCACGTAATCCGGCATGCCGATGCTGCTCGCGATCGTCTGAACGGCGGGATCCATCACCCACATCTTTGCACCGACATTGATGACGGTAGATGACGATTTGTTGAGAATGCCCGCGAACAGCGACGTCATTTCGATCATCAGAAACACAGCGAACGTGATGCCGACGATCAGCGCGGTGAACTTGGCGCTATCGTTGACGAGCAGCTTGAACGCGAGCCTGAGGATGCCTTTCATCTCGTTTTCTCATCCGGTGGCGGTCGAAGCCGTTGCATCGGTATCGGCCGCCTGCTGCCGGGACTCAGCCCTGCTCACCGTGTTCCGGCTCAGTGCCACGCACCAGCAGCACGGGACACTGCGCAAACCGGACGAAGCGCTCGGCCACGCTGCCCAGCACGATGCGGCGCACGCCTCGCCGCCCGTGCGTCCCGAGGATCACGAGATCCGCACCCAGCCGCTCGGCGCAATGTTGCAGCGTCGTCGCGACGTCTTCGTTCATACGTTCGGTCTCGACCATCTCCGCATCGCAAGCGACCCCTGCCTGACGGCAGACTGCTTCCGCTTTCTCCAGCGTGGTACGGCCATCCTTACGCAGCGCATCGACGAGCGCGATGGGATCGTAGTAACCGGCATAGTTGAAGAGAGGCGTCTTGTCGACCACGTATACGGCCTGAATTTTCCCGCCCGTGAGGCGCGCCATCTTCACTGCCTCCTTCAGCACCCGCTCCGACGTCTTGCTGCCGTCGAGTGCGATCAGAATCTGTTTGTACATATGAATGCCGCCTCCTTGAAATATTCCTGCACCACGATTCGCCGTGCGCCATGACACCTCGCATGGCATGCTTCTTATCTTCGATGCTTGCGCGGTTGCGCACTTGACCTGAATCAAGGCTCGACGTCTCGCCACGCCAGTCTGTGTTTTGCCGGAATCGTCCCGTCGGTTGACGTATCTCAACGGATGAAGACGTGGTCGTCGTACAGTCAAACCGGACAGCAAAAGACATTGATGCATACCTTTTCGCCCGAGCCTTCCGGTGCCGCAGCGATGCAGGCGCTCGCAATGGCAAACACCGAAGCGTTGGACAACTGGATGACGCTCTGCAAGGAAACGTGGATGCGGGCGGCGGCCGTTCGAAATCCGCTCGAATACGCCGCGATTGGAAACTTGATGCTGCCCGCCTGCGCGTCCCACGCGATGCTGTATTGCAAGCGCCTCTCGGACATCGCTGCGGGCGCGCCAGCGGCGGCGAGCAGGCCGCTGGCGGCCTCCGAGGCCAGCACGCCCGCCGCCATCGATCTGTCGGCAAACGCGCCGTTGCGCCCCGCCGTCAAGGACTCCCCCGACCTCACCCATGTACAGACGCGGTCCGTCAAGGACGCTGTCAAACGACCGATACCCGCCCCGCGGTTTCGCGGCGAATGATTCGGGACGCGCTGTATCCCTGCACGCGCTGGCCTTGGCGGTGCCCCGCGCCAGCCGTCACGGCCGCATTCGTCAGCGTGTCCCGCAGCGCGTGAAGCTCACTGTGCGGTCGGGCAATGTCATCGTTCGGATGCTTGATGTTGCGATGCATCTCGCGTCGCAGCACCCTCTCCCCTGTTCCGATGCGAATCACGCGGCGAAAAGGCATGTCCCCATTGCGGGCGTGTGCGGCACGGGCGGAAACACATCCCAGGTGCCTTGGCCGTGCCGGAAGAAAACGATGCTCAATGGGCTGTTCGACACCACGCCCTCCAGACGAACGAATCGCACGCCGCCGGAACCGAAACGCCCGATCTGGGTCACCCTGGCCGGAATGGAGCGCGTCGGCGCGAGCCACTTGTCGACGAGATCTCTGAGGGAAATGCCATTGCCGTTCATTTCGTGCTCCTCGTTCTGCCTGCCCCCATGACCGAGCGTGCGTCTGTGTGTCGGCGACGGGTTGAGTACATTATTGAGGGCACCTGCTTCGATTGAAATCGGCGAGCCTTTAAACGTTGGTAGTCGGTGAAGCCATGAAGTAGGAATATTCCTAGCTGCATTCGCCGCTAGTGTCCCGAGTTAGAAATTCATTGCCTTATTTGCGTTGTGTGTACTAACCTGGGTTGCAGGGTTCGCAAATAAGCGAGGCAACGATGAGAGGAAGACCGAAGGCGCCACTGGTCCTGAGTGGGTCGGAACGCGAACAGCTCGTAGCGCTGACGATGCGACGCAAGACGGCACAGGCACTTGCCCTGAGAGCGCGTATTGTGCTGGCTTGCGCCGAGGGCATTGACAACAAGACGGTCGCGACAAGACAACGTGTCACCTCGCATACGGTTTCGAAGTGGCGTTCGCGATTCATCAATCACCGCGTGGACGGGTTGCTCGATGCACCGCGCCCGGGCGCACCGAGGACGATCGAGGACGCGCAGGTGGAGGCGGTCGTCGCACGCACGCTCGAATCCGTACCCACGGGCGCGACTCACTGGAGCACGCGCACAATGGCCCGCGAGATGGTGATGTCGCAGACAGCCGTGTCGCGGATCTGGCGTGCCTTCGGATTGCAGCCGCATCGGCAGGAGACCTTCAAGCTCTCCACTGATCCATTTTTCGTCGACAAGGTGCGCGATATCGTCGGGCTGTATCTGGACCCGCCGCTCAAGGCCATGGTGTTGTGCGTGGACGAAAAGAGCCAGATCCAGGCGCTGGACCGCACCCAGCCTATGCTGCCGCTGGCCCCGGGCATCCCTGAGCGACGCACGCACGACTATATGCGCCACGGCACGACCACACTGTTCGCGGCGCTGGACATCTCCACGGGCGAAGTCATTGGCGAACTGCATCGGCGTCATCGCAGCGGTGAATTCCTGCAGTTCCTGCGCACCATCGAGGCCAATGTGCCACCCCAACTGGAGGTCCATCTTGTGATGGACAACTACGGTACGCACAAGACTCCCTCGATCAATAACTGGTTGGCTCGCCATCCGCGTTTCCATGCGCATTTCACCCCCACATCTGCTTCGTGGATTAACCAGGTCGAACGATAGTTTGCCACGCTCAGCGAGACATACATCCGCCGTGGCACTCATCGCTCCACCCGGCAACTTGAACAGGCGATTCGCCAATACATCCAGATCAACAACACTGATCCGAGACCTTTCAACTGGACCAAATCGGCCGACGACATCCTCTCCAGCGTCAAGCGATTTTGTCTACGAATTTCTAACTCGGGACACTAGATCCCGAACACATAAGTCCAGCAGTATCGAGCCCGTGCTAGCGGCGCACAGCAGGTCTGGTGCGTGCGTCTTTACGTTCCCTTCGCGATCACGCATCCCGAACCCGGCGTCGCCGCGACCGCGAGTTCGACGATTTCAGTTGTGATCTCATCCTGACGGACGATGCGAGCGTCGCGCGTCAGTGCTTTCAACGTCTCGCCGACGTGGTCGCTCGCCGCGAGCATTGCGGTCATGCGAGCCGCGTTTTCTGCAGCAAAAGACAACATGAGTCCCTCGCATAGCTCGACATAAACGTAACGCTCCGCCAGCCCCGTCAACATCCTGTCTATCGGCAACGTGAGCAACGGCGCCCGCACGCATGGCGCCGTCTTGAAGCGGTCGAAATCGAACGGCACGAGCCGCCTCGTCACGACCGCCACCTGCGCCCCTTGCCCCGGCAGCGCATGCACCAGCCATATCGCCGACGCGGGATGCGCTTCGAACCGCGCAAACACGGCATCGCTGATGCGACCGGCCACACGCATCACGTCGTCCGCATGACTGGCCATTGGCAGGGACCAGTCGTACGCGAGCCCGCGTTCATCCGCCAGCGCCGCACCGCGCGTGCCGACCACGAACCGCGCAGCCGCGCGACCCGACGGCCAGTTTTCGACGCGTTCCAGCAGCCGCTCGTTGAACCCGCCGACGAAGCCCTGCTCCGTACAAAGCACGATCAGGACGGGCGTCAGGTCGCGCTCCGGCGGGGCGTCGCTCGCGTCTCGATGTGCCGTTGCCGCGAGCACCATGCCGATTGCCTCGCCAACCGTCGCCGCAACGGAACGTATCCCGGCGAGCCGCGCCTGCGCCTCGCGCTCGCGCGCCGCGGCGATCCCGCGCATCGCGCCGATCACAGCGTCCAGTTGATGCGCGGTCGCCATCCTGCCTTCGATTTCACTGAGCCGGCTGGTCATCGGCGTGCCCCCGTCGGGTCAGGTCGCCGGCCGCTTCCGGCTTCGCGCATTCGACGATTTCGCGTATGCCATCGATCAGGCGCTGACGCAGCGCGTCGTCGAGCGGCGCCGCGAGCGCGCCGGCATCCGGTGCGTCCCCCGTCAGCCCGTGCGCCGGGCCGGACGTCACGAGCCGCTGGCGCGCCAGTGCAATCGCTTCGACGGGCATGCCGTCGAACAGACCGTCGGCCAGCGCGCAGAGCAACGCGACCTGATCGATGCCCCGTAACGCGCTAAAGCGCGGTTGCGCGAACAAAGCACGGATGCGTTTGCCGCGCTCGACCTGCGCGACCACGCGGGCGTCCGCGAGCCCGCCGAAGCGGCTGAACACTTCCAGTTCGAGAAACTGCGCATAGTCGAGCCGCAAGCGCCCGGCGACGTCCCGCAATGCCGGATACTGCGCCTTCCCGCCCACGCGGCTCACACTCAGCCCGACATCGACGGCGGGACGCTGGTTGGCCGCGAACAGTGCCGTATCGAGCACGATCTGGCCATCCGTGATCGAAATCAGATTGGTCGGGATGTAGGCGGACAGATTGCCCGCGTCGGTTTCGGCAATCGGCAAGGCCGTCAGCGAGCCGCCTCCCAGATCCGCTGATAGCCGGGCCGCACGTTCGAGCAGACGGGCATGCAGATAGAAGATGTCCCCCGGATAGGCGTCGCGTCCCGGCGGCTCGCGCGTCAGCAACGCGAGTTCGCGATGCGTGGCCGCATGTTTGGTCAGATCGTCGACGACGATCAACGCGTGCTGCCCACGATCCCGGAAAAACTCCGCTATCGAGAAGCCGGCAAACGGCGCGATCCATTGCAATCCGGGCGGCGAGGCCGACGATGCCACCACGAAGACGCATCGTTCGGGGGCGCCGTATTGCCGTATCGCATCGATTGCGCGCTGTACGGTCGTCGAGCGCTGACCGATCGCCACATAGACGCAGATCACGTCGCTGTGTCGCTGATTGACGATCGTCTCGATTGCAAGCGATGTCTTGCCGGTGGCACGGTCGCCGATAATCAGTTCCCGCTGACCCCGGCCGACTGCAAACAACGCATCGACGATCAGCACGCCCGTTTCGAGCGGTTCACTGACGAACTCCCGGTCGATGATGGCGGGCGCCGGACGTTCGACGGGTAGCCGGCGCTCCGTCCTGATCGCTTCTCCGCCATCGAGCGGCCGTCCCAGCGGATCGACCACGCGCCCGAGCAGCGCCTCCCCAACCGGTACCTCGAGCACGGTATGGCGGGGCGTCACCCGCATACCCGCCTGCACCGACTCGCTGCTGTCGAGCATGACGACGCTCGCGACTTCCACGTCGAGCGAATGCACGTAGCCCGTGACGCCGCCATCGATATCGACCAGCTCGTCGAGCGCGACGTCCGGGAGTCCCGACACGAAGGCGATGCCGTCGGCGATCCGCTCCACGCGACCCATCGCGATCGCGCGCGTTTCCAGTTCGATCGCCGCAAGCGCGCTGCGTTTGCACGCCAGCCATCCGTCGTTCATGTCGTCACGCGTGTCCATCGTCGTCCAGCAAGCCGTTGCGAACCTGGTCCAGTTGATCGCGCCAGCTGTTGCGCACGATGCCATGCCGGCCGCCCAGTTCGAGTCCCGCGACCAGCGCGCCGTCGATCTGCGCGTGCCACGCGACAGCATGTCCAAGCGCGGCGGACAGCGCGGCCTCGCAAGCGCGCTGCTCGTCGGCCGTCAGCGCACGCGGTGCGGTCAATTGCAGTGAGGCGTCCGCCATCAGCTCCTGTCGCGCCGTCGACGAGAGTCGGTTCACGCCGTCTACGAGTCCGTCGATGAACGGCGCTACCCGTATCGAATCTGGCATGCGCTCCAGCAGCTTGCGCGCAATGTCGACCGCCAGCCGGACCGCACGCGCCGATGCCTCGTCGGCCAACGCCGCGCGGTCGCGCTGTATCTCCGCGGCTGCCTCGGCACGCAGGCGGTCGGCGTCGTCATGTGCCGCTGCGAGAAGCGCGGCGCGCTCGTGGCTCGCCTCGTGTTCGATCTGCGCCAGCGCCTCGGCTCTTCGCGCGGCGAGCTGGGCGTGTTCGGCCGTCATTGCGTCGAGTTCCGCGCGGGCCGCGAGCTTCGCTGCTTGCGCATCGTCGATGAGCGCCCGCGCCGCAGCCTGGCGCTCCGCGATGATCCTGGCGACGGGACGGAACAGATAGCGCTGCAGCAGCCACAGTAGCACCAGCACATTGACCGTCTGCAACGCCAGCGTCGACCAGTCGATCTTCATCGCTGCATCACTTCACGAAAGGATTGGCGAACAGCAGCAGCAACGCGATCACGAGACAGTAGATGGCCATGGTCTCGATCATCGCCAGGCCCACGAACAGCGTTCGGGACAAGGTGCCCGCCGCATCGGGCTGCCGCGCGATCGCGTCCATCGCGGCCGCCACCGCGCGGCCTTCGGCCAGCGCCGGACCGATCGCCCCGAACGACACCGCGAGCGCCGCGGCGGCAATGCTGATGATTTCGATCAGGTTCATGCAGGTTCCTTCTGGTTGTTGTCAGCCGGATGCTGCGTATCGCCGACGGCGGCGCCGATGAACACCATCGCGAGCACGGCGAAGATGTAAGCCTGCACGGCGCCGGTCAGCAGATCCAGCGCCATCAGGGGGATCGGCACGAGCAGGCCCGCGAGCGACAGCACGATGCCCACGACGAACACGCCGCTCATCACGTTGCCGAACAGGCGCACGACGAGCGAAAAGGTTCGCGTGAGCTGTTCGACGATGTTCAACGGAATCATCACCCACGTCGGCTCGGCGAAGGTCGCGAGGTAGCCGCGCACGCCGCGCGAGCGCACGCCGTACACCACTGTCGCGAGCAGCACGAGCAGCGCGAGCGCCGCATCGGTTTCCAGATGCGCGGTGGGCGGCTCGACGCCAGGCACGAGCGACGACCAGTTGGCGACCAGCACGAACAGGAAGAGCGTGCCGATCAGCGGGCGATACGGCGCCGGATCGGTCTGCATCGTGTCGCGAATCTGGGCATCGATCGTTTCGACCAGCAGTTCGAGTACCGTCTGCGTTCTGGAGGGCGCGACGGAAAGCTTGCGCGTCAGCAGCGCTGCGCCGATCGCCATGCACGCAACGATCGTCCAGCCGACGATCACGGACGCGGTGTTCCCAACAGGACCGGCATGCAGAACCGGCGCGGTGGTCAGCGGCGAGCGGATCATGGTTCGGCCCGCCCGAGCGTGAGCGCGATGCTGCGCGTCCACGCGAAGCCGCCTGTTCCTGCGAGCAGGGCCAGCACGCCCGCCTTCGCCAGAACGACAAACACGGCCGCCGTCAGCGCGAAACGCGACAGTTGCAGCAGCAGCGCGCCAACCGGGCGCCCTGCAACGAACAGCGCCGCATTCCTGCGCAGCGAAACAAAGTGCACCGCCCCCACGAGCAAGCCGACTGCAAGCCCGGTGACGAACCATGACAGTGCACTGTACAGATGAGCGAAAGCTGCATTAGTCATGATCTCTCCTTTGCTGCCGATGCATCCACTTCCATGCGGCCCATAGGCCGATCGCCGCGCCGATCATCAGTAGCGGCGCCGAGAAAAACACTCGCGTTCCCATCAGCCGGTCGAGCCAGCGACCCAGCGCGAGACAGACGAGCGTCGGCAAAACGATCGTCCAGCCGAGAATGCCGATCTGCCCGAGACGCGCCGCCAGGGACGGCTCCCGGTCTTCGCGCCCCATGGCGTCGCGATTCGCGGCGCGCCGCGCGGCGTTGGCGACGCGATCGTCAGCGGGGACATGGCCATTGCGCTGCCTCGTCATTCGGGTACTCCGCGCGCCGCTTGCGGACGCAGGTAACGCAACATCTGGCGGACTGCGTGAGCGTGCAGACGGGTCTGCTCGACACGCGCGCGCCGCATCGTATCCAGTTGTGCCGCGCGCACGCCGTGCACCTCGGCCTCCAGCCGTTGTAGGGACTCGCCCAGCACCGCTTCCCTGCATGCGATCGACACGGTCGAGCCGTTCGACACGATCAGCACGCCGCCGTCCACCGCGCCAAAATGCGTGATGCCGTCCGGCATCGTCCACCGCACGACGGACGCGCTGAGCAGCGTCACCATGTCCTCGTGTCCGGCGTGAATGCCGAATCCGCCGCTCTCGTCTTCCGCGCGCAACGAGACGATCGGCGAGCCATCCACCACGAGCTGCGCCGGTGTCGCGATGGTCAGTCTGAGCGTCGGGTCCGTCATGAGCGCGCCTCCTTCAGACGGCAGCGGCAGTGGCGCCCGCCTGCCTGCTGCGCGCTTCCTTCTCGCGCGCCTCGTCGAGCGTACCGATCATGTACAGCGAACTCTCCTGCCAGTCGTCGCACTCGCCGTCGAGCACCGCCTTGCATCCGGCGATCGTGTCGGCCAGCGTAACCGACCGGCCCGACTGTCCCGAGAACGCCTCCGTCACCGAGAACGGCTGCGTCAGAAAGCGCTGCAGGCGGCGGGCCCGCTGCACAATCCGGCGGTCGTCGGCACCGAGTTCTTCGATGCCGAGCAACGCGATGACATCCTGCAGTTCGCGCTGATGCTCGATCACACGCCGCACGGCATTAGCGACGTATGCATGCTCGTCGCCGACCACGAGCGGATCCAGCAGGATCGACGTCGAAGCGATCGGATCGATGGCGGGGTACATGCCTTCGGCAGCCTGCGCCCGCGACAGCACCACCATGCTGTCGACGTGCGATGAAATCGTTGTCACGGCAGGGTCGGTGAAATCGTCGGCGGGAACGTAGACGGCCTCGATCGCCGTTACGGCCGACTCGCCGACCGACGCGATCCGCTCCTGCAGCGCGGCCACCTCGCTCGCGAGCGTCGGCTGATAACCGACCCGCGACGGCATCCGTCCCAGCAGCCCCGAAACCTCAGCGCCTGCCTGCACGAACCGGAACACGTTGTCCATCAACAGCAGCACGTTCTGATGGCGTTCGTCGCGGAAGTACTCGGCGATCGTCAGCGCTGTCAGCGGCACCCGCCAGCGCGCTCCGGGCGGCTCGTTCATCTGTCCGTAGACCAGCACGGCGCGCGGCAGCACGCCCGAGCCGCGCATGTCCGCCAGCATTTCGTGACCCTCGCGCGAGCGTTCGCCGACACCTGCGAACACGGAAATGCCGCTGTGCTGCTCGGCCATCGCATGCATCAGCTCCATCACCAGCACCGTCTTTCCCACTCCCGCCCCGCCGAACATCGCGGCCGTGCCACCCTGTGCGAGCGGCGTGAGCAGGTCGATGATCTTGATCCCGGTCGCGAACAGCCGCGTCGCGCCGCGTTGCGCGGACAGCGCCGGCGGCGCACGGTGAATCGGACGGCGTTCGACGCTCTGCGGCAACGGCGCGCCCGCATCCCGCACGGCACCCGACACGTCGAATAGCCGCCCGAGCGTCACGGAGCCAACGGGGACCTCGATCGGCAGCCCGCTCGAATGCGCGGGCATGCCCCGTGCGATGCCTGCCGTGGACTGCAGCGCGAGCGCCCGCACGACGGTCTCGCTGACATGCGCCTGCACTTCCGCGAGAATGGGCTGTCGACCGTCGCCCGTCGAAATCAACATGGCCGTATCGACGGGCGGCAGCGCCTCGCCCGCGAATTCGACATCGACAACAGCGCCGCGCGCTGCGATCACGCGTCCCGTCGCCGCGAAGCCTGCGGCCTGGCCGATTTCTCTACTCTGGTGCATCGACACGTCCCGCGCTCCACGTCGAATTCCTGAACCCCTTCAAGATAACGGCCAGCGCCGGGTTACAACTGATCCTGATCAATGACTGCACGCATGCGTTGCATCGCGAAAGCGAGGTCCGGTGTGTTTCGCTGAAAACGGGCAGCGATTGACAGGGATCAATCAGATCTGCGCACGCCCGTCTACGCTCGATCTGATGGACAACACCTCGCGCGCGGCCGACACGATGAAAACCATCCTGATCATTGCCGTCCTGTTTGCCATCCATGCGCTGGCCAGCTGTGGAATCGCCCCGTCGCTCCATGGGAATGACCAGGTCAAGACCGCTTTTGCCGACGTCATCACGCTCTACGACGAACGCCTGGCACTGGTCGATGAAACGACCGCCCTCGCCCGCCGCTATCTGCCTGCGGAGGCATCGACGCTGAGGACCGTTTCAGATGCCCGCTCAGTCATCGAAGCCTTGCATGCGACGCCGGCACTCGTCGACCAACCCGCGTTGTTCGAACGCTTCGATGTGGCGCAGCGTCAGATGACGGATGCGATCTCGGAACTCATGATCGTGTGCGAATCGGTGCGCCGGCTCGACACGGCGCCACGCTTTCAGACGCTGCAAATGCGGCTTGCGTCGTCGGCGGCGCGCATCGCGGCTGGGCGAGATCGCTACGACCACGCAGCCCTTCAATACAACGCGACGTTGCACCGGTTCCCGCTTGATCTGGCGGAAGCCCTGCATGCGGATCAGGACAACCCCACCTTCACCACCCGGGACGGCTCGCCCGTGCACCGCCGTCCGCGCACGGACTTCGGTACACTGCGCGGCTCGCTGCGTGTTTGACCGGGCAAGGCAAACGGACACGCCGCTTTGTCCGTTTGTCCGGCCGTCACGCCATGTGCATTCCGCCGTTGATGGCCAGGTCAGCTCCCGTGATGAAGGCCGCGCTATCGGAACATAGAAACGCGACCAAAGCCGCCACTTCCTCCGGCCGTCCAAGACGTCCGACGGGAATCTGCGGCAGGATTTTCGTTTCCATGATGTCGCGCGGCACTGCCTCGACCATCGCCGTCGCGAGATAGCCCGGCGATACCGTATTGACCGTGACGCCGCGCTTCGCGACTTCCAGCGCGAGCGCCTTCGTAAATCCATGTACGCCGGCCTTGGCCGCCGAATAGTTGGTCTGCCCGAACGCACCCCGCGATCCGTTCACCAATCCGATGTTGACGATGCGCCCATAGCCGCGTTCGACCATACCAGGCAAGAACGGCTTCGTCATGTTGAACAGACCGTCGAGATCCGTTCGCAGCACGCTGCCCCAATCGGCTTTGCTCATACGGGGCAAACGTCGCATCGCGTGTAATGCCCGCATTGTTGATCAGGATGTCCACCTTCCCGAGTTCATCGAGCACGCGGCGTGCGCAACGCTCGCACGAATCGAAGTCGGCGACGTCGGCCTCGTACGCCCGAAAGTTTCGGCCCGCGTCGCGCTCCTTCATCAGCCATGTCGCGACGTGATCGTTACGCGCCGAATACGACATCGCCACGGTGACGCCTGCATCGTGAAGCGCCTGGCTGATCGTAGCGCCAAGGCCGCCCTTGCCACCCGTGACAAAAGCCACACGTTCTGTTTTCATCTCAGGCTCCTGCTGTTGCACGATTGGCAGGTGCGCGCGACTGCACCACGGACGAGCGCACGACGCTCAGCATTTCGTCCTGACACGCGCGCAGCCATGCGCTAAAACTGCCAAAGGGTGCATCGGCACCAGGCAGCTTTTGCAGCGGAGCGAACCAGAACAGTCGCCATGCGCTCGAAAGGTGCGTGAGTTCGTCGATCAGTCCGGCCTGGTGCTGCGCGGCATTCAGCGCAGCGTCGCCCCAGATAGAAAAGGTCTCGTTCGCATAGGCCTGCATCGTGCACTGCAGGGCCGATGTGAACGCATACACGTCGCCCGATTGCGTCAGTGCCGCCTCGATACGGTGCAAGGCGTCGCGATCCCGCCTGATGACCCGGCTCTCCAACGCGTTCAGATCGCGCCGCCAGTCTTCCACGAGTTCAGCCAGCCGGATCGGCTCAGCCAGTTCGGCCCGGCAAATCTCGATTGGCGCGGCAGCGTCGGGTAACCGGTTCATGATGCTTGCTCCTCGTGGAATGCGGTCTGTGCGTCCGTACGAGCGTCCATCTCCACTCTAGCCGCGCGTGCTGCGTTGCGATTGACATGTATCAAGCCGGCCGGCCACCGCAGACGGTTGATCTGCATCAACCGGCCCGGAAGAACGGGTCATAGACTCCAGTGCACCGCGGGCGCTGCCCGTTTATCCGCATTCCTTCGGGAGCATTGGCGATGAGCTACACAAGCATCCTTGTTCATCTGGATACCAGCACGCATGCAAATGCGCGACTCGAACTGGCGGCGCAGTTAGCGCACCGCTTTCACGCGAAACTGACGGGGGTGTTTTCGGCCTACGTGCCAGACTCGCACACCCTGTTCATCATGGCGGGCACGGCCAGCTATTACGCCGAACACGCGCGCCAACGGCAGGAGCAGCGTGACGAACTCAAACGCCTCTTTCACGCCGAACTGGCCCGACTGGAAGTCGACGGACAGTGGATCTCGGCCGAAGGCTATCCAAATGAAGCGATGCCGCCGTATTCGCGTCTTGCCGATCTGGTCGTCGCCGGGCAGACGGACCTGAACGATCCGGAGTCGTTCGTCGCCGAGCAGTTCGTCGAGAATCTGATCATGGCTGCCGGCCGGCCGGTGCTTCTGATGCCGTCGAGCGGCTCGTTCGCGGACTGCGGCAAGCATGTGCTGATTGCGTGGGACGGCAGCCGCGAAGCGACCCGCGCCCTGCACGATGCGATGCCCTTTCTGTCGAATGCCACAAACGTCACGCTGCTCACGATCAACGCGGATCGCGATGAACCGGCGGGCCACCGTATTCCAGGCGCCGACATTGCGCTGACGCTTGCGCGTCATGGCGTGAAGGTCGAAGTGCGCGAAGTCAACGCCGATCGCTACGCGCCCGTCGGAGAAGTGCTGTTGTCCCAGGCGGCGGATCGCGGTTGCGATCTGGTCGTGATGGGCGCCTACGCGCATACCCGTCTGCGTGAACTCGTGATGGGCGGCGCTACGCGAACGCTGCTCCGGTCGATGACCGTGCCCGTTCTGTTCTCACACTAGTCGTGGAAGGATTGCCATGTACAACCGCATACTCATCGCACTCGACGGCAGCGACACCGCGTCGCGCGCCCTCGATATCGCTCTGGACCTCGCCGCCGAACACGATGCTCAGGTCCTGCCGCTGTACGTGATCGACGTGCCCATGATCGCCTATAACGTGCCCGGCTTCGATCCTTCCATCATCCGCGATGCTTTCGACGAGGAAGGCAAGCGCATCGCCTCCGATGCGAGCGCACGAATCGCACGACGCGGCATGACAGGCACGCCGCGTGTCGTCGAAGTCGCCCCTCCCGGAGAGGACGTCGCCCATCGCATCAACGAAACGGCCGACGAGTGGCGCGCCGATCTCATCGTCATGGGCACGCATGGACGACGGGGCTTCCGGCGTATGGTGCTGGGCAGTGTCGCCGAACGGGTGTTGCGAGGCGCGGCCTGTCCCGTCCTGATGATTCCGGCGAACACCGCCGGATCGACTTCGGAGACGGCAACCGACACACCTGCCGAAAAGGAACTGACATGAGTTACAAGACTCTGCTCGTCCACATTGACGATAGCCGTCACAGCGCAGCCCGAATCGCGCTTTCGCTTGATCTCGCGAAGCGTTGGGATGCCCATCTGATCGGCCTCTATGCCGTTTGCACCGATCTGCTGCCCGACGCTCTGAAGCAGAGCCAAAGCCGCCCGTTCGCGGAACTCGAGGCCCGCCACGCCGAACTCCGGCAGAAAGCGCATGACAGCTTTCTCGCCGCTGCGGAACAGGCTGGCCACCGCAGCGTCGAATGGCGTGCGCCGCGCGGACCCGCGCCGGAAGTGGCGATGCTTCATGCCCGCCATGCCGACCTGCTGATCCTGGGTCAGGACGATTCGAAAGACGCCGCTTCGTATGTGGCGCCCAATTTCGTCGGCAATCTCGTGCTCGACGCAGGCCGTCCGGCGCTCATCGTTCCTCATGCGGGCACGGTGCACGGGTTGGGCGAAAACGTGCTGATCGCCTGGGACGGCAGCCGCGAAGCCGCTCGCGCCGTGGCAGACGCACTGCCGCTGCTCGAGCGTGCCCGCTACGTGACCGTCGACATCGTGCAACATGCTGACGGGCCCCGCGACGCGCCCGTCGGAATCGACGTCGCGGCGTGGCTCGATACGCATGGGGTGACCACATCGTTTGCTACCACCCGCACTCATATCGGAGCGAATGCCGGCGCCACGCTGCTCAACCGGGCGTCGGATTTGCACATCGATCTGCTGGTGATGGGCGCTTACGGCCATTCCCGCGCACGCGAGCGCGTGTTCGGCGGTGTTACGCGAACGATGCTGGAATCGATGACCTTGCCCGTGCTGATGTCGCATTGAGCTGAGCGCAAACGGTGCGACACGCACTCAACTGACGCAAACAAAGGCGTGACACCATGTATATCGGGTCGGTGTCACGCCATCTTGTCGTTTCGGCCAGGCGCGGTAGAAGAAGTAGTGTGTGCGAGCGGTATCGGCCTGACCGGGACGCCGCGTCGCGACGCGTCACGCTTGTGTACGTGCGCTGGAGCCATCATGCCGGAGCAGCAGAACAGGCCGCTGCGTCGAGCGTACGAGCGACTCCGCGACGCTGCCGAGCAGGAACCGCTGGGCGCCGCGCCTTCCGTGCGTACCGATCACGATGATGTCGGCGTCGCATTCTTCGGCTGCGCGCGCCAATACCTCGGACACGCTTTCACCGTACGCATCGATCGCGCGCGTTTTCCCGCTGACGCCCGATTCCCTGAACAGCGCATTCGCCTCGTCGAATATGCGCGTGGCAGCGTTTGACGCGGCGGAAGGTTCGGGTTCGAACTCGAACCGCGCCGCTCACCTCCCCCGGCCACCGGCCACGGTCCACGACCTACAGCGCATACACCACGCCACTCGAGAGTTTCGCGAGCCTGACCGCCTCGCCCAGCGCGCTCTGCGCGCTCGCGCTGTCGTCAAGCGCAACAAGGATTCGGTCGTACATGATGAACCTCCAGTCGTGATGCCTCGGCCAACCGGAACGGGAACCAGGCTGCATGACAGGCAGTGTGTTCCTGTCCCAAGGTGATCGATTGACTCAGGTCAACCGGACGGTGGTCCTGCGAATGCTGCGTGACGATCATCTTATGTAAGCGCACAAGAAGGCGAATTTTTTGGGGTCACGTGCGTGACATACGAACGCGTACAATTAAACGATATCGAACGTCAGTCGTGCCGGACAGCGCCTGGAAGCAGCCATGCGTCGTCGGGGCGACAGACAGCGGCTTCGCGAAATCGGTCAAGTTTCACCGGCACTCTGTCAGCCAGGAAGAAACCCAACCATGATCAAGGTACTGTTGGCCGACGACCATGCGCTAGTACGCGACGGCTTGCGTCACATTCTCCAGAGCGCCAGCGGATTCGAAGTGGCTGGCGAAGCATGGGACGGCGTCACCACGATCGCGCTCATTCGCTCAACGCAGGCGCAAGTGCTGGTTCTCGACCTGACGATGCCGGGCCGCAACGGCATCGAACTCATCAAGCAGATCAAGGACGAGCAACCTGCGTTGCGCATCCTCGTGCTGACGATGCACGCGGAGCAACAGTACGCAGTCCGCGCATTCAAGGCGGGCGCCTCTGGCTATCTGACGAAGGAAAGCGCAAGCGGGGAGCTCGTCAACGCCGTCACGAAGATAGCGGGCGGCGGTGTGTACATCAGCCTGGCGATGGCTGAACGCTTCGCGCAAACGCTGAACCAGCCTGTCGAAGCGCTGCCGCATCAACGGCTCTCGGACCGTGAGTTCGATGTCTTCAGACGAATCGTCTCCGGTCAGAGCATTACGGAGATCGCCCACGAACTCTGTGTGAGCGTCAAGACGGTCAGCACGCACAAGACACGCGTGCTCGAGAAAATGCAGATGGCCAATGAGAACGCGCTCGTGCGATACGCGATTCGCAATAAGCTTGTCGATTACGACGACATATAAATGGGTTTTCCTTGCAATTGCCAGCGTGGGTAGGACTTTTCTTAGTTTTTCTACCTCGCTTCCTATTCCGGTTAAAGCGCCGCCGATATTTTTTAGCCATACGCGCGCCGATACTTGAAGCATATCGACGCCGCCATCACACCGATGCGGCAAGCGCACCGAATCTCGAGAACACCGCATAACCCGGCACGGCACGCAGTCGATCAGGTCCTTGCCGCGCATCGCGCGCATATGACGGATAGGAGATGCACATGCTTGCGCCAAACACGCTGATGTCCAGTCGCGCTCCGGAACGCGCCGTTGCCGCGGTCATTCCGATTCGGCCCGCCGAGCAGAGCAATGCGCCCCGTCGAGGCGCGACGCGCTGCTCGTCGTGCACGATGCGCTCCATCTGTATGCCGGCTGATCTGAGCGCCGAAGATCTGTCGAAGCTCGATGCAGTGATCTGCTCCACGAAGACCGTCAAACGCGGCGACACCTTGTATCGCGCCGGCGATACGTTCAAGAGCATCTACGCGATACGCGCCGGATCGTTCAAAACGGTCGTCATGCACCGCGACGACCGCGAGCATGTGACGGGATTCGAGATCGCGGGCGAAACGCTCGGGCTGGACGGTGTCTGCGCCGGGCAGCACAACTGCGACGCGATTGCACTTGAAGACAGTGTTGTCTGCATCATTCCGTTCGCGCAACTCGAGATCATCTGTCGCGAGGTGAAGTCGATGCAGCATCACATCTATCAGCTGATGAGCGGCGAAATCGTGCGGGAGTCCGGGCAAATGATGCTGCTCGGCACCATGTCGGCGGAGCAGCGCGTGGCGACATTCCTTCTCAATCTCTCCCGGCGGTTCAAGACGCGCGGCTTCTCGGCCGCTGAGCTCCACTTGCGCATGACACGCGAGGAAATCGGCTGCTACCTGGGCATGAAGCTCGAAACCGTGAGCCGTATGTTTTCGAAATTCCAGCGCGAGCAACTTGTGAATGCAAACGGAAAGACGGTTCGGATCGTCGACCCAGAGCGGCTCGCGAAAGTCTGACCGCGCATGGCGAGAAGCGGGTCGAGCAGCGTCGGCGGCACTCGGGTGTGCTGGCGTGCGGGCTGCCGACGTCAATCAAGACGTTGATTTGGCTCAAAGGCGCGTCGCTATGACATGCCACGATCTGGATCGCTTGCCGAGACGGCCGTTAAGAAACGTCGTCGACGCATGGGAAATCATCAGATCCATAAAGGAGCTTTTGTCGTGAGCCATGCCCGTTGGTCCATCCTGCTTGCCTGCCTCGCAGGTCTCTTCGCTGCCGTACCGAACACGGCCGATGCGCGAGTCGATGAGCCGACCGAACTGGTCAACCAGCAGCATTGCATGTTCTGTCATACGTCGGATGCGCCCTTTCTTGCGCCGTCGTTTCGTCAGATCGCGGACCGTTACCGAGACGTGCCCGATGCGAAGGCGATGCTGGAAATCAAGCTGAGAAAAGGTGGCCGCGCGCATTGGGGAGACACGCCCATGCCTCTGCCGTCCGAACGCGGCGGCCCGCTATCCGCCGAAGATGCACATACACTGGTCGAGTGGGTCATGTCGCAATGAACTTCTTTTCCGCGTCTTTTACTTTTTCTTTTTCCGCTCACGGAGACACCGATGCGAATAACCGTTCACCTCGATACGTTCCAATGCGCCGAGGTAGCGCATGCGGTGCTCTGGCTCGATCGCGAATCGCGTAAATGGTCACGGGAAGGACACGCCGTGATCGATCTGCCGGAATGGGGCACTTTGGCGTACACGAAAGGCAACACCCGTATTCATGCCGCCGACCACGACCGTGCGACCTGCGAACTCACGGGACTCGATCTCGGTTCAACCGCAGGTCCGTGCGAAGGCGCGTCGGGACAGGCATTGTGGTATCGCCATGCGCATCACACGCCCATTCCCGGTAAGTTGCATATTCAGTGCGTCGACAACACAGCGTCGGATCCCGAGAACGGCGTGTTCGCCGAAGGTGGCCTCTGAATCCGCTTCCTTCCGCCAGACCTTATTGCCGCCGCTGTTTCGACGCATTCTGAGTCGCCTGAAGCTCCTTTTCCGCGGCGTCGAACGCCCAGCGGACGGCCTGTTCCGCATCTTCGCTCGAACAATGTTCGATGGGTTTGAGTTCTCGCGCACGAGTGATCAGATCGAGGCGCACCTCGTAGCTCGGCTTGGCCGACGGCGAATGAACCTGCTCGATCGCCAGATGGCAATTTGAAAGAAGCCCGCTGTAACGCTCCAGACGCACCAGTTGCGCGGCCGCCTCGCCTTCCAGCCGTGCCGTCCCACAGAAGCCGAGATAGACGATCTGCATCCCGATGCCCATCTTCGCCTCCATCCGATGCCCAGATTCACCGCGCCTTGCCAACCTCTTCGGCCACCCTGACATCATCGCGTGCGCCGGGCTGTCGTCGTTGACCTGCATCAATCGGCTTAACGGCGTGTACTCGCCGGAGCCTGATCGCATCCGCCTCGGGCACTCCCCGTAGGCGGCCGCCGCGGAAAAGGTAAAACCCGCATGCCCTGGCCGGCCGGCGCAAACGTGTTCGGGGCACACATGGGAGCCGAAACGCGCGATCATAATTCGCATGTAGGCTATAAATGAGCTACCGCCGCGGCGGCTCGAGCGCTGCCTCGGCAAAGCGGCGCCGGTGCAGCGGTTGCATCGTTAAACGACGGCGATCGAATGGAGCCGTATAAGCAACCGGGCAGCTTGACTCACGAACTCTTCCGGGAAGTCGTGGAAGCCGCACCCAACGCGATCGTCATGGCCGACCGGGACGGTCTTATCGTTCTCGTCAACGCGCAGGCGGAAAAGCTGTTCGGTTATTCGCGCAACGAACTGGTCGGCAACAGTGTGGACATCCTCGTGCCCGAGCGCCTGCGCCGCGCGCATCCCGAGTACCGCCGCATGTTCTACGGCGACCTGAGCAGCAGACCGATGGGGACCGGCCGCGACCTTTTTGCGTTACGAAAGGACGGCACCGAAGTTCCCGTCGAAATCGGGCTGAACCCGGTTACAACGACGGAGGGCATATTTGTACTGGCTGCCATCGTCGACATTACCGAACGCCGTCGCCTCGAGGAGCGCTTCCGGCACGTGGTGGAAGCTGCGCCGAATGCAATGGTGATGGTGGATCAGGAAGGAAAGATCGTCCTCGTGAATGCGCAGACCGAGCATCTGTTCGGCTACAGCCGCGAGCAGCTGTTCGGGAAGTCGATCGAAACGCTGGTGCCGGAACGGTTTCGGACAGGTCATCGAGTCTCCCGGAGCGCCTATCTGCATGATCTGAAACCGCGCCCGATGGGTATGGGCCGTGACCTGTACGGCCGTCGTCAGGACGGCTCGGAGTTTCCGGTGGAGATCGGGCTCAACCCCGTGCGCACGTCCAATGAAGACTTCGTGCTCGCCGCCATTGTCGACATCACGGAGAGAAAGCGCGCGGAGCAGGAACTCATACGCCGGACGGAAGAACTCGCGCGCTCGAATCAGTATCTCGAACAATTTGCGTATGTGGCGTCTCACGATCTACAGGAGCCGTTACGCGCCGTCGCGGGTCCGCTTCAGCTGCTTCAGCGCCGCTATCAAGGACAACTCGATGCGCGCGCGGACGAATTTATCATGCACGCAGTCGATGGCGCCACGCGGATGCAGAAGCTGATCGACGACCTACTCTCCTATTCCCGTGTCGGACGGCCGGGCGCAGTTCAGCAGTTGACTAAATGTGCCGCCGCACTTGACCAGGCACTGAAGAGCTTGAGTGTCGTGCTGCAGGAGTCGGGGGCGCAGATCACGCGGTGCGAACTGCCTTCCGTCATGGCAAGCATCGTTGATGTAAATCAAGAACAGGTAGGCATCTTGGTGAGTCACTATTGCTAGTCCTCACCTCGAAGTACGGTCACAATGCATCCGGCAAAGCATTCTCAGTTCGATCCGCACTTACGATCCGTCATCAATCCAACCGAAGAAAAATCGAAACCGTCAACGCCACGACTTGTTGGCTCGCATCGTCCAGGGCTGATTGGAAGAGGCACGGCATTTGAAGAAAGGAGCCTTGCGTGAACACGACAGCAGCGACCTTCAACATTTCACCGCGAGATTGTGACCTCACGAATTGCATCGTTGACAGCATTCGTCGTGACCCTTCGTTGAGCCTCGAGCCGATTATCGTCGACGTACGCAACAGCCGAGCCGTCTTGCGCGGTACGGTCTCGAGTTGCGCCGCCCGAGTTGCGGCACGCAACGCCGCTGAAAAGGTACAAGGTATTACGTCCGTGACTTCGGAGCTGACCGTTAGTGTGCCTCCGCATTTGCGCCGCAGCGACACGGAGATACGCGACGCTGTGCTCGATGCGCTGAAATGGAGGGCGTACCTACCCTGTGGCGCGGTTACGGTGACCGTTCGCGACGGATGTGTGACCCTTTCCGGTCGGGTAGATTGGTCATATCAACGAAAACTCGCCGAGAAAGTTCTTTTGCCGCTACTGGGTATCACGTCGATCAGCAATGAACTTCGTGTTAGCGACCGGCAAATCCAGATGGAAGTTTCAGCACGAATCCGCGCCAGACTTCGCTTGGCCGCCGAGAGGCAAGCCGACGCAATCAAGGTCAAGGTGCGGGGCGGAGTTGCCACGTTGCGCGGCCAATTGCCTGTCGTCGACGAGCGTGCATTCGTGATCTCTGCCGCGCAAAGCCACCCTGAAGTGCGGCAGGTATCTGACGAGCTGCGCTCAAGGTCAAGACCACGCATGCGACGCCGGACATCAGTATCAAATGCACTTGACCGGCAAAAACTCGGCATAAAATAAGTCTGGTAAGGACTATTTCCGGCCACCGTTGTCGTACCGGTTCTGGTGCAAATATGAGGCGGGCGGGTTAGGCTCAGGGGTTTATAGATCCGCGCAGCGCGAACAGATGAGTAAATTGGGGAAAATTGACGGGCTGTTCGAAGGCCGGCATTTCGATCGCGAAGTCATCGTCTTGTGCGTGCGTTGGTACCCGCGTTACAAGCTGAGCCTGCGCGATCTGGTCGAGATGATCTCCGAACGGGGTCTTTCTCTGGCGCACACGGCGATCATGCGCTGGGTCAAGCGGGTGGTACTCGCGTTGCCGAATTATCGGTAAAGTTAGTCGCGAGAGGGTGCGCCCGGCCGCGTAACGTCCTTGCGGCCTGATGGCTTGACGTCCGCGTGGCCATGCGGCGTCGCCGGGCGCGTGGGTTGCGTCAGGCCGGAAAGCCGTCGGCTGCGTTCGACGACTTGTCACGCTCGTCCGGCACGAAGGCGATGCCGTCCTGCCGGCACATGCGGCGCACCGCGCGCCGCGCGGTAATCAGGCCGGACGGCAGGCCGCCGCCGGGCATGACCCACTGGCCGATCATCAGGAACCGCCGCAAGCCGGGCAACGCGGGCGGCAAGGGTCTTACGCCCGTCTGCGGCGTGAGCAGCCAGCCTTCCATGCTGCCTTGCCAGTTGCGCGTGCAGTGGACCACGGTGGCGGGCGTCGACACGTCGACCACTTCTATCGCGTCACGTACACAGGGCGTGCGCTCGTCGAATATCGCGATAACGCTGTTCGCCACGCGCTGCTTTTCCGCTTCATATCCTTGCGGGTCGTGCTCGCTCAACCACGACCAGTACCCCACGTTGCGCGTGGGCAGCGTGCACGTCACGGCGGTCTTGCCTGCAGGCGCGAACGTTGGATCGTAGTGGAACAGCCTGAAGGCGATCTGATGTAGCACTGTTTGCGGGTCCAATGTGAACGGCTTGTTGAGCAGTCGCATCACATATCCGCACTGCTGCGAAAGATCGCGCGCCACGCCGAGGCTCACCTGCAGGAACGAAGGGAAGGGCTTGTACGTGCGATAGACGTGCGCCATGCGCGGGCCGACATACCGCCCGTCGAGCATGTTGTACACGGTCGTGTGCCCGTCGGCGGCGGAGACGACCCAGTCGGCGTCGATGCGCTCGCCGTCGTCCAGTTGCACACCCACTGCAGTGTCGTCTTCCACGAGAATCTGCTTGACGCTCGAGCCCGTGCGCAACACACCACCGAGCTGCTGCAGGTTCTGCGCGATCGGACCGATCACCGCGTGCGAGCCGCCTATTGGATAGCCGGCGTTGCGGTTGCTGACCCATGCGAGCGCGAAAACTAGCGCAACGACCGCGAGCTGCGCGTTTTCTCCTTCGCCGAAGAAGCCTCGCAGCAACGAGTCGTTGAACCGCTTGCCATAGTCTTCGGAAGTAATGTGCGAGAGGTTTTGCAGAAGAGGCATGTGGCGAAGCAATTGCAGCCCCGTCGTGAGGCGGTCCTGCCAGGCGCTGCTCAACGACGGCAGCGGGCAGTGGCTCAGGCTGCGGACGGCATGCATGAACTGGCGGATCTGTGCTTCGTCCTGCGGTGCGTGTCGCAGCAGCTCCGCTTCGAGCCGCTCGAGATTCGAGTAGATGGACAGACTATTTCCTTCTTCGCTTTCTACACGCATCCATTCTTCCGGGTAGACGAAATGAAGGCGGTCGATATCGAACACTTCGCGCCATAACGCGTGCATGGGATCGTGCAAATTCGACCCGAGCAGCCAGTGCAGACAAGCTTCGAACGTATAAGTGCCGCGCTGCCAGCTGGTGGCGAGTCCGCCGGGACGTTCGTGCTGCTCGAGCACGGTGACGGCGTATCCGCACTTGCGCGCGTGAACCGCGGCGCACAGGCCAGCGATGCCGGCGCCGATGATGACGACCTTTCGGGGAATGGGGTTCATGGCTGCGACTCCGGCGGGATGAGGAGAGCGTATGACGCGTATTACGACGCGTACGGCCCGTATGGGAACGTGTGGGACGTTGGATGTACGCGCGCCACACACATCGACTAATGTGCTGCGCGGTGCGGCGCTACTGTTGATCTGTATCAAGCGCAGCACGAACGACATCATGATCTGGTTGGCGGATGCAGTGCTCGGGGCACGCGCTGATTGCGCTCTTTATCGTCGGCGGGCTCGTCACGATTTGGGTGGGCGCGGCGCTGGGCTGGAAGCGGGTGCTTGAGCCGTTCTGCCAGCTAGTACATCTTGTCGCCATCGGCGTGGTGGGGGCTCATCACCTGCTGTCCTGATGGTTACGTTCACCAACTCGATCCCGGCTAGTGGCCTGCGAGTGCAAATAAAATTGTCAATTAGAAATGACGCCAGCTTATACGGCTTGTCTTTGACGGGATTCTGGATTGACAGACTTATTTTGATCGACGCTTGCGGACCCTTCCTTGCGCGGACGATTCAGTGGCTACTCCCTGTCAGCGGGGTTTGGCGAAGCTGGGCAGGTACGGATAAATTCCAGACCGTTAGTTGCGCATGATTGCTCACAATGCGACGTGAATCGTTGAATACACACGACGGCAGCGATATGCTTCGCACCTTAACGGGAATGACGAAGACAGAAACGTATCGAAGGGAGACGACACAATGCGATTGCGACGTATCACCGCGCGACGCTCCTCCGTGCATGGCAAGGGACTGTTTGCGCTTCAGCCGATCGCCGCAGGCGAGCGGCTCATCGAGTACAAGGGTGAAGTGACCAGCTGGCGGCGGGCAGCGGCACGCCAACGATCGGAAGCCGGCCATACGTTCGTGTTCGGCCTGTCTGACGGTCGCGTCATCGATGGCAGTCGCGGCGGAAACAGCGCCCGTTTCCTGAACCACGCGTGCACGCCCAACTGCGAGGCGATCGAGACGGGCGATCGCATCTTCATCCACGCCCTCACCGGCATCAGGCCTGACGAAGAACTTTTCATCGACGGCGAGATGAGCGAAGACATCCGTGCCCAGTACGCTTGTCATTGCGGTCATTCCGCCTGCCGCAGATCAATGCTTGGCAGTGCATGACCGCGACGTAAATGCGGCGTTGCCCACACGCACAGGGCTGGGTGCATGACGATAGCTGGCCTGTGTATGCCGGCGATACCTGTTTGCGTCCTGTCTGCGCATCCCGTAACGGGCCCCGGCGAACTATAAGCGTCCAGCAGACGAGCAACGCTGGGCAGGTACCGTCGCTTGTCGGATTGGCAATGGTCGGTATGGGACGTCAAGCAGCCGCTCGGCACCTTCGCTTTATGACAAGACGCCGGCCATAAACGCCGTTGGCGTGACCATCGTATAACTGCAGCCATGATTAGTATTGCTGACGTCAAGCACACGATCAGGTCGAACGGCGGCTTTGTGCGCGTCCAGAGGACAGTAGTCGACCCTCAACGGCCACACGCGGTCGCGATGGCTCGAAGGCCGCTTCCAGCGGTACAGTGGTCATTCGGGTTGGTATTGATCAGGTCTCTCGCAATGCGGGCTCGTTTCCACCCGTTCGTTTGGCCTTTCTCTCCGGGCACCGTGCGCGAATTACCGCCCTCACTGCGGCTCGCGCCTTGGGGAAGACGATGAAGACGCCGCCGAAGATATTCGCGAAAGCGCAGGGCCATCACCGTAAGAAGACTTCATTGCGATTGCGCTTCGAGCGCCAGTTCTGGCCGAAGTCAATCCGCACTCGGTAGCCGCCATTGCGGGACTGACAATCTGCCCGACACGAATTCTCTTAACCCGTTGTGAGAACCAAGGACCGTAGCAAAGTAAGCATCCGCTTGAATATGCGCCTGCGCACATTCGCGACGCGAACTTCATCCGGGGATGTACTTACTGCCCTTCCATGTAACGCCACCTATCTTGAAGACGCACGCATATCGTTGCAGCATCTTGAGGCCACGCGTGGTTCACGATGCACAGTGTATTCGCCATTAATGGGCAGTGCGTGAACGGCTATCAGAAGATCAACATAAAGCTTGCTGTCCTGGCGCGCAGCGACTTCACCTCCCCCGACCAGATCGCGTTGACCCTTTTTTTGCCCAACAACACATGAGGATCAAGCAACTTCTGAACGCGCCTCGTGCTGCGATAGCTGCAGAGATCGGGAGGTCTCAAACTGCCGGTCCAAATAATGAAGGTGAACAAACATGACGAACGTACTTAGGCAGAAATGGGTGCAGATCATCGTGGCCGTGTTGGTCCTCGCCCTCCCCGGCGTCGCAAGCGCCAATATGATATTCGGCAGCATCGTCGTGTTCGGTACGAGCCTTTCCGACCCCGGCAATGCATTCACGCTGCTGGCTCACCCACCGGCCGGACAGAGTGTGGCGGGCAACGTCAGTCAGAACAAGCCGCCTTACGACACCCTCGACGAGTCGCTGGTTCCGAGCGCCCCTTACGCAAAGGGCGGGCACCACTTCAGCAACGGAGCGACTTGGATCGAGCAGTTCGCCCAGGGCAGAGGGCTGGCCGCGTACGTCCAGCCTGCGTTCCAGAGCACCAGCGGCAAGGCGCGCAACTACGCAGTGGGCGGGGCAAGGGCCACGCAGTTTCCGAATACGGTCAATCTGCCGCAGCAAGTGCAGACATTTCTCCAGGATGTGAACCAGACTGCTCCATCGGACGCGCTGTACGTCATCGAGATGGGAAGTAACGATCTTCGTGATGCCCTTGTCACGTTTTTCACCGTGTACCAGGCAACGGGCAGTCAAAGCCAGGCGGCGGCGGCGGCGAATGCCATCGTGACCAATGCCCTGAACGGCATCGCCCAAAGTATTCAGACGCTTTATACCTCTGGGGCAAGAAAGTTTCTTGTCTGGAATGCGCCGAGGATAGAGTTGACACCGGCTGTTCGGGCGTTGGGCCCTGGCGCAGGGATCGTGGCCCGGAACCTGGTGGACGGATTCAATCAGGGGCTAGCCCAAAACGTCCTGTCTTCGGCGGCACTCGGTAGCCTGCCCGGCATCCAGATCGCGGAAATGGACATCTCCGGCCAGATGGTGGTCATCATCCAATCGCCGGGCAACTTCGGCCTCACCGATGTCACCGATCCCTGCGTAACCCCAATATGCCGCCTTTTACGTGCCAGCAGCCTGACGATTATTTCTTCTGGGATGGGATCCACCCGACGAAGGCAGTACACGCGCTAATTGCGCAACTGGCAGTGGGTACCTTGGCACAGTATCCTGGCCCTTAGCGCGGCCGCATGGACCGGCAACGACATGTCGACGGACGCGTGGTACTTGTTTCAACGTCCATGGATGGTCACGAAACAAATGTCAAGAGGACGCGACAGGGACGTTTGACCGAAAGAGGTCCGCTATCCGAGGGGACCTGACATTCGAGTGTCCGTGCGAGCGGCCAGCGAACGGCTGTAAGTGGCCGACTGTACTCATTCACTGAAGTCGCCCGAAAGCAGCCGTCGAAGATTTCAACGGCTGCCCTACAGCACCTTCATTGAACTGGTGCTCTCGGCCACTTGCCGCCGTTCGCCATCCATGTCCTGTGGCCCGCTCGAGCGGCGGCTTCGCATCGCAAACGGCCATAGCCGAACGATGCCGAGGTTCCGGAAGGCCGATATAGCTTCTGCCTTCAACGCCGAAATTTCGAGCGAAGAAGCAGGCGCTAAGGGTTGGTTGTACTCGAAATCTGCTGTCCAAGTCGAACGATTTCCTTGACCTGCAGACCCCGGTCCTCGTGGCTATTGAGCAAATCCTCGGCGAGGAAGGCCTTGCGTGCTCGGTGGTTGTCGCCGCCCCCGCTGACGTGTCGCCGCTCTTGCGAATGCAAGGTGTCTACGCAACCTCGCTTGCGGAACTCTTTCGCGGCCAGAGCAAGCACGTGCTGCAGCTGATGGATTCGCTGATCCGCTACGCGATGGCGCAACGCGAGATCGCACCGCGATCGGCGAGCCGCCGCCCACACGCCGCGTAATGCCGTTCAGTTAAGCACTGGACGGCATTTTTGATCGTGAGGCAGGAGGCGGTCGTAAACAGCACGCCGGAAATGCTAACTTCCCGGGCGGTGCCAGCCACCTGACCTTTCTGCTTCAAGTGCAGCCGGCGGCCGATCCAGATTATTTAGCCGGCCCTGCTTGCTGGCGTAGCCGACCGCGCATGATCGTAACCGCTGAAGGGAGCGCGTGCCATGTATTGTCCACGACAGGCGTCGCGTAGGCCTGCTGGTCCCCTGACTCAAGACGCAGTAGCAGAAAGTTGGCACTCGAGGTACTTGAGCCAATCATGTCTCCGTGATTGTTCAGGTCCTTGATACGTGCCAGGTCCTGCCCTGCAGGAAGATTGACGACCAGATCGGCCAGATTCAGGCGCACTCCGGGTCGGGGCACGATGTAACTGATGGGAGGTCCGCCCTGAGAATCAAATGACGTGATAACAATCAGCTTGTTGTCGTTGAAAAGCAGGCCATTACTGCTTTCGTTCTCGACAAGGTAGGTATAAAAAACGCCGTTGCTTCCCCACACCCCGATGCGCTCATGGTAAGGCCGCCCAATTTTAAAGGAGTAGCCGAGAACATCGCCCGCCTGGTTAATGGCCTCGCCCCAGGCCAGATTTTCAGTCGGATCCCCCGGAAACGGATCGAGGATGGTACCGAGCCCGTTGCGCGTGTTCAAACGAAAGGCGCGATCTCCATTGAAGCCAAAATAACTAGTCCCATCGATGAGTTGATTGTTGTTCAGGCATCTACAAAATCCCGCCGTAAAAACGAACGGAAAATATGATGCGGTGATGTTCTGACGGAAGTTGATCGGCGTCGGCGTGCCGTCTCGGTAAAGCACAAAGGTGGCTCCGGTATCAGTAAATGACCATACCAGAGCGGTGTCGTTATCGTTAAGCGCGATGACAAAGGCGAACTGCTCTCCGGGCTGCGGCGGAATGAGCGTGACCTGGTTTCCGCGGAATAAAGCGGCACGACCGATGAAATTTGTGGGGTCGATCACAACGCTGCCGCCAATAGTGCCGCTGGCGTTGACCGGACCGCCAAAACTGAGTGGTGGCGCCTGCAGCGGAAGAACGGTCAACTTCCCGTCTTTCTAGTAGGCGAACCGAACAACGCCGCAGTTGATATCGTCGCAGAGGGTGCCGTAGACGCGACCGCTGTCCTGGATCGCGTTGGGAAAAAATTTGGTAAATCCAGCTGGCAGCGCGATCTGGTCAAGTGAGACATAACGATAGCGAGCCTCCTGCGCATGGCTCCCAACCGCCCAAAAACTGAGGATTAGCGCCAGCATCCAGCCGAAGCGGCATATAGAAAAGTATCGGTTGGGTTGTCTCTTGATCGAAATGTCGACCATGTTTTTTCTCCTGCGAAATACGTGGGCCCTATGTCACGAAGATGCAAAGCTCCTTCGGCTCGCAAAGTAAAAAAGGCAGCATGAAAGTTGGCCGTCAGTGGCCTGACGTCCTCATACTTGCGTTAGTAGCCGATAGCGGGTGCCCGATGGAGTCTCGGATTTAATATGTGTGATTGGAGGCGCGATCGTGCTGCCTTAATGGCTAGCTGCGGATATGCCCCATTCCCGTTTTTACAAGCGTTGGCTGAGATCAACGAATCGACGCAAAGGCAAGGTAGTGCCAGCGCGGAAATCGTCATCACGCCGCAATCGCGCATTAAAAACATAGGCGATTAGCAGGCGGAAAGCAAAGCGGCGCGCCTGGTTTTTTTGACATGTCATCAGTGCGCGGTTAGCTGACAAGTTCTTGCGGACGTCTTTGTCTTAAAGACCCAGATCAAAAGAAGCCCGGAACGGCTCTCCGCACGATGCGGGCTTTGCGGAGCGGCACGAGAAGGTGCAGAAAACGTTATCTCCGCTATTCAGGGATCGTTGCGGGCTGACAGCCGGGCACGCCACGAAGGCGAACGCCCAGCGCATGGTGACGTTCACGCCGAGAATCGCGACAACCAGCACCCATCAGCCCGAGTGATCGGCGCGGCGAACGATGCGCCACGACCTGATAGACGAACAGAACGAGTTCAACAACAATTCCGAGGAAAACACAGCCAGATTCAGATGCTGAATGCTGCTAGAGACATAGTCAGGTTCTCCAGGGGCTTTAGAGTCAGCCCTTTCAAGGTCTTGATCAAGATGTCCCGCCTTTGGCGCGTTTAAGCAGGCGAGCGGTACTGTGATGGGCGCGGGCTACCGCACCTTCGACATAGGGTGCGGGTTTGCGGGTCTTGGGGCCACGCGTGCGTGTGCGCACCTGAATCGGGTCGACGCAGCGGGCCAGCTCGAGCAGTTTGCCGGCAATCACGTCGGGCGTGGCATCGCTCCAGTGCGACCATTCATTTGGCGGCAGCGCGATGAGCATGCCCTCATACTGGCTGCGAATCTGCACGGCGAGGTAGTACGTCGAGACGTCTGGCGGCGCTGCACCTGTTTCATCGGCGGCAGCATGCGCAGCTTCAACACTGCGCTTGAGCGTGGCCAGCACGTTGTACGCCAGCACCGCGACGGTAAAGCCCAGCAGCGCGGCACGTGGATGACCCAAGGTGCGGATCTCGCTGTGCAGGACCGACTCGAGTCGCTGGAACATGCCCTCGATACGCCAGCGCTTGCGGTACAGCCGGGCAATCTCGTGTGCGCCCACCGCGGCAGGCAGGTTGCTCCACAACAGAATCACGGTATCGCCTGCATCAGTCGGCTTGTCCAGCGTCAGCTCGATGCGACGCCAGACGACGCCAGCCTTCAGGTCAATGCGTTGCTCTCGCACCTGACCTGTCTCGATACGTGCACCGTCCACCCATGGCCCACTGCTGGCAAGCGCCGGGCTGTTGCGGCCGTGTTCGCGCACGATGAAGCAGGCCTGTGCCTGATGCCAGCCCTGCAGGATGGTCCCGGTGCAGAAGTTCCGGTCAGCCAGCCACAATTCGCCCGCGCCGGCACATTCAATCAGCGGGGCCATGGCCGAGCGCTCCTGCGCGTGCGCATCCTCGATGGCGACCAGATCTGTGACCAGACCCAGATCCGGCTCGTAGACCACCAGCGCGTGCCCCGGCAACGCCGCGCCACGCTGCTCGCGCAACGCCGCCAGCCGTTTCTCACTGGCCGGCAGGTGATTGCCATCAAGCACCCGCACACGCCAGCCGGGCAGGCTGGGCTGGCATGGCAACGCCGCCAGCACCGGCCCCAGACGCTGTGCGCTGCCCTGTACCAGGGCACGCAGGATCGCGGGTTCGGTGCGGTTGACCTTCTCGTAGAGCGCGGCCAGCGACACCGGCAGGGGCTTCGTCTGTGTCGCTGCAGCGTGCAGCGACGGACTCAGTCCCAGCGACACCAGCGTCATCAGTTCAACCACCGTCGAGAACAGCAATTCACGTGGATATTGCCGCTGCCGGTGCTCGGCGAACACCTCGTCGATCCATTGCGGCGCGATGGCTCTCTGCAGTGCCAGGCGTGCCATCACGCATACCGGTGCCTGCTGCTCGAAACGCTTCATCACCTCGTCGAACATCCCTTCGTACCCGTCGTTCCTTAACATCTCGCCAGGTTACCAGGTTTGCAGCGCAAAGACCTTGAAAGGGCTGGGCTTTAGAGTTCAGAGTTCAGAGTTGTGCGCGACGCGCTGTTACTGGGTCACCCCGCGCGTCGCCCGCATCATCTCGGCGTATTCAGTAGTGAGTTCCCCTTGCGCGAGCTAAGCGTGAGCGAACGTCGTGCTGTCGATCTTGACGATCGCATCGGGTGACAATGGAGCAGAAGGCAACATCACAGCGGCGAGCGCTCGCCGGCCGCGCCGCTTCCTGAAACTCGCCGACCGCCATCGCCTGCTCGATGTCCTTCGTGAGCTGCCAGATCCGCTCAATTGATGTGGATTTCATGTCTCGCCCCGGTTAGCTCTTGTTCGCCGCCAACCGCCTTGACTGTTGGCCCCGCCGAATCGCGCCGCCAGGATGTTCCGCTAACTGGAGATTGCACACTGCCGCCGCAAGTCAGATGGAAACTCAACAGGAGAGAATTTCGCGACGCCGGAGGATCTACTGCTGACATGCCCGACCGAATGACCAATACAGTTTTGATAGTGTTGAAAAAGTCATGTTTTGACTTCTGACGATGGCTTTCGCCATGCGGTTTCAATCCCTGAACGTGCACGGCGATGCCAACCTTTTGGAGCGACCGCCGAATTGCTCGTCAAGCAGCCGCAAGTTTGTTTCCGCTACTTTCCGGTGCAAGCCGTTTCGCCATTCGTCGCAGATTTTGTGCGATCGCTGCGAGCAAAAACTCATCGTGTGCGCCTGTTAGCCCACGCAGTCGCAAGTGGTCGAGCTTCAGAATGCGTTTGAGGTGGGCAAAGAGCATTTCGACCTTCTTTCGTTCACGGGAAGATCGGCTGTATTCAGGTGTCTTTGCAATTCGCCTGGTTTCGTCTCGCGCAGCTTCATGGATGCTGCGAGCGATTTTGCGGAACGGTGTATTCGGACAACAGCGATCCTTCATCGAACAGCTTTCACAGTCGCGTTGGCTCGCCCGGTAGATGATCGTCTCCGCCTTCGTGATGCGTGTGCGCGGAGTTTTGAATTTTCGCCGGTCACTGCGCAGTATGTGTCCAGTTGGACAGCGGTATTCATTACCCTGCTCGTCCCATTCGAACTCGCTGCTTGAGAACGTATTATCCTTCCGCGTGGTTTTATCCCAGACCGGAACATGTGGCGCAATGTCCTTCTGCTCAATCATCCACGCAAGCATCGCGGCCGAGCCATATGCGGTATCGCCAGCAAGACGGCGGGGCTTCAGATCATGTCGACGCTCAACGCGCTCAATCATCGTCCTGGTTGATTCCACCTCGTGGGCCCGGTTCGCGGGCGTCGCCTCGACGTCCACGATGATCCCGGCTTTCAGGTCAATCAGATAATTGGTCGAGTAGGCAAAGACCGCCGGGCTACCCCTGGCGGCTGCCCAGCTTGCCGCGGGGTCCGTCAGCGAAATCTTCTTTTGAGGCGACGGTCTGTCTGCCTTTGCGGCCTCGGCGCCCGCCGGATTCGCTTCCTCCAATGCGTCGAGATATTCCCGGACCGCACGGCTTTGGCCCTCAGCACATCCCCAGTCGACGCGTTCGGTACCGGGAACACCGCGAGCAGCACTCGCATCGGCCCTGATGATGCTCGCGTCGATAGCGAATCCTTCGCCCTCGACCAGTCCTTCGGACATGCAACGCCTAAGTACTGTCTCGAACACATGCCGTAGAGCATCACTGTCGCGGAAGCGGCCGTGACGGTTATTTGAGAATGTCGAATGTTCGGGTACGGCATCGTCCAACCCGAGGCGGCAGAACCATCGATACGCCAGATTAAGATGTACCTCCTCGCACAGCCTGCGCTCGGACCGGATGCCGAAACAATAGCCCACGATCAACATGCGGATCATGAGTTCTGGATCAATCGATGGCCGACCCATCGGGCTGTAGAACGGCGCGAGATGCTGGCGCAGGTCACGAAGGTCGAGGAAGTAGTCGATGCCTCTCAGTAGATGTTCGCGAGGGATGTGATTATCGAGGTTGAACGAGTAGAAGAGCTTGTCCTGTCCGCTGCCCAGATGACCCATCATGACGATGTACTCCCGTCGATCGATGTCTTCCAGGATACCCAACAATCCAAACCTCCGGCGACTTTTTCAACACCATCGTTTTTAAAGCTGCCGTCGGCGCGCCGTAACGTCGAACGTCAGAAGTGGGTCGTGCTGCGTCCGCCATGCGAATGCCCGTCGCAAAGACAGGATCGCGGAACAATGAGCTGCGATATGCCCGCCGCAACATCGGGAGCTCTACGTCTGTACTGTTGCGATCGAGCGACAGGCGATCGCGCGCCGATAGCTTCGGATAACAGATTGCCGTTATCGTCTTACGGGACAGCAACTTCTCCGCAGAGAGGACATCAGGTACGGGGTGGCGTGAAGCGTTTAATGAAAACAGTCTTCAACCCTGGAGTGACGAATGAAGAAAACTCTGATAGCCGGTGCCGCGCTGGCCACCCTGGCCGGCGCCGCGCAGGCGCAAAGCAGCGTGACGCTTTACGGTCTGATCGACGCAGGTCTCACTTACACCAACAGCCAGATCACCGGCACCGGAGCGGGTGGTCACAGCAACTGGCAGATGACCAGCGGTGGCGTCCAGTACAGTCGCTGGGGCCTGCGCGGCGCGGAAGATCTCGGCGGTGGCTTGCAGGCGATTTTCACTCTCGAAAACGGCTTCAACCTGAACAATGGTCAGTTGTCGTCTGCCAATCGGATATTCAACCGCTTGGCCTACGTTGGCGTATCCAGCCGTGACTTTGGCTCGCTGACCCTGGGACGTCAAACCGACGACATGGTTGATTTCTTGGCGCCACTCTCGTTGACCGGGACACAGTATGGCGGGACTCACTTCGCTCATCCCTTCGACGTCGACAACCTGAACGATTCGTTCCAAATCAACAACTCGGTCAAGTATCAAAGTCCGGATTTCGCGGGCTTCAAACTGGGTGCCTTGTACGGCTTTTCGAACCAGGCCGGTGGTTTCGCGAACAATCGTGCGTACAGCGTCGGCATGTCGTACATGTGGGGGCCGTTGAACTTCGGCGCCGGGTATCTGCACCTGAACAACTCGGCCCGCACCCCTGCACAGCTCAATGCTAACGGGGCAGTCACGGATACGCTTGGAAGCTCTCTCTCGGGCCTTCTGACACCGACTTCGGTGCCGCTCGGTGCACTCGCGAGTCGCCAGCAGACGTGGGGCGGTGGCGTCAACTATGCGTTCGGTCCGTTGGTCGCGGGCTTCGTATATACGCAGACGAACCTGACCGAACTGTTCCTGACCGGCTTCAACACCCACTTCCAGAACTATGAAGGAAACATCCGGTTTGCGCTGACGCCGGCCGTTATGTTGGCGGCAGCGTACACCTACTCGCGCGCCGGTGGAAATGCCGGTAGCGGCGCTCCGCATTGGAATCAGGTGAGCGCGCTCGCGAACTACGCCTTCTCGAAGCGCACCGACGTCTATATCCAAAGCACCTATCAGAGCGTGAGCGCGCGCGCTGGCAATCCGCTGGGTGTCGCCTGGATCAACGGCGTGAGTTCCCCCGCGTCGACATCGAATCAGATCGAGGCCACCGTCGGCCTACGTCACCGCTTCTGATTCGAAGCTCCTATCCGGGGAGCTCGCGCCAGGAGGCAGGAACCGCCCGCGCCGGCCTCGTCGTCGGACCGGTGGATGGAGTGGCGAGATCAGCACGATCGGATCGGTCGCCGTCGATGTTGACGGCGCGCCACCGCGCTAGGCATCCCGTTAACGGGCCGCGGCGTCGGACAGAGTTCGGCCAATAGTTGCCGTTCGAGAAACACACAAGGTCGTCATTCCACCGGCCGTTTCGCTTCGTAACCCTGTCGGACGCGTGGCGGAAGTAACTCGGCCAGATGCCCTCCATGACTAGCGCCGTCGCCTCAGGGCTTGACCCAGGTGCCCTGATGGAACCGGTGGTCCTTGAACGTGATCTCCTGGTGGAAGATGCGCTGGTAGCCCTGCTTGGTGAGCTGGGCATCGAAGGCTGCGAACTCCGCGTCCGGAATCGAATGGCGCGAGTAGAACGCGAATGTCTCTGAGTTGGGGAAAGGCACGAACCTGCCGCGATACTGCACGGTATTGCCATTGACCCGAGCCTCGATCTCAACGGGATAGTATTTGCGCAGAAGCTGGCGATCAAACTCGAGCTGATAATGCGCCTGATCGTTCCAGGACAGCCATTGTGTCCAGACGGCGTAATAGGTGCCTCCGAGAACGGCGGCGAGCGCGAGCGCGGCCACTCCCAGTTTGGCGTATTTGCGCGTGGTCGCGCGCGCGCCGGGCGCGATGGTGGGGATTGCGTGGGACAGATCGCGGACGTCGGCATTGTAGCGCTCGTGGCGGATCTCCATCGCTTGGCGCTTGCCGAAGCCCTTGATGTCGTCTGGCAACTCGGAGGCGTCCGGCATGCGCGCTCCGTTAACCAGCACGGGAATGATGCGCACGCCCTTCGAGAGCGCCGTGCGTAGCTCGCGCCGCACGAAATCCGCGGGGTCGTCCAGTCGGCGCTTGCCGGCGCTGTTCTTCATGGTCAGCTACTCGGGGCCGACCACGGCGAGCAAGACCTTGCACGAGGCCAGACTCTTCTCCAGCCCCTGCTCGAAATCGTCGCCGGGTTTGAGCTTGTCGACATCCATAAAGATGGAGATGCCGGGCAAGTCACGGCTCAGGCTGTCGTAGATGCGGCCGGCGACGCCGGATTCGGTCTGGCGGCGATAGTCGATGAATATGCTTTCCGGCATAGGGCACCCGCGGGCAATCGACCTGGACTCAATCGAATAACGTTCAATCTACGCCCCGGCATCCTAGCGAGTTTACGGCCGAAGCCGGCGCAGAGGAAGCATAGACGACGCAGGCGGCACGCGCCTACGGGTATCGACGCACCGTTGTTGCAAATTCTTGTGGTGTTGGACGCGTCGTGGACACCGGCTGTCCAGCGCTATCCGAAGAGCTTCCTGGCAGGGACTGGCCAGTGGGCGCATTGGTCGACCTGCTTGTGAGCAGGCAGGCATCGGATGGCTTATGCCTGCAGTACATCGGCCTTTCTCCTAATCGGATGCTGTGGGTGGAGACGAGAAAAACGGCGGACGCCCGAACACTTGTCGTCATAGTCGGCCGGCTCGAATGGCTGGAGTGTTTCGAAACCGGCCATCGAAGGTGCGCCGGGTCGAAGGACGGCTCCGGGTCGACTTCTGCCGACCACGTCAGACAGCAGTCGGCCGAGGCCGCGTGAAAACACAAAAGTACTCCGCTTTCGGGTGTCGCTTTACCCTTCCCGAGTCCCCACCAGCCCGTTACGCGGCGATCTGAAGGGTCGACATTTAAGAAGGCTTCAGGCAGAGCGCGTTTTCACACGGCCTCGGCCATGATCAGTCGGACTGCGCCTCTCGCATTCGGCATGCGTCCAGCCGCATACCCGCGACGAACTCGTCATCGGCCATATTGTCAAAGTAACGTGGCTGGAGTTCAACCTCATGAAGCCCTTTTGCTCCGCACCTGTTCTCGTTGTGTTCATTGCCGGCTGCGCGTCGACATGGCCACCCGCGAATAATCAGACCGCCCAGCAAATTCCGGCCCACACAAGTACCTACATTCCGCGCGCCAATCACGGTGCGACCCGCGGCGACTCCATGTCAAAGCCACCAGCACTCAGCGTTGGTGTCAGCTATTCCGATACGCAATTAATTCTGCCCTGGTTCCTCACTGACATCATCAACGCAGTTAACGATCCCTAGTCTGTTCATTCGGCCAATCTATGGACCAGCCGGTTGAACGTCGGCTCCTGCCCGGATAGCTGACGGCTACCCGCGTCCGAGAACTGGACGCTTGCGCAGTTCGACGTGCTACCCCGCGCGGCTTCCAGTCGAGCCCACTAAAATTGGATTCGTCGGGTGTCTGCCGTATGCAGAAACCTCAACACTGCGGCCCACCCGGGGACCGGCTAGGCTCGGTCCATTTATTCCACCGACAGGCAGGAGGCCATCATTCTATGCACGAGATCAGCGGTGTTGTTCGCGAGTTTGTTGAGGAGGTCCTGAACCAGGGGCGGATCGATGCCGCCGACCGGCTTGTCTGGGATGACATGGTCGAGCACGTCCCCTTCCCCGGCCAAGGTCCCGGTCTCCAAGGTCTCAAGGATGTCCTGCGAGGGATGCGGGCCGCGTTCCCGGATATGCACTGGCACATCGAGGAACAGCTCACCGAGGGTGACCGCGTGCTGACCCGCTTCGAGTGGACGGGCACTCACCGGGGAGAGTTCCTCGGCGTGCCTGCTACGGGGCAGTTGGTAAGGGTGTGGGGCATGGTCGTCGACCGCATTCAGGACGGCAGGATTAAGGAAACCCGCATCATCATGGACATGCTCGGACTGATGATACAACTCGGCGCGGTTCTCCCACCGGGCCAATGAAACCGAGATGGACGAGCACGCGCCGGCCGGCACGCTGGCACCGATGACCGCAGGTATCCTGGAAGCTGTCGTCTAGGGGCGCGGGTACGAATGACGGGAGTGGGTCGTCTACGGAAGTTCGGCTTTCACCATGGATCGCGGTGTTCGAGGCGACCTCGGATTCTCGGGTTCGCCCATCAAGGGACACCCATTAGCCGGCCGGAGTCAAGGGTAAAAAAAGTACCCCGCAAACAGTTGCGTCAATTCTCGGTGACAACAGCGCGCCACCTTCATTCGTGCAAACACTAACCGCGCCCGTTTTCTCACTCGTTGGTTGCGAACCGAATCGCACCAGACACCCGTCGGGATCAAGCCTGTCGCAATGCTCCGCGACTGCCCTGGCGGCAGTGCCGCCCCAGAGAAACTTTGGTGCCAGGCCGTGTCCAGGGGAGTGCTTGCATTCCCTGTGGCTATCGCCATGACGACGACGCCAGTCCTTTGATGGCTCACGGCCTGGGCGATTCAGTGTTCTGCATCCGTTCAGATGGCACAAGGGCGGCGTCCAACTCATTCGGGTGGCTTCACACCAGTCCCTTGTCCTGGCTCGCCGCCCCTGGCCAAACCGTTATCCAAAACACAGATGGACATCGAAGGGTTTCTGGTCTCGCAGCACGTGGTAGCACGCCCGCGCAAGCTTGTGTGCCAGAGCCTTGATCGCCAGGACGCGGTTCGTCCTGCTCTTCTTGCGATCGTAAAAGTTTCTGGCCTGCGGGCAGTAACGCATCGCGAAGTTCGCTGCCTCCACAAACGCCCACGCGAGATACTTGTTGCCGTTCCTGGTATTGCCTTCACCCTTCTTCCTGCCGTTACTCTCCCTCAGGCTGTCAACACAGCGACAGTAGGAACTGAAATTGCCGACCTGGGCAAAGCGGCTGATCGAGCCGGTCTCGAGCATGATTGTGGTTGCGAGCGTGTCGCCGATGCCCGGCACCGTCCTGAGCAGGTGGTACTCGGCACGCAGGCTCACGCGTTCCCTCAGTCGCTTCTCCAGCGCCTCAATCTGCTGCCCCAGCGCCTGGCTGACCGCGCGGTTGGCCTCCACGGCCAGCGCGACATCGGGCGCAAAGGCAAATTCATCGACCTGGCCGGCTGTCAGCCGTTTGACTGCCTCGCCATTTATTCGGCTCCCCGTCTGCCGCATCATGATGCCCTCGATCGAAAGGATCTGCGCTGTGCGATAGCGCACCAGCTGCATGCGCTTGCGTGCCAGGTCGCGTGCGCCGCGTTCCTCGCGCGGATAGACATAGCCCTCGGGCAGCAACCCGAGCCTCAGTAGCTGCGCCAGATAGGCCGCATCGGCGAAATCGCCGCTGTACTTGAGACCGTCGTATTTCCTGATGGCAGCAGGATGGGCCAGGTGTACCCGGTAGCCTGTGTCCATCAGTCCATCCACCAGCCAGTACCAGTTGTACGTGCTCTCGACGACCACACCCGCCAGTTCTTGCCGGTACGGCTCAAGCGTCGCCGCGATCTGCGCGAGCTCGTTTGGGCACGCGTTTCTGGTATACGATCCGGTCGTTCTCGTCGCTGACGATCACCACGCAGTTGTTCGAATGCAGGTCTATGTCACAATAGTTCATGTCGGTCTCCGCAGGGTCAAAGTGCGTTTCGCAAACTGACTTTAACCCTCGTCGCATAACCGCGGCGAGGAGGCCGGCTACATGATCATCATTCGGCTAGTGTACTGAGTTACAAATTCATTGAATTATTTGAGCCGCGTACTAAAGTGCTATGTGTGGCACTGATACGAGGAGGCGGCGATGAGCGGACGGCCCAAACGGGAACTCGTGCTGAGCGAATCGGAATTCGAGCAACTGAAGGCACTGACGATGCGGCGCAAGACAGCACAGGCGTTGGCGTTGCGAGCGCGCATCGTGCTGGCCTGTGCCGAAGGGGCGGACAACAAGACGGTCGCGGCGAAACTGCAGCTTACGCAGCAAACTGTCTCCAAATGGCGCTCGCGATTTGTCGCAGACCGTGTGGACGGACTGCTTGACGCGCCACGCCCAGGTGCACCGAGGACAATCGACGACACGCATGTCGACGCGGTTATTGCGAAGACGCTTGAGTCCGTGCCTGCCGGGGCGACGCACTGGAGCACGCGCACGATGGCCCGGGAGATGAAGCTCTCGCAGACGGCGGTGTCGCGGATCTGGCGTGCCTTCGGACTGCAGCCGCATCGGCAGGAGACGTTTAAGCTCTCTAGCGATCCGTTTTTCGTCGACAAGGTGCGCGATATTGTTGGCCTGTACCTGGATCCGCCGCTCAAGGCGATGGTGCTATGCGTTGACGAGAAGAGCCAGATACAGGCATTGGACCGCACGCAGCCCATATTGCCCTTGGCCCCAGGCATTGCCGAGCGACGCACTCACGACTACATGCGTCACGGTACGACCACGCTATTTGCTGCGCTGGACATCGTCACAGGCGAAGTGATCGGTGAGATGCACCGGCGCCATCGCAGCAGCGAATTCCTGCGTTTCCTGCGCACCATCGAAGCCAGCGTGCCGGCCCACCTGGATGTGCATCTGGTGATAGACAATTACGGCACACACAAGACTCCCTCGATCAAGGCGTGGTTCGCTCGTCATCCCCGCTTCCAGGTTCACTTCACACCCACCTCGGCGTCGTGGCTCAATCAGGTCGAACGCTGGTTCGCCACGCTTACCGAAAGGTACCTTCGTCGTGGCACGCATCGTTCGACGCGTCAGCTCGAAGATGCAATCCGGCACTACCTTGACGTCTACAATGCCCACCCCCAGCCGTTCATCTGGAGCAAGTCGGCCGACGAGATACTGGTTAGTCTTGAGCGGTTTTGCGTGCGGGTTCAGAAGGCCGCGGGATGAATGTCATGAATATCAATACCGACGCGATCGACGAAGTCGCCCTGGCACTTCTCTACCTGACTCTGCACGATCAGTACCGCGCGTGGAAGGGCTTCGACTGGGACGTACTGAATCGCCTTTACGAAAAGGGCTTCATCTGCGACCCGGTCAACAAGACGAAGTCGGTGGTCTTTACCGAGGAAGGGTTATGTGAGTCCGAGCGGCTATTCAGGCAGCATTTCGTTATCCCGGACCGCACGAATAATTAATGCAACGAACTTCTAACTCACGACACTAGCGCCGTCGAATGTCCGAAGTGCGGGGCGCAGCCGACGCGAAACGTGAGTTGGGAACCCACCAGCGCATTTGAACTTCGCCTCCGAACGCGGCGTGTAGATTTCGTTTTCCCGCTTTCAGAAACCGCAGCTTGGACGAAGTGAAGATGTTCAGCCATGCGATCGCACTTCATCTTTCACCCTTTGTTGCAACGGTTCGCCGCCATGTCGGGGCCCAATACCATTTGCGGCGGCGCGCTGTTCAGGACACTGCGCCTGCCGCTGAACGCGCAGTTCGACGCTCAGTCAGGTTTAAAGGATCAACTTATATTGTTGCTCGCGCGAATAGGTGGAAGCACTGCTCAAGCAGTGCCTGATCGTGGTAATGTCGCCGCAAATCGAAAGAGTCGGATTCGGCCTATCGCGTATCACCATTGGTCGAATCGGGAAAACGCTGGTCAATGTCCCGTCAGTGCTGCTCGCGACGCGCGATCGCGAGACGACATTGGCGCTGCCGTCCCGTCGGGCTTTCTGTTATCCGATTAGTCGGCGCGGAAAGCGGCGTCGATTTCAGGTCGCGACAGATGAGCCACCGTGTTCACGAGTGTCTTTGCGGCGGCAGCCAATGCGATGGTCACCATCGCGCGGTGATCGAATCCCGCGGCTTTCAGGGCATTGACGTCGCTGTCCGATACCTGCGTCCGGTTCGTCGCGATTGCGGCAGCGAAGCGACGCACGGCTTCCAGCCTGGAATCCGGAATTGTGCTTCCGTTTCTCAGTGCCTGGACGACGTCGGCCGATGCGCCCAGTTTCGCCGCGAGAGTGGCATGCACGGCAATGCCGTAATCCGCGGCGTTTGCGCGGCTTGCGGAGACCATTGCGACTTGCTGTGCGATCGGATCGAGCGAGCTTGCCCCAAGCGACTGGAGCATCGCGATATAGGCTCCAAGCACCGACGGTTCGGCCGCTATCGCGTAGCCCAAGTTAGGCACGAAGCCGAACACGCCACGCATGCCGTCGAGCAATGCTTTCGCCTCGGCAGGTGCCGATGCTTCTCCGAGCTCTCCGAACAGCGCGGCGCCTTGCGCCGAATCCACGGTCCGCGCCAGAAATGCCCGGACGATTGCCGCGACTTCGTCGAGATGCGTTTCTAGCGGGAAGTGTCCCGCGTCGACGAAGTGAACTTCAGCTTCCGGGAGATCGCGGCGGAAAGCTTCAGCGCCGGCGGGCAGAAAGAAAGGATCGCTTTTTCCCCAGACAGCCAGCGTCGGCGGACGATGCGTGCGGAAGTATTCATGGAAGCGGGGATACGCCGCTACGTTCGATTTGTAGTCGCCGAACAGATCGAGTTGAATGTCGGCGTTGCCCGGCCGATCGAGGAAATGCTGGTCAAGCGTATACGACTCGGGGGCGATCAGCGAGGTATCCGACTCCCCGTGCATGTACTGAAACGACGTCGTCTCGGACTTCAGGAACGTGCGGAGATTGTTGCGGTTCTCGTCCGTTGCCGCTTCCCAGTAGGCGCGAATCGGATTCCAGCCCTCACTGAGACCTTCCTCGTACGCATTGCCGTTCTGTGAAATCAGCGCGCTCACGCGCTCCGGCCGCGACGCAGCCAGTTGAAGGCCAACGGGGGCGCCGTAGTCAAACACATAAAGCGCGTAGCGATTCAGTCCGATCGTATCGGTGAAGCTTTCGACCACTTCGGCCAGATGGTCGAACGTGTAGGCAAAGGTGTTGGCTTCAGGTGCACCGGAGAAACCAAAGCCGGGCAGGTCGGGGGCCACCACACGATATTTGTCGGCGAGCCGGCTGATGAGCCCGCGATACTGGTGGCTGGAAGTCGGAAAGCCGTGCAGCAGTAGGACAACGGGAGCATCCCTATGTCCGGCATCGCGATAGAACACATCGATGGTCGAACCGGTACGACTATCGGGAACAGAGACGGTTTGATACGTGGGCGTAGCAGACATGACAACCTCCAGTTTTGCGGGTAATCCGGGTAAGTGCGGGACAAGATTGCTTCGAGCATGACCCTGTTGCCGAAGCGCAGGGGCTTGATTAGTGCCCGGGATGGGGCCGTGGCCGGGTCCTGGAGACCAGTCAGGGAGAGCGGCCACCTGGGTTCCAGCACCGGTTGAGGGCGGGCCATCGGCAGCCCACCGTCACCGGCGCCTCAATCAAACCGGCAGCGCCGGTGCAGCCGGAAAATCCACCGGGACCCGCGTGGTTCCGTGCAGGTAGTTCGTGACGGTTTTGTCTCCGATGAGCACGACGACATCCACGAGGTTCGCCTTTCCCCAGCCTGCTGCGAAAAAGGCTTCCACCAGTGCGGCGTCCGCATGGCCACGGTTGAAGACGATGTTGCGCGTCAGCCGCGCCAGCGCATCCAGTTTTGCGTCGAAGCCTGCCGTTCCCGCGCGGACTTCGAGGATCTGTTCATCCGTCAGCCCATTCATTTTGCCGATAACCGTATGCGCCGCGAGGCAATACTCACACGCATTGACCTGACTGACGACGAGGTTCACAACTTCGCGAGCCTTGCCGACGATCGAACTCTTTGCGTTCTGGAATGCCAGGTAGTTGCCGAGCGCATGTTCGGAATGGGCCAGCGTCGCATACAAGTTCGGCACCATGCCGAGGCTACCCTTTAGCTTGTCGAAAATCGCCTGGTTAGCGGGGGAAACATCTTCACGTGTGGGGACATTGATGGTCGTCATGGTCATACTCCTTTTGCTTCGGTTGAGAAAAATTGAAAGTGCGTTTCAAATGCTGCGCGACGAACGGGGTCGCGCGGCGTCAGGGATCAGTCAACGTGTCTTCGCAAATAGGCGCGGCAACGACGTCGCCAGAAGACTGAGTGAAGCCGCGAGAAGTACCAGATCCTTGAGCAGAAACTGACCTGGCAGCGCGGAAATGGCGGGGAAGCCACCGGCGGTTGCCTCAGCTACGCCCGGTGTCGTGACAAAAAAAGTCAGCGTGATCAGGTATGTCATTGCCGACATCGCTGCACCGAGGGCAGAGAGCACGGGAACGAATGCGCCGGCTGCAAGGGCGACTGCGGTGGAAAGCTCCAGCGTGCCGATCACATAACTTGCACCCTGGATGCCGAATGCCACGTGCAGCCAGCTCATGATCGGGCTATTGGCGATGAACGGGGCAATACCGTGCGCCTCGTAGCTCGTATACTTCATACCGCCAAACCACAGAAATACGATAACCAGAGACCATCGCAGGAGGGCCTGCGATGCGTAAGCCCCTGAGGCTCGTTCTGCGACTGCAAACTCCGATAACGTCGATTGATTGGTCGATGCCATGATGAAACTCCATATAAAGAAAACAATCAGGAAAATGGTCTCCCACTCGCAACACATCCGAGGCTGCAATGCGAGTCGAAGATTTGGGTTAAGCGCTAAAGAACGACTTGATTTCTGCTGCAACCTGGCTTGAGTTTTCGTCGAGAACGTAATGTCCTGCATCGAGCCAGACGAGCTTCGCGTCTGGCAGATCGCCGAGATAAGCTCTCGCGCCGCGCGGAATGAAGAACGGGTCGTTCTTTCCCCACACGATCAACGTTTTCGGCTTGTGATCGCGGAATGCCCGCTGCCAGGTCGGGTAGAGCCCGATGTTCGATTTGTAGTCTTCGAGAAGATCGACCTGATAATCCTGTACGCCTGGACGGTCGAGCAGTGCCTGGTCCAAAAGCCAGTTATCCGGATTGATGGCCTCAGGTTCTTTTGCACCGACCAGCCAGTGGTATCGGGTTCCTTCGAGGCTGACGAACTCGCGTGCCGGTTTTTCGGTTTCGGCAGTTCGTTGTTCCCACAACGGCAGCAGAACCTTTTTGGGTGCGTCTCCCACGCCTTCCATGTATGCGTTGGCATTCTGGATGATGAAGCCCTTCACCCGCTCCGGGCGCTGCGTGAAGAGACGAAAGCCCACGGGACCGCCGTAGTCCTGCATGTAGAGAATGTACGAGTCGAGTCCGAGTGCATCGATCAATCCCGACACGTAGACGGCCAGATTGTCGAACGTGTAGGTGAACTCGCTGCGCAGCGGCGCGTCCGAATAACCGAAGCCGATATAGTCGGGAGCGATCAGATGAAACCGGTCTGCCAATACTGACATGAGGCCGCGGTACATCTGGCTACTGGTCGGCAGGCCGTGTAAAAGGAGAATCGTTGGTGACTTCCGATCACCCGCCTCACGATAGAAGACCTTTCGACCGTTCACATCAATTGCGCGATGGTATGTGCGCGTGTTCATTATTGGCTCCGTGGAATGAATCGCTTTTCGATTCGACCGCCTGTCGACGTCGTGAAAGCATTCTGTGCATTCCCGGAAAGTGGCGATAGACAGTAAAATGTGAAAGCGACCTCTCATTTTCTGGAAGGCCATGGATCAACTCGATGCGATGGCGGTGTTTCTCGCCGCAGTGGAGACGGGGAGTTTTTCGAAGGCGAGCCGGAAGCTTGGTGTTCCGCTCGCCACGGTCAGCCGCAAGATGGCCGATCTGGAGACGCACCTGAGAGCAACGCTACTGGTCCGCTCGACGAAAGGGCTCGAATTGACGGCCGCTGGACGGTCTTACGCAGTGTCGGCGAAAGCCATTCTGGAGCAGGTGGTCGAAGCGGAGCGGATCGCTGCGGGAGAATATGCAGAGCCGAAAGGCGACCTGGTTGTGACTGCGCCGATCATGTTCGGCAGGCTGCATGTGCTGCCCGTCGTAACGCGCTTTCTTGCTTCGTATCCGGAGGTCTCGGTGGGCCTGGTGCTGACTGATCGGGTCACCCATTTGCTTGACGATCAGGTCGACGTGGCGCTGCGGCTGGGTGACCTTCCCGACAGCAATCTGGTCGCGGTGGGATTGGGCTCGATCAGGCGCGTTGTCTGCGGCAGTCCGGACTATCTCGACACTCGGGGCGAGCCCACCAAACCGGAAGATCTGGCCCTTCACAGCGTGATCTCGTTCGAAAGCATTTCGGCGTCGGTGCAATGGAGCTTCTGGTCTGAAGGCGAGGAGATCAAAACTTCCATACTGCCGCGCTTGAGCGTCAACACCATCGATGCCGCAATCGACGCCGGGCTGTCGGGCACCGGGCTGGTTCGGGCGATGTCCTATCAGGTGGTTGAGTATGTACGGCAGCAGCGGCTGCGTGTCGTCCTGCAGAAATTCGAGCCCGAGCCGCGCCCGCTTCATCTCGTCTATGACAGGCAACGCCGACTGCCGCTGAAACTGCGCACATTCGTCGACTTCGTGGTTCCGCTGTTGCGAGAACGGGTGAAGGAAGCAAAACTTTGAGAAGTCGACACCTGTGGGGCGAGCAACTACGAATTCTGGCGATACCGATGACGTGCATTGGGCAATACGGTACGGCGTCGATGGTGAGAATCTTGGGTTGTGGACAAAGTTGAACGGCCAGTTCGAGCAGCAAGGCAACTCGAGCGACACGGTGTTCTCGATCGGCGAGACTCTCGCCTACTTCTCGACGCACATGACGCTGCTTCCTGGCGACATGCTCGCGACAGGAGCGCCGCCGGGAGTCGGGTTGTGCAAAATCCGTTCATGGCACCCGGTGACGTGCTGGAATGCGACATCACGCATCTGATAGCTCTGTCATTAACGTGCCTACCCGGTTGCTGGGGTGAGCGACCGTTGCGCCCCGAAGGCTGTCATTGCGTGGCCAGGAATTCGAATGGCAGTTGAGGGTCGTCCCCTGCCTTTGCAGAACTACCACAGCTGACATTCACGTGAACTGTTGGTCGGTTGGCTGCTGAGCGACAATTACCGCCACTGAGCGGATCACCGGCCAGCGGCGGCTATGGCCGAAATGTGCGCATTGGACATCGGACAGGTTACGCAGTGAACAAGCCGTTTGCGTGAAGGCTCAGCGCGATGGACGAGCGCCAACAGGCCCCCTCACCGCCCGAAAAATCGCGCTGCAGCGCTGCAGCGCTGCCGCTGGCGCAACCATCAACCAACGGCTGCAGTGGTCAGCACTGCCGACGTCGAGCACATGATCAACTAGAACGATAGCTTTGTGCCCGTCCGGAAGACAGCAAGAGGCGTATTCGATATTTATTGATATAACGAATCATATTATGTCATAGCACGTCATAACATGTCGTCGCATGGCGATCCAGCGGGCATGATCGCGCACTGAAATAAAAGGTTCACGGAATCCCAAAATTGCGGTTGCTGCTGTAACCAATCTTCAGTTCGCGACGATCTATCAAATGCAGCGACTATCCGGCCGATTCACACGGTGCCGGTGTGCTCGTTTTCTCTCGACCATCTCGACATTCAATGCCCATGAATCTCTTTCGCTCTCTACTCCTTGTTGTAAATCCATCCTGGCTCGCGGCCCGCTTCGAGCGATTCTCAGCTCTGCCTATCCGACTGATCGTGGGCTACGGCTTTATGGCACACGGTTATGCAAAGCTCGTCAAGAATCCGGAAAACTTCGTTGCAATCCTCCACGCGCTTGGCGTTCCGGCCCCTCATCTGATGGCATGGAGCACCATCGTCATAGAACTGCTTGGCGGCTTCGCGATCCTCGTCGGCGCATTCGTGCCGCTCGTCACAATTCCGATGCTCGCCGTGCTGCTCGTGGCCACACTCACGGTGCACCTGCAATTCGGATTCGCTTCGATCAAGTTGATGTCGGTAACAGGTGGGATACCAAAGTTCGGTCCGCCGGGTTATGAAACAGATCTGCTTTACGTTGCGGGCCTGATTGCGCTCGCGTTCGATGGCCCGGGGCCCCTGGCCGTGGACGGTATGCTCAGGCGCTGGTATGCCCGCCGCGTTGACGGCTTATCGCGGGCGTGACGTGCGTAACGTCGACCGCTTGACGTCCTTCGTGGCGATGACATTGCCTCCCCGTGCTGGCCGCGAGATACAGACGACCGCGACGAAAAGTCTCGATGCGAACTCAATGATGTCAGAAGCTGAACGCCAGCTCACGGCACTGCTCACGCGTTCGATCAACGGTGACAGGCACGCGTATCGAATGTTTCTCGAGAAATTGGCGTGCCATCTACGCACCCGTTTGCGGAAACACTTGCGCCAGCAGGACGCGGACATCGAAGATCTGATACAGGAAATTCTTCTCGCCGTGCACAAGGGTCTCGATACGTTCAGGCCGGAGGTGCCTCTTACCGCATGGATCAGTGCGATCGCACGATACAAGCTCGCAGATCACGTCCGCTCGGCGGTTCGCCGCAGTGCGCTGTTCGAACCACTTGATGAGGATTCGGAGGCGGAAGCTGAATCGAATTTTGACATGCTCGAAGCCCAACGCGATCTGCAGCAGTTGCTGGCCACGCTGCCGCCGCGGCAGCGAGGGCCGATTGAACACATGAAGCTGTGGGGCTTGTCCGTTGCTGAAACTGCGGCGGCGATGGGCCTTTCCGAGTCAGCGGTAAAGGTTGGCGTGCATCGCGGCCTTAAGGCACTTGCGGCAAAAATCCGGGGGAAGTCAAAATGAATACACAAGATTTGATCGTCATGCTCGCGGATGGTCCTCGCTCACCTTCGCGCTCAGCGGTGGCCGGCCGCCTCGGCTTTGGCCTTGCTGTCAGTCTCACCGCGGCGCTGTTGTTGCTTGTGATATTGCCCGGTGACGGCACCAGCCTTATAACGCGCGCAACGATGCCGGTCTTCTGGGCGAAGCTGGCATTGCCGCTCGCGATGACGCTTTCGGCCACGTGCGTGACGTCGCGTCTGTCACAGCCGGGTGTGCGCGTCGGCCGCGCCTGGGCGGCGCTGATACTTCCCGTGGGCATCGTATGGCTTGTCGCACTTATCGTGCTTGCGCTTGCCGCCCCCGAAGCGCGCGGCGACCTGATATTGGGGCACACGTGGCGTTACTGCTCGCTAAAAATCATGCTGCTCTCGGTGCCAGCGCTCGGCGCATTGCTGTGGGCCATGCGCGGACTGGCTCCTACACGTCCCCGACTCGCCGGCGCTGCCACAGGACTTCTTGCTGGAGCTTTAGGCTCACTGGCTTACTGCCTGCGCTGCCCGAGATGCATGTGCCGTTCTGGGCAACGTGGTACCTGATTGGCATGGCGGTGCCTGCTCTCGTCGGTGGCCTTCTCGGTCCATGCGCGATGCGGTGGTAAGGATTCACCGTGTGTCGAGATGACACCATGGTTGCGCGCGCACTACGGTCTGAGATCGACGCCAGCGTGTCGACTTTCTTCTTGAAATCATTCCGGCGGGGACGAGAGCGTGAGATGCGAAGCCGCTACGTGAAAAAAAGCCGCGTTTTGCTGTAACCCGCTCTCGCCCTATCCCGATCTATCAGATAGCCAGCCTGAATCGGCGGCAGCACGATGAGAACCTTCCAGGTTGCATCGACATGCCGCGCCGATCAGGCGGCGCAAGGGCGACACGGTCCGGTGAATGATGCCGCATTCAGACGGCTAGTGTTCCCGCTCCTCCGCGTCGCGCCGGACATCAGCTCTTCGGAGGTTTCAACATGCAAGTTCGCAAAGTGATGGCTATATTGCTTCTTTCCAGCGCGTCGGTCGGCGTCATCGGTACCGCGCAAGCACAAGGCAAAACGCGGGAGCAGGTTCGCCAGGAACTGATCGAGGCGGAACAGAACGGTTCCATGTACGTGACCGATTCGTCGTATCCGGATGTGAGCCCGATCTATCAGAATCTGGTCGACCGGCAGAAAGCTGCGCATGCAAATGACAGCGCCGTCGGTCCCGAGATGAACGGCTCGACCGAAACGGGGCGCTCTGCCGTGCACGAGTCACGCCCGATGCTCAACGGGCCCGCTCACGACGACGGCTGTGTCGGTCCGGTCAGCTTCTGCGATATCTATTTTGGCAGCTGATCGGTTCCGATAAAGGTGACCTGGCAATGCGATATGAGCCACGCGGTGCGCCAAGGCTGCTCCCGAATGCGCACGTCACTGGTGCGTCGTCTGGGGACTGGGCGATCCCGAACTCCCAGACAAACGGAACACTCCTATCGCTTGCTTCGTGGCTTTTGTGTTTCTGCTGTCCGAGCAGGCTTTCTGTCGATACGCAACCGATACTGGAACGTCCCGCTCCTGAAATAGAGATATTCGAAGTCGATTGGCTGACCTCGGCTATCGTGCGTGAGTCGTTCGATCCGCAGCATCGGTGCACCCGCTTTGATCTTGAGCGCACGCGCAATAGGGGCACTCGCCGATATCGCATCGATGCTCAAATCGGCGCTCCCCAAAGCGACCCCACAGTCGTTTTCAAGAATGAGGAAAATGTCGCGCGTGGCGAGATCCGCACGTTGCAGCTTATCGCCGAGTTGTTCTGGCAAGAATGTGACCTCGTAAGAAACAGGCTTGCGATTGAGCAGTCGGACGCGATGGATTTCCGCGACGTTGGCCCCGTCTGGCAAGCCGAGCTTCCTCGAGACCTCAGCAGGTGCCCGCGCAATTCGGAACGACATCACGCGATTGACGATCTCATGCCCGCTGCCCGACATCGCCTCGGCGAAACCCTGCAGCGTGGCGATGTCCTGAAACGTCGTCCTCGGCTGAGAGACGAACGAGCCTTTGCCATGCACCTTGAAGATCAGGCCTTCCTTCTCAAGATCGCCGAGCGCCTGTCGAATCGTGATGCGGCTCACGGCGAACATGGCCTGAAGCTCACTCTCGGAGGGCATGCGGCTGTGAGGCGCATACTCGCCGTTCAGAATGCCGACGCGTAGGGTGTCTTTGATCTGTCGGTAGAGCGGTATCGGAGAATCGATCTCAACCGTAGGGCGACGTGGCGGCATGGGCAATGAGCGGACGAGCAACAAAGCGACTGATCGCGCGGATTTGAAGTTTGCGGATTGTACCCCCTTCGCAGGTATGGGCGGCGTCCCCGCCACTACCCGAAGCCCGACGCTTGCAGTGCGAAGAGACATCCGTTTTCAATGAACTGGGAATATTCAGACGCTCTGATGTGTTGACACAGGTGGATCGCAAACAACACACACCGCCAAATTTCTGTCCCGGATGTGGGACGGCTACCGGAGTTTCTTCCTGCGGAACCATCGAATGGATCATCTGATTTCGATTAGGGCGTTCGTCGCCGTCATCAAGTTTCAGAGCTTCACGACAGCTGCGAAACATTTGGGGATGTCGCCCGCTACGTTATCCCGTGCGATCACAAGCCTGGAGTCGCATACAAGCACCAGATTGGTCAATCGGTCAACACGCCATGTCTCGCTCGCAGACGACGCCCGAGCGTACTTCGCTTCATGCGCGGAGATTCTGGAGCGGCTCGATCGCGAGGAGTTACGGCTTGCAGAGCAGCGCAACACCCAAAAAGGCGTACTTCGACTCGCCGCCCATCCATTCGCGGTCGAGACTGGTCTGTCACAGCTCGTTGACGAATATCTGTTGGCGACGCCCGACATACGCGTTGCGGTAACGACAACCGGCGAGCCTTTGCGCCTCGAACATGGAAACTATGATGCGGCAATTTATCCCGCTTTTCTGGTTCAGGACGCGGCTGCAATTTGCCGTCCGCTCGTTCGTTCCAGTTCAGTGCTCGTAGCAACACGCGCGTATCTCGAAGCAAGTCCACCCGTACCATCATCGCTCGATTTTACGGGTCATACATTCATCAATACGCGAGCAAGCAAATGGGATCCCGAATGCGGTTCGGTTAAAGTAACAGGGATTTCGCTCCCGCACAACGCACGTCTTCACGCCGTGATGAATGAATGCATCGCCGTGCAGCTTGCGTTAAACGGTTATGGCATCGCACTGTTGCCCACGCGCATCGTTCAACGGTATATGGAGAGCGGACGTCTGGTGCGTGTGCTGCCCGAGTACGAGTTGACCGATCCCGTGGCCGAACTCGATATCGCATTTGTACATCGTCGTACTTTGCCCAGGAGGGTGAGGGACTTCGTGGACCACTGCATTTCCTTTTTTCGGGAATCTGAGCAGCCAGACCGACGAGTATCGCCTCGTTCACGCAAAATCGCGTTAACTGGTTTGAGAGACGCCAACGCCGAGGATACAGCGATTCTGGAACACGCGTCCCGATGACGACCTCAAACACTCTCACCATCGTTTTACGGGCGACAATTAGCCTTGGGACGACGCAGGAGCTAGACGGTGTTAGGAACTTCGAAGTACTGGAATTGCATGGACAAGCATAAGCATGGCGAAGACGACAAAATGCAGGCCTGCGAGTGTTTCGGGCAAGCGTTCGTAGTCACGTGCAAGGCGTCGAAAGCGGTTGAGCCATCCGAAGCTGCGCTCGACTACCCATCGCCGTGGCAACAGCACGAAACCCTTTTTCGCTTCATCGAGCTTGACCACCTGGAGATCAATTCCCTGGGCGCGCGCGGCCTGCGCAGGATCTTCGCCCGTGTAACCCTGATCGGCAAAGGCCACTTTCACGGTTTCTCCCGTTGCCTGTTGCACCTGGCGCGCCAGTTCTGCCACCTGGGCCCGTTCCTGCTCGTTGGCCGGTGTCACGTGTACGGCGAGCAACTGACCCAGCGTGTCGACCGCCATATGCACCTTGCTGCCACGCTTGCGCTTGTAGCCGTCATAGCCTGCGCGTGGACCGCTTTCACATGTCGATTGCAACGTACGGCCATCAAGGATCACCGCGCTGGGCTGCCCCTGCCGCCCCTGCGCCACACGGACGATCGAACGAAGGTCACTCACCATGCACTCGAAACAGCCGGCCGCCAGCCATCGTTGCGTCTGCTGGTACACGAGTTCCCACGGTGGAAAGTTGGTCGGCAGCATTCGCCAAGCAGCCCCAGCGCGAGCCATCCAGCGCAACGCATTGAACATCTCCCGCAACTCATATTTCCGCTGTGGCGCACTCTCATCCATCAACGTCAGATACGCTGCCACGAAGCTCCATTCTTCGTCTGACACGTCTGTCGGGTAGGCTTTACGTTTCTCTTTTGTCATGCCTCCAGGGTACCAGGTTTGACCGGAAGTGCCTAACACCGTCTAGTTCGGATTGGTCGCGTCAGTTGCGCCTTCGCATTTCCGCTCTTTACGGAACCGCCTGCAACGTGTAGCCCTCACCGCCCTTCCTGTCCGAATAGCGCGTTCATTGAATTGCGGACGTCAATTCCTGATTTGCTCGCGGTGCGCGACACCCCGGACATGAAGAACACGTTCGGCAGTGTCCCCAGCACGATGCCGCAGTGGCGCGTCTTGTGCCACACTTTGCACGATCGCGCGGCAAGAAACAGATCATCCTTCTTCCCATCCCGATATAGACTGAAACTGGACCTGCTGCCGGGTTGTCCCAATTGAGAGCCCAGTGCTGCGCAGGCTTGCGCGATTCATCCTCATTGGAGGCGCACATGTCGACTGCAATCATCACAACACAGAATGACGGCCCGTACCACATCACAGGTGACTTCCAGATTACCACCCAGAGCGGGCAACCAATCGCCGCGGGCAAGAACGAAGTCTGGCTATGCCGGTGCGGTCAGTCGAGCCACAAGCCACTGTGCGACGGCTCACACAAGAAAGTTGGGTTCTCGAGCAATCTCGACGAAAAACCGCAAAAAGGGCAAACACCTTGATGGGGTGATTGTACTTCTCATGCATAATCTAGCGGTCGTGGAGCCGCGAGCCGCCGCCCCGCAGCAATGGTTCGCGGTTCAGCGAACATTGCACGATGGCGAGCCGCGCGAGTCATTGATGTATTGGCTATTTTCCGTAGAAACCGCCAGAATTTCCTGAGATTCACCCGACGCCCCCTTCGGGGACACTGACGATCCGGAAATCTGACGTGTGGATGCCCATCATGGAAATCGACATCCTCGGCATTGATCTCGCAAAGCAACGATGTCGAACTCATGCGCCCGGCGAAGGACATGTTCAAGCATCGCGAGGTGCGGCGCAAGCGGACCGGAAATGGACGGATCCAGGCGTAGCGAATGCGGCCAGGCCGCATCGAGTTGCGCCCGGGTGTGCGAGTCGCCGCTCGCGAACAGCGTGACGTCGTGGTCGAGGTCTACCAGAGCTTCCGTAAGGTACGAGACTACCCGTTCCGTTCCGCCGTAAAGCGCTGGGGGTACGGCCTCGTGTAAAGGCGCGATCTGTGCAACACGCATCGGGTAACTCCCCTCGTGTGCTGATTCCACGCGAGCACGAGGGAAACAGAAGATAGCGCAACGCTGTCCGTTGATCCGACCTGCTCGAACCGGGGCGTGGGCGTCTACTGCGACGACCGGCTGGTTACGAATCGCATACGGCGTTCCCGACGATCGCGCTCGCGCGGGAATCGTCGATCCGGCCTGCAGGCTACCCGAGCACCAACGTGTCTCAGGGGCGCCCACAGTCGCCGGGGCAGACGTGAGCTATATCACGAACCTTGTTCGCCCCCCAATGAAGGACCAGCAGAATCCGGGAGCGGCCACCGCGCAGGTATTATCAGTGCGCGTCTCCAGATGAACCGCGCGTGCCCATCCAACCAGGCATCAATACGATCACCCTCAGTACCGCAACAGGTTAGCGAGGGCGAAAGCTCAACGCCGGGCGCTGCCCCAGTCCCACCAGTCGCGATGGTAATCCAATCGTCCAAGCAGTTTTCGGTGCATCTGCTCCCGGCGATAGTGAACGGCGACGAACGCCGTTGCAGACTAAGAGGCGCGCTGGCGATTGTCCGTAAAGATCGGCGCATGGTGCGCAGGGTTGAATCCAGAGTTCCACCGCGATATCTTCGACGCTCGCCGCAATGAAACCCTTCGTCGAAAAGATATCGCGCGCTGCATTCAGCAGACGTTCGCTCATCTGCTCCTTGCTTTGCTCTCTGGTCAGACGCATCGGTTTCACCGGCGAAAGACGATCGTGGCGCAAATGCTGCACTACTATTCAACCCATCGTCATTACTGGTGCGACGAGATGCGCTGATGCCTTCAATCCGTGATAACTGCCTGGTTATCACGGCAATTACGCTTGCAATAATCGGTGATCGGATCGGTGTCGACCCTGAGCGGACACGCAAGTACGCGATCGATCAGGCTGTTTCCGCGTCGAAAGTGGCCATTCATTCGTAACTTTCGCTGCATACCGCGATAACAGGAAGGCACCACGGCTCGCCCGTCGCGCCTGCGGCGATTCGCACCGCGACGACGAATCTATCCGGCGGCAAGAAAATGCCCAGCTTGAAACGTTCCTCACTACTTCGAATACATGCGGTCGCACAATTCTCTGCTTGCTCCGAGCAGACAAGACAAATTCGTCCCCGCGCGCATTTGTTGAGCGACAGACTCGGCGACTTCGAGATGTGTCGCTGCGCCGGAGAGCGTCAACGCACCATGAAAGACGTCTCCGGCTCCGAAGATAGGTACCGCTGAGCCGGTTGTGTGCTCGTTGGACCTATCTGATTCGAGGACGGGCAGCCAACAATCGCGCCACATTACGATCTGACGCCGAGCCGTCGTGCGGCCGCCGTACCACCGGACACGGTAGTGGTGGACAGGCAGGATGCCGCCGATATATGGCGCGAGATGCCGGCCAGCGGCCAAATGAAGCCGGCATGCTCCAAGGGGGCTACTAACACTCGGCACCTTGAACGCGACTTCTTACCCTGAACTGAACGATCATCAGTATCACACTGACGATGCCATAGAGTAACGTCGAAACGAATGCGGCCTGGAGCAGCGACTGTGGGGCATATGTCGATATAAGTTGCGAGCAACGGAGCAGCTCGTTGTAAGGGATGATGTAGCCGAGAGAAGTATCCTGAACAATGGCCAGCAACTGGCCAATCAGTGCAGGCATCATCCTGCGAATTGCCTGGGGAAGAATGATGTAATGCATCGACTTCACCTGACTCATCCCGATTGAGAGTGCGGCCTCCCGTTGCCCCCGCGGCACGGAAAGGATGCCCGCCCTGACTATCTCAGCCATTAGCGCCGAGTGATGCAGGGTTAGCGCGATGAGCAGAAACGCAATGGCGGGCCACGCCACGCCAATGGTTGGCAGAAGAACCGCCATAAAAAGGATCAGCAGCAACAGCGGAACCGCGCGAAAAGCCGAGATAAAGACTTCCGCGATCTTTCTGACAATGGGCTGATCGGAGATGCGCATCAGCGCAATCGGTATCGAGAAGGCGAACGAGAGAATACCGCTGATCGCTGCGACCAACAGCGTGGCTTCCAGACCGGTCAGGAGAAAACTCCACACCTGAGTGTTCAGAAAGACCGCCCACCGATCGTCATCGAACTGCCCTCTCTGATACAGCTTATATAAAACTGAGGAGGTCAGCGCCACGACGAATGCTCCGCCCCCGACGGCATACAACCGGTTTCTCATGACCCCGATGGGGCCCGGTGGCTCATACAGCAATCTGGTTTCGTTCATCGTACAAACACCGCTCTTTGTTCAATCGCTTTGAAGATCCACCCCGTTGGTACGGTAAGCACCAGGTAAGAGGCAGCGGCCCCGAGGAACCATAACCATTGAGCAGTTTCGACATTGATGATCTGTGACGTAGCGGTGATTTCCAGAACCCCCGCAACGGCCGCAATGGATGTGGTCTTGATGTGGACAATGATGATCCCGCTCAGCGATGGAATGACCGAGCGAACAGCCTGAGGGATCACGATGGAATGCAGGATCTGCCCGAACGACATGCCGAGACTCCGCGCTGCCTCTACCTGACCTGTCGCAATCGAACCCACTCCTGACCTGATCGCCTCCGATATCCACGCTGCGGTATAGAGGCCGAGCGCCAGCACTGACGAAGAGAATTCGGAGTACATAAAGCCAAGCTTGGGAAGGCCCCACACGATCATGACGAGAAGCGCGAGGATCGGCGTCGCACGCATCGCTTCGACGTAACACCAGGCGAAAAAACGCAGTGGTGGCGAGGGACATATCCGCGTGATCGCCAGCAAGACGCCGATGACGAATGCCAGGATGATTGAACAGAAAGAAAGTTCGAGGGTGACGCCTATCCCCTGTACAAACCGAAAGACATAATCCAGAACATACCCGAGTCCCTCTCCGGAGTCGGCCCGGCTGACCTCCTGGCCAGCCAGGCCAACGATGCAATCGCGATTAATACCGCTCGATGGTGGGAACCTGCGCTTCGCCGAAGTCCTTCAGGTCTCTGTCGTACATGCTCTGCCATTGACCGGACTTGATCATGGCCTCGAGTTCGCCGTTGATCCAGTTCCTGAACTGCACGTCATCGTGCTTCACAACGATACCGTACGGCTCTTTTGTAAACGGCTTGCCAAGAAGCCTCAGGTGATCCGGTTGCAGCTTCACGAACGGAACCAGAACGGCGCCATCGTCAGTCAAAGCGGCAAAGCGACCATCGGAGACGGCCTCGGCGCAGCTCTTTTCATCCGTCAGAGAGTGAATCTCGGCCTTTGGTGCCACCTTGAGCAGATTCGCGCCCGAATCCGTGCCCGTTACGACGCACACCGTTTTGCCATTGAGGTCACTCAGGCTGTGTATGTCACTGTTCTTGCCAACCATGACGTCCTGACCAGCCAGGTAGTACGGTCCGGCGAATCCGATGATTTTCTTGCGTTCGTCGTTGATGGTGGCGGTAGCTAGAGCGATATCAACCCGTCCGGTTTGGACGAACGCGAACCGGTTTGCGCTCAGCACGGGAACGAATTCGACGTTGTTCTCCGAGCCCGTCAGCTTCTTGGCCAGCTGCCGCGCGATATCGATCTCGAAGCCCTCTGCCTTGTTGGTCGTTGGGTTCAGCAACGAGAAGCCAGGGCCATCGAGAGACGTCCCCACTACAACCTTGCCCTTCTTCTGTATTGCGTCCATGGTCGAGCCGGCCGGGAATGTTTCACCCGAGGCGACCGCCGATAAGGTCAGCCCTACTGCTAACAACGCGACAATTGCCTTCAGCTTTGCTACTTTCATTTGAGTGTCTCCAATCTCGTTATCATGGGCTTCAGCCGTTAGTGGTTACTCTGATCTCTTACAGTGCTAGCGACGCCCCTCCTTTTAAAAATCAGTGACTTAAAATCTTCGACAGGAAATCCTGCGCCCTGTCGGACTGCGGTGATCTGAAAAACACCCCGGGACGACCCTCCTCGACAATTCGCCCATCGTCCATGAAGACGACGCGGTCGGCGGCTTTATTGGCAAAACCCATCTCATGGGTAACCACAATCATGGTCATACCGTTATTCGCGAGTTCGACCATTACATTCAACACCTCGGACACCATTTCTGGATCAAGCGCAGAAGTCGGTTCATCGAACAGCATGACTCTCGGTTTCATCGCCAGCGAACGCGCCAACGCGACCCGCTGTTGCTGGCCGCCCGAAAGTTGCGCCGGGTACGCGTTCTCCTTTTCGGCGATACCGACTTTCCTGAGTAAGTCGCGCGCGCCCGCCTCCGCCTCTTCGAGTGACTGCTTGAGGACCTTGATAGGGCCTATTGTTATGTTTTGTAGAACGGTCAAATGAGCGAACAGATTAAACGACTGGAAGACCATGCCGACCTCTGATCGGAATCTGGCCAGAGCCCTCCCTTCTTCCGGCTGGATTTTGCCAGCGATGCTTATCTCGCCCCCGTCGATTGTCTCCAGCCTGTTTATGCATCTGCACAGCGTGGATTTACCGGAGCCGGAGGGTCCGACAATAACGACAACTTCGCCGGGCATAACATCAAGATTGATGTTATGCAGGACTTGCTTTGTCCCGAAGAACTTGCTTACAGCCCGGATAGAAATGAGAGGACTGTTCGTGACTTTCGACATTGCAACCCCGACTGGTACCTGATTCACACGTATTTCAGCTTGAAATCACATGACAATTGACCCACCGCAGACCCGTTGCAGTTGCGCAGTACGGGCTCAAGCCATTCCTGTAGTTCACTGGTAGTTTCGGCATCCAGAATGCCCAGCTGTCGCATGACCTCGATCGTCACCGCGTAGGCAGTCGGATAGTCACCGCCACCGACCTTGAGCGCGATACCCAGACCGTGCACTCGAGCCCCCACACAGCGCACGCCCTGCGCTCCCGTCTTGCTCACCCACTTTCCGCGCCCGGACCGGGTCAACGCGTTGTCGGCACGTCCAGTGCCCGAATACATCTCAGGCCAGTTCATCATGGCGTCCGCCAGGGTGGCCATGCCTCTCTGGAATTCGTCGGCATCCCTGCGTGCGGCGCCAAAGCGCGCCCAGATCTTTGCGAGGCGGGATAGCGGCAACCCGATATTTGGCGCACTACATCCGTCCGTCCCGTACCAGAATTGCGTCGGGCTAGTCTCCGAGAGGTCGCTCACCACCTTGACGATTTCACGCTGCAGAAAGTGCGACGAGTCAAGGTAGTCGTATGTGGAGTACCCACCCATCTGGCAATAGGCCAGAAACCCGGCGTGTTTGCCGGAGCAGTTATTGTGTCTCTGGTCCATGGCGAAGCCGGGTGGCACGGCCTCGCCATGGAGGAATCGCTCTGGCATATGACAGCCGCAACGAAGATCCCGCTCGGTGCAGTCCGCCTTTGCGAGCATGTCTGAGACCGCGTGGACGTGGACGTCTTCGCCCGAGTGGCTCGCACACATCAGCGCTGTCTGCTGCTCGGTGAAGCCGAACTTCTGGATGCCCCCGCAAGGGTGAAGGGTAAGGCCTGAAACGGTTTCAGTGCAGATCGCGAAAACGTGTAGGCGGCCGGATCGCCCGCATATGCAATGAGCCGGCCAGTGGTGTCGACGACCGCGACGGAACCGCTGTGAACGCACTCAATGTGATCGTTACGTCTCGCCACGGCAAGTGGCTCGTGATTGAACTTCATCGCTTATCCCGTTATGCAACCTGGTGATGTTCACCCGATACGGCTCCCCCCGAAAAGCGGATCGGGCCTACCGTCCCAACTGAGAACGCCGCAAATGCGAGTCTCGTGCCATGCAGCCCTCACTATCACAAGATTTCTATAAAGTTGTGTAGTCAACGTATCTTGACAGAGCATCAATTGTTAGCAAGTTCAGGATAACCCTCGTTTTTACGATCATAGGTATCCTAACTTTGTTAGTAGTTGATATATCCACCATTTACCAGCCGACGCGAATTGCCCCCCGGAACATGGAAGGCCTTTCGCGGCGTTCTCACGTCGATGGTGATGCCTCCATTCCTTGTGCCATCTGAAACACTGTCACTGATCCGTGCGCAGGGCGCATCGCCGAGACGCGAGCGATCCAGGAGATGCAGGTGCTGGCCCTTCTTACGTGCGGCGCGTCTCCTACGCAGACAATAACGGGCCAGTCTTGAATGCTGTTTGCGTAGCTACCTTGGCGAGCCATATTCCGCTCGTGGCGTAGTGGCGGTTTTCCACCGCATATAGCATGCCTCCGTACTGCGATGACAACACCGTCACGGAGTCGCTTATCGGGTCGATCACTTCGACCACGGGCTGGCCAGCCTCGACGACCGTACCCGGTTCCACCAGAAACGCGACGACGCCGGCGTGGGGTGTGCACAGGTTTTCGGATCCGCTCAAAGGCGTTGCGGGATATTTCAGTTCTGGTTGAGGCGGTGCTCCGCAGTCGGCAACGACGCCGCGGTGACGCAGGAAATCGAGAATTGCTTCAGCGTCCTGGCGCGCTACTGCGTGGTTGACGTCGGCTTGTCCGCGCAGCTCGACGGTGACGGCGAGGCAGCCCGGTTCGATGGGTGCTTTGAGCCCGTCGGCGTCGGCCAGCGCTTGCAGTTCCCACCACGGGCGGCAGCACGCCTCGTCGAACGGGTCGCCACCCGCTTGGGTGCACAGGAACTGTGCGGACGATCCCAGATAGCGCGCTAGCGGCTCGCAGGACTTCCACAACGGCGTGCCGGTGTAGACATGCAGCGCAGCCTTGAAATCGCAATGCAGATCGAGCACGACATCGGCGTCGACAGCGAGGCACATCAGCTGTTGACGCAGGCTCGACAATTCGGTTCGAACTGTCATCTCATGAACCGCCTCCCGAAGCGCGACACGGATCAAGCGCGTATTGTTCTGGCGGTCGCTGCTCAACTGCGACTTGATTCGCGGATAGATCTTCGTTGCCAGTTCGGGGTACGACCTGTTGAAGTTTTCTCCCGATGCAAGTTCGAACCGGCCGAGCTGTTGACCGAGCAACGTCTGGTCATGCCCGATTGGGTTGGCTTGCGGCACGAGCACGATTTCACCGCGCACGTGGCCCGCGGCTTCCAGCGTTTTGAGTGCGCTTTTCAGATGCCACGTCACCAGCATGCCGGGAAGTTCGTCGGCGTGCAGTGAGGCCTGGATATACACCTTTTCGCCACTTTCAGCATGACCGAAATGGAAACTTGTCAGCTGGCGGGTCGCACCAAGACTGGGTGAGAGAAGGGGGTAATCGCGTCGTTGCATGGTGGTGCTCACATGATGTGCCTCGGCGGACTAGCTGGGGCCCTGAAACAGGACCGGCCCCAGCGGATGGCAGCTTAATCCTTGGCGCCGTACACGTCGAAGTCGAAGTATTTTTCTTCGATCTTCTTGTACGTGCCATCCTTGAGCATGCCGGCGATGGCGCCATCGATCTTGGCCTTCAGATCGGTGTCTTCCTTGCGCAGACCGACCGCCGTGCCGTGACCAAGCGTCTTCTCATCCTCGATTGCCGGGCCAGCAAGGCTGAAGTCCTTTGCGGCCGGCTTCTTCAGGAAGCCGTTCTTTGCCATCACGGTGTCCTGCAGCGAGGCGTCGAGACGGCCCGCCAGCAGGTCCTGTTCGACCAGGTCCTGGTTCTTGTACGGCACGATATTGACGCCCTTGGCTTCCCAGTACGTCTTGGCAAACGTCTCTTGCGTCGTGCCTTGCTCCACGCCCACGTTCTTGCCCTTGAGTGATTCGGCGGTCGGGAGGAGCCCGCTACCGGTCCTGGCGACCAGGTTGGTCGGGTCGTGGAAGAGCTTGGACGAGAAGTCGATTTCCTTCATGCGCTTCTCGGTCTTCGACATCGACGACAGCACGCCGTCGAACTTGCGGGCCTTGAGCGCCGGAATCATGCCGTCAAAATCGCTTTCCACCCACACGCACCTGGCCTGGATGCGCCTGCAGATTTCGTTGCCAAGATCGACGTCGAAGCCGATCACTTTCCCGTCCGGCGCCTTGTATTCGAACGGAGCGTAGGTTGGATCCACGCCAAAGCGGACTTCCGTCCAGTCCTTGGCGGCAACGCCCATCGAAGCGCTCAGCAAGGCGATGGACAACGGGATAAGGGCCTTCTTCATCGACTATCTCCTCTGTATTGGTGTCGTGCACGGTAGCGGACCGTGCCAGGCATTTTTACCGGTTGCTCGCGCATGTGACATAAGAATTTTCACTGTGTTGCCTTTATGATATATTTTGTGTCATGCTGCGCGCTGGAACTTGCCAGGAGAGAGCCGGCCAGGTTACAAGTTCGCCATTCCCATTCGCGTGAGACACGCCATGTCGAGTAGTTCCACGGCTCTGTATGAGTCTTCCGTGATGCGCCATATCGCCATGGTTCGTCCACGCCTGCCGCCAGCGCTCGGCAGGGTGGCGGATTACTTGTTGCGACATCCCCTCAAGGCCGCCACGCTGACCATTGAAGAGCTGGCTGCCGCGACCCAAACCTCTCCAGCTGCGGTCAACCGTCTCGCGCGCTCGCTCGAACTTGGCGGCTATTCCGGACTGAAAGCCGCACTGGTGGGCACGTTGCACGAAGTGGTGTCGCCGGTCGACAAGCTGCGTGCCGAACTGGCCCAACGCCCATCCGGCGTGTTCGGACTGCAAGAGCAGCTCAGGACCACGCAGGCTAACCTTGTCGCTGTCGAGAATCCGAATCGGGAGCAGGTGTTCGAAAGCATCGTCGCTACGCTGGTCGAGGCTCGGCGCATCTATGTTCTGGGCTTTGGCAACAGCGCGTACCTTGCCGGCATGGCTGCGGCCAATCTCGTTCCGTTTTGTGCGGATGCCATCGCCATCTGCATGGAGGGAGGTAATGAACACGCGGCCTACCGCCTGGCGATGATCGGTGCGAGCGACGTGCTGCTGGCGATCTCGTTGCCGCGGTATTCGCTCGATACCGCACGACTCGCACGTTTCGCGCGGGACCGTGGCGCGAAGGTGGTGGCAATTACCGACTCCCCGGCTTCCCCGCTGGCTCAGATTGCGGATGACGTTCTGTATGCGCCGGTCGAGCACCCGGTATTGACCAGTTCCAACGTCGCTGCGCTAACAATCATCGAAGGACTGGTTGCGGCTGTCATTGCGCGCAATAAGGAGGCGGTCGGTCTCGCCGCAGAGCTGACCGAAAGCGTCCTGTCCTATCTCCACGTATCCACGGCTGACGGCGGCCGCAAGCGCAAATAGGTTTGCCGCCAGAAGCGTCTCGGGGCGGTTGCGGAGCCTTCAGCTGAAGTCGATGTCGAGGGCAGATGTCGGCGTGCGAAGGTTCACTTCCCGGACGGAGCCGTGTCCGCCATTGCCGATATCTGCCCGGTCGGTGTTGGATGAGCCACTAGGTGCTGCTGCCAGACGTTCGCATCGAGCAGGGCGGCATCGATACCAAGGCGCTGCTCGGCCACCTGACCGACGCCACTGTAGAGGTTTACGCCAATTCGCGAGGCCTGGAGCCAATGAAAGTAAGAATCAACGGCGACCTCCGGTAGTTGGAATTTTCTGACATGCGCCCATCAATAAAACACAAGCGCCGGCAGAAACGGTCAACCGCCAAACGTTCTTCGCGCAAACTTCGCGCCAGTCTATTTCGACCAGAATTTCCCTGTACCTTGATATCCATGTGCGCGCCGAACATCCGTACATACCGTTTGTAATCACCAGGAGTTTCCCGACTTCCGCGGCCTTGGTGTGACGGTGCGCCCGTCGCGATCCTGACAGAAGATGGTTCTGCGCGCACCGGCTTGCGCCGCTCAAGGCTGCTTTGCAATGCGTCAACAGCGATCTTGCACAGACGACAATCGCTGGCCGCCACGGACGGGTAGTTGCGTATTGCGCACAGCGTCGTGCGGTTAATTCCGGTCCCGAGTATCGCTCTCGCGCGTGTATTGGGCGGCGCGCGCCAATCTGGTCTCCATGCTGGCGCGATGGCCAAAGCTCTCGGCGCATACGCTCTCGCGATCGACCTCGAGCGCGACCCGGCCGTTCACCGGTTCCCGAAGCGCAAGCCATGGAGCTGTCATCAGCGAATAGCTGGCGTGGCGGCTCGCGAAAGGTCACTTGATCATGCTGCGTGGGTGGCGCCCGCACGCTACGGCACCTCGTTTCCCTTCGCCCGCATGCATTCCAGGTACGCGAGATCGTATCTTTGCTCCACATTCAGTTGTACCCGCGGCACCTGGGCGTCGCTCGCAGCGCGCGTGTCCGCGCCGCGCGTCAACTGCTCCCTCGCATACTGCCTGCACTGCGCATCGTCCTGGAGAAAAACGGTGAACGGCTTGTCGCGCCCCGGCTTCACCGCGACCGCCGGCCCGATCGGCTGCGACACGCATCCAGTGACAACCGCGCAGACCGTTGCGGCGCTCAGGATTCGACGAAGAAAACTCACGGCGTCCGCTCCGATTTGAAGCTACCTGGAAGCATCTGTTGCCCTGTGCACTCAATAGTGATAACACGACCATCACCATTGCAGGCCGTAGAACGAAGGGAATCTGTCTCCGTTGCGCCTGGAATGGTGTCACTACGAGCGTCCAGCCCATCGCCCGGAAAAAAGCACCAACAATTCAAACGCTTATCACCGAAGGAAATGTGTCACTGATCGGTGCCCTACGACGGGGCCCAAAGCGACCACGTAGTTGACGGTTCCCGACTTGCCCACGCCTGCAGCAATCGACGAACCGAGATGGGGAAGTCAACGCCACCGTCCACATCCGTCGACCCAAACGAGCCATCAGGCCAGCACAATGACGACGATCAGTGAGATTGAAAGATAAGCCTTGCACATGTGCAATCACCGTTGAATCTCACCTCTCAAATATGCGTCTCCCTATATTGTATGGATTCCATATAATATTATATGG